>NC_015315.1:1290708-1936063 GCF_000193375.1 Thermoproteus uzoniensis 768-20
CCTTGGCTAGTAGAATCAGCGAAATTACGGCGTATATAACGAGCGAGATCCAAGACGCGACGATCACATAGGCGCCGTAGCGGACCATGCCCAGAGCCGATTGGCCTATTATGCCCGCCGCGCCCGTCGGCAACAGGACGCCGAGAAGCTCGTTGGGCAACACGGTGGCCGGCCAATAGACAGGCGCCATGGCCGACAACACCGCGCTCAGTATACCCGGCACGGCCCAGGCGTACCGCATCTGTTTGATGAGGGTCGATATGGCGAAGCCCAAGCCCGCCGTGGACACCCACAGCAGTATCATGGAGATTGCCAGCGCGGCGGCTCCCATGATCGTGAACGCGCCGAGCACTGCAAGGTAGCCTGCGTAGAAGGCTATGGCGGGCGCCGCGAATATGAACGAGCTCAGCGCAAGGCCGAGCGCGTAGGCGATTGGGCTCACCGGTGCAGCCACCAACATTTGCTGAAATTTTATCTCCAGCCTGTAGAAGGTGGCGTCGCCTATTAAGGATATGCCGTTAGACGCGACGGTCCATATCAAGCCTCCCAGCAAACCCCATCTAAGGCCGGCCTCGCCCGCGTAAATGGCCAGAACTATCAAGAAGCTGAGGGGCGTCACGGAGTTTGCCACAAGCCAGATCCAGCTACGCACTAGCGGGACCCAGCCGTTGAGCCAACCAATCACCAGTATGTCCCTCAAGAGCTTCTTCATGACTCCTCCGATATGGCTCCTATCCTATACAACACGTAGTCCTCGAGAGATCTCTGCCGTATACTCACTTTAGCCCCGGCTCTGATCAAGCTGTCGGCGATCTCGCCGGGGTCGTCGACGAAGTATATCCCCCTATCGCCTATGGCCATATGAGGCTTCCTATCTATCGAGTTAGGGATCCCGTATGCCTCGACCACGTATTTGCCCGGCACCTTCTCTATCAAGGCCCCGGGAGAGCCCACGTCCACCACCCTGCCCTTGTTTATCAAAACGACGTAGTCGCTCAACGACTGGGCCTCCTCCACGTAGTGAGTGGTCAGGAGAACCGTGACGCCGTTCCGCCTCATCGACGACACTGCGTTCCACACAATCCTGCGCGAGAATACGTCCAAGCCTGTGGTCGGCTCGTCGAGGAACACCACGTCCACGTCGGCGGCTAGGACGGCCGCGAGGAGCACGCGCCTCTTAGTGCCGCCCGACAAGGTCTGTATCTCCCTCCCCTTCACGTCGGAGAGCTGGAGCTCCGCCAACGCCTGCTCGGCCCTTCGCCGCGCCTCTCGTCGGGGGTATCCCCTCAAGAGGAGGTAGGCGTACACGAACTCGTAGGGGGTGAGGAACCCTATGGGCGAGCCCTCCTGCGGAACTGCGGCTATCCTACGCCTTATTTTCTCGGCTTCCTTGACCACGTCGTGGCCCGCGACGTAGGCCCTACCCTTCGTGGGCAACAGCTCCGTTATCAGTATCCTCACCAGAGTAGTCTTGCCAGCGCCGTTAGGGCCTAAGATGGACACAACGCGCCCGGCGTCGGCCGAGAACGTGACGTCTTGTAGCGCCCACACGTCTCCGAACCTCTTGCCGAGCCCCTCAGCGGCGATCATGAGAGCGACTAGCGGAGCGCCTAAATATATATAGTGGGCTGGCCGCCGATCTCGGCCGTCACTTCGACCTCCACGCCTCTGTAGGTCGACCTCGCAACGACCTTGACGTATGCAGGCGATATGGCGTTTCTTATCCTCTCGGCTATATCCACCGCCAACTCCTCGTGGAATATCTCTCTGCCCCTATAGCTCTCCAAGATCTTCTCGAATTCCTCTATCAACAAGGCGTGTTCCCTCGGCACGTACTCGACCTCGACCACGTACTCGTCGACTGTCTTGCTCACGGGGCATACCGCCTCGGCCCGTCCCCTGAGCTTTACCCTACTGGGTCTTTTGGAGAGGCGTATCGACACGGAGGAGGCTTAACGACTGTTGATAAAGCTTCTGGAAGATCTTCGACCGCGGAGGCTCGCGGCTCCTCAACACTATCCAAGCGTTGACGAGGGCGCGGTACTCGAAACTGGCCTTGAGACGGGCTATATAGTCCTCGAACCCGTCGAGGACGGGGAAGCCGGAGCTTTTCAGGAACCGATAGAGCTCAACCAGCTCGTCGTCTCTGGCCTTCTTCTTGCCGAAGTTCACCTGGCGATCGGTCACGTGCCGCTCGCCCCCTCCAGGCAGAAGCACCTTGCCGTAAGCGGCCTTGAGCCTCCACGTAGCGCTGTCGGTCGAGTCTATACGAAGCGCCTCAAGAGCCGCCGAGATGGACGGGCTGCCGAGCCCAAGCGCGTGGAGTCTGCCGCCGAACTCGCGCCTGGCCATCGCAATCAGCCTTAAGGCAACTGAGCGCGAGCCGCGGGGCACTCCGCGGGAGATCAGTATATACGGCACGGCGCCGCCCACAGCCAGCTCCTCGGCCCCGTCGTAGCGCTTGATCCATTTCAAGAAGAGCCCCTCGTCAGGATATACGTGGACCACCGGCACTATCCTGGCCCCCGGCAATTCCGATTTGAGGACCAGCCAGTTCCTGTAGGAGGCCTCGGCCTTTCTATCGGCCACGTCCGGCGGATCCGAAGGGGTCGGCGGTATGTCGAGGGATAGGCAGACGTCGCATCCGATGCTCCGATAACGTTTAGCCAGTGTGTAGGGCGATATGGAGAGGCCCCTCTTGAGTATCTGGTAGCCTCCCGAGTCGACCCACAGCTCGCCCTCAAACCCCAAGAGCTCTCTGGCCCTCCCGTCGGCATCCAAGGCGTTTATCATCACCGCGTCTACGCCGAAATAGAGCCAGGGCTTGGGTTCCGTCCTAACTGGCGTGCCCAGAATTACCCTCACGGCTAAATTAACTGTAGGGTTTATATAGTAGAGTAGGCTGAAAGTTTTAGTCAGCTGTTGAGCGCTTGGCCGGCGTCGATTTGTATTACCCTAGAGGGAGAGGCGTCTAGGCCGCGTATATGGCCTCCTCCACTACGTACTTCTTCTGGGCCAGATCCATCAACCTTCTAGTGAAGAATATCGCGAACAACACGACCACCACGCCGAAGATCAAGGAAGCCCACGCGGCGAGCGCTATGTTGCCCTCGGCCGTGGATATCACTATGAGCTTCATCAAGCCGTTCCCAACGGCTAGGTCGTGACCGTCGTATATGCCGGGCCAATACTCGCCTATGGCTAGGCCGCCCCAGGCGCTGTCGATAGTCGACGAGATCCCGGCTACTAGGTACGGCATAGCGGCCGGGAGCAGAATCAGCCTTAACCTCCCCCAGTAGGATAGGTTCAGATTATCCATGAGCTCCCAGATCTCGTGCGGCATGGCCTTAAGGCCCATCCAAAAGCTGTAGAAGACGTAGTAGAACGTAGATATGAAGCCCAGGAGTATGGCGTAGAGCTCGTTGCCGTAGTACCCCAGCACGCCGTAGATCACGGGGTACGTCGCCGCGAAGATCAGGGGGAAATATACGGGGGCGGGGTAGGCCGCGAAGACCTGTATCGCCGGCACGACGACGCGCTCGACCTCGTGATGCGTTGCGAGGTAGTAGCCGAGGGTCACGGCCAAGGCCATAGACAGCAACGTTATGGCGAAAACCCTGCCGTAGTCCAGCGCCAGGGCCAACAAGATCTGGCCGGTCTGGTCCAGAAGACCGCGCCACAGGGAGGCCGGCGTCGACGTGATCACGGATATGGCGCCGTAGATGACGACGCCGAGCATGGCGAGGCCTACAGCCGCGCCTATTACCTTAAACAGATGCTCGTGGCCTTTCTCCTCCTCGTACCACACGGGCTCCCGCGTCGCCCTTCTCTGGACCGCCGCTGTGATCCTGGCAATCCTCGCCAGAGGCCCTCCCACGCCTCTGGCCAGCCACGGAGGTATCAGCCTGATCCTCCTAACGGGCATGGAGCTGTCTATGGCGTATTTCCCGGCCACATAGTTGGCGAGCTCCCTGAAGCCGTAGATCACGGAGCCCACCGCAAGCGCCAGCATGCCCAGAGCGAACAGGTAGCGGTGCACGAAGGCGGGATTTCCCCAATTCCCCTCGGCGGTCAGCTCCGCTATGACTGAGCCTATCCCGAAAACGCTGTACTGCGAGGAGCCCACGGAGAAGACCTCGCTCACGGTTATGTAGAAAAATCCGTCCGAGAAGCTGGGCATTAGGTTGGCCGCTATCCGCGGCATGGAATAGGGTATGTAGAGGTGCCTCATCCTGCTCAAGAAGCCCAGCCTCACGTTTTCGGCCACCTCCACCATCTCCCTCGGGACCGTCTTGAAGGCTTGGTATATGCCTATCCAGATGTTCCACACAACGGCCGTGAACACCAAGAAATCCGCCGCGAGCTCCGCCCCGAGATATCCGCCGATGCCGCTCACGAAGAAGACTAGGACCACCGGGAAGAAGCTGAAGACCGGGACGGACTCGAAAACCCCTATAAGCGACGTGTAGACGTTCTCGAAAACCTTGCTCTTGATGGCTATATAGCCCAGGAGCCAGCCAGTGACTATGGAGGCCCCTATTAACGCCAGGACTCTAGCCGTCGAGACCGCCGTCGCGAGGGCTATCTCGAGATAGCCGATCATATCTCACCCTCTTTCTGCTCCCTGGGCGAGGTCAAGCTCGTGTAGAGCATGTCCACGTACTTCGTTATTGAGGGGTCCTTTAGGCTTCTGGGGCGGGGAAGGTCTATGTTGACTATGTCGACCACGTGGGCGGGGCGGCCGTTCAGGACGTAGACGACGTCCGAGAGCTCCACCACCTCGTAGAGGTTGTGCGAGACGAGGACGACCCCTTTCAGCGAGGTGGACTCGTTAAAAAGTATGTCGTAGATCTCGCGTCTGAGGTTCTCGGCGGTCAGCTCGTCGAGGTGGCTGAAGGGCTCGTCCATAAGCAACACCGAGGGTCTGGCGGCCAGAGCTCTCGCTATGGCCACCCTCTGCCTCATGCCTCCCGACATCTCCTTGGGGTAAAAGCTCTCGAAGCCCCTAAGCCCCACCAGCTCCAAGATCCGGCGTGCCTCCTCCTCGGCCTCCCTCCGATCCATCTTCATATACTGGAGCCCCAACATGACGTTCTCCAGGGCGGTCATCCAAGGGAACGTGACAATTGATTGATGCACCAGCATTATCTGAGGCGTCGGCCTAACCACGGGCTTGCCGAAAAGGAGGACGGAGCCGGTCAACGGCTTGAGGAACCCGCCGAGAATTCTCAGAAGGGTGGACTTCCCTATGCCCGACGGGCCCACTATAGCGACGATCTGCCCCTCGTCAACCGCGATATTTATGTCCTCGAATACTCTGAAATTGCCGTAGCCAAAGCTGAGGTCTTTCCCCTCAAGCACATTCCCCTCGCATGGCGCCACCTTTTCGCCAGTATAAAAGGCTTGTAGCCAGGCCGCGGCCGATCTGCTTAGGTTTTAAGAGGCGGAGTCGCCTCCGCGGGAAAAATTAATAAAGGGCCGCCATCTTGACGGCATGGCTCAAGAGGTCAAGTTTTCGCCCTACGAAGACGCCGTCGCCGCTATAGTGGTCCAGATACTAGGGCGGACTGGCGTGGCCGGCGAGGTGACGCAGGTCAAGGTGAGGGTGCTGGAGGGCCGAGATAAGGGCAGAGTGCTGACGCGCAATGTCAAGGGGCCTGTGAGGTTGGGCGATATCGTAATGCTTAGGGAGACCGAAAGAGAGGCCAGGAAGATCTCGGCGAGATGAGGGTCTATAGGTGTAGCTTCTGCGGGGCGCCGATAAATCCCGGCTTCGGTATAATGTATGTAAAGGCAGACGGCACCGTCTTGAGGTTCTGTAGCCACAGATGCTTCGTCAACGCGACCAAATACGGCAGAGATCCAAGGGATTTGGCTTGGGTTAGAAAGGCCAGGAAGGCCCAGAAGGCCAAGTAGGAAAGCCGAGCCGCTCGAAAATATTTATATCCGACCTAATTTGCAAGGCCATGGCAACCACCGTAGACCCCAAGACATTTTACGCGAACTCGGTGCAGGGTAAGCCATTCTACGTGAGGTTCGAGGTGCCCGCCGAGCTCGCAGAGAAGGCGTACGAGATCCTAAACACCGCGAGGCAGACAGGCAAGATAAAGAAAGGCACAAACGAGGTCACTAAAGCCGTCGAGAGAGGGCTGGCTAAGCTCGTGCTGATAGCCGAGGACGTCGACCCGCCGGAGGTCGTGGCGCACCTCCCAATTCTGTGCGAAGAGAAGAAGGTGCCCTATATCTACGTGCCGTCCAAGGAGAAGCTCGGCAAGGCTGCCGGCATAAATGTCTCGGCGGCCGCCGCGGTGGTGATAGACCCTGGACAGGCCGCAGGCGAGCTCGAGGGCCTCGTGGCGAGGATAAACGAGGCGAGGAGCAAGTACGGGCTAGGCCCTATAGCTCCGGCCAGGAAGTAGGTCTTTTAACTGTATTTTACCGCGAATTTTCGTCCGAGCCTCTTGGGTATCCGTACAGAACTTAACCGCTCCTCAAAGGGCGAAGTTTTTATAAGCCGTTGGGTAGGCCGCTAAGTGGATCCGCTACAGCCTGTGTTGTCGGAGTTCGACGGCTTGCTCGCGAGGATTTCGGCGACCCTCTCGCTTCAGGGGAAGCCGGACGTCGACTTCCCATCTAAATTTGCGTTCATATCAGCTCGCCTTCATAAATTTAAAGTAGATCCGTCGAAGGTGGCCGATATACTCTCGACCTATACGTTCAAATATCTAACGAATGTCAGGTTAGAGAACCTCTACATAAACGCAGATGTCGACCCGGCGAGGCTCGCCGAGGAGCTCTTCAAGGCCGTCTACGCAATGGGCGATAGGTACGGCTATTCAGACAGATGCGTGCACGGCAGATATCTGGTGGAGCACACGTCCGCCAACCCTCTGCATCCGCTACACGTGGGCCACGGGCGCAACGCCGTGTTGGGCGACGCGCTGGTTAGGCTCCTCCGCTTCTGCGGTAGCGAGGTCGAGGTCCACTTCTACGTCGACGACTGCGGGTCGCAGGTCATGTACGCCGCGTTGGGGTACGAGGCGGCGCGGCGGGAGGTCGACGAGCTGATCGGGAGAGGCGTTAAGCCCGATCTGGCGGTCGGCTATGTCTACTCTGTGGCGACGGCGATAGCGGAGATAAACAGGCTGAAGAAGCTGGCGGAGGGCCAGCCCGACGAGAAGAGGCGGGAGATCTTGGCCGAGATCGACGAGTGGCTGGGCGTCATCAAGCGCCACCTCGACGTGGAGCCGGATCTGGTGAACGCCTTGACCGAGAGGCTGGGCCAACGCGACCTCTCGGCGGAGGCCGCGGAGCTCAACAGGCTCTACGAGAGGGGGGACGAGGAGGTCAAGAGAAAGGTGAGGGCAGTCGTGGGGCTTGTGCTCAGAGGCCAGCAAGAGACGTTGAGGCGTCTCGGAATATCCGTGGACAGCTGGGACTACGAGAGCGAGCTCGCCGTCTGGAACAACGCGGCGGCCCAGCTGGTCGAGGATCTGAGGAGGAGGTGGCCCGCCTATATAGAGTACAAGGAGGGGGCCGTGGTGTTTAGGGCCGACAAGTTCGCGGAGGACCTCAAGCTTAGGGAGGAGCTGGATCTGCCCAAGTTCATCCCGCCGGTGACGCTTACGCGCTCCGACGGCACCACGCTATACGTGACCAGAGACGTCGCCTACGCCCTCTGGCAGAGCCGCCGGCCCGTCGACAAGGTGATCCGCGTCATCTCGTCCGAACAGACGCACGAACAAGCCCACGTGAGGATCATACTCTACGCCTTGGGCTACCGCGAGGAGGCGAAGAAGCTGGTCCACTACACCTACGAGATGGTTAACATGCCCGGCATGAAGATGTCGGCGAGGAGGGGGCAGTACGTGGCGCTGGACGAGATACTCGACGAGGCCGCCGAGAGGTCGGCCGATGTGGTCAAGGAGAAGGACAGAGAGGTAGCCTCGGTGGTGGGGGAGAAGGTCGGCGCAGGCGCCATCCGCTTCTTCTACCTATCGGCCTCCCCGCGGAAGCCCATAGACTTCAAGTGGGACGTGGTCCTCAACATGAGGAGCAACTCCGGGCCGTTTCTGCAATATACCTACGTCAGGGCGTCCTCGATCCTGGAGAAGGCGGGCTCTGCGCCGGGCTCCCCGCCCCAGATACCGCCCCAGATTCAGCCAGAGGAGGCAGAGCTGGTGGAGAGGCTGGCCATGTGGCCGTGGACTGTGGCCTCGGCGGCCCGCGACCTGAGGCCCGACTACATATCGGAGTACCTCAACTCCCTCTCCCTTCTGTTCAACAGCTACTACGAGAAGTATCCCGTCATAAAGTCGGAGGAGCCGGTGAGGAGCTTCAGGCTGGCGTTGGTACACGCCGTGAGGACGGTCATGAGGAACGGGCTCAACATCTTGGGGATCCCGATACTACAGAGGATGTAGACCCAACAGTTGCTTGACCTTATCTATACATACGGCTAAATCCCTCGCCAGGAATTCCCTCCCCGACTCCGTCAATAGGCTATATATTCTGTCGTTGGTCAAGGCGTATGCGGCCGCCAGAAACTTCAAGATTACATATTCTCTCGTCCTCTCGGCCAGCTCGGACGCCTTGGCCCATGCCTCGTCCCAATCCGAGGAGTCCAGTGCCTTGAGGCATAGGAGCGCCAAGCCTCTGTAGTCGCCGCTCTCGGCAAGCCTCCGGGCCTCCTCAGACATCAAACCTCCTTGACCTCCTCGTCGACGAGTATGTTCTCCTCCTTGAAGCCCATGTCGATCAACATCTTCTTTATCTTCTGGCGGTGGTCCCCCTGTATTTCGATCCAGCTGTCCCTTATGGTGCCTCCGGCCGCCAGCTTCTTCTTGAGCTCCCTCGCCAGGTCCTTTATGCCCAGCTGTTTCGCGTCGTCCGAGTTGCCGAAGTCCACTATGGTGACGAGGTGGCTCTTCCTTTTCTCAAGCCGTATATGTATCAGGGCCTTCTCCTTGGTTATGGATTGGATAATCTCGTTCTCCTCGCCGCCGCCCAACAATTGGCTGACTATGTCCTCGGCGTCCTTTTCTGGGAACTCAACGCCCATTCTAATACCCAACGCACTATCTCCTTTTAAACATTTCGTCGGCTTTCCCTCAACCGCGCGTTGCTTAGATCGACCCGCAACGAGTTCAGGACGTACACCGTCGAGGGGAGCACGGCGATGGCCTTGGCCTCGAGAGGCCTATCGACGCACTCAACGGCGTCGGAGTCCGAGAGGACCAGCTCCACCGGCCTTACCCTGATGTGCTGGGGGAGCCTCACGCCGTAAGGCGCCGCGTACTGCCTCCTTATACATCTGAAGAGCCGCCTCCTCCGAGCCAGGACGAGGCCGAACCCCACCTCCCAGTTCGTCAATACGACGTACACCTCGCCGGGGCCCTCCCAGCTCACGTCCACGCCCTCCACTATATATGTCGAGCCGGCGCTCAAAAACGCCGAGAGGGGCCGGGAGAAGGTCCACGGGGCGTTCTGCAGAGGGACCTCGTACACGTCGTCCTTTTTGACTGCGCCGTACTTTTTGACCAGATCGGCGTACGACGCGTTGAGGAAATCCGACAACACGTGACAGAGTTGGACGCGAGTTAAAAATATGGCCCGGGCGCGCGAAGTTTAATTAGCCGTCCTATTCCGACCTCCATGAAGGTAGTGAAGGTGACGTCCACGCCTGTCGCGGCCAAGGACCTAGGCATCGACGAGCTCCCGGCGGTTGCCATAATAGGCGGTAGCGGGCTCTACGACCCCGGCATATTCGAGTCGCCTGTAGAGGTGCAGATGCACACGCCCTACGGCCTCCCCAGCGACAACGTCATAGTGGGGCGGGTGGGCGGGAGGTGGGTCGCGTTCCTCCCGAGGCACGGCAGAGGCCACAAGTACCCGCCGCACCGCATACCGTATAGGGCTAACATATACGCGCTCCACGCGCTGGGCGTGAGGCACGTGATAGCGGTCAGCGCCGTGGGCTCTCTCCGGCAGGACTACGCCCCAGGCGACTTCGTGGTGCCTGACCAGTTCGTCGACATGACGAAGAGCCGCGAGTACACCTTCTACGACGGGCCGAGGACCTGCCACGTCCAGATAGGGCTGGAGCCCTTCACTGAGGAGCTCAGGAAGGCGCTGATCGAGGCCGCCTCGAAGTACAACAAGGTACACACGTCGGGCTGTTACGTCTGTATCGAAGGGCCCCGGTTCAGCACGAAGGCAGAGTCCAGGATCTGGCGCGACGTGTACGGCTGCGACATAATAGGCATGACTCTGGTCCCCGAGATAAACCTGGCGCGGGAGCTGGGCATGTGCTACGCGCTACTGGCGCTCGTGACGGACTACGACATCTGGGTCCCCCACCAGCCGGTCACAGCCGAGGCCGTCGAGAAGATGATGTCGGAGAAGATGGACATCGTCAGGCGCGTCGTGGCGGAGGTGGTGCCCAAGATACCCAGCGGCGTCGAGGCCAAGTGCAAGGCCGTCCTAGAGAACGCTTGCGTCTAGCCGCCCGGCCTGGCCCGAGGCTTTTTAATTATCATGGTTGCGTAGCTACGTGGAGGACATAGAGTACTGGCTGGAGCCCGATCTACTGAACGCCGTGAAGTACGACGTGGAGAAAAGCGCCGAGAGGCTCGGGAGGCTGGAGAAGCTGGCCGAGAGCATATTGTCGATAAGGGACAAGGCCGCGATAGGGCAGATACCTAGGCCAGCCGGCGAGCACTACGCCTATGCCGTCGATTCCTCCTACGGGAGCCCCCCTCTGGAGCTCGTGGGCGGCGTCTTCACAGTCATAGCCTACGGCTACGTGGGGCGGTCGAGGCAGGGGGTGGACAAATTCCTGGGCGGCGCCGTCTATTTCGAGGACAGGGACGAACAAGACCTCTCGCGCCACGCCGCGTTGCTGGAGCGCAAGCTGGCGGCGCGCCTGCTCAGGCGGAAGGCCAGAGGGCTCAAGGACTTCGACATCCTCCTCCTGGACGGCGAGCTCGCCCTCCACCCGTTGCCCTTCAACCTGGCCGTGCCTGGAGGAAAGTACGAGGAGGCGAACAAGGCCGTCGAGTCCCTCCTCGCCGCCGCCGAGGAGGCGCGCGCCACCTTGGTAGGGCTCGCCAAGAGGGTCAGATCGCGCTACCTCTCAGTGCTCTACGGCGGCTGCCTGCCTGTGAACGATAGGGCGGCCGCCTCTCTGGTGTTGAGGCCCGGCGAGTACATGGTCCTGGGCCGTCTCAAGGACGTGCTCCCGCGGTGGGCCGAGATACACTACGCCGAGTGCGAAGGAGGCCGGCTGAGGGACGAGGTGATCAGGTGTGCCCGGGAAGGCGCCGCGGCTGGGTCGGCCAAAGCCGCGAGGCTCTGCGAGAGGCTGAAGGAGTTCGGAGAGAACTTCGCGTCGGTCCTCTCGTCGGGCCAGTACCCCCACCTACGCCTGCTAGGCGACGTGGCCGTCGCGTACTACATGCCGCCGGGATCCCAGACCGCCGTGAGGGTCGAGGTGCTGGACTTGGGGCCCGGCCTCGAGGAGACGCTGGCCTTTCTGGCCGCCACTTCGTCGACTGTCACGGGCTATCCCCAGATCCTCGACGAGGTGGACCGCTACGTAAGGGTGACGCCGGAGTTCGTAGAGGCGGTCTTGATGATGTTGATCAAGAAGGCGCCCCAGAAGGTGGCCGGCATGTTGCTCCCCAACAACCTGCAGAAGTTCAGAAGGCTGTTCTAATGCTCACCAGAATCTACCACGTTACGTACTACCTCGACATAAGATCCGCCTACTTCCAATTCGCCGGATGCAACTTCTCGTGCCCCTGGTGCATTAGGAGGCTGACGCCGTGGGACCACCATCTGGACAGCCGAACCTTGGCCTCGCTGAGGGCTGGCGGCTTCTTGAGCCTGCGGGCCTTCCAGGAGGTCGCGGACAAGCTGGTCTCAGACGGAATGGAGGAGGCCGTGTTGGGCGGCGAGGAGCCCACGGTGGACGACGCCTTGCCGGCCGTGATACGACATCTGGCGGGCAGAGCCAGGGTGAGGCTACTGACTAACGCCTATAGGTTGACGGCGGAACTGCTCGACGAGTTGCGCAGATGCGCCACATGCGAAGTGGTCGTAAGCATAAAGACGCTCGATGCGGAGAAGCACAGAGAATACACGGGCAAGCCGCTGGAGCCGGTGCTACGCAATATCTCGGCGCTGGTGGAGGCAGGCGTCAGGACCTTGTTCGAGACGGTCCTCATACCGGGGCTCAACGGCCCAGAGGGCGTGGAGAGGATAGCGAAATATCTGAGAGAGAACGTGGGCGATGCGGTCCTCATAATCGATCCCCTAATACCGGTGCCCGGGACCGGCTGGCGGAGGCCGACCGAGGAGGAGCTACGCGACGCCGTTGAGAGAGCGCAGAGGTATGTGGCCGTGAGGATGCACGGCGAGGGCAGACGGAGCAGATCGGTGGTGGTATATCCCTCTCAGCTGTTGCACAAAGCTTAAATGCGGGATATTTCTCCCTTATATGGTCTCGAAAGTCTGGATAGCCGCCGTGGCGATCATCGCCATAGTTGTCGGGTGGCTCGCCGGCTATTACTCGAAAGCCCCGGCGGTCCAAACCACCTCGGTAACCTACTCGACGACGGTCACGACAACCGCGACAATAACCACTACCGTTACAGCCACGACGACGGCCACCGTCACCACGACGGTCACCAGCCGGTACTACCCCATAACGGTCGTCGACGCGCTCAACAGGACCGTCCAAATATCGGCGGAGCCAGCCAGGATCGTGTCTCTGGCCCCTAGCATAACTCAGATGCTCGTGGCTCTGGGCCTCTGCAACAGAATCGTGGGGCTTGATCAGTTCAGCTACCAGCTACTCCAGGAGCTCAACTACACGTCTTGTCTCCCCTCAAACGCCGAGGTGATAGGGATAAGCGCCATGAGCCCCACAGGATTTAACGGAGACGCCATAATCTTGCTGAAGCCGGACTTAGTCCTCGTCGACAGCGGCTTCGAGGCGCTGTGGGCCAAGGACATACAGAAGATAGGCGTGCCCGTCTACTTCCTCTACGGAACGCGCGCCTCCTCGTTCGCCGATATAGAGAGGGATATAAAGGCCCTCGGCGAGATTTTCGATAGGGCCCAGAAGGCGGCCGCCGTAGTGAGCTGGATGGAGGCCGAGCTTGCGAAATACCGCGTGCAGACCAACGTCACCGTTGCGCAAATAGCCTGGATAAACCCAGACGGGTCCTTCTACGCGGCCGGCAACAACACCTTCATAGCGGCCGAGATAAGAGCTGCGGGCGGCGTAAACGCCATAGGCCAAGGCGGCTGGGGGCCCTTCGAGCCGTCGCTCCTCATAGCGGCTAACCCGAGCGTGATAGTGCTGGGCAGTATGGGCGCAAACTGCACGTACGCCCTAAAGGCGCTGGACGAAATACCCCACGTGTCAAGCGTCGCGGCCTACAAGAGCGGGAGGGTCTACGTGCTCACGGGCCTCGCCGAGGATGCGGTCGACCAGCCGTCGCTTATGTCGGTCTACGCGGTGGCCATATTCAACAAGATAATAACGGGGAACGCCCCGCAGTGCATCGGCACGAGGTGGTTCTTGCAACAGTTCCCCAGCCCCATACCGACGGGATGAGGACAAGAACCCTCATCTCTTTGTCGCTGATATCCCTCCCCCCTCTGCTTATCCTCTTCCTCTCCACGGGCGCCGTCTTGCTGGCCCCCGACAAGCTGTTCGCGGGAGGGCCCTACTCGGTGATAGTGTACGGCATTAGGCTCCCCGCCGCCATAGCGGCGGCCCTCATAGGGTCCACCCTCGCCGTGTCGGGCGCCGTCATGCAGACGCTCTACAGAAACCCCCTTCTGGACCCCTACATAACGGGCACCGCGTCGGGGGCCGCCTTCGGGGCCCTCCTGGCGTACGTGTTGGTGATCGCCGGCCTCTCCCCGGCCTACATGTTGCTCTACCAGGTCCCCCTCGCGTTTCTATTGGCGATGGCGGCCAGCGTAGCCACGCTCGCGGTCGGCAGAGGCAACGTGTACGCCACCGTCATAGGCGGCGTCGCCGTCTCGTACATATTCTCGGCCGCCACGACGATAGGCCTCTCGTACCTCTCGTCCCGACTGCCGCAGATACCTCCCCTCGCCTTCTGGCTCTTCGGCTACATAGACTACGTCAGCTATAAGGCCGACGCGTTGTTGGCCATCGCCGCGACGGGGCTAATAGCCGCGGCCGTCAGAGAGGCGCGCAGAATGGACCTCGTCGCCATAAGCGACGAGCTGGCGCACGTCAGGAGGATAAGGCCCGACAGATATAGGCTCCTCTGGATATCCGCCATATCCCTATCCACAGCGCTGATAGTGTCGCAGGTCGGCGTCGTGGGCTTCCTGGGGCTCATGGTGCCCCACATGGCCAGGATGGCGTTGAGGAACGGGTCGGCGACGGCCGTGGTCCCCGCAAGCGCGGCGCTGGGGGCGCCCGTATTGCTCGCCTCAGACGCCTTGGCCCGCGGCCTCCTCGGCTTCTCGATCCCCGTCACCGCGATAACCTCGGTGCTGTCCGCGCCCGTGATCATACTCGCGCTGGCCCATGCGGGTAAGAGGCTTGACCGTTAGCCTCGGCGGCGTCCCCATACTCGTAGACGTCTCGTTCGATATAGTCGAGGGGCTGAACTTGGTGTTGGGCCCCAACGGGTCGGGGAAGACCACTCTGCTGAGGGCCATAGCCGGCATATACAGACCGCAGAGGGGCTTCGTGGAGGTCGACGGCGATATAGGCTACATGCCCGCCGAGTTCGCCGACGCCTACATGACGGTCATGGACGTGTTGTTGGCGGGCGGCGGGAGGGCGCCGGGCAGATACCTGGCGTGGCTGGCCGCCGTCGGCCTAGGCGGCTACGAGCGGCGCATATTCTCGGAGCTCAGCACCGGGCAGAAGAGGCTCGTGTTGCTGGCCAAGGCCCTCGCAGAGGGCAGGCTGGTGTTGCTGGACGAGCCCACGGCGAACTTGGACCCGGCCCACAAGGCCGCCATAATGGGCGTCCTGCAGAGGCTGAAGAGGCTCAAGACATTCGTTGTGGCCTCCCACGACCTCGACCTCATAAACATAGCCGACTCGGTGGTCTTGCTGAGGGGAGGAAGGGCGACGCAGCTCAAGCCCGAGGAGGTGGACGGCGAGGTGCTGTCGGAGACCTACGGAGTCCCCATAGAGGTCGTCCGGTCGGGAGGCCGCAAGCTGTTTCTGCCGAGATACGATTTTTATAGGCAGGGCGAGGAGGGCATATGAACAAGCTGTTCGTGGCGGGGCTCGCCCTAGTCCTTATAGGGTTCTTCATCATGGCGGCGGCCCCCCTGCTACAGATGGGGGGAGGCGCCCAGACCGCCGTGGCGGGCTGCGTCTTCCTATTCTTCATCCCCGTGTGCTTCGGAGCCGGGCAACCCCAGCTCGCCGGCCTAGCCGTGTTGGTCACAGCCGCGATACTGGCCGCGCTCTTCTTGATCTCGCTGTTGTTGCTAGTACCAATAAAGAAGCAGGTACAGAGCTAGGACCAAGACCGTCAAGGCAATCGCCAAGATCAACACGGCCTTCGTAATTCTCTGGCTGGACCCGAAGACTATGGGGACAGGCCCAATTATCACGACGCCCCCAGCCTCCGCCCTCTCCCCGCCGCCCCCCTCCCCCCTCCTCGCCATCTCCAGGAAAAACGCGAGGAACATGAGGAAGACGCCGAGGAGGAAGAGGCCCATCCCCAAGGCAATCCAATCCCCGACGGACATAGACCGATAGGCCTCACACAATAAAAACCTTAACGTCGGGCCTCTCCCATGGCCTGGGGCGGGAACTACGAGGAGATCCTGGCCGCGATCAACAAGAGGATCTCGGAGGTGGGCATACTCTCGTTCATCGGATACAAGCTGGTCGAGCTCGGCGACGGGTATGCCAAGGCGGTGTTTCAGCACGACAAGAGGCTGGAGAGGGTAGGCGGGATAATACACGGCGGCGTGATCATGACGGCGCTCGACACGACTATGGGGTTCGCCGCCATGGCCTCAGCCAAGGGCGAGAACAACGTCACGCTGGAGCTCAAGGTGAACTTCCTCGAGCCCCTCGACGGCGGGATCTACGAGGTGACGGGCAGAGTGCTGAGGAGAGGCCTCCACACGATAGTGGTCGACGGAGAGCTGAGGAAGAGAGGCGGAGTGCTCGCCGCCAAGGCCCTAGGCACCTACTTTATAGTGAGGACGTAGCGCACGCGGTATCCATAAGAGGCGGAAGCACCACAAGGAGCGCCGGAGCTTGATCTCGGAGGATGTCTGTCCGGTAGCCGCAATGAAAAAAATTTATAGTAGTGGTGTCGTAGGGTCCAAGCCGCCGTAGTCTAGCGGCTAGGATAGGGAAGCCCCTAACGGTGGGCTGTGGCCCCATTGACCCGGGTTCAAATCCCGGCGGCGGCCCCATTTTTCTTTACGGAACCAACGGCAAGATCCCCATACTGTCTGTTTTTGACGGAGAGGATCTTTAGGCACCCGTCATGAAACTTGGTGCGGCGGCCGGGATTCGAACCCTATCCCAGCCCCCTTGTGGGGGCCTGACGGGATCAACGGCTCTCTTCGCGCTGGGCGTGGAAGGCCGCCATCCTAAACCAGGCTAGACTACCGCCGCAGTTCAGCTGTAGAACAGCTTTTTATAAGGTTTTAGGCCGTAAGTCACGGCGGCGCTCGCCGAGAGGCGAAAAACGGGAAAGAGGCGGCTGTGATCGCGCCTGCTCCAGCCCCTTGAGGGTTGCCGAACTGCCTCGACGCGCGGCTCGGGTCCGACATCTTCTCGGCTCCAGATATCTCCCACGGCAGATCGACACACCGTTTTGTGTCCGGGGACAGCCAGCTTTCTGCCCAACAGCGCCCCTTACTGTCGCGTTTTCCGAAACAGCCTTCTACTGGCCTCCGCCGTAGAGGGTTGGAGGCATCGCCGGCGTTTTTCCACGAAATTAGACTGATGTTTTAGGAAAGGGAGGGTTGGAGGAGGACGGCGACGATTATGAGGATCGAGAACGCCGCAGTCAGCCCGTTGGCTGTCGGGTCGTTGTATCTGAGGTGTGCGAACGCAAATCTCTTGTACCTCCCGTTGCGCCTCACGTATATTCCGTGCTCAGTGAAGGCGTCCAGGAAGAGGTGGGAGAGGGCCTCAACGGCCCCCGCCGCGGCGGCCCAAGGCGCGGCGTAGGGGATCGCCAGCCCCAGAACTCCGCCTACGGCTGCCCCCAGGACGGCCGCGTGTAGGGGCTCGTGGGTGCGGGGACTGCGCCTGCCGTGTTCGTGGCCGAGGAAGTCCACTATGGGGTTCACGGCCAGCGAAATGGCCGCGGCCGCCGCCAGCGCCGCCGCGGGCGGGACGGCCAGCAGATACCTCAGCGCCAGGAAGCCCGCCGCGATCGCGAAAACCACGTGGGTCCTCAACAACATGGCAAGAAAAGAGGAGGAATTAAAGAAGGAGTTTAACGGCGGCGCCGCCGTTTCTTAGACTCGTCGAACGATCTGTAGCGGTGTGTCGGGCTTGAAGGCCATATTGTTGCTATGGCGGGCCCGGCGGGATTTGAACCCGCGACCTACGGCTTAGAAGGCTCGGCGGATCTGGTCCTCCGCCGCTCTATCCATGCTGAGCTACGGGCCCCTTTACATATATTTCAATATATTTTTAAGCTTTTTCTCCGATCTACGCGCGGGCGATCCCGGCACGACGCCGGCGCTGAGGGCAACGCCCGTAGATCTGCCGGGGCGCCTGGGATCTCCGGAGGGGCGCCGCCGCGGGCCCTAGAGGCCGCCTCCGCGTTGTAACGGTTTTATAGATATGTCCTGGCACCTCCGTGGACTGCATCGCGGCGTCTGGCTTGGTCAAGAGCTATGGAGATCTGAGGGCCCTCGACGGCGTGACTTTCGGGGTGCCTTGCGGCGGGGCGGCGGCGCTTCTGGGCCCCAACGGCGCTGGGAAGTCCACCACGTTGAAAATCCTGGCGGGGCTCCTCAAGCCGGACGGGGGGAGGGCGTCGGTGGGGGGCTTCGAGGCCGGCTCCGAGGACGCCAGGCGCATCTCGGGCTATCTCCCCGAGGATCCCGAGCCGTATCTGGCCTTGACGGTGAGGGAGAATCTGGAGTACATGGCGGCCTTGAGGGGCGTCGAGGACTGGGGCTGGGTGGACGAGCTCGTGGAGGCGCTGGAGCTTAGGCGTTACCTGCGCTACAAGGCCTCCTCGATCTCTAGGGGCATTAGGCAGAGGCTCGCCGTGGCTATGGCCCTTGTCCACAAGCCGCAGGTGGCCCTCCTAGACGAGCCGCTCAACTATCTGGACGTGCCTTCCCAAGAGGCCGTGGTGTCTCTCCTCGAATCTCTGAGGCCCACGGTCCTGGTCTCGACGCACATACTCTCGGTGGCCGGGCGCCTTGCCGACGAGGTGTTGATCATGTCGGGCGGCAAGATCGTCTGGCGGGGCCCTCTGGCCGAGGTGCCGGGCGCGCGGGAGAGAGGCCTCGAGGCCGCCGTGGCCGAGATCATCAGGAGGGGGCCATGAGCCTTCTGGGGCTCGTCGTCAAGTCGCGCTTCACGGGCCCCTACGTGGTCCTTCTGGGGGTCAGCACCGCCTACATCACCCTCCAGGCTCTGTTAATGCCCAAGCTAGATCTGGCCCCTTTCGCGTTGATGGCGGTCTCGCTCGACGCGTTGATCACCGCGTTGGCGGTGCTGGGCGGAGGGCCCCTCGTGTTGAGGGCGGACCTCGACTTCCTGCTCCAGACGCCGGTGGGCAGATGGGCCCTCGCGGCCTCCCTCTACGCCGCGCAGTTGCTCCTCTACTGGCCGTTCTTCCTCTACGTGGTCAGCATGTCTCTGCTAGTGCCCTACCTCGGCCTGGCCGAATCGCTGGCGGCTTCCCTCGCGCTGACGGCGCTGGCGGTCTCGGCCTCGGTCTCCTTCTACCGGCTCCCCCTCAAGCTCCGGGCCCTCGCCGCCGGCGTCCTCGGAGCCTGGCTAATCTCGCCGGCTTTGGGCTGGCCCTACGCCCCCACCTCGGCCCTTCTGGGATCGCCCGCCGGCCTGGCCTTGGCCGCCGCGGCGGCTTCCGCCCTCTCCGCGCTGGCCCTCTCAGAGCTGAGGAGGCTGGAGTCCTACGTCTATCCCCACGGCGGCGCCGAGCTGGCGGGGCGCGAGGTCTCCTTCAGAGGCGCGGGCCCCGTCAAGGCGGTCTATCTGCTTAAGCTACACAACGTGAGCGTCGTGGGGCGCGGCGCGTGGGGCGGCGTCCAGTACAGGACCGGCAGGGTGGGCATGGGCAGGCTGGTGCTGGCGGTCTCCGCCGCATCTGCCGCGTACCTCGCGGCCTCTATGGCCTACGGCGGCCCCATCCCGGCCATAGTGGCGGTGTTTGCGGCCTCGGCGGCGTCGGCCTCGCTCATGGGGGCCGGCGCCGTTGCCAACGAGAGGCTCTGGATCTCCGCGGCGTCTCTGGGAGTCCGCTACATGAGGCATATGTTGTTCGCGATAGCCGCGTCCACGGCCGTCTTCCTCTCGCCGCTGGCCGCGGCCGGGGCGGCCGCCTGGCTGCTCGGCTCCCGCTACGGGCTGGGGGTCGCGATCGCGGCGCTGGGCCAGATACCTCCCTTCGCGTCCCTCTACGCATATATATTCTCCCTCGTGTCCCCCTACCAGATCAAGGGAGAACACACTTGGCCTCTCAGGGTAGGCCTGAGGACGTTTCTCCTGAGCCTCTCCGCCTTCGCCTCGTTCGCCGCCGGCGCGGCCGCCGTAGCCTCCCCGATCGCCGGGCTCTACGCCTCTGCCATCCTGTACGCGTCCCTCCTGGCAATATCTCTGAGAAAGCCCCTCGAGAAGTCGCTGGAGAGCTTGGTCCTCAACGGGTTCGTCTAGATAACTTAAAAAGGCGCACTATCCAGATGGCATGAAGTATAGGCTGATGGACGTTCTGGCGTGCCCCTATGACAAGACATTTCCCCTCCGCCTGATAGTGATCAAGAGGACGGAGCACCCCGAGAGGCAGTACACTTGGCCCAGGAAGCCCTTCTGCGAGGAGTACTGCTCCTACCGCGATCTGAAGATCAAGGAGCACCCCAAGCCGGACACGCTCC
This sequence comes from Thermoproteus uzoniensis 768-20, assembly GCF_000193375.1. Taxonomy (GTDB): domain Archaea; phylum Thermoproteota; class Thermoprotei; order Thermoproteales; family Thermoproteaceae; genus Thermoproteus; species Thermoproteus uzoniensis_A. Next base: position 1,310,833 of record NC_015315.1, read on the forward strand.
CCTGCGAGGAGTGCCACAGATGGGAGATCGAGACCGGCGTGATATACTGCCCGACTTGCGGCAGGTGGTACCCGATAATAGAGGAGATACCGCGCATGCTCCCCGACGAGTTGCGCAACGAGAAGGACGAGGTGGAGTTCTTGAAGTCCATAAAGGACGACTTGGAGAAGGTCGCCCCCGATCTCGCCAAGAAGATACTCTACGAGGGCAAGCCCTTCAAGCTCAAGCAGTAGCCGGCAGACCGCAGACGCCCATCTGTTAACCTCTAGGCGCCGAACCGTTAAATTTAGCAAGGGGACGATCCCCCATGGCAGGTAGGAGGGAGGTCTTCAAGTTATTGGGCGCGTTGGGCTTAGGACTAGCGGGGGGCCTCATAGCGGGCGGCCTGGCGCGCGGGCCTCCTCAGACCGTTGAGGCGTCGGGCGTTCCGCCCGCCTACTCAGTCGTGGTCCAGCCGCCGGGAGAGGCTAGACCTATGGTGGTCGCGGCCGATGGCGAGGTCGTTGTCGACTCGAGCGGCAGAATCGTCAGCGATTTAGGAGTATACCCGTCGGAAGGCGTCAACGAGTTGGGCGGGTATACCCAGACGGCCGGCATACAGGAGGCCGTGGCCTACCTGCTCAACACGGGAGGCGGCTTGGCTTTCATAAGGAGGGGCGACTACTACCCCAATAGGATAATACACATAGGAGTTATCAAGAGGGAGGTCCAAGTGATACTCGAGGGCGAGGGGCTCGCCACGAGGATACACCTATACGACAACAAGGGCAAGAGCCAGGCCTGGGCCTTCACTATAGGGACTCCCGGCGACTCGCCGACCGCCGACCAGGCTCCGCCCCCCGTCCTCCGCCGCCTGGCCTTCGTCAACGACATGAATAGGGGACCTCCCGTGGGTCCCATAGTGACTGGAGGGTACTACTCGGGAGGCGGCGCTGTCGGTAACGGCGTAATCCTCGAGGACATAACGGTGGTCGATCCGCCGACTTTAGCCGACGGCTCGGGGGCGCCTTCGCCCATAGGCTGGATCTGGTTCAACAACTCCTACGGGGTTAGAGTTAGGGGCTTCACGTACCTTGGAGCCAACCCCAACAGCAAGAGCTCGACGGTAATAGTCAGCGACGGCGTCACGTTCACCGAGATCGACGAGTCCTACTTCATAAGCACAGCCAGGGCAGGTGTCGCAATATCCTCTGGGACGGGCACGATACAGATAGCGAACACCCAGATACTGGGCTTCAACATTGGGATAAACTATGGCAACACAGACGGTAGGAGTAAACTAATGATTAGTAACACAGTGATAGGCACGGATAGGGGTGGCGTCGAGAGCTACGGCGCCCAGCTATTTGTCAACACGCCAATATATGTCGACTACGGGTTCGTGGACGCCCTAATATGCTGTAGCCGCCTAGGTGGCGTAATTAGCCTACTGGACTCCGTGGCCAGGATAACCGTAATGGACTCAGAGGTACACTCATTAACCATAAGGGTGGAGACTAGGAATAGGCCTCAGAGCGACTTACTGCTAACGATTGAGGGGAGCAGGATTTTTGGTTCGGGCAACGGCCCATTAATAAACATACCCAGCAAATCCGCAGAGGGCTCTGTAGTTAGAGTCAGGCTATTGGATAATGAAATAGATAAGAGGGCCTCATCCGGCGAGTGGGCGTTGATAACCATACCCAATAACGTGGTCTTCGAGGCTAGGGGCAATTACATAACCATGAACCAGGGCTTTGACACTATAATAGGCCTAAGCCAAGACCTAACCAACGGCTTCTACGAGCTCTCAGACAACATGGTCAACCCGTTGACCTCGCCGGCCTATCTAATCAATGGTGGGGTCTCGATAACGGCGCCGTTCTTCATAAGGCGCAACAAGTTCCTAGCCCAGGTGCAGCTGTACTCAAGGGCCTTAACTAATCAAAGCGGCCTCGTCGTTGAGGACAACTACAACCTAGCGGCCTAACGTTGTGAACAGGGCCTTAGCCCTGGCCGGGGTCGTAATACTGGTGGTCGCCTTAACCGCAGTGATGTTTATCGCGATGCCTAGGCCCATTAAGCATAGGTACATTAACTCAACCACGTCTACAGGGTTTAAGGTTAGCGGATTGACGGCAACGCCGATAAAGCACGTAGTCATAATAATTCTCGAGAACCACGCCTTTGACAACATTTACGGCCTTTACCCATTCGGCACCCCACCCATAATTAACAGCATTACGCTGTCCCTAATGAGGCCCGTTGGCCTTAACCTAAGCGTCGTTATTAACGGCGTTAAGCCATATTACGCAAACTCCGTTATCTTAAAGGACCCCTGGGAGGGATACGTAAACTACCACACTGACTGGGACTTGGGGGCTATGGACGGCTTCGTTAGGGGTTCAGGCCCACAGTCCATGGCATACCTATCCTACCAGCAGGTTCCCCTACTCTGGGACTACGCCGAGGAGTACGTGCTTGCCGACAACTTCTTCTCCCCGGATCTAGCAACAACCACACCCAATAGGATATCCTACCTGGTGGGCTTCCCCGTACCGGCCTTTGGCGCCAACAGCGACTGCGTCATAGACTTCCAGGAGACTATACTGTACCAATTGACCCAATATAACATATCCTGGGCCTACTTCGACTACGGCTATAGACCTGGGCAAGCTCTACCGCCGTATCCGCTATCCCTAATAAAGGGGGCCGGCAAGTATAGTAGCTACTACTTCAACACCTCGGTATTCCTACAAGACCTGAGGGATGGCGAACTACCCAGCGTCTCCTTCCTAATGTTCACCGGCGGCAATGGCCATGACGAACACTCGGCCCTAGACCTACACCCCCCATTCAACCTAACCCAGGGGCAGGTTAACTTGGCATACTTCGTAGACGCCATAGAGGAGAGCCCATATTGGAACAGCACGGTGATCTTCATCACGTTCGATGAAGGTGGTGGATTCTACGACCAAGTACCGCCCCCGATAATATACAACTATGGTATAGACCCAGCCTGTGAGGATGGTTACCTAAGTAGGCTCGGTTTAAGAAACTACAATGTGCTTGGAGAGAGGGTGCCACTACTCATAATATCACCCTACGCCAAGGAGGGCTGGGTGGATAACTACAGTATTTCAGGATACACGTTGCTGGCCTTTATCGACTATAACTGGCACCTACCCTACCTAACCCCGATAGTGGCCAACTCAAACCTAGCAGGCCTACTGGCTGCCTTCGACTTCAACCAACCCCCAAGGCCGCCCATAGTGATAACCCCAACGAATTGGACATACCCAATACCGCTACAGTACCCAATACACTACGGCTACACTGCGACCGTCAAGGGCAACTACACCGGCTATGAAATACTATACAGAATGGGTTTGATAAGTAGTAGTATATATAAATATATAATAGAATACAACAACACACGAACTAGTATCATTGGATCAAGTAATTAACTATGAGCTTGAGAGGCTACAAATTCTCGGGTATAGGATCAGGCATCTACTCGAATACGAGGAATTGGCCCGCGAACTAAGAAACTTTACGGCTGACAATAGGGATGTGCTCATAGCCCTCGAGGAGTCCTATATCGAGAGCGGATACGGCGAGTCGAGCTACGACGCCGGCGACGTCTTCGCCGCGTCGAGAGTCGTTAAGGATTTAATAAAGCTACTTAGCCGTGTCAAGCTGGGTTAGGAGCCACTTCGAGCATTTAAGGAGGTGGAGGGAGTACGCGAGAGCCGTAATGAGGGCCGCTAGGGATCTAGTGCCGGGCGCTAGGGTTTACGTAATCGGCGGCGTCGCCGAGGACAGAACCACCGTGCTTAGCGATATAGACATACTTATAATAATTCCAGGGAATACTGCTATTAATAAAAGTAAATTGTATAAGATATTCTAATGAGGTCCATGGACCGCTACGGGCTACCTTGGGATGCGCCGGTGGAGCTACACATAGCTTACGAAGACGAAGCTAAGGAATACCTAAAATCCAAAGCCGTTGAGGTTACGTGACTGCTGTAGGCGTGGCGAGGATTAGGCCGTGCTAGGCCGGCTCTATCGATTCAAAGACCCCTCCCCGCCTTTTGGGCTCCAGGACAATCGCCGCCGCGGGAGCAATAACCACTAGGGACGTGGGAGCCGCAACGCCAGCCCGTGATCGACAAAAGAGTTGCTGGCGGGCCCGGTGGGATTCGAACCCACGACCTACGGGTTAAGAGCTACGGCGGCGTTCACCTCCGCCGCTCTACCAGGCTGAGCTACGGGCCCCTTTACATATATTTCTAAAGGTTTTTAAGCTTTGCCCCGCCGTAACGCCCGGAGCGCACGGCTCCGCTTTGCGCCGATCGATAGCCCCCGGGCGGCCGTTCTAGGCCTCGCAACGCTAGAATGCTCGCTTCGACGGCCTTCCGGGGCTAGAGGCTACAATCAACACCTATATACGGCGTATATATTCGGGCAGACGATGGGCTGTGGGTTATCGTTCCGTGGGCGTGTGTAGCCTCCGTAGTAGACGTATAGTGCGTGCGGACGCGGTATATCTGAAGACGGCTGGGATATACATGACGGCGGGCCGATGCGTTCCGCTACCGTAGTCGCCGCCTATACATCTCCACCACTATCCCGGGCCCCAGCCGGCCAGACGCTACATCTATCGCCAAAGATAAAGCCAACGCGGCGGCCAGATCGGTGGCGGCCTTGACTAAGCTGGGCGGGCTAGCCATAGACGGACGTGTCTCAACAAAGCTCTGGGCCCGGCCAGTTGATATGCGTGGACGGCCTCGCCGGGGCTGGCCTGCGGGGCTAGACGTAGAGCATGTAGTATTCCGTCTTCTCGAGCTTGCCCGTGATCGGATCTACGCGGAGCCCCAGCGTCTCGAGGGTGTCCACGCCTATGACGGGGGTCGCCCCCTCGAACGCAACTACCCTCACGGGGCCCCGCCTCCCCTCTATCTCGGCTTCAGCCACGTACACCTTCGCGGCCACTCTCCTGCCGTCTCCTAGCCTCAGCTCGACCGTGAACGGCGTCTCTATGAGCTTCTCGGCCGCGTCGATGGGGAGCGCCGTGAAGGTGGCCCCCGTGTCTGCCAATATCTCGTCGTACTCCACCTCGCCCCTCCCCCCTAAACCTCGCCCTAGTGAATACATGACCCACGCCGAGACATGCACGCGGGATAAATACCTTGCCGCCTACGCCCGGAGGCCTTGTATATTGTCAAGCCCTCTCGGGCTCCTGCCGGCCTAGCTTGAAGGGCTCGAAGAGCCTTCCAGAGCCTCTGTAGAACTTCGAGAGGGTCTCGTAGTATATCAGCCTAAGCGACTGTATAGCCGTCAAGAAGCCCTCGAACCCGGCTATCAACAACTGCGCCAGCGCGTACAGCGCGATGCCTGCCGGCAGATCCAGCAGACTGAGCGCGGCTGAGGTGAATATGCCGTGGGCTATGTAGACTATGGCGAGCCGCGCGAAGCTGAGGACGTTGGCGGTCGCCGCTATGAAGGCCTCCATGGTCGAGAAGGCCAGCTCGCCCCCTATCTCGCGCAGGTAGACGGCGCCGTATTTCAAGGCAAGAGCCGCGATGCCCGAGGCGAGCCACGACGTGCCGGCCAGCATGACGCGGAGATCGGCGAGGGCGCCGCAGGCCTTGGCCGCGATATCTACGAAAGGCCTTCCGTAAAGCAACTGCGGCATGTTTATGTACCTCAGCAGAGATGCGCCGATCGATAGATAGATGACTGTCATAGGGGCGTGGAGGGCGGCGGCCGCGGGGGCGTCGCCAGACAGCGCAGACTGGGCCGTCTTGAGGACGAACGCCAGCGCCATGAGATAGTAGCCGAACATCATGGCAACCGCCATGCCCGTCATGTAGTCCAGCTCCTGCCTCGCGCCCCACAGCTTTAGGCCGAAGAAGTCGCCGTAGTAGAGCCCGAAGGCCATTGTTGCGGCCGACGTGGTCAGCCAGATAAAGCCCCAGTCCTTCCTGCCGACCCTCAACAAGACCAGCGCCAGTACGAGGAGCAGTAGGCCGTAGCCGACGTCGCCGAACATCCAGCCGTAGAAGAAGGGGAAGAGGAAGGCCACCAGCGGGAGCGGCGATATCTCGCCCGGGGCGGGGGGCCCGTACATGTAGAGTATCCTGGAGAACGCCTTTATCGGGTAGGGCCACCTCTCGCTCGTCGGCGTCCTTATCAGCTTGTAGGCGGCGCCTGTCCTGTAGGCGACGAGCCGCCGAGGCACGTAGACCCCTCCGAGGGCGCCCGCGAGTATCTCGTCCAGCTTGGCCGCGTCCCTCTCCCTTATATAGAAAGATACGGTGGCGGTCCCGGCGTGGTCCTCCCACCTCGCGTCGCCGAACGCCGAATAGGCCCGGTATACTTCGTACATCTCCGCCAGGGATCTCTTCAGCCTCCCCAGCGCCTCGTCCACGCTCGCGATGGTCTGCCTCAGCAACTCCCTCGCCGTATGTATATCCAATAGGTACTCCTGCGGCACCTCGACCCCTCCGTACCTCCCCGCGCCGCCCGCGACTATGGCCACCTTAAAGCCCCCGAGCTCGAACAGTTGGTGGGGCTCCGGTATGGGCTCGCGGGGCTCCAACACCACGCGGTAGCCCTTGGGCACTCTGAGGCGCGAGTAGCCGCCGCCCTCCAGCCACTCGAGGAAGGACACGAGGGCGCCGAGCCTCCTCAGCTCTTCCTCCTTGGCGGCCACCTCGGCGGCCATGGCCGCGAAGGACTTGCCGGTGTCCGGCCCCTCAGAGTACGCGGATTTCCCGTAGATATCCAGGACCTCCTTCGCGGCTCTGTATATGCCCGCGAGATCCTCGGCGGCAGTCCCCCTCTCGGCGAGACAGCTCAGTATCGCCCGCTTGGCGGCCTCCCTCCCCACGGCGTCGTCCAGCCTGTAGCCGGCCGTGCACGCCCTCAACGCGTCGAGGGCCTTCCTCAAGGCCTCGGACAACTTGTCGGCGCGGGGCGGCCTTGCCTCCGCCTCTAAGCCGACGCGATCTAAGAGCCGCCCGAGCGCCTCTACGTCCGCCGCGAGCGGCGGGACGGGCGGTTGCGAGAAGTAGGGCGGCCTGTCCTCGAATACCGCAATGCCGGCCAGGCCCAACCTAAATATCACGTCGAGGACTACGTCCGGAGGCGCCGCGAATCTGACGAACAGCAGACGCTCGAAGGGCACGTAGGTTACGGAGCCTGCCTAAATAAGCTCGACGACCTTCTTCAGGGTCTTGCGGAACAGCTTATACACGGCGACCTTCGACCGGGAGCTTGCGCGCGCTATTAACGATATGGAGCCGCCCGAGGCCATTGCCGAAAGCACCTCCCTCTGTTTCGACGTCAGGACGAGGGAGGCGGGCCTTAGCCGCTCCACCGAGATCACCTGCTGTCTGTGCTCCGCCAGTATCCTCCTGGCCGGGCGCGTGTCGGCGACGACGACCTTGATAACGCCGTTATGTATCGACGGCGCGCCGTAGACATAACTGCCGGAGATAAGCTTGTAGAATATACACTCGTCGCATTTCTTGGACACCGTGACGGGGCCTCTCGGGGTGAGGACCACGTGGCGCACGCGGTCGCCCTCTATTTTGAAGCCTAGGTGGGCCAAGGCGTCGCGCGGTAGCGCGTCGCAAGCCCTTAGGCGGACGCGCAAGAACTTCACGCTTATTTGTCGTTATCTTCAATTTAAAAATTGCTTCTCTAGACTTAAATTAGCTCCTCAACGGGTTAACTAGGTTAACCAGAAAGGATAACTTGCGCCGATCGCTTTACGGCCATGCCCAACGGCAAGAGCGTATGGCCCACGATAGTGTTGGCCGCGACGGTTCTCGTATATGCGGCCTACGCATTCATGGCCTACTACACGTTCACCCACATACCTCCCATACCCAGCGAGGTCGTGACGGCCAACGGGACGGTGCTCTTCACCGGCAGAGACGTGGTCCTCGGCAAGTACTACTTCCAGAAATACGGCTTGATGGACTACGGCTCGGTCTTGGGCATGGGCGGCTACTTCGGCGTGGACTTCACGTCGTATACGTTGAGGATGCTCGAGGACGCCGCCGCCCACAGCCTCGGCTTCGACGCGGTGCCTCAGAACAACGCCACGGCCATGGCCGCCATTAAGGCCGCGCTCCTCCCCGACCCAGACGGCGGCAAGATCGTGGTGAGCGACGTCTTCGCCAAGGGCTTCTACGACGCGGTGAACTACTACTCGCAGATGCTGGGCCCCGACTCCGCCGAGTATAGGCTTAAGCCCTATCTGATAACCAACAAGACGATAGTGAGGTATCTGACGGCGTACTTCACGTGGACGGCCCTAATAGCGCTGGAGAACTACACCAACGGCTTCCCCTACACCCCAGGCCTTCTGGCCCCCACCAACAACGTGCTCTACGCCTCGTGGGGCATGATAATCGCCATACTGCTCATAGTGATGCCCATGGCAGCCTACGTCTTCATCAAGTTCCTCGACTACTGGCGCGATCCCAGATCGCCCATACAGCTCCCGCCCCCCAACGAGGCCCAACGCCTCACCCTCTGGGGCTTCGCCCTCTTCGGGCTCGCCCTAGGCGTCCAGGGCCTCCTCGGCGGCTACACGATGCACCTCTACACAGACGCGTCCCTATACGGCGTCAACTTGTTGTCTATTCTTCCGTTTAATGTCTCCCGCGCCCTCCACTACAACTTGGCGATATTGTGGATAGCCTTGACGTGGCTCACGTTCTCCCTATTCGTGTTCCCGTACTTCGGCGTGAATGTGTCCAAGAGACAAGTCGCGGCCGTGCTCGCCCTAGGGACGGCGGTGGCCCTCGGCGATTTGTTCGGGATATGGCTCAGCTATCTGGGCTACATACCGGCTCCTTGGTGGTTCATAGTGGGGAGCCAGGGGAGAGACGTAATAGACCAGGGGACTCTCTGGCTGTTGCTCCTGACCGCCGTTTTGGGCTACTTCTCCTATCTCTGGTATAAGGCGTCCAAGACGGCGGCGGAGCCTCTGAGGCCCTTCGCCAAGATACTCTCTATAGCCATAGCGGGCGCGGCCGCCGGCACATTCGTGGGAGCTCTGCCCGTGGTAGCCCCGTGGCCGGACTTCCAAGTCGACGAGTACTTCAGATGGATGACTATACACGCCTACGTGGAGGGCTTCTGGCCGCCCATAGTGGTCACCGTGGTGGCCGTCCTCTTGTTCATAGCGGGGCTGGTGCCCCAGAGGCTGGCCCTAGCAGTCGTCGGCCTCGACGCGACGAGTGAAATAATAACCGGTATGATAGGGACAGCCCACCACTACTACTTCAACGGCCTCCCGACGTTCTGGATGTACGTCGGCGCCATAGTCAGCGTCCTCGAGGCGGTGCCTCTGGGCTTCATGATAATATACGCCATAGTCGTCTGGAGGAGGGGCGAGATTAGGACCGAGTTCCAGAAGACGCTGGTGACCTACGCGTTGGTGGCCGGGATCGGCGGCGGTATCGGCGTGGTGGTCTTCGGCGCGGCCTTCATCAACGCCCCCTTCCTCAACTACTTCCTACACGACGCTCAGAGCACGATGGCACACGCCCACGTGGCCTTCCCGCTGGCCTACGGGGTGCCGAGCATATTGATGTGGGTCGTCGCGTTTTACTTATCCGGCAAGTTCAGCGATAGGGATCTCAGGCTCATGAGGTGGGCCGCCGTGATTATCGGCGTAGGCTTCTACCTCCAGGTCCTGCTCACTTTGGAGCCTCTGGGCGTTCTGCAGATCCAGCAGGAGCTCGCCAAGGGGTACTGGTTCATAAAGACGCTATACACGCCGTCCGGCGCGCTGGGCTTCTGGCAAGAGCCGGTAGTGGTGAACGTTGTCTGGCTCAGAATGATAGGCGATCTCGTGGCGGCCGTCGGCTTCGCCGTGGTCATATTCGGGATGCTCGCGCGGCTTCTTAAGAGGCAGTGAGGCTATATGCTTCACCGAAACCCCGCCGATTTTTAACTCCCGCCGGCCTACCAGATACACCCTCACGTCGGCGAAGGCCTCCCTAGCCCTCTCGAAAACGGAGCCGTCGAGGGAGTCGTCCTCGCCGTCTGTCACTAAGGCCAGGACGTACTTCCTCGGGCCGAGGCGGCGGGCCTCCTCGACGGCCGACAAGACGGCTCTGCCTATGCTGGTCCCCCCGGACGGGACGACCCTCAGGAGGATATCCACGACGCCGCCCTCCGCCTCGGGCCTATGCACCTCCACGTCGAAGAGGCGCAGTAGGGAGCTGCGCGAGCTGCGCCAGAGTGCTATGGCCAACGCCGCCGCGACGGATATCCGCCTGACCCCCAGCCCCGGCGCTAGGTCGTACATGGAGCCCGACTTGTCGAGGAGTATATAGAGCGGCGGACGCCCCGCCGACACGTACTTCTTGGCAGAGAGCGTCGATGTGGCCAGCTTGAACGCGAAGAGCTCCCGGGACGACGCGTATAGGGCCTTCGTGACGTTGGTCGCCCGCCTCAGCGCCGATATAGACGACTGCTTGATCCCGTCGGGCACGCCCGGCCCCGGCGAGGCCCCCTCCTCGAGGTCCGCGGGGTCGAGCCTCGAGGCGAGCTCGGCCACGTCGGCCACCACGTCGGCCAGCTTGGCCCTGGCGGGATCCGCCGCTATTGAGATCGCCAGAGATGCCGGGTCCGCCGACCTCCCCGGGCCCAAAACCTCCCCGAGCCTCCTCAAAGAGGCGTACAGCTTGTGGACGTCGGCGGGATCGCCCATGAGCCTCCTCAAGCTCCTCAAGGCCTCCGTCCACTTAAGCCAGATCCCCCTTCCCCTCCAGAACCGGTCCCGCCCCGCCTCCAGCGAGTCGAGGAAGGCTTGGTAGGCTCTGAGGAGGCGGACGGCCGCCTCGCGCGACGCCTTCGGGTTCAGCCTACAGATGGGGCCCACCTCTCTGTAGTACTCAGAGCGTACGTAGGCCTTGACGAAGTAGGCCCAGGACTCGTTGGAGGGCCTGCCGCCGAATATGGGCCTCCTGTAGTGTAGATAGAAGGCGTCTATCGCCTCCTCCTCGCCCACGTACCTAGCCGACTGGAGGCGCCTCAGCACGTCTCTGGCCCTTATCCTCGCCAGCTGGTCGCCGTAGTCGACGTTCAGCAGGAGGCCCACATAAAAATACCCCCGTCAAAAATATAGTGCGGAGGGCCGTCTACCTGGTGATAGGGTTCGTCGTCATGTGCTTCAACTCGCTCTACCAATACACCTGGAACTTGTTGGGCCCCATGTTGGGGCGCCAGTTGGGTATAGGGGCGGTGCTGGTCGCCACGGGCTTCTCGATATACGTAGTGGCCTCCACGCTGGCTCAACCCGTTGGAGGGGGGTTGGCCGACGCGAGGGGCCCCAAGGCCGTGGGGATGGCCGCGGCCGTGCTGTCGGCGTTCGGCTTCATAGGAGCCGCGCTCGCGCCCGACTTGCCGACGCTCTACGCGGCGTGGGCTCTGGGCAGCATAGGCGAGGGGGTGCTGTACGGCATCGCCTTCAACCTAGCCGTCAAGTGGTATAGGGACAAGATGGGCCTAGCCACAGGCCTCGTCTCCCTAGGCTTCGGCCTCGGCTCCGCCGTGGCCAACCCGATGATAGCCCTCGCCGGGGATTTCAGAGAGGTCGCGTTGACGATCGGGGCCGTCGAGCTGGCGGCGTTGCCGGCCTTGATGTCCCTCGCCGAATATCCGCGCGGCCTGTCGGGCAAGACGCCGGCGCAGGCGGCCAGAGACGCCAGGTTTTGGCTACTCTACGCCTCATACGCCCTGGGGTCCGTGCCTCTGTTGACGCTCGCCTCGTCCCTCCACTTGTTGAGCTCCGGCGGACAGCTCGTGCTCCTGGCCTCCATATATCCTTTGATGGTCGGCGTAGCGCGGCCCATACTCGGCAAGGTAGCCGACGAGTGGGGAGTCCTCAACACCATATACGTAGGGCTCGGCGCGTCCATGCTCGGCGCCGCGCTGTTCGCGTTGGGCCTAGCCGCCGCGGGCACCGTACTGATAGGCCTCTTCGGCGGCTCGCTCATAGTGCTCTACCTCAACGCGGCGAGCAAGATCTTCGGGGCCAGATACGCCACAGCCAACAACGGAGTGCTGTACACGGGCAAGGCAGTCGGCGGAGTCCTCGGAAGCCTCGCGTTCAGCTACATCTACACGGCGGTTGGGGAAGGCGGCGCGATCGCCTTTGCGTTCGCCTCTGCGGCGGCAGCCACCCTGCTCCTAACGGCGCTGAGGCATTATAGCAATGAAGAGTTCAATAATTCATTATAGCTAGTGAAAATAAATTACTATTTAAATAAAATTATGCTGATGTACTGTACTAGATTTTTTCAATTTATTTATATATTATTCTTGTATAATTCCTGTCTTTTATTAGGATCCATGGCATCTGCTACATGAGCCAAGAAGGCCCGCTTCCGGCCTCCGAAGTGGCGAAGAGAACAGGCGCGGCCATAGCCAGAGTAGTCGTCTACATCGTGATCTACGTGGTCATATCGGCAGTCGTCCACTACCTTATGTCGAGCTTGTTGCCCCAATACAACATACAGGTCCAGAGCTACGAGGGCTACGTCCAGATACTGCTTGCGTTGCTCTTCGGCTACTACATAGTGTCGGGGGTGGCCGAGTTCTTCTACTGGAGCATGAGGGCCAAATACGACCACTCGGTCGCGGCGTCTGTGAGGAACGTCGTCAGGATCATAGGCATCGGCGCCATGCTCGCCGCTATAGCCGGCGCGGTGGGCGGCGGCGCGGCCGGAGTAGCGTTGGGCGGTTTCTTAGGAATCGTCATAGGCTTCGCGTCGCAACAGGTGCTAGGCCAGGCGGTGGCAGGCCTTTTCCTGCTCATAGCTAGGCCCTTCAAGATAAAGGACTCGGTGAACCTAGTCGGCGAAGACGGCGTAGTCGAGGACGTGAGCACCTTGTTCACTACAGTGATCAAGAGCGACGGGACCAAGGTGTTGATACCCAACAACGCGATAATAGGCAATAAGATATACCTAAAACCGAAACAACAACAGTAGCAACCGAAGGATCCCCCACACCATCCCTTTCCTTTTTCTAGACGTCGGCCGCCAGAGCGCCGTCAAGTTCCAGTTGCCTATGTAGAACAGCAACCCTCCCTCTCGGCGAGCGGCTTGACGCAGTACTGGCCGCCGGCGCCTTGGCGTAGCCCAGAGCAAACACAGCCACGCCGTGTTGTCTCGAAGTTGCCGGCCACGACCCTGGCGGGATCCACGTACCCGATACGGCCCAGCGCCGTTACCTAAATCCTCCAACAAGATCACGTAACTAGACACGTTGGGAAGCACGGCGAACCCTCTATCCATTCCGATTACGGCGTCGGGGCAGGCCTCCCTAGCCCGGCGGATCGCCTCGACAGTCCCGTGCCGTGTAGGGGGCACTCCCCGGCCACGTCAACGTCGCCAGGCATCACACTCTGGAAGCCAATCCCAACCACGCGCCCCACCTGGCACTTGATCGATCACTCGGGCGGCGAGGCGTTCACGACAGATTAACCCCATAACGGGTCTATGGCCACGAAGACGCTGGGGCTGACCGCGCAGTCGCCCAATTCATACCGGCATACCCGCCCGGCCCGATAAACGCGCCCGTCGCCGAAGCCCTAAACGCATACGGCCTGGTCATAATCGACCCAACTAACGTCGACCGCGGCACTATGGGGAGGGCGCCGCGGGAGGCTCGCCCTTAGAAGCTCCGCGTCAAGGCTGTTGGCCGGACGCCGCTCTTCTGATATAGGACACCACCTCCTCTATATCTCTCCTCACCATCTCCTCGCTGGCGTATCGAGACACCTCCGCGTCTCCGTCTAGGCCGTTGTACTGAAACTCGTGCAGGTTTAAGGCCAGCTCGACCATCAGCCGTAGCTCCCTATCGCCGATTACGGCCGCCACCTCCCGCATTCTAGACGTGGGCATCACGGCAATTATCCACTCCCCCCTCTCCACGACTTTAGTGGGTCCGAGCCTGCGCCTGCCCGGGAAAGCGGCGACTACCTTATCCCTCTGCGCCGCAGCTACGGCCGCCAAATAGGCCTTGACGGCTTGAAACGCCTTGCCGGCGGCGTTTCGAACGAGGCCGTTTTTTAGGAACTCCTCTGCGAGCTCCGCCTCGTACATGGCCTCCTTTAGGCGATCTCGCCGGTACTTCTCTAAATCTACCCAAGGCTTTGTGAGAGAAAGCACGTCAACAGCCGCGGGGAAAGATTTAAACCTTTCCCGCTCTCCGCCGCCTTCAATAGGCGTTGCGCCGCATAGTTGCCTCAACCCCCGGCGTTTCTCGACGCGCTGACCGTCTCAACCTCGTGGATAAACCCGCCCAAACCTGCACCACCCACTCCCCACCATCCTAACGTCCTCTCCGCAATTTTTGTTATGTGGAACCCCATCTACGCCTCTCGGCTACGCCTATGAGCTCCGCCGGCCTCGCTACGGCCGACTTCGCCGGCCTCTCCTGTCCGCAACCCCACGTAGACTCTGAGAAGCCGCATCGAGAGACTCCCAGAAACGGCGTAGCCTCTCACTCTCGGCTTCAGCCGCCGCGTCGGCGTTGGACGGCGTGCCGGACTTCTAGGCCCTATCGCTCCCTCAACGCAGAAATTTTTAAATTATAGGTGGGGTTTGGCCGTGGGCAAAACGGCGGCTGTTAGCATCCCGCCTTGGATTGACGAGGAGGAGTTTAGAAGAGTTGTAGAGGAGGTCGTTAAGAGGCTGGGGGGGGGGGGAGTCCCGGTACAGGAGCTCAGGAAGAGGCTCGGCATAAGGCCTGAGGACTTGGTCGAGGATCTGGAGGCAGTTGACGTGGAGGCCCTCGAGGCGCGGGAAAGGGAGAGGCTACCGCCGTGATATTGGACACAAGCGCCGTAATTGAGAGAGTGAGGGCCCGCAGACCGGTTACGGAGGACATAACGGCCGTCACGCTGGTGGAATACCCCAAGATCGTTTATTATAAACACTTCTCGGGGGGCGTGATCTTCCCCATCTACGAGGACTACATGGTGGCGCACAGACTACAGCTGGCGCTAATCGGCTTGGGCAGGCGTTTTCCGACCTGCTGGTGGCGGCCGTGTCGATAAACCGCGGCGAAGAGCTGGCGACGAGAGATAGAGACTTCGACGTGATAGCGGAGGCCGCCGGAGCTCTCGGACTACGGCTGAAGGTAACAACGCCGTGACGCCGCCTATATCCAAAGACGCCGTGCAAACGGCAACCTGCCGAGGCGTAGGCGTCGCCTAGGCCAGTCGCTGCGGCGTTTCCACGGCTGGGCACCCGGGCTCTGCCCCGCGATGCCCCTCCAGACCGTTCGCCGACCTCCCTAGGAGGCTTTATAGGCCTCAGCCCCCCGCGCCTCTCCGTAGATCTCGCCGCAGTTGACTTCCCTCAATCTGGCGGAGTAGCGAAACACCGGAGTTGCTACCAGTCTATACTCCCACTTGTATAAGACCAGAGGCCACTTTAGGAGATGCGCCGGATCTATCGGAGGCACGTATAGATGCGGGCAGTCGCCTCTGTGCCTCAGCTCAAACAGCCCAACCCTCTTCGCAAACTCCACAGCCTTCTTGAACCTCTCCCTAACCCACTTGACGGGGACCACAGGTATGTGCGGGGCATACGGCGGCCCCCTCACGTCGTAGATCAAGCCGTTGTAGGGCTCTCTCACCACTACCCTACCCCCTCTCTGACGGCGAGGTATAGGCCGTCTTCTCAAATCAAGATCCACTCCCCGGTGTCGAGAGTGCCCAGCACGAGGTCCCAAGCCAGAAACTCGTCGCCGCCCCTACCCACGAGGCGTAGGTAGTCCGCATCGGGCTCGACGATGTGGAACTCCTCACCAACCAATTTGCCAGAGCCGGGGTATTTCTCTGCGGGGAGTATAGAGACTCTAAACCAGTCGCCTCGGGCGTAGAGGGAGGGGTCAACCCGGTAGAAAAAGGCCAGCTTGACTGCGGGCGGGGCCTCGACAAACGACCTGCTTATCCCGGACACCGCGGGCCAGACGAGGAAGGGCCGCCCGTCCTCCGCCCACGCCACGAACCTGCCCCAGCCCTCCCCAGTCCTTATAGGCACGGCGGGGGCGTCGGGGACTAGATAGCCCTCTATGTAGCCTATATGCGTCCTCCCCACGTACAGCGACCAGCTGTCGCGGAGCTTGGGCCGGAAATCCCAAGAGCTGTGCGCGGAGGCCAGCAACCTGCACCTCCTCGAGCAACCATCCCCGCGGGGGCAACAGACGTCTACATATCTATAGGCGATAAAGGCGATAATCATTTCAAAAAACTGCACCACAGGCACATACTTATTAACCAAGTCGTCATATCTGAAATACTCGCGTAGAAATCTGCGATAGGGGACGGATCTCGTTGCGACGGCTGTCTATAGGCCCGCCACGTCTCGTCAGCTACCCTCCCTAGATAAGCCGTGTCCAGCAGGCTCCCTGGCTTCGCGTCGTATACAAAAACAGAAACAGCTAGAAGACCCAGAACAATCAACCAAACCCGCATAGTCAAAGAAAATATGCTATTTAAACATTACATATACAACAAACAAAGCCGTAGCGGAAAACACCGCACACAAAACAGGGGGAAGAGAGAACCCAAGGAGAAACCCCACGCCGCCGCTCCGGCTCTTTCGCCCGCCGTCCGCACGCTCGGGCGATTGGGAGGGGCCGGCTCCCCCCTCGGGAAAACCCTCGGGGGCTACACCGCCCCCCCATCAAACCCGTCTTCTACGGGAGCCCTCGTGCCCCGGGGTTACCCCCAGGGCAACGGCCGCCTCGTCTCGGGGAGGGCTTCCCGCTTAGATGCTTTCAGCGGTTATCCCCTACGGCGTGGCTGCCCGGCAGTGCCCTGCCGGACAACCGGTAGACTAGAGGCCGCGGCGCCCCGTTCCTCTCGTACTGAGGGCACCTTCCCCTCAGGCGGCCAACGCCCCCGACAGGTAGAGACCGACCTGTCTCGCGACGGTCTGAACCCATCTCACGTTCCCCTTTAATGGGCGGGCAGCCCCACCCTTGGCGGCTGCTGCACCGCCAGGATGGGAAGAGACGACGTCTGGGTACCAAACCGCGGGGTCGATGGGGACTCTCACCCGCGACGAGCCGGTTATTCCTGGGGTAACTTTTCTGTCATGCCCGGCCCCCACTGGTGGGGGCACGAGCGTTCTCTAGGCCCCGGTTTCCCGCCTGCGCCCCTTGCGTTCAAGGGCGCAGTCAGCCCGGCTTTTGCCCTTACACTCTACGGCGGAGTCCTGACCCGCCTGAGCCGAGCTTTGGGCACCCCCGATATCTTTTCAGGGGTGTGCCGCCCCAGCCGAACTGCCCGCCTGCCGCTGTCCCCGGGGTTACCCCCGGGTTAGCGGAGGGGCGGAGAATGGGCAGTGTTCCAGGACCGCATCCACGGGACCCGGAGGCCCCGTTTCATTGCTCCTGCCTACGCTCTGCATCCCCCGCCCCTCCGCAACGACAGGCTGCAGTGAAGCTCCACAGGGACTTCTCGCCCCGTCGGGGGTCCCAGGACTGTGCACCTGGAGGTGGGTTCGCCGGGCCCCAGGCCGGGACAGTGGGGACCTCGTTGATCCATTCATGCACGCCGGAACTTACCCGGCAAGGCATTTGGCTACCTTAAGAGGGTCAGAGTTACCCCCGGCCTTCAGCGGCGCTTCGCCCGGTTGTGCCCGGGGTTCACGTACCGCCAGTGGCCAGGATTCAGCCCCCGTACACACCCTTACGGGCTAGCGGGGACCTATGTTTTTGTTAAACAGTCAGGTCCCCCTTGTCACTGCGACCTGCGGTCCCAGGGGTGTACCCCAAGACCGCAGGCACCCCTTCTCCCGAAGTTACGGGGCCAATTTGCCGAGTTCCCTGGCCTGGGGTAAACCCGAGCCGCCTTGGGCTTCTCACCCAGGAGCACCTGCGTCGGTTCTCGGTACGGGCGCGGGGGCTCGTTCCCCGTCCCCTTTTCATGGGCCCCAGGAGTCGGGCGGACCGGGGAAACCCCCGGCTATTCCCGCCTTCAGCCGGTTCTCGCCATTACGGCACTCCCCGGCCTTCAGCGGTTAAACGGGACGGCGGTCCCGCCCGCCCTATCCCGAGGCGTCGGGGACGGGGCCTGCGTTGCCGCAGAGCCTACCCCCGCGGCACGGGAATATTAACCCGTTTCCCTTTCGGCGGGTGCCAATTAGGCCCCGCCTTAGGACCGGCTTACTCCCGGCCTATTGAAGTTGCCGGGAAAACCTTGTCCTTTCCGGCGGAGGGGCTTCTCACCCCTCTTAGCTGCTACTACCGCCGGGATCTTCGTCGACCGCGGGTCCACCGGACCTCTCGGCCCGGCTTCTGCCCCACGGCCGCGCCCCCCTACCGCACTCCGGCCAACGGCCGGAGGCCCGGGGTCTCGGCGGCGGGCTTGAGTCCCTCTACATCTACGGGGCCCCTCGCCTCGGCGGGTCCGCTGTTACGCGTTGCTTAGCCGATGGCTGCTGTTAGGCCCACGGTCCCGCTGTCTTGGGCGAGGGACGCCCTTGGACATTGACACTTAGCCCGCACTTTGGGGCCTTAACCCCGGTCCCGGTTATTCCCGTCTCGGGCCAGAGGCTTACCCCACTGGCCCCGCCTCCCCCCTTCTACGGCGCCGGCAGGTTCGGAGTTTGACCGGGGACCGGACCCTTTCGGGCCCTGCGTCCCCGATCAGTGCTCTACCCCGCCGGCGGCCTCCGGGGAGGCCGGGCTGGGACCCGCTTCGGGGGGAACCAGCTATCACCGGGCTTGGTTGGTCTTTTGCCCCTAGCCCCAGGTCATGGGAACGAATTGCACGTCAGAACCCTTTCGGGCCTCCACGGGGCTTTCGCCCCGCTTCGCCCTGCCCAGGGCTAGATCGCCCGGTTTCTGGTCTCACGGCCGTGGCTACGGGCCCTTTCGGACCCCGCCCCTCACCGGCGCGAGCCGGCTACGGGCTGTCGGTTTCCCTACGCCTACGGGGTTGAACCCCTTAGACTCGCCACGGCCGTGAACTCCCCGGCCCGTGTTTCTAGACGTAAGGGCGGACCCTGGACCCTCGCCCTCGTACTCCCCCGTCACCGGGGTTTCCTTCGGGCGAGGGCATCCTTCGAGGCCCGCCCCACTGTAGCCGTCCGGTTTCAGGCTCTTTTCACCCCCCTTCCGGGGTTCTTTTCAGCTTTCCCTCACGGTACTAGTTCGCTATCGGACTCGGGACGTGCTTAGCCTTGGCGGCCAGTGGCCGCCGGCTTCCCCCGCCAAAACCAAGGCGAGGTACTCCGGGATCCCGGGACTCCGCCACGGGCGGTTTCGCCTACGGGGCTATCACCCTCTACGGCGGGGCTTTCCAGCCCACTTCGGCTACCGCCCGCCGGCGGTACCCGAGCCCACAACACCACATCTCCCCACGGTCGTCCCGTAGGGATTTGGTTTGGGCTCTCCCCCTTTCGGTCGCCCCTACTCAGGGGTTCCCTGTTGGCTTCTCTTCCTGCGGGTACTAAGATGTTTCCTTTCCCCGCGTTCCCGCCCCTTACGGGGCGCCGGAGCCTGTTCGGCCCCGGCAGGAAGCCCCATTCGGGGATCCCGGGTTCAACGCCCGCATGCGGCTACCCCGGGCTTATCGCAGCTTGCCACGCCCTTCCTCGGCGCCCGAGCCGAGCCATCCACCGGACGGCTTGGCCGTGCGGACGGCGGATTGCGGAGCCGTGCGCGCGGAGTCCTCTAGGGTTCCCGCCCCGAGGGTTAGGAGGTGATCCAGCCGCAGGTTCCCCTACGGCTACCTTGTTACGACTTCACCCCCCTCGGGAGTTCTCTGCTCGTCCCCCCACCCGGGTTGCCCCAGGCAAGGGGCCTCGCAGAGAACTCCCTCGGGTGGTGCGACGGGCGGTGTGTGCAAGGGGCAGGGACGTATTCACCGCGCGTTGGTGACACGCGGTTACTAGGGATTCCACGTTCACGAGGGCGAGTTGCAGCCCTCGATTCCCTACTGGGGCGGGGTTTACGGGATTGCCTCCCCCTTTCGGGGTCGGATCCCGCTGTCCCCGCCATTGCAGCTCGCGTGCAGCCCCGGGGTTTCGGGGCATACTGACCTGCCGTGGCCCCCTCCTTCCTCCGGCTTACGCCGGCAGTCCCCCTAGTGTGCCCCCCGTCCCGAAGAGCGGGGAAGCAACTAGGGGTGGGGGTCTCGCTCGTTGCCGGACTTAACCGGACACCTCACGGCACGAGCTGACGACGGCCATGCACCTCCTCTCAGCTCGTCCGGCAAGGTCGTTAGCCTGGCCTTCATCCTGCTGTCGCCCCGGGTAAGGTTTCCGGCGTTGACTCCAATTAAGCCGCAAGCTTCACCCCTTGTGGTGCCCCCCCGCCAATTCCTTTAAGTTTCAGCCTTGCGGCCGTACTCCCCAGGCGGCGGGCTTAACGGTTTCCCTACGCCACCGGCCGGGCCCTAAGCCCGGCCGACAGCCAGCCCGCATCGTTTACAGCCGGGACTACAGGGGTATCTAATCCCCTTTGCTCCCCCGGCTTTCGCCCCTCACCGTCGGGCGCGTTCTGGCCGCCCGCTTTCGCCACTGGTGGTCCTCCGGGGATTATAGGATTTCGCCCCTACCCCCGGAGTACCGGCGGCCTCTCCCGCCCCCTAGCCCGGCAGTATCGCCCCCGGCCCCCGGGTTGAGCCCGGGGATTTCAGGAGCGACTTGCCGGGCCGGCTACGGGCGCTTTAAGCCCAGTAATCACCCTGACCACTCGCGGGGCTGGTATTACCGCGGCGGCTGACACCAGACTTACCCCCCGCTTATTCGCCCGGCTCCTTACACCGGGCAAAAGCCGGGCTCTTCGCCCGGCACTCGGGGTGGCCCCGTCGCGGTTGCCCGCATTGCGGAGTATTCGCGCCTGCTGCACCCCGTAGGGCCTGGGCCCTTGTCTCAGTGCCCATCTCGGGGCTCACGGCTCTCACCGCCCCTACCCGTCTTCGGCTTGGCGGGCCGTTACCCCGCCAACAACCTGAT
Source organism: Thermoproteus uzoniensis 768-20 (assembly GCF_000193375.1). Lineage (GTDB taxonomy): Archaea > Thermoproteota > Thermoprotei > Thermoproteales > Thermoproteaceae > Thermoproteus > Thermoproteus uzoniensis_A. The sequence continues at coordinate 1,331,832 of NC_015315.1, forward strand.
GGGCCGTGCCCCCATCCTCGGGCGGATCCCGGGAGATCGCCCGAGATCCCTTTGGGGGAAGGGGCCTTCCAGCGCCCTTCCCCTATGGGGGATCAGCCCCAGTTTCCCGGGGTTGTCCCCCTCCCGAGGGTAGGTTGGGCACGTGTTACTGAGCCGTGCGCCGCGCCCGGCGCCCCGGGCGCGCGACTCGCATGGCTTAGCCCCACCCCGATAGCGGTCAGGTCCGGCAGGATCAACCGGTTTCGAGAGCGGCCGCAGGCCGCCCTCGGGGGCGGGACCACCCCGGACTCCGCGCGCGTACGGCGGCGTGGGGTTTTCTCCCCCGCGCCCCCGCCCGGGCTAGCCCCAGGAGGGGACATCGGGGGAACATGAAGATGATTCGGCCGAGGCGCCGCCTCGGCCACATAGGTGAAGGCGCGTTCTTCACTGAACGTAGCTAGTTAAAAACTTTTCGCCGTCTCTCTTGGCCGTCCACTCTCCTTGCCCTCCCCTGTTTATATTCCTTTCGGATATAAAGACGGGCGTTCTCGCCTCTATGTGCTTCGTCGTGGAGGGGAGGGCGTATGTAGGCGGCGCCGTCCGCTACGTATCTCTGCTCGTCGAGGGCGGCGCGATCAAGTCCCTCAAGGGGAGGGGCGAGGGGTGTAGGGTTCTCCAGTTCTCGGCTAAGCACTTAATACTGCCGGGCTTCGTGGACGTCCACGTCCACTTCCGGGACTGGGGCCTTTCCCACAAGGAGACCCTCCTCGGCGGCTCTGCGGCGGCTTTGGCGGGCGGCGTCACGGCGGTGCTGGATATGCCCAACACGAGGCCCCATATAAGGACCGCCGAGCTCTACGCCAAGAGACTTGCCGAGGGCTCGGCCCTCCCCATACACTACGGCGTCCATATGGGCGTCCCGGAGGACTTGGCGGAGCTGGACGCCGCGCGGCCGCGCTCGGTCAAGATATACCCGGAGGACGTGGAGAGATTCGGCTGGGCCCACGTGGAGCGTCTGCTGGAGAGGTGCAGATCTCTCGGGTGCGTCGCGGTCTTCCACTGCGAGGATCCGGCCTACCTCGCGGAGGGCTCCCGCCCGCCTGAGGCCGAGGCCCGCTGCGCCGACCGCGTCGCCCTCTACGCCCGGCGCGGCTACAGGATACACGTGACCCACGTCTCTCTGCCCTACACGGTCGAGGCCTTGAGGGGGCTCGCCACCGTCGACGCGACCCCCCACCACCTCCTCCTCAGCTCCGACAAGTGCTCGGGCCCTCTCTGTAGGGTCAACCCCCCTCTGCGGGGGGAGGACCAGAGGAGGCGCCTCCTGGCCCTCTTCCTCGCAGGCGCCGTCGATATGTACGCGACGGACCACGCCCCCCACACCCTGGAGGAGAAGCTGTCGGGGTCGCCCGGCATCTGTAGCCTCGACGTGGCCTCCTCCCTCCTGCTTAGGTTCTGGCGCGACGGGCTCCTCGGCCTCGACGACGTGGTGCGGCTCTACTCCTTCAGGCCGGCCCGCTTCGCCGGGCTCGACGTGGGCTTGAGGCCCGGGGCCCCCGCCGCCTTCTCGGTCTTCAAGCTCGAGGAGTTCGCCGTGTCTGAGCGCGACTTCAAGGGCACCTGCCGCTTCTCGCCTCTTGTCGGCCTGAGGGCGTTCGGGAGGGCGGTCGCGGTCGCCTCCAAGGGCGTCCTCCGCCTGCTGGAGACGGGCGAGGCCGTGGCCTAGGCCACCGGCCTATACCAGTTGTCCCTCTCCACGGGCTGGAGCCCGGCCCTCCTTATCAGCTCCTCCACGTCTTTCCTAGTCGCTATGGGGGAGCTCCGCCTCTGCTCCTCCAACACCTTCTCCTCGTATAGAGTTCCGCCGAAGTCGTCGGCGCCGAAGTACATGGCGAGCTCCGCCGTCTCGGGCCCGTTGGTGAGCCAGGACGACTGTATGTGGGGTATGAAGGCGTCTCCCGTAAACGCCGTCCTCGCGACGGCCACTATCCTCAACAGAGTGGCCGACGTCCTCGGGTGCCTCACCCTCTCGCCGAGCTTGTTGCCGCCCGGCTCGTAGTTCCACGCTATAAAGGCCAGAAAGCCCTTGGTCCTCTCCTGCAGCTCGGCTATCTTCCATATATGCTCGGCCCAGTCCTCGGGCCCCTCCACGTGGCCGTACATCATGGTGGCCGACGTGGGTATGCCGAGCTTGTGGGCCTCCTCCATTATCCTCAGCCAGACCTCGGCGCTTATCTTCTTCGGCGATATCTCCTTCCTGACCCTGTCCACGAGGATCTCGCCGCCTCCGCCGGGCATGGAGTCCATGCCGGCCTCCTTGAGCCTCTCGAGGACCTCGCGCCGCGACATCCTCTCCCTCCTGGATAGGTAGTCCACCTCCAGCGGCGACAGCGCGTGCACGGCTATGTGGGGCGCCTTGGCCTTTATCCTCCTGAACAGATCCTCGAAGTACTCTATCCCTATCTCGGGGTTTATGCCGCCTTGCACCAAGACCTGCCTCAGCCCGTACTTCGCGTCGACGGCGAGCACCCTCCCGACGGCCTCGTCCACCGACAGCGCGTAGGCGTCTCTATCCCCCCGCCTCCTCCAGAACGGGCAGAACTCGCACTCCACCACGCACACGTTGGTGTAGTTCAGCACCATGCTGGATATGTACGTGGCCCTCCTCCCGTAGAGGCCACTCCTTATCTTCCAGGCCTCCATCCCCAGCTCCCACAGATCCCTGGAGAGCAACTCCCTCACGTCCTCCAGCCTCACGGTGGGAGAACGTTTAATACAAAAATCCGTTTCCTCGTCCGTGACCCCCCGCGAGATAGCCGAGGCCGCGCTGTCGGGCTTGTCGGCCGGCGAGGCCGTGAAGCTCTTCGACGAGGACTTCATGGCCCTCGCCAAAGCCGCCGAGGAGCTGACGCTCAAGCTGTGGGGCGACTCGGTGACGTTCGTCAACAACATAGTGATCAACTACAGCAACGTCTGCGTGGCGAGGTGCCCCATATGCGCCTTCTACAGGCCCCCGAAGCATCCAGAGGCCTATACCCGCGCCCCGGAGGACGTGGCGAAGGCCGTCGCCGAGGCCTCCTCGTCCCTCGGCGTGACTGAGCTCCACGTAAACGGCGGCTTCAACCCAGAGCTGTCCGTGGAGTACTTCGAGGAGCTTTTCAGGGCCGTCAAGAGGGCAGCGCCCGGCGTGGCGATAAAGGGCCCCACGATGGCCGAGGTCGACTACTACTCGCGTCTGTGGCGCATGTCGTGGCGCGAGGTCCTCGAGAGGTTCAAGGAGGCGGGACTAGACGCCATATCCGGAGGAGGCGCTGAGATCTTCGCCGAGGAGGTCAGGCGCGTCGTGTCACCCCACAAGCTCGACGGCGAGACTTGGCTGAACATAGCGGAGCTGGCCCACAAGCTCGGCATACCCAGCAACGCCACCATGCTGTACGGCCATGTAGAGAGGCCGGAGCACGTCGTGGACCACATCTTCAAGGTCAAGGAGCTTCAGGAAAGGACCGGCGGCCTCCTCCTGTTCATACCGGTCAAGTTCTCCCCCTACAACACGGAGCTCGGCCGGAGGGGCCTCGTCGCGGCCCCGGCGCCCGCCGTATACGATATAAAGGTCGTCGCCATCGCGAGGCTCATCTTGCTGGACAAGTTGAAGGTCGCCGCCTATTGGGTCTCGACGGGCAAACGACTGGCGTCGACTCTCTTAAAGGCCGGGGCCAACGACTTGGTGGGCACTATGTACAACGAGGCGGTGCTGGCATCGGCCGGCATGCGCGGGGCCGCGTCGCCGGAGGAGCTCGCCGCGATAGCCAGAGAGGCCGGGAGGCGGCCTGCACTTAGAGATACGTTCCACAGAGTTCTGCGATGGCTGTGAAGGTAGTCAGGATAAGGTACGCGCACAGCGACCCGCTTTTCTGGAAGGCGAGGGTCCAGGCTGTGGAGGCCGGCAATCTGGAGTCCGCCCGCCTGTTGCTCGACGGCGTAGCCGACATAGGCTTCGTCCCCATAACCCTCGCGGCGCAGTACGGCCTACATATAGTCCCGCGGCTGGCTATATACAGCGTGGGGCCCATAATATCCTCCCGCCTGTTCAAGGGACGCGGCTCCGGCGGGGCTTGCGCAGTCGGCGAGACCACAGTCAGCGCCAGGGCCCTCTCGGCCTTGCTGGGCCTCTCCTTCAAGGGCGTCGACGATCCCTGGACGGCCCTCGACTCGTGCTCCGAGGTGCTGGCCGTCGGCGACGAGGCGTTGAGGATGGCCGACAGAGGCGTTCCCCACGTGGTGGACGTAGGCGAGCTCTGGCAGGAGCGCGTCGGCTCCCCCCTCGTCTTCGCGGTGCTCGTCGCAAGGCCGGGCGCTCCCGGCCTAGAGGAGGCGGTGGCCGAGATGGAGAACTCAGTGGCCAGCTTCTACGAGAACCCCGGCCCCCTAATAGAGTCTGTGGCCAGAAGGCTCTCCATAAGCAGGGGCCTGGTCGAGGAATACTACCAGCGCTCCCGCTATCTCGTCAACGGCTCCGTCATGGAGGCCATGAAGAGGGAGGCCGAGATCTTGGGCCTCCCCCCTCTGCGCTTCGCGCAAGTTTAAAATACGCGCGGCGGCAGGGCCATGGAGCTCGTCCTGGCCCACTCCCCGGACGCAGACGACGCCTACATGTTCTACGGCATAGCGTCTGGGGCCGTCAAGAGCCGCTTCGCCTTCAGGGAGTTCCTGGCCGATATAGAGACGCTCAACAAGCTGGCGGTGGGCGGGGCGCGGCTCGACCTCACCGCCTTGAGCGCGGCGGCCTTGGGCTTCACCGACAGATACTACGTGCTTAGGGTCGGCGCGTCCATGGGCTACGGCTACGGGCCCGTTGTTGTCGCGGGCCCCAGATCCGGCGAGGTCAGACTCGTGGCTGTGCCGGGCAGATACACGACGGCGGCGCTCCTCCTCAAGCTGGCTATGCCCGACGTCAAGACAGTCGAGGTCCCCTTCGACAAGATAATCGACGCGGTGGCGGCCGGCGTCGTCGACGCCGGGATCCTCATACACGAGGGCCAGATCACCTACGGGCGCCTCGGCTTGAGGAAGGTGATCGACCTAGGCGAGTGGTGGCTCCGCGAGAAGGGGCTACCGACGCCTCTCGGCGTAGACGCCGTGAGGAAAGAGCTAGGCCTAGACGCCGCGGAGGAGTTGAAGGGCCTCCTCTCGGAGTCCATTAAATACGCCGAGGCGCATAGGGAGGAGGCCTTGAGATATGCCTCCAAGTTCTCCAGAGGCCTTCCGCTGGACGACGTCGCGCGTTTCGTGGACATGTACGTCAACGAGTACACCAAGGATATGGGGAAGAGAGGCGAGGAGGCGGTGAGGGAGCTCCTCTCCGAGGCCAAGAGACGGGGACTGGTCGAGCTGGGCGAGGCAGAATTCGTTTGACTCAGGAAAATTTTAAAACAACCTGCCTCAAGGGGGCTGTGTTGGGCCAGATCGCCCTCCTCCTCGAGGCGCTCGCGGCCTTCGGCCTAACCGCCGTCATGTACAGGGCGTTGTTGAGGCTCGCCAAGATAGACCCCACGGTGCTCGCCATAGCCTTCTACATGGTCCTCCTGACGGTTTCCCAGTACGCCGCCTCCAAGATAACCAACTACCTGGGCTTCCTGGTGCCGGCCGGCACCATGACCTATGTGGCCACAGTGGCCATGCTAGACATAATTGTGTTGAGGGAGGGCTTCCATTACGCCAGGAACGTCGTCCTCGCGGGCTTCTTATCCCAGTGGCTGATCACGGCCGTGAACTACGTCGTGGTGTACCTCCCCTCGCCCGTCGCGCCCAACTCGATATATGAGGCCGTCTTCTCCACGTCGGCGAGGGTCGCCTTCGCGTCGCCCATAGCGTATCTGGCCGCGGAGACTCTCGACGCCTATATGGTGGCCAAGATAGGGGGCGCCGTGTGGAAGAGGGTGATATACTCCGACCCAATCGCCATGGCCGTCGACACGCTGGTCTTCATGCCCATAGCTTTCTGGGGCGTCCTGCCTCCGCCAGATTTCTGGAGCTCCGTCGCCGGCTTGTTGTTGACCAAGATATCGCTGGCGCCCGTGGTGGCCGGCGTCGTCTACCTCAACAGGAGATACCTCCTGAAGGCCGCCTACGAGAAGGCCTCCTAGGGCCGTTGCCGACCGTCCGGCCGCCTCGCCACCATATACTCGACTCTGAGAACTCCGCGGCACCGCCTGACGAAGCTCAACAGCTCTCTGAGGTCCGACGGACTCTCGACGCGCGCCCTGGCGACTATGTACCCCGACTGCGAGCTATAAACTTCGCTGACGCCCGGCGCCTTGCTTATATATGACGACACCTCGTCCGGCCAGCCTAGATGGGAGACCAAGATCAGTACTTCCATGGATAATATCCCGTCTTAAAAGTTTTTCTCAATAATAGAAAACAGCTATTTAAAAATAATTACTTCGTTTTATATATTGTTTTTACTTCATAAGAGAGTAAATTCCGTATACGTTGAGTTGCCCTATACCTGTCACCGGGCTCCACTGCTGCATGAGCACGTTATAAAGCCCGTTCTGGCCTCCATAGGTCGGGAAGAAGGCGCCTGAGAAGCCGCTGTAGAACGCGGTCATCGGTATCACGTCGTTCTGAACGTAGGCGCCATAGCCTTGTCCGGCGTATGTCGTGTACAGAGTCGACGCCAGTAGTCCTATTCTAAACTTGATGCCGCTTTGCACCGTCGCTGTCATGCCGGTAGTCAGCGGCGATGCGAGGCTCGTCCCGCCGAATATATACGGCGAGATGCTTCCGTTTATCACCACTAACACGCCCGTGTACGGATCGGCGTCTGCGGCCACGTCGGGCACGCCTCTATGGCCTGCCGGGTAGAAGAAGTAGTTGTAGCCGTACAGCGCACTTAACGCTGGCTCGTAGACTACGGGGCGTTCGTAGACTATGTCGGCGATCCTCTGGCCGGGAGTCTCCGGGAACACGAAGGAGTAGCCGCCGCCGGAGCCCCACATGTAGTAGGCGTTCCAGCTCCACGCCTGCTCTATCCTCGTCACCATGCCGTCGGAGACGTAGGCGTGTAGCGACGTGCCGCCCACCGCCGTCACCCAAGGATCGCTGGCCGGGTAGAGCACGCTTGGCTCTATCGGGAGGCCGTAGTACTGCCAGAATATGTTGAACGCGCCCCAGTCTCCCGAGGAGGCAAATACGCCTATCCCCTCGGCGGCCGCTTGCATGAACACCTCGTCGTATGCCAGCAACAACTGCGGAGTTGGCGGCGGGGCCAAGTAGAAGTCCTCGGGCGCTCCCCAGCTCAAGCTTATGAAGTCGGCCAACGATTTATTAACCAAATACTCCACCGCTATGAAGAGATCGTCGCCGGCATCCGGCGCAACTGCCAGCACTATATTGGCGCCGGGCGCCATTGTGTGGGCGTACTCTATATCGAGCGCCGTCTCGTAGGACCAGCCCAACGCGTCGTATAGGTTGTACGGGGTTATCACCGGCATGCCCACAGGGTATATCACTGAGAGCGGCGCCTGCGGAAGGCCGAATAGCTTGTTGAACAACGCGAAGTCGTAGGGAGCGGCGTCCTTGTACTGATACATATACGCCAATGTGAAATTCACATCGCCGAAGGCGTCCACTATGCCGATTGTCACGCCTCTGCCGTTTATGCCCTTCAACAATAGCGGCAGTTCGTCGTATATGAACTGGAGGCCTTTGGGAAGCCATATCTCGAAGTTCCTATACCTGATCTGTAGAGGCAGGCCGTTCACGTAGGTCACGTTGCCCAACGCCTGGGATAGGTTGCCCACCTCGGCGGCGACGTATGTCGGCTTGTAGGCGGGCACTCTACTGCTACGGGTGTTCGCGGCGAAGTACCCTATCGGCATACATTCGCCCACTATTATCCACTGGGCGACCGAGGAGGGGGCGGACTGGAGCGCCGCTATGGCGTTGTCCACTGCCGAGGCCGTGCCGGAGGCGACCACCGCCATCGGGTACACGCCGAGTATCGTGAGGCCGCTGGAGGAGGCTACGTCCTTGATGTACGAGAAGACGTAGGCAGGCGGGCTGTACCAAGCGGCGAACTGCTGCGGCGTTATGAACTTGTGGTAGTAGGGGCTTGAGGACACGTAGTACTGCTGATACAGGAGATAGTTCAGGCCGTTTGGCGTGGTCACGTTGTTGAGCCACAGCCACACTATCAGGTGGGCCGGGGCGTTCTGGGGGACTCCAGGGACCGCCGAGTTGCAGTTGAAGTAGAGCGGCTGGGCCGCCGCCAGCGCCGCAAACAGCGCCAGTATTATGAGTAGGTTTTTGGCCATAGATAGAGCGAGATATTGATTTTTAAGTATTAATATTTAAAGCGTTCAGGAATAACATATATTTTATTCGCCGATTTATTAAAGTTATTTATTAGAAGTCTTTGATATAATATATATTATTTATATTATTACTTATTATCTTAATATTTAAAAACCCATTAGAGCCGCTGACTATGCACAAACTGGAAACAATAATGATAATAGTAACAACGGCATTGATAGTGCTATACTTTGTCCATGTCGCGTCGATGCAGAGCGCGCCTCCCGCCTTCCCTCCAGTAAGGCCGCCCTCCACACACATGCAGGTCACGTTGCCGCCCTCTTGGTATTCCGGAAGTCAGGCCCCAGTCGGCGTGACGGACTACGGAGCGTACTACTCGGGCTCGGCTGAAATTCCCTACGAATACTCCACCAACGAGTTCATGGGCAATTTCACAATCTATACGGCCAGCTTCACGTCCAACAGCAAGTTTTACCCCCACAGCTTCTCGATACAGCTAAACGTGGTTCTCAACTACACCAAGACTAGTGGGCAGAGCGCCTATCTGTGGGTGCAGGACGTAGCCGTCATAAACACAGCGACGAACCAGATGAACATAGTGGACAACATATGGAACTTGACGTCGAGCAAATCCGTGCTGAAAGGTCTAAGCGGCAACGGCAAGGTCTATACCTACCAAGGCCAGAACTACTACGCATATCAGTACCCGTCGACCATATCCTTCACCTACCCGCTCCAGGTATCTCTCTTCGTCACGGTCTCGATCAACTCCCAGAAATACCCAGTGATAAACTTCTACTTCGTATACGGCGGGAAGGTGGTACAGTACGACAGCGTTGTGGTTAAGGTGCCCGTCAGCTCCGCAGCCTTCTACGTCGAGGGGTACACCACATTGCCCAGCGGCCTTTACGAAGACGCCGAGCTGGTCACCGGCGGCCCCGGCGGCGGCTCCAACGCCTCGCCGTCGGCCTACAAGGCCTACTACACCTTGCAGTACCTCAACGGCACTAAGCTGGTCTCGGTCCCACACGCGTTCGACTACGGCGCCGACACGGCGGAGACCGTGACCGGCATGGCCGACACGACGTCGGGACCCTACACCGCCTATCTCTATCCAGGCGCCGAGAGCTGGAGCGCCCTCTGGTGATTAGAGGAGGGACCCGGCGAACTCAGCTATTTTTTCCCTGGTCTCCTTGTCCTCTATCTGGAGGGCGGCGGCCAGCAGGATCTGCGCCAGCAACGCCCTCCCCCTATCGGCGCCCAGCCCGTTTACTAATTGGGCCGTCAAACTGCCCACGAAGGCCACCGCCTCGTCTACCCTCAATTCCAGCCCCTCCAGCATGTCGGAGACCTTGTCCTCAGTCTTGTAGAGGACGTACATCGTCGAGAGGACCAGGAAGTCCCTATCCCCGATCTTGTTCCGCTCGGCCCACTCGGCGACCGCCCTCTCGTCGCCTTTGGCCATGGCGTCGGCGAATTTGGCGAGCTCGTCGGCCGATATCCCGAACAGCCTCCCGGCGTCTGCTATAAATCTAGCCGTCCAGTCCGACGACATGTATATATCACGACCCGTAGTATAAAAAAGTGAGGCCTAGCCGCGCCGGCGCCTCGTGGATTCTGGGAGACGTGTCTGTGGATCTCTCGGAGCCGGTTGACGTCAAGTACGTGCTCTTGACGCACCACCACATCGGCCATATCTCCGGCCTCTCCAGATCGTCCCCGCGGGCCGTGGTGGCCAACCCGTTCGAAGTCGCCATGTTGACCGACGAGGCTAGGTTCAGAGGCTACGTCGCCGCCGTTTTCAGAAGGGCGGGCGCGCCTCTCAAGGACATGCCTGCGGCGAGGGCGGGCGCCCGCTTCGCGAGGATCGCGGCGGGCTGGGTCGACCTAGACGAGTTCTCTGCCCAAGTCCTGCCGTGCGGATCCCATACGTGGGGCCATACTTGCTTCAAGATAGATGAGGGGATCTTCGTCGGCGATGTGGGCGGCTGGATAGTCAGCGTGGACTCCTTGAGGCGCGCCATAGCCCTACTGCGCTCCCTCGGCGACGCAACGGTCTACCCGGCCCACGAACCGCCCACCACCGCCGCCCAATACGCCGAGATCCTCGAGGGCAGGTTGAGGAGATTGTTGAGGGCCTACGAGGAGTGCTCGTCCGAGGGCGTCCCCTACGCCATGGCCCTATGCGCCAGGGGGGAGGGCGACGCGCTTAGGCTGGCGGAGGAGGGCATAGCCTTCGCTAAATACCTAGCAGAGATCGGCTTGGCTAAGCTGATCGTGAGGGGCGGCAGATATCGCGTCAAGAAGGTGGGCTAGCGACTTGACCCTGAACAGGTGCGACGGCGCGCGCCTGTCGTCCGTGGAGCCGAAGCCCTTGACGTACTCCGCGCAGGCGGAGAGGCGCAAGGCGAGCTCGGGCTCCCCGAGGCGGGTGACGAGCGACGCCAAGGCCTCGCACGGCAGATAGTCGACGTGCCAGTGCCTCCTGGCGGGCCTCCTCAGATGCCGGGCGATTCTCCTATGGCAGGAGACGCCGCAGGATCCGACGTACGCGTAGAGCCCCTCCTCCAGTCTGAACCTCCTCGCCTTCGTCCTCACGACTGACGCGGGGCATCTGAACAAGACTACGTAAGACATCTCCTCACCTCCGCGGCAAGCCTCGGCAAGATCTCGGCCGCCCTCCCCCTTATCTTGAAGTCTGCTATATCGTCGAGGGCCGTCTCGCCGGGGTCCACGACCGCCACGACGGCGCCGTTCCTCTTGGCTATCCGAGGTATGTACGCCGCTGGGTACACCACGCCGGACGTCCCCACCACCAACATGAAGTCGGCCGAGGACGCGAGCAATAGGGCCTCCTCCCAGGCGTCGCGGGGCAACGGCTCGCCGAACCAGACCACGGCAGGTCTGAGCAGGCCCCCGCAGTGGGGACACCTCGGCGGTATCTCGTCCACAGGCTTCTCTATCGGGAGCTCGCGGCCGCACGACGTACATCTAGCCCGCCATATGTTGCCGTGGAGCTCCACGACGCGCCTCGACCCGGCCCTCTTGTGTAGGCCGTCGACGTTCTGAGTTATCACGGCCTTCAAGACGCCGAGGCTCTCCAGCTCGGCCAGAGCCAAGTGGGCGGGGTTGGGAGCCGCGTTGTAGATAAGCTCCTGCCGCCACCTATACCAGCGCCACACCAAGACGGGGTCCTTCCAGAAGGCCTCCGGAGTCGCGAGGTCCTCAGGCCGGTACCTCTCCCAGAGGCCTCCAGGTCCTCTGAAGGTCGGCACGCCCGACTCGGCCGAGATGCCGGCGCCGGTGAAAGCCACGGCGAATCTGCTGTTGGCCAGAGCTCTGGCGACCTCCTCCATATAAATTAAGGACTGTAAAACCTTGATGATGAGCCAGGCTTAAGTGAAGGAGGATGTGCGCCTGGACCTACGCTGACCTTACCTGAGGTGAGCAACCTTTTTAATCGAGAGACGTAAGGCCGCGCATGAGGTGGACGTACGTCGTTGTGGCCCTACTCGCGGTTGCCCTCGCGGCCACTGCCCTGACTCTGGCGCCTCTGAGGCCCGGCCAGACCATGCGCGTGGTGGGCACCGCCACGATCAACGCGCTCGCCGTCAGCTCGGGCGGCGGAGGGGCCGTAGTGCCCATAGAGGTCACCTTGCTGTATCCCGGCAACGGCAGAGCCTACGTGGCCGGGGTCCCGGAGGCGGGTGAGGGCTTTGGGCCCTCCGCGCAGGTGGCGCTGTACGTGGCCGCCAGACTCGCCGGCGTCTCTGCGGCCAACTACACCGCGTTGTTGAGGGTCACGGGCCTCGAGGCGAACGTAGGCGGCCCGTCGGCCAGCGGCTACATCACGGCGGCCCTATTCGCCCTCATGAAGGGGCTCCCGCTCAGGAACGACACGGCGATGACGGGCATAATCCTCCCCGACGGGACCATAGGCTGGGTCGGAGGCGTCGGCGACAAGGTCGCGGCGGCTGCCCAGAACGGCATAAAGCGGGTTCTTGTGCCGCTCGGCGAGCAGGGGCAGGCCAAGGGCGTACGCGGCGTCCAGGTCATACCCGTCGCCACGATACAACAGGCGATATACTACCTTACGGGCTACAACGTGACCTCGCCCTACGGCCCCTCGTACCTAAACACGACCGTATTCAACAAGGTGTCGAGATACCTCTACGAGCAGGTCCTCGCCATATATAGGAACGCGACCGGGACGTCGGCCAACGCCTACGTCAACATGAGCGCCGTATCGTCGCTGGCGGCCAGAGGCCAGTACTACACCGCGGCCTCTCTGCTGTTCAACGGCATATACAAGTATTACCTATCGCAGGTGTCGAGCGGTGCGTTAAGCGCCAACGCTCTCTCTAGTAAGGCGCTAGAGCTTACTAAAAATTATGAAAAACTCGCAAACAATATAACGATTACCTCTAATAATTTAGGAATTATAATAGGTATATATGAGAGGATTTATCAAATTTATCAACAAGCCAATTCCTCCAGCCCCGACGTAGCCTTCATGTACGCGCGCGCAGTGACCTTGCCTCCTTGGATTAACGCGGCCGAGATGTTGGCCTACGGCCGCGTGATCAACGAGAGCTCGTTGAGCGATATGGCCGAGACATACCTGGAGTACGCCTATGTGATGTACTCCTACGTCATAACGACGTACGGATCTCAACTGCCCCCCGATTTAGCGACTGAGCTACAGCAAAGCCTCCAGCTAGCCGAAAGCCTCTATTCCAGCAAGCACTACCTCGCCTCGCTCGCCGCCTCGCTCGACACGATATCTCTAGCCGAGAACGCGCTGGCGTCTCCGGGCGCCGACAGTCTGGCGCCAGTGGAGAGGCAGACGGCGTTCGAGAATATCTACAGGGCGGCGGCTTGCGGATCGCCCAACATACTCCCCCTTAGCTATATCCAGTTCGGCGACTACTACATGAACAGCGATACTACGACGGCGTTGTACATGTACGAGGAGGCCTCGATGTACGCCGCAGCTATAGGCGATATATTGTGCTCGTCCAACGCCACCTATATTATCGTGAAGGCGCCCTCCAACATATCCACATTGGCTCCGCCGCCCGCCATTACGGCGTCTGCGCAGACCGGCTTCAGCGCGGCTAACTACATCATCTCCATTATACTTATAGTGTTCGTGATATCGGTAATAATAGTTTCTGCGAAAAAGAGGTAGGGGTTACCAGTACTCCGTCTTTTCGGCCCTAGCCGCCCCTCTAGGCTTTCTATGTGAGGTCTTGGCCGGCGGCAACAACGGCAAGGCGAAGGCGACTACGGGCACTATGTATTCCCAATACGGCGCATACGCGAATACGGCCGCCACTATCCTCTCGACCACGTCCCCGCTCACGAAGAGCGCCGGTATGGCGATTAGGAAGAAGCCGACGACGCCGAGCACCGCCAACGCCCTGTCCCTCACCCTCCTCATGGCCAGCCCCAGCAACGCGGCGACGGCGGTGAGGGCGAGCAGAGGCATAAGCATGGTCCGTTCTACTCTCCCCTCTAAAAACATAACGGTTAATTTGGGCCATCGCCTTATTAATGTTTATAAGCCCCTCGACGGTGCCGGGCCATGTGGTTGCTCCCACTGTCGAGGGCGGACGCCGAGAGGATAATACGCAGATCCTACAACATAGCGTCTGAACACGCCAGAAAGGTGGGGGCTAGGGTCGAGCCGCTCGCGCCGAGGCACATATACGGAGACGATGCGGATAAATACGGCTACAGCCTGGCCCTAGGCAAGATAAGCCCGCCTCTGACCGAGGCCTCGCTGGTGGTCGTCTGGGGCTTCTACAACTACGATGAGTATTTCGACTACGTGCGGTTCGTCGAGGGCGGCAGAGTCGTCGAGTGGTTCGTGGAGCCCATAGCCTACTATCCCGAAAAGACGGCGGTCTGGATAGACGAGCCTCTGGTGTTCAGGGCCGGCTTCTCCATAGAGACCCACACGACCTCCAGCGAGCAGAGGGACAGAGTCTACGGCTGGCCTCTGGGCTTCGCCGTGGTGCCTAGACAGCCTCCACAACCCGTGAGGCCGGTGGGGAGGAGGCGGGGCGCCAAGGGGGCTAAGACCGGCGAGTCTCCCTCGTAATGCCCTTATCAACTATATAGAGCACTGTCTGGACCCACCCCGCCAGCCTGCCCAGCTTGTCGGCGGCGCGCGCCCTTAGGCAGACAGACTGTAGGGGACAGACAGCGCAGTCGTATCTAGCGCAGTAGCTCTTGTCGGGCGGCCTCCCCGTCAGTCCCAGACGCGGCGCCTGCCTCATGAAATGCTTGTCGACTGGAACCGCCGAGGCGTCCCCCGTGAAGAGGAGGTAGAGGTCGGCGACTTTAGGCCCCACGCCCGGGATCTTCAAGAGATCGGCTCTGTCCTTAGGCCTAGCCGATAGGTAGGCCCTCAGAGCGGCCGGCAGACGCCTCAGCTGGTAGCTGTTGCCGACAGACGGGGCGAGCTCCGCTATCTCGTCGAGGCGCTCGCTACGGGAAAACAACGCGTGCGTCCACCTGAGCACGTTTGTGTGGTACGCGGTGTTCTGTGTGAGGAACGCGGCGACGAAGATCAAGCCCTCGTCCCCCGGCGATATGGAGATGCCTACGCAGTCCCCGTACCGATCTAACAGCTCCCGCACGGCCCTCTCCACGTCGCTGTCCACCTCGCCCACGTAGCGCCATGGATCGTACCATCTACCCGAAAGGTACGGATCGGCCGATGCGTCCAAGCCCTTCCTCACGCCGAACGCCTTGACGTAGGAGTCCCCCCTCCTCTCCAAGAGGGTCAACGTCAGGCTGGGGTATAGGGTCAGCTCCAGGCAGTTCATATCATTGACTGCGGCACGCCGCTCGGCGCCACGGCCCGTAGAGGCCGCAGGCCTCTGGCCCTCATCAGCTTGACAACGTGCGGGTAGAGGATGACGAGCTCCTCGTCTAGGCATTCGGCCAACGCCTCGTGTATGCCGCTTAGAGCCTCCTTGAGCCTCCTCACCCCGTCGTCGGTGGAGAAGCCTATCATGGCCGCCGCGTAGACGTCCCTACAGGGGGCCATGCCCGCCTCGACTAAATTCCTCAAGGCGTCCAGCTGTCTGTAGAAGTAGTGAGGAGGCGACATCGTGATTGCGCCGAACTCCTCGGGAGTAGCCCCCTTTATGGACACCCTCACCACGACGTTGGGAAATCCGGCCAGCTCCCGCGCCAGCCCTCTATCTATCAATATGCCGTTGGTCTCGACGATAAAGGTATAGCTCTCCGGCACCGATTTCAACACGGCGAGGAGGTGGCGGGGAGCTATAGTCGGCTCGCCTCCCGAGATCCTCAACTGCGCGATGCCTCTAGACCTGGCCATCTCCGCCAGGCGGCGGGCCACCACGTCGGGCCTCATGAAGTCGCCCACGTCCAGCCTAAACGAGCTGTTCCGCCAAGCCCAACACATGCCGCAACGGAGGTTGCAACCGACGACGTCGGCCGTGGCGATGCCGCCATACCATCTATCCGCTCTGAATCTAAAATAGCGGCGCAACACGGCGCCTCCCTCCTCCCTCACGGAATATTTGAGCACCAGCCGCGTAAGCACCTCTGGGTCTATCACAGAGCTAGCTTAGGCACTGCGAGATAACCTTTTTCCCGGAGTTGAAGATCTTCCTACCCGAGCGCCGTCAAAAACCGGCCTACGCCGCTCCTAGCCGAGTGGCGACGCAAACGTCAGCGGGCGAGCCGACGATGGCACTAGTGGAAAACTTAAAAATGTGAAATATATGTAAAGAGTAGGGCCCCGGTGGCTTAGCCCGGTAGAGCGCCCTGGGGCTTAGCCCCGCGTAGGCCTTGTAAGCGGGAGGTCCCGTCAGGCCCCCGCCAGGGGGTCTGGGATAAGGTTCAAATCCCGGCCGGGGCTCCATCCGATCTTCATGAGGATAACGCTATTAGTGTCAAAAAGGGGGATTTGGGATAACAACTTCTTTGTTGCTGGCTTGTTTCTACCGGCTAGATATCTCGCAACGGCTTCTCTCAACGTCGGATCCCTCTTAACTAGCTCTTTCAACTCTCTCCACGGTATATACGCCACATACCAACGCCTATCAACGTACATCTTGGCGTGAGGCTTTAGGGCGTTTAGGGCCTTCTCCGCCTCTTCTCTCTCAGCGAAATACCTCACGGCGTGTAGTGTCTTAGCCGATAGATGGAGGCGCATCACCACCCCCTTGATAACTACATACGCGGGATCGAAAGACGGCCTATAATCGGCCAGAGCCTTTAGATACACCCACTTGTGGCTATACAATACCTCTAGGAGGACGCCATAACGTCCAACAGACGTAGTTATCTTTTTGGCTAATTCTTTAGCCCTCCTTCGGCTAAGTTCAATTTTGCGATAATTATAACTCCCGCCTAATAAACCGTTAATCATCTCTATATTAACAGCTGTAGAAAGCGCTATTTTCTCCCTCCTGCCGTCCACCACTCCATCGCCGAGATACCACGTCAATAAAGGCCTGTAGTCGCCCCCGCGTAAAGCCTCCAACGCCATCCTCTGGGCCTCCTCCTTACTCCATTTCTGCGTCCAATCCTTAGCCACGGCATAAATCTCTAGAGAGAGGCCGCCGGCATTTATGCCTACTTCAACTACATGTACTCTCATCCAACCAGGCCTAGTAGCAGACCACGCGAAGAGTTGCCACGGCTGTGTCGTGGCCATCATGGGCCGCCTCTTGTCGGCTGTCTCGTCGCTCGCCCTCCAGCCTAGTTGGAAGGCTTCTACTTCCTCTGGGCTTAGTCCAATACTGGGGAAGTACAGCTTGGCAGATACGTCGTGTAGAGGTAGTTTAAACACCGGGGCTCTGGTTAACTGTGTATGGATGCAGACCCCGTCGGCGCATATGTGGCTTACGACTTTGCTCCTCTCTATCACCTCGACGCGGCCCTCCTCCACGGCTCTGCATATCTTTGTCAGCTTTTCTCTCGCCTGCCCCTCAGCCCTATCCAGTAGCTGGATGAGGCCGTCTACAAACTGTCTAAACCGCGTCGCCGCATCATCTGGCAAAGATAAGGCTCTAGGCACTGCCTCGCCTACGTACCGCATGTACAGCCTCCACTTCTCGAACAGCGTATCCACAGTGCCGTACAGCACGCCACGCCTCGCAGACTTCTCTAGCACCGCCTCTAACGTCGGCCTTGGCTCCTCTCCCGACACCGCCCTACATCTCTCCCTCAGCTTCGTCAGCACCTCGTCGACGTCCACATACCTGCCCATACCCCACCCGGCTCACCTCTTTACGTGGAATTGATAATCCACCCGCCGCGCCTTCTGGTCAGGTGGAGGTCTGTCTACATACGCCTCCGGGTTTGAGCCGTTTTCTAAACAGCCGCTGATTGTCTCTGCTAGGCGAGTAGAGGCGTCAGCTAGCGGGGAGTACACGTGGGCGTACTTCGCCGCAACCGCTGGCTCCTCCACTGGCTTTTTCGCACACCTCGCCCTCGGGAATACGGGAGGTTTTCTCGGCCTTGCCGAAGGCCTCCTTCTGTTGTACGGCGGTTTATATACCGCATATAGCCAAGCCTCCCACATCTCCGCCAGCCGTCTGTTGTGCGTATAGGCCAGGATAATGAACATATCGGCCTTCAGCCCCCTCTTCGCCGCAGAGGAGTGGCCGCGGAGGTGCATGTATACGCGGTCGTAGTAGCCGCTACGCTTCCCCACGCCTACATACGCCGCACGTCCACCCGCCATAGCCAGGTAGACGTAGTGGATAACAGCCACATCTACGACAAGGCTTAAAGCCAACTGCGGCATTCAACTACTCCTTCTACATTTTACCTGACTTAACACCGTACGTTTTTCCCGAATCAGGAAAAATGTCCGATTTTAACTCAGGTAAAATGTAGAAGGAGTAGTTGAATGCCGCATTGTTAACAATCGGCGAGGTAGTTGAAACGTATGTTAACGTTGTGTGTTATTCAAGCGGCGTTACATTTCGTCTGACGTATTTCCTGAGTTAAAATCGGATATTTTTCCTGATTCAGGAAGTACATCCGACGCAGGGTCAGGAAATGTGTCCGACATTGAGTCAGGAAGAGTGTCCGACATGCCTACACAGTATCACTGACAGATTTAGGACTGGCAACGCGTCGTGGTAGTTGAAAGAGGGATGCACCGAGATCGGTTCTAAATCTTTAGATTTAGAACTGGCAAAGACGAGATCGGCGAAGCTTGACATACGCCGATCGTTGATTCATAAATAGGAGGTGTGTTTATGCACCCATGGGCCAGTTGGTGCCCGCCCCGCCTCCCGCGAGGGCTCCGGGAGGCGACGCTGTGTTCAAATACGCGTCTGCAGAAGGGGCGGCGCCAATCCTCAGGGCGGCCCCGCCCCGGGAGCCGCCGGCGACTCGGGGCCCCGTGCCCCCGGGACGCCCGGAGAGCAGAAAGGGGGTACAGACCTGTGCCGGTGCGGCTCTGAGATAGTACGCCATGGCCGCCAGGAAGCCGCCTATGCCAGAAAACAAGTCCAGAACCACAGCCGATTTGAACATGCGCGCCGCATCCAACAGAAGAATAAAGACGTTGGCCATGGCCAGCGGCAACGCCGCATCGGCCACGGCTTCAGTAAAGAAGGTGAGCGGGAGGTCCCGGGTTCGAAAGGGTCGTCCCCGAATGTCCCGGCCGGGGCTCCATCAGATTTCTACTCTGGCTCTGGGCTTTACGGCGTAGCCTCTCCTCAGCGTCAGCTCCCTTACACTATACAGAAGTCTGCCGACCGCGATGGGCTTCCCGCCTTCGTCGACCACGAAGACCTCGGCGTTGGGCCTCAACCCGCGCGAATACGACTTGACGAACTTAGCAGGGACGCTACGTCCCTGCAAGACGAACTTGGCAGTCTCCCCGTCGACGACGACGTATGGGCCCTTCATGTAGGGGGCCGCGTCCGCGAGGGGGAGCAAATAGCCGTCGTTGTTCCTGAAGGCGAATATCGGCTTGCCTTCGTAATATATATATTTTATTCTTTTAGATTTATTGTATTTTATTTCTAGTTTATTTTTATCAATATCAATATTTTTATATCCATATATATATGTCAAGAGGCCGTAGGCCTGTTCTTCCGGCGTCATGCTTTTAACCATGTATCGGATCTGTATTAATGCTGTATTGCGATATCTGCGGCGCCCCGATAGAGGGACAACCCTATATAATAAAGCTGGACAACGCGGTCCTCCACGTCTGTAGGCGCTGTGCGGCGTCGTACGGCGCCGTCTCGGCCTCGGCGGCCGCGGAGCCGCAGAGACGCGTGGCCCCGCCTCCTCCGCCCAGGAGAGCGCCGGCTCCTAAGAGAGCGGCCGATAGGTACGAGGTCGTCGAGGAGTACGCCGAGGTTATAAAGAGGGCGCGGGAGTCCATGGGGCTCAGCAGAGAGGCGCTGGCGTCCTATATAGGCGTCAAGGAGAGCGTGTTGAGGCGCGTCGAGAGCGGCCAGCTGGTGCCCGACGTCCAGTTGGCCAGGAAGCTGGAGAAGGCTCTCGGGGTCAAGCTATTGGTGCCGGCCCAGCAGGGCGAGGCCGCGACGGGCGCGCCTGCCAAGAGGGAGCTCACTCTAGGCGATGTGGCGGAGGTGAGGGATGAGGAATAGGGCCCTTCTGGCGTATGTAGGCCCCAAGGATAGGAGGCTCGGCAGGAGGCTTGCGGAGTTCGAGGCACTGGCCGAGGTGGCCGGCTACGAGGTGGCCGGCGTCGTGACGCAGTTCGGCGAGAGGGACTCCCGTTTCTATCTAGGCAGGGGGAAGCTCGACGAGGTGGCCGGCATGGACTTCGACGTGTTCGTGGCGTACCACGAGCTCACCCCTCTCCAGACGTATAATCTGAGGAGGAGGCTGGGCGTCGAGGTTATGGATAGAGTGCTCTTGATCCTCAAGATATTCGAGCGGAGGGCCGGCAGCATCGAGTCCAAGTTGCAGATAGAGCTGGCGGCGCTGAGGTATCGGCTTCCTCTAGTTAAGGAGTATCTCAGGAGGGCCAAGATGGGCGAGCAGATAGGCTATATGGGCGCCGGCGAGTATGCTGTTGACGCCTACTATAGGCATATGGTGAGCAGGATCTCCTACATAAAGAGGAGGCTCGACAAGATGAGGGAGGATAGGGCTAGGCTGATGAGGAGGCGTAGGGACTTCGGCGTGCCCGAAGTCGTGTTGACGGGGTACACCAGCGTGGGGAAGACCACGCTCTTCAATCGATTAACCGCGGAGCACAAGTACGTTGACGGCAGGCCCTTCGCCACGCTCGACACGTACTCGCGCCGTATAAGCCTGTGGGGGAAAGAAATCGTGTTGACGGACACCATCGGCTTCATAGAGGATCTGCCGCCCGTCTTGATAGAGTCGTTCTACTCCACTCTCCAGGAGGTCGCCGACGCGGACCTGGTCCTTCTGCTGGCCGATGCGTCGGACGACGAGGAGGAGTTCGCGAGGGAGCTCCAGACGTCTATCGACGTGTTGTCGACAATCGGCGTGCACAAGGAGCGGGTTCTCCCCGTCTTGAGCAAGGTAGACGCCGTAGGCCTCCCGGAGCTCGTCAGGAAGGCCGCGATTCTCAGGAAGCACTTCGCCTTCTTCGCGCCCGTCTCGGCCTTGACGGGCTTCGGCGTCGACACGCTTAAGCTCTTGCTCTTCTGGAAGACGCCGGGCTACGCGATATACGAGGCGAGGCCTCCCGTCGGGGGGCTCGTGCTGGACGGCAAGTCGTATCTGCCGGTCAAGATAAGCGAGGTCAAGCGTTTCGAGAGCTCGTCTCTTAATTTATATACCGAACTGAGGAGAGTTCTGTGAGCGAGGAGAGGCTAAACGCCTACCTCATCATGGTGGAGCGTAGCGTCTCCTTCGAGTTCAACAGCCCCGAATACGGCAAGCTCGCCCGAAAGATGGTGGAGATGCTTTATTCCAGGAAGGAGCAACTCTCGGACGACCGGATAGCTATCTTGATGAACATATCGACCGCCGAGGCCAGGAGGATACTCCAGTTCCTCTCGAAGACGAATATGATAGGGGTCGTCAAGACGACGACTCCGGACTACCGAGTCGAGTACACGTGGTATGTTGACGATGTGGTGATAACGAACGCCATAAAGAAGAGGATAGAGCTCGTCTCCGGGAAGCTGGCCCTCCTCGTGCGGGCCCTGGCCGAGGGGACCTACTACGTCTGCCCGAACTGCCACAGGCGCTACTCGCTCGACGAGGAGCTAGCCTACAACGGCATATGCCCTATATGTAAGGTCCAGCTAATTTATATAAATAATATTGATGAAATAAATAGAGTAACTAAAATCCTCGAAAAACTAGAGAGATATGCGAGTAGTATTTAATATAACCAAGCCGTTTACAAGAGAGATCTTCGTCACGGGCTTCCACGGCGTAGGGATAGTCGGCCACATAGCGGTCAAGCACCTATCGAGGAACTGCGACGTCGTGGGCTACGTGCGCTACAAGAAGATGCCGCCTGTAATCGCCTACGAGGGCGACCGGCTGGCGCTCCAGTCGGAGATATTCTCCTGCGGCAGAGTGGCCGGCGTCGTCAACAACTACGGCCTCGTCGACGAGGCGATGTACGACTTCGTCGAGGCGCTCTCCGACTGGGTCGTCAGAAGCGGGTTCAAACTCGCAGTGCTCTTCGGCGGGCTGGACGGCAGATTTAGGCGGGAGCCCGGCGATCTGTTGAGGATCGCCTACACGTCGTCCTACATAAAGGCCGGCTATCCCCTCGAGGGCAGGCGGCTGGAGCAGGGGTTACAGATAGTTGGCCCTCTAGGGCTTCTCCTGTCCTATTTCGAGATGAGGGGCTTCCCTGCCTTGGTCATCCTGCCCTATGCGGACAAGCCCGCGGATCCCCAGGCGGCCAGCGTCGCCCTCGACCACTTCGGCAAGCTCTTCGACATAAGGATTGACACAGCAGATCTGAGGCAACTGGCCGAGGAGCTGGAGAGGGAATATGCCGAGGTTAAACGCCAGCTTGAGGAGACTAGGAGGGAGGAGTCGCGGTACTATATATAGCGTTTAAAATATTAATTATTTCGTCAATATTATTAACATTAACTATATTTCTTCCATTTATATAATAATTATAAATAATTATTAATTTATATTTTTTCGAGATAAACGCAACGTCGTCGTACAAGGCCTCCGAGGCACCCCAGGATTCGTGCTGGGAGAGGGGATAGACCTCGGCGACCTCCTCCGGGACTATCCCGAATATATCATCTATGAAATAAACATGGATGTATTCCCTAAACTTGCCTAATATTTTATTTAAATATATATACTCCCACGATTTGTTGTACGGCCTGAAATCCACCTTCAACAACACGGCGACAGGCTTGTCGGGATGTCTGTAGTAATGCCTAATCCTCAACCTGTGCCTATACGGCTCAGGCCTTGAGGCGGACGTATCGCCAAAGAAGAGCAGGCCGCTCGGCTCCGGGTGCGTCACCGGGTCGTACTCTTCCACGAGCTTCAGGTACTTCCTCATAATCCTCAACGTATTGTACAACGATCTGTGGGCGCGCGCCTTCTCCTCGAGATATTCCCAAAGCGTCCCCTCATAGATCCTCTGCTTAATCTCAAGGATCTCCTCCCTGAGCATGGCCAGGTTGTGCTCGGCTATGAGCTCCGTCCTCTCCATCTTGGGCATCTCCCTAATCTCCTTGACCGGCTTGTCGCAGAGCTTGGTGCTACAGGGCAGATAGTCCGCCCGCACCTCGTCGAGCCTCACAGTCCTGTCCCTCAACATTATCCTGTCGTCTCTGGCGTACAGCACGTAGGACGCGCTGTCGAATAGGTCCACGCCCGCGGCGACTGCGAAGGGGAGTATCAGCGGGTGGCCCGCGCCGAAGAGGTGCAGAGGCGCCTCCCTCCTTATATTCAGCTTGACCCTCAAGATCATGTCTAAGATCTCGTCGAACCGGTACTCCTCCAGAAGCGTGGTGGGGCTACCCACGGCGTATATGTCGAAGGGTAATGCCGACATGCGCCTGGCGGATCTCGCGAGCAGATCTCCGTAGATCCCGCCTTGTATGGGCCCCACGAGCAACATCCCGCCCAACTCGCCGCGCATCTCCGCGGCTCTCAGAGCTCTTCTCAAGGTCTCCTCTACCTTTATCGAGGCCGAGAAGTACGATTCTTCCGAGTCCATCGGAAGGTCCAACATCACGCCGATATCGCTCCCTATCTCCGACTGGTACCTAAGTATCTCGTCGGGCTCTATATCTACGACGCCGTACCTCATCAACTGGTAGGCGCCCGAGTCGGTCATCACTATGCCGCTCCACCCGAGGAACTTCTTCACATCGATAGGTTCTTTAAAAATACTATATATAAAATATGAATTTGTTATAATATTTTTAAAATATTTATTAATTATACTTAGTTTAAGCTCTTGTTTCTTAGGATCAACTACTGGAAATATAGTTGGAGTCTCCAGCGCGCCGGATTTGGTGTAGAGCCTTCCGATCCTTCCCAGGAGATCCTTCGCCTCTATCTCGAAACTCATTCGCCGCGCTGTCTCTTGACAAACTCCTCATATATCTGCCTAACCCTCTCGGCAAGCGGCCCCGACCCCTCTATACCTATCTCGCTCACTCTGACCTTATCACTGATCAACACTATGTTGGACTCCTCGACGTATTTCACCATCCCTGGGAAGAACTTTTCTGCATATTTGGCAAATGCCCGTAAGTCTATTTCCCTCTCAATAGAATTTATATATATTATATATCTAGACATCAATAATGATTTTGCATATTTATTTCCAGATTTTGTTACAGCATTTATGAGAATTATATTTAGCTGGCTATCAACTGCGTGGAGAACGCCCCTATACTCCTCACCGTTGTGAAGACCTACCACCACCTCCTTCCCCAACAGATTGTTTATCTCTGCAACGAACCTCTTGTTAGCCTCGGCGAGCACCGACATATAGAGGCCAATATATTTAGTTTTAAAGCTTTTATTCTTATTGATACTTTATATTTTATTGAAATATATTATATAAATAAATTAGATTAACTATATTTTTAATAAATAGTTACCAGAGAAGAAGAGGTTAAAACTTTATATTTTCAGCGATTTCGAGACGCCATGTTGCTGAAAGAAACGGTTAGGGATATAGGAAGGCTGGAAGGCCCGTTGAGCAAGATCTGGCTCGTGGGCGATGCGGAGGCCGAATTGGAAATTCCTCTAGATATTTTAAATATAAATCTAAATAAAAATAATACTTTAATAATAAATATAGATAAAAATAAAGATCAAGATTATAAAACTAAATATGATATCTATATGTGGGGAATTCTATATAATAAAAACAATGATATTACCTATATATCTATTGGCGGTCTAATATTTAAAATAAAGCTAAATTTGCCATATAATATAGGTGATAAACTATATATTGGTATCAAGATTAGTTCATAACAACTCTCACGGTCTACTCCTCTCCGATCTATACTAGGCTTATCACTCCCCCCGATCATAACTTCGTGATCTGTCCCTACTGCAGATCGCCCAGAATCGTCATATCGAACGGGGAATATGTGTGCGCTGAGTGCGGTAGCGTTGTGGGGCCCGTCCTCTACGTGCCGCGCCAGAACGTCCAGACCCCCTACGTCATAAGGAAGATCTCTCTCAAGTTCTTGTTGTATAGATTAAATAAAGAAACAATAATATATTCTAATAAAATAAAATATAAAGAAAAAATAAAACAATATATAGAATTATTAGTTAAAGATCTAGAGGCGCCTATCTATGTCTTAGACAACTCTATCAAGATCTTGGAATCTATAGATAAGAGGAAGATCCAAGGCAAGAACCCGAGAGTCGTCGCGGCAACAATATTTTACCTGGTCAGCAATAGATACGGTCTTAGTTACGATAAGGAAAATATAGCTAAAAGATTAAATATAAGTAAATTGAGTATTAGAGATACTGCAGTTTATCTAAGAAAGATATGCAAGGAGCTGCGCTGATCGGGTTGGTTAGACTGATAGAGCTGGGCTACATAGATGAGAACGACAAAATAGCTAGATATAAAGATGATATAATTAATATAATATCAAGAATATATTCGAGAAATATAGATAAAACTATTTATTTAAGATATAAACTTTTTTATAAATTGACTAAAGATCGTTCCGCAGCGCTTTACTACCTCATGAAGTCGCTCAATATAGATAATCTACATAATTTATTAATTAATAAAAATATTGAAGATATTCTATTAATTCCTGGGAAATATATATATATAACTACTAAATTTGGTAAACGAAGGATCAATATATACGCTACCGGCGATTTAGTCGCCCGGTTCCTCTCGCTGGCTAAGGCGAAGGGCTATAGGCTTCTTCAGTCCAACCCGTCTTTTAGATACGGCCTAGCGCTTGGCCCGTTGCGGCTCAGGATCTCCGTGGACCTTCCTCCAATAGTCTCAGCGCCGCATATATATATTAGGGTACATAGGGGCGTTAAAACTCTTAACGATTTGGCTCTAGACGGATTTTTAAATAGGGATCATATTGCAACAATAAGGAGAGAGGTTTTTGTGAATCGCAGAGATCTCGTAGTCGCGGGGCCTCCGGGTAGTGGAAAGACGACGTTGTTGCAGGCAATAGATCTAGAACTGCCTCATTGGCTACAGAGGGTATACATAGACGAGGCCGATGAGTTTGTCGATCTGCCTATTCTTAATCAAATAAAAATAAATTCTTTAAATAAATTAAAGGAAATATTTACTTCTATGAATAGGAATATAGATTTATTTATAATAGGAGAGCTTCAATACCCAGAACACTTCGAGGCCTACAGATCTGCGCGTAGTATAGGCCTACAGAGCTTCGGCACAATGCACGCAACCGATTTGGAGAAGGCGAAGAAGAGATTGGTTGAAGCGAATATAGATCTAGAAAATATAGTTATAATACAACTTAAAAAGAAATATAAAAATAAAATTATTAGATATATAGATGAAATATATGTTGGATGAGCTAATAAATATAAAAATAAAGAAAGTTCTCGAGAAGGAGTATAACAAGTTTGTCATTGTTAACGGCGCCATACTTTTACTAGGAATTCTATCGATTGGATTATCTTTCTTTTTATATAATTTAATTTACATATCTTTATTTCTTTTTTTAATTTATCTATTTATACTATATTTAAGCTTAATTAGGTTAAGGAATAGAATAAGAGCTCTCGTGAATAGGGCCTTGTCGGTCAAGGAATTTAAGGAGTATCTGAAGGATGTGCTCGGCGAATATACGTATGGCCTAGACTACATAAAGTTGCTAGAGGCTGAGGAGATCCGCGTGTTGTCCGATATCGAGGACTTCGAGGAGAGGAGGATGCGGGCGTCCAGCGGCCTGTATAGGGCTATGCTGTCCGGGATGAAGTCGAGGATCTTGGCATCCTCGCTCGCCGGAGTATCGGCTGGCGTCGTGATGTCGGTAGTAGTCCCTATCGGTCTGGCGATCAAAATAGTGATATTGGCTATGCTTATGGCGTCGATGTACTACGTATATAGAATTGTTTCTTTATAAAAGGGGGTTATTGTTGGAGCTTAGTCGAACTTAGTCTCGCTCTTGCTCTCCTCCTCTTCCTTCTTCTCGCCCTTCTTCTCCTCCTTCTCGAGCTTCGAGGCCGCTATTATTTCGTCTATTCTGAGTATCATCGAGGCGGCCTCCACGGCGACCTTGAAGGCGTTTACCTTAACCGACAGCGGCTCTATCAAGCCCAGCGACACCATGTCGACTACCTTGCCCTGATAAACGTCTAGGCCGTACTTCCAGCCGTCGGCCTGCTCGTGTTTGTGCCTCAGCTCGGTGAGTATATCCACGGCGTCGAGGCCGGCGTTCTCCGCAAGCGCCTTGGGTATGGACTCCAGCGCGTTGGCGAAGGCCTCTATCGCGTACTGCTCTCTGCCTCCTATCTTGGTGGCGAACGCCCTGACCGCCTTCGCCGCCTCGACCTCGGGAGCGCCTCCGGCTGGCAGTATGAAGGGCTCCTCCACCACGTCCGCGACCACGGACAACGCGTCGTCTAGGTTGCGCTCGGCTTCGTCCACAAGCCTCTCGAAGCCGCCTCTGATCAATATCGACACGGCCTTGGGGTTCTTGCACTGCTCCACGAATACCATCTTCTCGTCGCCGACGCGCCTCTCCTCGACCAGCCCGGCGAAGCCCAGATCCGCCTCGGACAGATCCTCTATGCTGGTGACCAGCCTAGCGCCCGTGGCTCTGACCAGCTTCTCTATGTCGGAGCGCTTCACGCGCCTCACGGCCAGTATCCCGGCCTTCGCCAGGTAGTACTGAGCGATGTCGTCTATGCCCTTGGTGGTGAACAGCACGTTGACGCCAGCGGCCTTCAGCTTGTCCACATAGCCCTTGAGTATCGTCTCCTCCTCCTCTAGGAACGCCCTCATCTGGGTGGGGTCGTTGATCCTGATCTCGGCGTCTATCTCAGGCTTCTCGACCTCCAGAGGGGCGTCGAGGAGGGCTATCTTGGCGTTCACCACGCGCTTCGGCATAGCCGGGTGCACCACCTCCTTGTCCACAACTATGCCGTAGACCAGCTGGGTGTCGAGGAGGGAGCCGCCGTGCTTCTTGACGAGCTGGACGTTGTCCAGGTCGGCGACCCAACGGTCGCCCCTCTGCTCCGCTATCTGTAGAATGGCCTTCACGGCCAGATCGGCGAAGTAATCCTTCACGGTCTCGGAGATCTTGCCGCCCATAGCCGTGGTGGCTATTTTCTTCAACATCTCGGCATCTGTGCGGTTGACCGGAACGGCGACCTTGCGCAGATGCTCCACGGCCACGTCGAGGGCCTTCTTAAAGCCCGACACGACGACTGTCGGGTGTATGTTCTTCTCCAACAGCTTCTCGGCCTCGTCTAGCAGAGCCCCTGCCAACACCACAGCTGTGGTAGTGCCGTCGCCGGCCTCCTCCTCCTGCGACTTGGATATCTCGACCAAGAGCTTCGCTATGGGGTGCTGGACGTCCATTTCGTCGAGTATGGTTGCGCCGTCGTTCGTTATGGTTATATCCCCTAGCGAGTCTATGAGCATCTTGTCCATGCCTTTAGGCCCTAACGTGGTCCTCAACACCTCGGCGACAGCCCTCGCTATCATTATGTTTAGCCTCATCGCCTCCTTGCCGAACGCCCTCTGGGTACCCTCCTTGAATATCAGAACGGGCACTCCGCCTATCTGCGTCAAATATGCGGTTTGGGAGCTCATGGGTTTTACGAATTTCGCGTATATAAAAACTTTTCCTAATTACGGCAGTATAGGCCTCGACCAGAACGGCGGAGGTCCGCGCACTCGGCGTAAAGTATTTTTAAGGCCTTGTTCGTGGCCCTTCAATGGGCAGGGTGAAACCGCGTTACATAAAATCTTTGGCGGCGAAGCTCTTGGAGATGTACCCGGATAAATTCACTGACAGCTTTGAGGAGAACAAAAAGGCGGTGGCAGAGCTGGCCGATCTGCAGAGCAAGAGGGTCAGGAACAGAGTAGCTGGCTACATAACGAGGATCGTCAAGGCTAGGAAGATGTCCCAGAAACGGGAAGAGGTGCCGGCTACATCGCCATGACGCTTAATAAGGGCGACTATATACTGTTCGACTACACCGTTGTGGTCAAGGACGACAACAAGGTGATAGAGACGACTAACGAGGCGACGGCCAAGGAGGCGGGCATCTACAGACCTGAGGAAGTCTACGAGCCCCGACTTGTGATACTCGGCGAGACCAAGCTCTGGGAGCCTCTCGAGAACGCTCTCTTGAACGCAGACGAGGGCAAAGACGTTGAGGTCGAGATCCCGCCGGAAAAGGCCTATGGACAGCGGGATCTCAGCAAGATAAAGATACTATCCATAAGGGAATTCCACAGACACGGCATAGTGCCTCGCGTGGACGACGTGGTGGAGATAGAGGGGAATAGGGCTAGAGTTATCTCCATCTCTGGCGGCAGGGTCACGCTCGACTTCAATCATCCCCTTGCCGGCAAGACGTTGGTGGTTAGAGGCAAGGTGGTGAGGAAGCTGACGTCCAACGAAGAGAAGATCGTCTATCTGATAAGGCAGTATATGCCCAGGATACCTCCCGACAAGATCTCGGTATCCTTCTCGCAAGATGGCTCCGAGGCCCAAGTGAGGTTGCCCGCCGAGGTTCTACTCTACGAGAAAATTGGGAATATACTGCTTCAAGCGGCGTCGGAGATAGGTAGCAGATTCGCCGAATTGAAGAAAGTAAATTTCGTGGAGGAGGTAGAGCTCAAGAGATAAAAGAGGATCTCCAATCCTGTTTATGACTACCACCGTGGGTATAAAGGCTCGCGACGGAGTCGTCTTGGCGACCGATAAAAGAGTGACCGCCGGATACTACATAGCTCATAAACGCGGCGAGAAGATCTGGAAAATCGACGAGCATGTAGCCGCCACCATGAGCGGGGGAGTGGCGGATCTCCAGGGGCTGTTGAGCACGCTCACAATATTGGCTAGAGACTACAAGACGGAGCACAGGAGGCCTATACCTGTAAAGACCTTGGTCAACTACGCCTCTCTACTCCTCTTCTACTCGCGGCCGGTGATATACATCGTCCATTCGATCTTCGGCGGCTTTGATGACGAGGGACCCCAGCTGTATATGCTCGACTGGCTGGGCAGCTACAGCGAGGAGCGCTATATCTCCACGGGGAGCGGCTCGCCCTACGCCATGGGCGTACTGGAGGTGGGCTATAGGGAGGACATGACCGTCGACGAGGCCGTGAAGCTGGCCGAAAACGCGGTGAAGGCGGCCATGAGGAACGACCCAGGCTCCGGCGAGGGAATTGATATAGTGACCATAACTAAGGACGGCTTTAGACGGGTGTTCTCGGCCAGGCAGAGGGTGACAGTCGCCGAATAGAAAAATATATAAGACCATAGTGGGGGCTAGGCCGTGGCGCATTCTTTAGATATCGAATCTAAAATCAAAGAGATTCTGTCGAGCGTCGAGGTATCTAAGGTAGAGGTTGAGGGACCATCTATCTGTGTTTACGTCAAGAATCCTGCTAATTTAAGCAATGAAGAAGTCGCCGAGTTGGCAAAGACCCTTAAAAAAAGGATAGTAGTTAGGAGCGACTCGGCGGCGCGGCTGTCGAAGAAAGATGCTGAGAAGGTAATCCTCTCCCTCGCCCCTGATCTGGTAGAGCACGTGTATTTCGAGGACGTGGGGGACGTCTACATATACCTCTCCAAGGCGGTGCCCGAGAGGGACTTCAAGAAGCTCGCCAGAGAGATCTTCTCGTCGACTGGCTGGCGCGCCATAATAGAGATGGGGGTGCCCAGCATGATGAAACTGCCCTCCAAGGACATAGTGGACGTCAGGACGATCTACCACAGCGCCTACGACAAGAGGGCCGCGATGATGAGGGAGTTGGGGGCCAGGATACACCACGAGCCCGTTGTGAAGGAGGGACCCATAACCGTCTCGTTCCTCGGGGCGTCTATGGAGGTTGGCCGGAGCGCTATACTGGTCGATACCACCGAGAGCAAGGTGCTCCTGGACTGCGGCCTCAAGCCGTCGCAGTACGAGGAGGAGTTCCCGCTACTGGAGCAGGTAGACCTAGACTCCCTCGACGCCGTCGTGCTGTCGCACGCGCACATGGACCACGTAGGTTGCCTCCCCTACCTCTACAAGTACGGATATAGAGGCCCTGTATACATGACCGACCCCACTAAATATCTGACTTACATACTTTTGACAGACTATGTCGAGTTGAAGGAGCGCGAGGGGCAAATCCCGCCGTATACCAAAAGCGATATAGAGACTCTTATGTACCACATAATCACGTTAGACTACGAGGAGGTGACGGACATAGCGCCGGACATAAAGCTGACCCTATACGATGCCGGCCACGAGATAGGATCGGCCTTAGTACATCTACATATAGGCAACGGGCGCTATAATATATTGTATACAGGCGATTTCAAGTTCGGGAGGACGAATCTTCTGAATAAGGCCGTGAATAAGTTCAAGCGCGTGGAGATGTTGATAATGGAGTCCACATACGGCGGCCGCGACGACGTCCAGCCGCCTAGAGTCGAGGCGGAGAACACCTTAGTTAAGGCAATTACCGAGACCATAGAGAACAGAGGCAAGGTCCTCATACCGGCCTTCAGCACAGGCAGAGCGCAAGAGATCCTCTACATACTAAATAGAGAGATTAACAGAGGGAACTTGAAGAGAGTGCCTATATACGTCGACGGCATGATAGTAGAAACCCTAAATGCGTATCTGATGTACCCGCACTTCTTGAACCGAGAGGTGGCGGAGGAGATCTACGGAGGCGTGAACCCCTTCACGTCGTCCGGTAGCATAGAGGTGGTGGAGAGGGCCAAAAGGATAGAGGACAGGATAAACCAAATAGCGCGCATAACGCAAGACGAGAGGCCCGGCGTAATAATAGCCCCCCACGGCATGCTTAACGGCGGACCTATACTCGACTATTTCGTGCACCTAGCCCCCGATCCAGCCAATAAGCTGATCTTCGTCTCCTACCAGGCCGAGAACACATTGGGGCGGCGCATCCTCAACGGCGAGAAGGACTTCATAGTCAGGAGCATATCCATGGGGGAGACCAAGGTATCCATGAGGATGGGCGTCGTGTCGATACCCGGCTTCTCGGGCCACAGCGACCGGAGAGAGCTTATGAAATACGTGGAGACAGTAGAGCCCAGACCGCGTAAGGTCGTCTTAATACACGGCGAGCCTTCCAAGATAGTCAGCCTGGCCACCTCCATAGAACTGCGTTATAAGATAACCACAGTAATACCTAGGGTAGGCGAGAGGATAAGGGCTCTCTGATAGCCCGACCGCTTCGTGCGGCCCTAGAATAGGGTCGATCCGCCCCCGCTGAGCCCCGGAGCGGCGATCGCCCTGGAGAAATCCTTAAATATCCGGTGTGGGGCCGACGCCATGTCAAGTGACATGTCGAAATGCCTAGCCACACTAGGCGCGACGCTCCAAGACTCCATAGGGAAGAGGGTGTTGGTGAAGTTGAGGGATGGGTACGAGATAAGGGGCATTCTAAAGTCCTTCGATCAACACGTTAATCTACTGCTTGAGGATGCCGAGGAGGTCATCGATAATGTGATATTGAAAAGAGGCACCATGGTCGTGAGAGGGGAAAACGTCCTCTTCGTCTCGCCGACATGAAGGGCACGCCCTCGATGGGGAAGCACAGCAGGGGCAAGACGCACATACGCTGTCCTAGGTGCGGACGCCACTCCTACAACGTGTCCAAGGGATATTGCGCAAGTTGCGGCTGGGGCCGCTCGCGGAGGCTTCGTAGATACAACTGGGCTAAGTAGCTCTACCGATCCGGCCGCGATCTCGGAGATCGCTCCGCCGCCGACGTCAGTTTTCTGATCTCGGCCAGTTGCCACTCGAGGATTTCCCGAGGCAACGAGCCTTGTCTGAACAGCTCTGCGAACTCCTCCAGACATCTCAGAAGCGGCTGCATAGATAAATACGGACTATAATAATGTGGAGCTTGAGTTCTGGCTCCTCGACATAACGTACTCGATCGCTGGAGGGGTGCCGGAGATTAGGATGTTCGGAATTACCAAGGACGGCGAGCGCGTCGTGGTGGCGGACAGAGGGTTTAGGCCTTATTTTTACGTAAAGGGCAATCCGTCCAATCTGAGACAAGCTTTAGCCAAAGTAGCTCCTGTAGAGGCGGTGGAGGCGGTCGAGAGGAAGTATTTCGGCAAGCCTGTCAAGCTGTTTAAGGTAACGGCGCGGGTGCCCGAGGACGTGAGGCGGCTGAGAGAGGCCGCCCTAGCCCTAGACGGCGTCGAGGAGGTTCTAGAGGCCGACATCAGGTTCTACATGAGGTATATGGTCGACGTGGGCGTCACGCCGTCCACGTGGCATCTGGTCGACGTCTCCGAGGAAGGCACGCTGGGCGGCTTAAGGAGGTATTTGGCGCGGAGACCTCCCGTCCCGATCTTGGAAAAGACAGGCGTGTTGCCGGACCTCAGAATAGCGGCGTTCGACATAGAGGTATACAACGCGCGGGGCACCGCAGATCCCGCCAGAGATCCCGTGGTGACCATCTCTATTAAGGACTCCTCGGGCAAAGCCTTCGCGATAACTGCGGACGGACGTGACGATAGGAAGGCACTGCGGGAGTTCGTCGAATATGTGAGAGAATACGATCCCGACGTCATACTCGGCTACAACTCTAACGGCTTCGACTGGCCCTACCTGGCCGAGAGGGCCAAAAGACTCGGCGTAGCCCTATCAGTGGATAGGCTGGGCGGGGCGCCCCAGCAGAGCGTGTACGGCCATTGGTCGGTCGTGGGGAGAGCCAACGTGGATCTCTACAACGTCATAGACGAGATACAGGAGATCAAGGTCAAGACGTTGGATAGAGCCGCCGAGTACTTCGGCGTCATGAAACGCGACGAAAGGACTTTGATACCCGGCCACAGGATCTACGAGTACTGGGACGACCCCTCGCGGAGGCCTATCTTTATCAAATACGCGATAGAGGACGCGGTCTCCACATACGGGCTGGGCGAGAAGCTGTTGCCCTACCTGATCCAGCTCTCCTCTGTGTCCGGCGTGCCGTTAGACCAAGTGGCCGCGGCCTCCGTGGGGGCGAGGGTCGAGTGGCTGTTGATGCGGTACGCGTACCGCATGGGCGAAGTCGCGCCTAACAGAGAAGAGAGGCCCTATGAGACCTACAAAGGCGCTATAGTGCTGGAGCCGCGGCCAGGCATCTACCAAGACGTCGCCGTGTTGGACTTCACGAGCATGTACCCCAGCATAATGATGAAGTACAACCTATCGCCTGACACCTATCTGGAGCCCGGCGAGCCGGATCCGCCCGAGGGCGTCTACAGAGCGCCTGAGGTCGGGCATAGGTTCAGGAAGTCCCCGACTGGCTTCATACCGCAAGTCCTAGCCTCTCTAGTAAAGCTGAGGAAAGAGGTGAGGAGCGCCATGTCCGGCCTCGATCCTAACAGCGTAGAGTATAAACTGCTGGACGAGAGGCAAAGAGCCTTAAAGATTATGGCCAACGCCATGTACGGCTATATGGGCTGGCTCGGGGCTAGATGGTATAAAAGGGAAGTCGCGGAGTCCGTCACCGCCTTCGCGAGAAATATATTACTAGATGTTATAAATTTCGCTAAAAATACAGGAATAAATGTAATATATGGAGATACTGATAGTTTATTTGTTAAATATTCCAAGGATATAGATAGAATAATAAATTATGTAAATGATAAATTTAATATAGAGATTAAATTAGAGAAAATATATAAGAAACTTCTATTTACGGAATCTAAGAAACGTTACGCCGGTCTCCTGGACGACGGCAGAATCGATATAGTGGGGTTCGAAGTTGTGAGAGGCGACTGGTGTGAGCTGGCGAAGGAGGTCCAGTTGAAGGTCATAGAGTATACGCTTAAGTCTCAGAACTTAACTGAAGCTAAGGATAAGATTGTTAGTTATGTTAAATCTATTATCAATAATATTAAAACATATAATATAGATCTTGATGATTTAATTATATGGAAAACTTTAGATAAAGAATTAGATGAATATAAAGTAACTCCTCCGCATGTATATGCAGCTAAATTATTGGAGAAGCACGGATATAAAATACATAAAGGTATGAGTATAGGATATGTAATAGTTAAAGGTAGTGATAAATTGAGTTCTAGAGCCAAGCCCTATATCTTGGTAGAAGATATAAAGGAGGTAGACGTAGACTACTACATAGAGAAGCAGATAGTCCCCGCGGCGTTGAGGATAGGCGAAGTGATAGGCGTAAGGGAAGGCGACTTGGTAGGGAAAGGCGGCTCTAGAAGTCTGCTCGACTTCCTCGGCTGACGTTAGGCCTTGCTGTTCGGCGAGCGTTATGAGATGAGTAAATACTTAAAGGTGTTACTAAGGTGTGGGCCATGGGAGCCTTAACCATAGTCTCAAAGTACATGATTGTCGCCCAGATAGAAGTGAACGGAGTAGTTGATAAATCCGACATAATAGGCGCGTTGTTCTCGCAGACGGAGGGCTTGCTCGGCAAGGATATGGATCTTAGAGAGCTACAGATGATGGGGCGTATCGGCAGGATCGAGATAGACATATTGGAGAAGGACGGGCGCACGAAGGCCCGGGTCAACATACCGTCGAACTTAGACCGCTACGAGACCGCCTTGATAGCCGCGCTCATCGAGAGCGTGGAGAGAGTCGGGCCTTATCCGGCCAGCGTCAAGATTCTGGAGATAAGGGATTTGAGGGAGGAGAAGAGGAACAGGATAGTCGAGAGGGCCAAGGAGCTTATCAAGATGATGGAGGAGGAGGTGCTTCCCGACACCAAGGAGATACTCGAGAAGCTGAAGGAGGATGTAGCAAAGGCCGAGGTGATAGAGTACGGCCCGGAGAGACTACCGGCAGGGCCCGACATCGATAAGTCTGACAGCATAATCATAGTTGAGGGCCGCGCCGACGTCGTGAATCTGGTCAAACACGGCTACCGCAACGTAATAGCCATAGAGGGTATAAGCCAGGGCATACCTCAGACCATAATAGATATAAGCAAGCGCAAGAACGTGACGGCGTTCGTCGACGGGGATAAGGGCGGCGAGCTCGTGTTGAGGGATCTATTGAAGGTCGCACACGTCGACTACATAGCCAGAGCGCCTCCAGGCAAGGAGGTTGAGCAACTGACGGCTAAGGAGATAGCGAGGGCTCTGAGGAATAAAATGACGGTCGAGGAGTATCTGGCCCAACAACAGATAAAGTCACAAGAGCAGGCCCAGGCGCAACAAATCCAGCAACAACCGCCGCAACCAGCCGGGCGCCAGTTAGAGGTACCGGACTTCGTAAAGACAAAGATAGATGAGATGCTCGGCACGCTTGAGGCGGAGATCTACGACGAGAAGTGGAGCACTGTGAAGAGGTTAACTGTTAGGGAACTCCCCGACTTCTTGTCGTCGTCCGAGGGCAACGTATACGCCATACTGATGGACGGGATAGCCACCCAGCGTATAGTGGATCTAGCTGCCAAGAGGGGCGTCAAGTACATAATAGCGGCGAGAGTCGGGCCCGTGACCAAGGCGCCTGAGGATATGTCCATAATATCGTTCGACGATTTAAAGACATCCTAGTTATATCACCCCGCGCTTCCTCCAACAAATAACAAATGCCGCTTTTTCGCGCCCACGCCTATCGCTGAATTATATCTAACATATCCGGCCCGAAGCGGTGGGGCGTAGCTAGGTGGCCTTGATTTATTAATGGAACCCGAAAGAAGATCTCGTGAACGAGCTAGTCGGGGCAGGCGACGTTGTCCACAGAGCTTTGAAATACGCCGTGGACATAATCCATCCCGACATGCCTGTCTTGGAGCTCTGCGAGAAGATAGAGCAGTTCATAATTGCGCAGGGGGCCAAACCTGCGTTTCCGGTCAACATAAGCATTAACGAGGTAGCGGCGCATTACACTGCGACGAAGAACGATGGAAGTAAAATCCCCAAGAACTCTGTGGTTAAGATAGACGTAGGCGCCCATAAGGACGGCTACATTGTCGACGCCGCAGTCACAGTCGCGTTGGGTACTAACGCATACGACGGCTTGATAAGGGCCTCCTACAACGCGCTCAAGAAGGCCTCAGAGGCGTTGAGGCCCGGCGTCAAGGCTTGGCAGATCGGCGAAGCCATCGAGGCGGCCATAAAATCGTTCGGCTACAAGCCTATCTATAACTTGACCGGCCATCGAATAGAGCGCTACGTCCTCCACGCAGGGGACGTGATACCTAACTACGGCGATAGGTCCGCGTCGCAGAACATCAAGACGGGCGACGTATATGCCGTGGAGCCCTTCGCCACCAACGGCAAGGGATATGTCGTGGATAGAAAAAATATTACTATATTTAGACTTATAAGAAATAAATCTAAAAAATATCAGAAATATATAGATATAATATATCAATTTTCTAATAATTTGCCGTTTACACCTAGATGGTTTCCTCAGATCCCGGACGCCTTCTATAAAGACGCCTTGTCTGAGGGGGTTCTCTACGGCTACGAGGTATTAGTCGAGGAGGCCAACGGCTTCGTGGCCCAGTTCGAGGACACGTTCTTGATCGAGGACGGTGGGGCGCGGCCTCTGGCGAGGACCCTTGAGCTAGTCACTTAACCAAGCGCAACCTAACCACCGAGTTGCCTATCTTAACGACGGCCTCCTCCCCCGCCTTGGCCACGTTGACCCTTTTCCCCTCCGGCATTAGATACGTCCCGTTGGTGCTGCCGAGATCCTCGAGGATTAGCCCTTCGGAAGATACCACGATCCTTAGATGTCTCCGGGAGACCGAGGGATCCGGCAACACGAAATTGTTGTCCAACGCCCTACCTACCGTCACTATATTTCCCAGGGCCTCCAAGTCGAATGCCTTAGCCGCGCCTGCCAAGCCCTTGACAGGCGTCTCGAGGATCTCAACGACAAGTTGCCTATAGTAGGCGACCACCTTGGGGCCCCTCTCGGCGACGCTCACAGTGCTCGCCGTCGGCCTCGCCGCGCCGCATATCCTGCACGTGTCCACATCGTCGGGGTTCTCAGTGCCGCAAATTGGGCATTTCCAAGGCATTTATTGAGGCACGCCGGCTCCGCTTATATAGTTTTCGAATATCCTCAAGATCTGCTCGGCCGTAGGCCTGGCCTCAGGCCTTGGGGACAACATGGACATTATTAAGCCCGAGAGCCAAGACGGGATCTCCGGCCTGTATCTGTCGGGAGGGGGTATCTCGTATCCGTTAACCACGAACGACTGCGGGTTTATCCCGGTCAAGCTCTCGTACATAACGCAGCCGAGTGAATATATGTCGGAGGCTTTAGATGCCGTCTGACTGTAGAGGGTCTCAGGCGCCGCGTAAGCTGGTGAGAGATACGACGCGGCCACCGCCTTGCCCACGGCTAGTTTGGCAATGCCTAGATCCCCTATCTTGACCACAGCCTTTTCCCTATCCTTAAACATTATATTCTCAGGTTTTATGTCTAGATGAACTAAATTATTCTTATGAATATCATTTAATCCCTTCAATATCTGTATAAATATTCTAAAGAATTCATCGAGAGATAGGGCCCTCTTCTCGATCAGATACTCCCGTAGGGATCCGCCCTCCATGTACTCGAGTATCATGTATGGGGGATTCCTCATGTAGTCGCTCAAAGATCTATACTCGGTAGATGGTATTGACACCTCGTACGCCTTCACCACGTAGTCGGACAACACCTCCAAGTACCTGTTCATCTCCTGCCCGAATATCTTTATAACGTCCCAGCTCGACGCGAGGGGGGCGCCTCTATCGTCGACATACCTAAGCACCTTAGCGGCGAACTTCTGCCTACCCGCCGAGACCTTTAAGACGTAGCTAAAGCCGCCTACTCCCACCACGTCCTCGACGTAGTATTTTCCGCCGAGCCAGGAATTGAGCCACCCCACCGGCGGCGATAGAGACCTATAAGCGATCCTCTTGCTAAATACAAAATATGCCACTAAAAATAGAAAAATATTAATAAAAACAAAAAGGAAAATATAATTTATCTTAAATATATAAATTAAGATGAAATAATTCAATAGATATACAAAAGAGGCAAGAGGACCGTATATCTGTATCGGTAGGTTAAATATGGCGAAAATAAACCCCTGAAGGATGGGCAATACAAACATATAGGGGCTCTGGAAAGCCAAGGACAATATAGCAGGTATAGCAATATCCTTAGTTTTATTAATTCTATAATATGAATATTCATATATTTCAAATAGTAAGATTGTAAGAAATATTATAATAGAATCCAATACAATATTAATTATATTATATTGTTCAATCAAAAATAAATTTGAATTGAAGAACATTAAACTCGCTATCACGGTGTAAAGAGCCACGCGCATCGCCATTACGTACCTACCTATAATAGCTCTTACCAACAATATCGATACAATTAATATATAAAATTCATCTTCAATAATATTGTTTATAAGGTATGTTTGAATAAATATTAATATGATTAATATGGTGAATAGAGTAAAGAATCTGGCGAAAATTTTCCGCGCCTGATATGCGATCGCTATCGCCGAGAGGAGCATTTGAAGACCTCGAAGATCAAGCCTTTAAAGTATACGTATACTACACGTCTACATAAAAATACATGTCGCAAAGAGGTATTGGTGTTGGTCGACAGATATGGCAGGCCGTTCCTGAAGCTCAGAGTGGCCGTCAACGACGTCTGCAACTTCTCCTGCATATTCTGCCACTTCGAAGGGCAGTTGAGAGGTGTTGGCCGCCTTCTTAACGCAGACGACTATGGGTTTCTGGTCGACGTGCTTTCTAAGGTAGGCGTAAGAGATTATAAACTAACGGGCGGCGAGCCTCTCTTGAGGAGCGACATAGTGGATATAGTGCGGAAGATGAACAGAGACGGCGTCGAGATTTCGATGACTACTAACGGTTTCAGGTTGGCGGAGTTGGCAGAGGATCTCGCCGCGGCGGGTCTCCGGCGCGTCA
The DNA here is from genome assembly GCF_000193375.1 of Thermoproteus uzoniensis 768-20. Classification (GTDB taxonomy): domain Archaea; phylum Thermoproteota; class Thermoprotei; order Thermoproteales; family Thermoproteaceae; genus Thermoproteus; species Thermoproteus uzoniensis_A. The sequence continues at coordinate 1,371,716 of NC_015315.1, forward strand.
ACGTCTCGGTCCACACCACAGATCCTGAGAAGTTCTCCAAAGTGGCTGGAGTGCCCAAGGAGTGGTTCCGCAGAGTGCTAGACGGCGTGCACGCGGCCGTCAAGGCCGGCATGAAGGTGAAGCTCAACGCGGTGCTCCTGAAAGGGATAAACGACGACAGGGAGTCTCTGAGGTCGTTGGTTAAACTCGCCGCATCCATCGGCGCATCTATTCAACTGATAGAGCTCATGCCCGTGGGTCTAGGCAGCAGAGTGTTCGGCGATCTCCGCGCCTCGGCGGACGAGGTGGCCGAATTGCTCGAGGGCATGGGCGCGAGGCCTGCCTACACCAGAAAGGATCTGCACAACAGACCTATTCTGAGGCTGGCCGGCGTCGATGTAGAGATTGTCAAGAACTGGAACAACCCCTACTTCTGTGCTGGTTGCACCACCATGAGGCTTACGAGCGACGGCAAGCTGAAGCCTTGTCTCTACAGAGAGCCCGTTGTGGATCTCTACGGCCCCATAAAGGAGAGAGACGCTAAGAGGGTATACGAGGCGGTATCCCGTGCCGTGTACGTCCGCGAGCCTACCTTCAAGTTGAAGATAGACTACTCGTCCTCGCTGTAGAGCGGCAACTCCTCCTCGCCCTCTTGTTCCGAAGATGTCTCTCTATATTTGTCCAGAGAATCTATGATTGCTTGGAATTTGCTCTCCCAAGTAGGTACAAGCCTATTGATTTCCGAGTTTATCTCCTCGTAGTGTCTCAACAGAAGCTGGCCCACCTCGGTCAACTCGGTCTTGCCTCTCTCCCGCCCGCCCCGCTTAGACTGTACCAGAGGGACTTGCAAGATATCCTCGAGCTTTTTCAAGTAAGTCCATATAAACTTATAGGAAAATCCCAATTTACGCGCTGCGGAGGCTATGGAGCCCGTCTCGTCTATGGCCTTCAGAATATCATATATGCCAGGCCCTATTATCTGGTTGCCGTTCCACTCCACCCAGACTCTGTACTTAACCTTGACGTCGTTAGGCACGGATTAAGGATAGCCGTTATTATTTACTTTTACAGTATGATTTTTCTACTGGAGAGGCAGCTGTAGATGTGATGGTCGACATCTCGGCGAAGGGCGATGTGGGCAGATACGCCGTAGCTTCCGCCGAGGCCTCTACAAGCGACGCTGTAAGTTGCGTCGTAGCGGCCTCTCTCGCGACGAAACAGGCATATAGGTATGTGCCGCTTCTACACCCGGTACCTCTATCAGCCTCGGCGGAGTGTAGCGGAGGCGCCGTCAAGGCGAGGGCCTGGACTGTGTGGAAGACGGGCGTGGAGATGGATGCGTTGTTCGGCGCCCTCGTGGGCGCCATAGCGGGCGGCGCTACCTACATCAAGAGATTACGCGTAGATACGAAGGTCAAGGGTGTAGAATACAGTCTGGAGGAGCCGAGAGGGGCCATAAAGGCCAACCGCCCGGATCTCGGCTATGTAGTTAAGGCACACGGTTATATACATCTAACCTCCACAAGACCTATAAAGGCCGGCTCTGTCGAGAAGGGCGACCCCATCTGCGCGGCGAGGACGATAGCCCCGCTCAACGCAAAGAGGCTATGCGAGCTTCTGCCTGTGGAGTGCGTGAAGCTCGAATACGCCAACAGCAGTATAGAGATAGGAGACGACTCGGTGGCCGTCGAGGTGGTCTTAAAAGGCAGAGACGTCTCGCCGAGCTTGGAGGCCCTGTTCGCCGCGGGCTCCGCGCTCTTGACAATCTGGGACATGTTGAAGAAATACGAAAAGGACGAAAACGGACAGTACCCCAACACCTACGTGGAGCTAGGACTTTAGCTTGTCGCCTCTAAACGGCGACGGGAAGAGATCCCTAAGATTCGCCGTAATCACCTTTCTCTTGTCGGCCGTCGCCATGATCACAAGAGCGTCGGGGTTGAACTCGGCTATGACTTGTCTACACGCCCCGCAGGGGGCCGCCGGCTCGTCCGAGTCGACAACCACCGCCACGGCCACTATATCCCTATCCCCCTCCGATACGGCCTTAAACACGGCCACCCTCTCAGCGCATACGGTCAGCCCGTAGCTGGCGTTCTCCACGTTGACGCCAGTGTAGATCTTGCCGCTTTTGGTCAACACGGCGGCGCCTACGCGGAACTTCGAATACGGCGCATACGCGTTTTTTAGGGCTTCCCGGGCCTTTTCCACGAGCTCCTCCATAAAAATATAAGGGGTAAAAGAGAGTTAGTGGCCGCAGAGGTAAGAGAGGCGATTGTAAAGACGGGGGCAGAGGTGGAGGACGGAGTATTGGCCACTATGCCTAGGAGTTTAAAATACACAGCGGCTCAGATAAGATCTATAATAGAATCATATAAAAGCTCAGATATATCTACTATTATTAATAATTTATCAAATATAAGAAATATTGAAGATGTGATACTATATATTACAATATTATCATATCTAGTAGGTAATAACATCAAGGGCAATGGGATGTTGGAAGCGTACTCCCGAGAGTTCGAGAAAATGGACAGCATATCAGCATCCAAGCTGAGACACCTTCTTACCAATGTATTGGGCGAGGAGGCTCCGATAAATATACATGTAAATAAAATTTTAAAGATTATAGAATTTCTAAAACATAAAAAGGGGACATATCTCTGGATATTAAAAGAAAAACGATTAGATAGATTTGAGAAAGATGTGAGAGAATTTGTCTTCGAAAACAACGGTGGTTATTCTATCGATAGAGGAATTAAGTTATTTATAAGAATTTTTATAGATAAAAATACTATTCCTCTTGCATATAAAATAGCTTATAATAAAAATGAAGTTAGAAAATATAAAATACATGGGGATTTCTACACCACCCTTGTTGCCATGCGTAGCGGCTCCTTCGAGGACGTCGATTCGCCGACCGCCTCCAAGATAAAACAGAGAGTGGCGCGGGCCCTGATTTGCAGAAGCCGGAAGGAGCGTTGCGATCCGTTACGGATACGCCTCAAGTCAGTGCGGGGTCTGGTGAGGACGATCGCCTATCTGAGCGGCGATCCCATAGCGTTTGAGAGAGGCGCGTACCACATAGGCAAGAACTACTGCGCTAGGCTTAGATGCGAGGAATGCCCTATAAGGAACGTCTGCAAGAAATATATATTTATAGAAGTCAAGTAACATGTTAAAGGGGAAGACGGCTATAGTGACTGCCGCCAGTAGAGGCATAGGGAGAGGGGTGGCCAGAGTCCTCGCGCGGGAGGGGGCCAACCTCGTCATAGCGTCTAGGGATCTAGAGAGGCTTTCGAGGACGGCGTCGGAGATAAGGTCAGAGTTCGGCGCCGAGGTCGTGCCCGTGCAGGCCGATTTAACTAAAAGGGCTGATGTGGCTAAGATTGTGGAGACGGCCGCGAGGAGTTTCGGCGGCGTGGATATACTGGTCTACAACACAGGTCCTCCCAAGCCGGGGACCTTCATGGAGCTCACCGAGGAGGACTGGGACTACGCGGTGAGGCTTCTGCTGATGAGCGCCGTCTGGCTGACCAAGGACGCGTTGCCATATATGATCGAGAAGAGGCAGGGCCGTATAATATACATAACATCGTTGACGTTGAAGAGGCCTCTGCCCAATCTGACGCTCTCCAACGTGATACGGCTCTCGATAGCCGGCCTTGTCAAGACACTGGCGTACCAATTGGCCCAGTACAACATACTCGTCAACGGAGTTCTCCAGGGCTATGTCGAGACCGAGAGGGTGTTAGAGGTGGCCAGGGACAGAGCCGTCCGTGAGGGCAAGCCTCTGGACGACGTGCTGAGGGCTATGGCGGGCGAGATACCGCTGGGCCGTATGGCTAAGCCCGAGGAGATAGGGGAGCTCGTGGCGTTTTTAGCCTCGGAGAGGGCCAGCTACATAACGGGCTCTCTGATATCTATAGATGGGGGGTACGTGCAGTGCATCTAGAGCGTCAGTCCCATGCTCCCCAACAGCCTCCTGGCCAGCTCTCCGTCTACGCCGTAGCCGTACTTCACCTCCAGGAACTGGCTCCTAAACTCGACGACCTTTCTACGTACTTGGCCGGGCTCTTTGCCGTCTATTAAGAGCTCCTTGAAGAAGCCCGCTATCTCGGCCATATCCCCCTCGCGCATGCCCCATCTAGTGACTTCCTGAACTCCTAGCCTGATCCCGCTAGGCTTAACCGCGCTTTTATCCCAAGGCAACATGTTCTTGTTAACTATTATATTGGCGTCCTCGAGCAACTTGGACACAGCCTCGCCGCCTCCCAGCTTCGAGACGTCCACGGCCACCTGGTGGGTTTGTGTGAACCCGAGATGCTCCGCCACCACGTCGAACCCATTAGCGTGCAGCGCCTCGGCGAGCGCTTTGGCGTTTCTGACTATCTGCTCCGCGTATTGGGCGCCGAACTGTCGCATCTCGGCCAGAGTGACGTAGGTGGCCGCGTACCTATGCATGTGGTAGTTCGACGTGAAGACAGGGAACACGCCGCGGGCGATCGACTCGTTGACCTCCCCCTCTAGGGCGCTGGCGATAAGCCCTCCTTGAGGTCCCGGGAAGGTCTTGTGCGTAGAGGAGGTGGTCACGTCGGCGCCCTCCCTCAGCGGGTTGGGGAACTTGCCCCCCACCACTAGGCCAAAGACGTGGGCTGAGTCGTGAAGCACGTAGGAGCTCACAGCGTGGGCGGCCTCGGATATCTCCTTTATCGGGTGGGGGAACAGGTAGAGGGAGCCCCCCAAGATCACTATATTGGGCCTATTCTCCTCTATTAGCCTACGCGCCTTGTCGACGTCTATGTTGAACGCATCGGGATCCCAAGGCAGTTCGAGAACCTTGAACTTCAACGCCTTGGGGCCGCCCACTTGGTTGTGGCTTATATGGCCGCCCGCCCTAGTCGGCAACGAGGCTATGGTGCCCCCCTCGGGCGCCAGGCCGTAGTACGTCGCCAGATTGGCTATGGTCCCCGAGATGGGCCTAACGTCGACGTACTTGGCGCCGAGGATCTCGGCGAAGCTCTTGGATAGGGCCTCCTCGAGGAGATCCACGTATCTGGTCCCTCTATAGTACCGCCGGCCGACGGAGCCCTCGGCGTATCTACCCATGAGATCGTTGAGGTAGACCAACTCGGCGAGGGGCGACATCACGTTCTCGGCGGCTATTAGGTTGATCGTCTGTCTCCGCCTCCACTCGTTGTGTTCCAGGAGCACGCCCAACATCTTCTGTACGTCCTCGGGATACTGCGCCATAGGACTAAACCTCCCGCTATTTATAGATCTGCCCTACTCGCCCTGCTCCTCGTCCTCGCCAGGTAGCTTCATTAACGAAATCCTCTTGGGCTTCTCCTCCTTGATCTCTTGCCTCAACTTATCGGCGTATTTGGAGGCCAAGGCGTCCACTATGGACATTATGTGTTTGACAGTGCCGTTGTCTAAGGTCAAGAACTCGTGCAATTTGCCCTCATCTAGATGTTTCGAGAGTAGCGGGTCCATGGGTATCTGGCCCAGGAAAGGCACGCCGGCCTTCTCGGCAATCCTCTTGCCGGCCCCCTCGCCGAATATGTAGTAGGTCTTGCCGTTGTCGGGGCAGACGAAGCAACACATGTTCTCCACTATGCCGGCGACTGGTATCTGTACCTTCCTCGAGAAGTCTATAGCCTTGACGACTATACGGCGGGAGATCTCGGACGGTATGGTCACTATGATACTGCCATCTATCCCGCCTTGTAGGCTTTGGGCTATGGTCAACGGGGCATCGCCGGTGCCCGGCGGAAGGTCGACCATCAACACGTCGAGAGATCCCCAATCCACTTGCGAAATGAAGTCCCTCAACGCCTGGGTGACCAAGGCGCCTCTCCAGATAACCGCCGTGTCCTCGCTGGGCAACATGAAGTCTATTGAAACCACCTTGACGCCGAAGGGTCCCGACACGGGCACTATTTTCCCCGTCTTGGAGTCGACGTAGAGCGCGGAGTCCGTCACGCCCAACAGCTTAGGTATCGTCGGGCCGTATATATCGCCGTCTAATATGCCCACCCTATATCCCCGTAGCGCGAGGCCGAGCCCAACAGCCGCCGTGACCAAAGACTTCCCCACCCCGCCTTTGCCCGAGATGGTGACCAGCTTGACCTTCACGCTCTTCAAATAGTCGGCCAAAGAGCCCGGGGGCGCCGCCCCGCCGCGTATGTTCACTCTGATATTGCTCATATAGCTCCCTACCGAAGGTAAGTATATATCTATATTGCCGTCACGGTCCTAGAGCCTCGCCGCCACGTCCCTGAACTCGCGATACACGTCGCCGCCCGCTCGGGCCCATTTATTCAATAAACCACACGCGACGACGAACTGCCCCATGCGGCTGTACACGTCAATACACCCCACCTCGTCGACCACCGCGACGGCTCCATCCATGCACACCACCTCGAGACCCAGGTCTCTCACTAGCGGCAGATCGGCCTCTAAAGGCTCCGCCCTCGACTGCAGTAGGTCCCCCATGCGTATAATCCGGCCATCGGTCTTGCAAGGTATTGGGAGGCTACAATAACCCCTAACGCGGTCGCCCAGCCCGTAAATAGCCAAGCCGACGGGCACATCCCCCGAGATCTTCGAACCCCTCTCGAAGTGGATACCCACGAGGACGAAACCGCCGAGCGAGACCGTGTAGATCTGCGAGATGCCTAGAATCCCGGAATAGTTTCGGTAGAGCCAGTCGGCGAATTCTCCCAGCTCGTTGCACATATAGATTTTAACCAGAATTTCCATTTTATCGGTAATGAGGTAGGCCCGTCATCGCGGATAGATGAAGAGAAATCTGGGTTCTGAGCAAAAGCCAGCGTCTCAAGACCTAGCGTCTTAAGGGCAGAACGCCTAGGGCGAAAATAATTAAAAGGAGTGGAGTGGCCCCGCCTCGATGGGCGAGAGCGGTGAGAGCTACGAGTACCTAGTGCCGTTGGAGAGGTATCTGTCCTCGGGCATTAGGTTGGGTACCAAGATGTCCAATAAGTACTTGGAAAAGAGGGGCTTTATCTACGCTGTGAGGCCCGACGGGCTTAGGATCTTCGACATAAGGAAGATCGACGAGAGGTTGAGGATAGCCGCCAAGTTCATAGCGAGGTACAGCCCCGACAGGATATTGGTCCACACGACTAGGCCCTACGGCTTCAAGCCCATAGAGATGTTCTGTAAATATGTGGGCTGTAAATATATAGCCGGGAGGTTCACGCCCGGCATATTGACCAACCCCTATCTGCCCGAGTATATGGAGATAGACCTATTGGTGGTGGTGGATCCTAAGCTGGACTCGCAAGCGGTCAGAGAGGCAGCTATCATGGGCATACCCGTGGTGGCTCTCGTCGATACCGACACGCCCCACGACTTCATCGACTTGATGATACCTTGCAACAACAAGGGGAGGCGTAGCCTCGCCCTTATATTCTGGATATTGGCCAGACAGGTCTTGAGGGAGAGAGGGGAGCTTAAACCCGACCAAGATCTGCCAGTCCCGCCTGAGGAGTTCGAGACCAAGCTCGTGGAAACTAGATAAAGCGGTGACATACTCCCTTCATGGCTAGAATTAGGAAGCCGGCCGTCGCCGGCTATTTCTACGAGGCGGATCGGGAGGCCCTTGTCGAGAGGATAAGGTGGAGCATATATCACGACTTAGGCCCCAAGACAGAGTCGTTGAGCCCGGAGGGGGCCAAGGCTCTGGGGGCCGTGGCGCCCCACGCGGGCTATATCTATTCGGGCCCCGTGGCGGCCTGGGCGTACGCGGCGCTTAGGGGCTACGGGAGGCCCGATACTGTGGTGGTCATAGGGCCCAACCACTACGGCGTGGGGGCGCCGGTCGCGATAATGAAATCGGGGATCTGGGAGACCCCTCTAGGCGCTCTAGAGATCGACGAGGAGGCGGCCGAGTTCTTGTCCTCGGAGTATAGATCTCTCGAGGACGACTTCTACGCCTTCTCAAAGGAGCACTCCATCGAGGTCCACATACCCTTCATCCAGTATTTCTTCGGCGACGTCAAGATCGTCCCAGTGGCCCTATGGCGCCAGACGCCCTCCACGGCCAAGGAGCTGGGAGCCGCCTTGGCCAAGATGGTGGCAAACTTCAAGAAGAGGATATATATAATAGCCAGCTCCGATCTTAACCACTACGAGCACCACGAGGTGACCGCCAAGAAGGACGAGTTGGCCATATCCAAGATAGTCGCGGGCGACGTCGAGGGCTTCTTCGACGTCATTTCTAGATACGACATCTCGGCGTGCGGCATAGGCCCCATAGGGGCTTTAATGAAGGCCGCAGCCGCGTTGGGGTTCAAGGCTAAGCTGTTGAAGCACGCCACCTCGGGAGACACCAGCGGGTACAGGGAGGAGACCGTCGGCTACGCCAGCGTGTTGTTCTACTCATGATAGATAAGCGTAAGAACGACCACATATTCTTGGCCGCTTCGCCCGAGTCACAAATCGGCGATAGTTGGCTGGACGAGGTGGTCCTAGTACATAGGGCCTTGCCGGAGCTCGACCTAGACGACGTGGATACGAGGACCACGTTTCTAGGCCGAGAGATATCAATGCCGTTCATAATAGGCGCCATGACGGGCGGGACCGAGCTCGCCGAGAAGATAAACGCCAGGCTCGCCAAAGCCGCCGAGGAGTTGGGGGTGCCCATGTATGTTGGCTCGCAACGTGTAGGCATAGTGAAGCCGGAGGCCAGGCGTAGCTTCGAGGTGGTCAAGGCCAACGCGCCGACGGTGCCCAAGATAGCCAATCTAGGCGCCCCTCAGATCTCCAGACTGCCCGACGACCAGCTACTGCGCTGGGCAGAGGAAGCCGTCAACATGATAGACGCGGCGGCTTTAGCGGTCCACTTGAACCCAGCCCAGGAGGTCTTCCAGCCGGAGGGCGAGCCCTATTTCAAGAACGTGCTGGATAGGTTGAGGTTTCTGAAGAGGTCTTTAAGGGTGCCGTTGATAGTCAAGGAGGTCGGCAACGGCATCTCCAAAGAGGTGGCGGGCCTCCTGAACGGGGTGGCGGATATAATCGACGTGGCCGGCGCGGGCGGCACCTCCTTCGTAGTCATAGAGGGTCTGAGGGCCAAGGAGGCGCGTCCTGAGCTCTACGAGCTGGCCCAGGAGTTCAAGGGCTGGGGCATCCCAACCGCCGCGGCCATATGCGAGGCCAAGGCCGCCTTCAAGGGCCCGGTGATAGCGTCCGGCGGCATAAGGAACGGGCTTGATGGGGCGAAGGCGTTGGGCCTCGGGGCCGACTACTTCTCGGCGTCTCAGCCTCTGCTTAAGGCGGCGTTGGACGACAAGGTGGCCCAAGCCATATCCAGAATGCTGAAGGAGCTCCGGATAGCCATGTTCTTGACGGGAGCCGCCAAGGTCCAAGATCTGAGGAAGGCGCCCAAGGTCTTCGGTCCCCGCTTGGAGTCTTGGCTGAGACAGCGCGGAGTTAGCTGTTGACGCGACCTCGCCGTTTGAGATGATATGTAGCGCCCCATCAAGGGAGGTATTATAAACTGGCAGAGACGTATTCCTATGGCTTGCCCCAAGTGCGGCAGTAGGGACGTAAGAATCTCGCCGTCCGGCAAATACGTCTGTAACTCGTGTGGGTACTCTTGGCAAATACCTATGGCGGATTTGGAATGGGCCCAGAGGATCTTCCGCGTGGAGAAGCTCTACGAGGAGTTCAAGGACGTGAGGCCTATAGACTGTGCCAGGATGAAAGGCGAGATGGTCAAGAAAGGCGTGAGCGAGGACGACGCGGCCAAGATCGTGAGGAGGATAGCGAGGAGGGCCGCTCGCCTAACCAACGACAAAAGGGAGAAGGACGCGTTGGCGGCTATTATAGAAGGGTGTTAGGCCCTCTGCTGGGCACGCGCCCTTCTGCAGCCGCGACCTGTACACCTCGACGCTATGAAGCCGACCTTTTGGCCAGGCGGCGCGGTTCTCGGAACTGGCGTGCCGCCCTTCGGGTGGCTACCGCCTCCGTGCGGATGGGCGTACGGGCTCATGGCCTTGCCCCTAACCAAGGGCCACTTCCAAGCCTTCGCCCTAGATCTATGGTACTTGGCTCCGGCCTTCAACATGGGCTTCTCTATTCTGCCGCCTCCGGCGACGATGCCAATGGAGGCTCTGGCGTCCGAGCTGACGTCAATCACGCGGCCGCTGGGCAACCTTATGGACGTCTTGCCTACCTCGACCTTGTGGGCGAGGACCACGGCGTAGGCGCCTCCCGATCTGGCGTACTTGCCGCCGTCGCCGTACATCTTCTCCACGTTGTATATCATAGTTCCCTCCGGTATTTTCCGCAGAGGGAGTATATTGCCCGGCTTCACCGAGGCGTCCTCGCCTATCTCTATCCTCTGCCCCACGTACATACCCTCGGCGGCGAAGTTGAGGAACTCGGTCCCGTCGGCCATCCTTATTTTGGCCACAGGCGCGTTGAGCCCCGGCTCGTGAAGCAGCTCGACGACATAGCCGTAGCCGGAGACGCCGCGCGGATACCTAACGGCGCCGTCCCTCCTCCAGCTGGGCGATCTGAACTGGCTACCTCCCCTCCCCCTCCTCTGCACCAATATACGTTTGCCCACGGCCCGCGAAGCCTCAAGCTATATAAACATTACCGGGGTAGGCGTCCGTGAACGTGTTGGAGGAGCAGGTGCTCAACGACCTAAGATCGAGGGGGTTCAAGATCGTCGAGAGGATAGAGGACGGGCTCTTCGTGGCCGAGAAAGGCGAGCGTTATCTGTTCTACGTAATGGTGGAGGGCGTAGAGAGGCCCTTGAGGCAACTCTATAGGGTTCTCAACATGGGCGAGACCCTGTCCACGCCGGTGGTGCTGGCTCTGGTCAGCAACGACGGCGTGGTCACCTACTACTCGGCACATAAATTAAGGTTGCCCCGCAACGTCCATGCTCAAGCTCCTTGAGAGGTTAATCTCTATATCGAGGGAGAAGGGGGTGAAGATAGAGATCTCCTTCAGCAGATGCAGGGGGAGGTTGCTTATAGATAGGGAGGTAAAGGCGTTGGACGAGTACGGGAACGTGGTTCCTTGGAACCGCGCGTTCCCCGGCATAGCGATCCAGAACATACTAGACCAGTGCCGCGTGAGAAAGGTGGAGGCATTTAGAGGCCAGGAGAAGGTGGTCGAGGCGCCCGACGCCGAGTCTGCAATCCGCGAGCTCTCCTCGCTTAGGTAGACCTCGAAAACACTTTAAATAAGGGCCGAGTAATGCAGGTGTACACCAAGGTTGTAGCGACGTTGGGGCCGTCTACCGATGGACTGGCCGACTTGGGCCAGTTATTGGAGCTGGTGGACGGAGTTAGGATAAATATGTCGCACGCGACCGAGCGGGAGCTGGAGGCAAGGGTTAAGGCTGTGCGCCGCTTCGAGAAGGACAGAGGCAAGCCGATAGCGGTGATCGCCGATCTGAGAGGGCCCAGCGTGAGGACGGGCCTCATGGAGCCGCTCCGGATAGCCGCGGGCGCGAAGATCGTCTTCAAGTTGGCCGACAAGAGTGACGGGAGCTTCGTCCCGATACCCAGGCGCGAGTTCTTCGACGTTGTGGAGAGAGGCGACGAGATACTCATGTTGGACGGCAAGCTTGTCCTGAAGGCGATAGCCGCCTCTGGGCAACTGGTAGAGGCCGAAGCCCTATCGTCAGGAGAGATAACCAGCAACAAGGCCGTGGTGGTCAAGGGCAAGGACTTCGACATACCCCTACCAGTTGAGGAGGACCTCGCGGCGCTCGCCGTATTGGCCCGATACAAGGAGGATATAGACTACGTGGCGTTGAGCTTGATAAAGAACGGCGCCGAGATCTCGCTCATGAAGAAGATCGTCGAGGAGCATGGGCTCGTTGCAAGCGTTATGGCCAAGATAGAGACCAAGGGCGCCGTGGACCGTATAGACGAGATAACCGACGCCGCCGACTACATAGTGGTGGCCAGAGGCGACCTCGCCCTGCACTACGGGCTTGAGTATATACCTAAGGTCCAGAGGACGTTGATAGAGAGGGCCTTAGCCAAGGGAAAGCCGGTGGCGGTGGCCACCCAGTTGCTAGACTCCATGCAGACAAACCCGACGCCCACCAGGGCGGAGGTCAACGACGTGTATGCCGCGGCGTCTCTCGGAGTCGACTCGCTCTGGCTCACCAACGAGACTGCCAGCGGAAGCTACCCCCTGGAGGCGGTCTCGTGGCTCAGGAAGGTCATATCGGTGGCAGAGGTGAGGCCGCTCGGAAGGCCCAGCCCCGCCAACGCGAGGGACAAATTCGCCGAGGCGGTCGCCGATATGGCCGCCGATCTCGGCGCAGACATAGCGGTCTACTCCATGACCGGCACGCTTGCAAAACGCGTGGCTAAGTTCAGACCACCCGTCAAGATATTCGCCGGAGTGAAGGAGGCGTCGGTGGCCAGAAAGCTGGCGCTTATATGGGGCGTCGAGCCGTTGTTGTTGCCGGCCCAGACCTACGAGGAGGGGCTAGAGAAGCTGATGGCCCGCTTCCCGGACAGAACGTTGGTGGCCACCTACGGTCTGAAGGGAGGCGTCCACACAATTAAAATAAACATCAAGGATTAGACGTGGGGAGATGCATCTAAGCTGACCGGTGAGGAGCTCACGGTACGCCGACGTTTGCCCACTAGGGCGATCTAACGAGCCTCGGACAGCCTCTTCCTGACCTCCCCCACGAACTTCCTAGTCCTCTCCACGAGCTCCTTGACGTCCCCCTCCACCTGCTCCAGACTGTAGTACCTGCTCAGAACCCCGCTCTCGTCGCCGTTGTACTGGACCTCGTGGAGGTTCAAGGCGATAGCTGTCAGCAAGACTACCTCGTCGCCGTAGACGCCCCTCAACGCGCGGGCCACCTCCCACATACGGCCGGTGGGCATCAACGCAATGAGCCAATCGACGAGCCCCACCTCGTGTCCTTCGCGCGTCGAGATCTTTCCCCCGAACCTGGATCGCAAGGACTCTCTGGCGGAGGCCGCCGCGGCGGCTAGAGCTGCCTTCCAGGCTTGAAAGGCCTTACCTGCCGCATTTCTGTGTAGCCCCTCCTCCAGAAACCTCAGAGAGAGGTCAGCCTCCGCCAGAGCCTCCTCCAGCCTTATCTCGGCATACCTCTTGAGATCCCTCCAAGGATGAATTATCTGCACACACGGCACGGCCCAGATCGATATAAAATTGAATCGCCGGCGATTGGCAGAACGGGTTCGACGACGGCGAGACGGCCGCTCTGCGAATCTCGCCTATCGTAAATCTATGTCAAGTTCGCCGATCTTATGAGTTCTGGAAGTTCTTTAAAGACGGCTTGTGTATACACACGAGGTGTTTACGGTTAAGGCGAGGGTATGGGCCGTGGGCCGGATATCCGGCGCGGTGGAGGTGGACCTCCTAGTGGATACCGGCGCCACGTACACGGTGTTGCCGGCCAGCCTGCTCGCTAGGCTCGGGTAGCTCCCCTCAAGACGGTTAGGCTCAGGCTGGCCGACGGCCGGGTCGTCGAGAGGGAGTTAGGCGAGGTGGGGATAGAGGTCGAAGGCCTTAGGGCGTCGGCCACCCCCGCGGTGCTCGGCGAGGAGGGCATATATCTGCTGAGCTCCGTCGCCATGGAGCAATTGGGCCTCGCCCCGGATCTCATCGAGAAGAGGCTTAAGCTTGTGGAGGCGCTCTTTATGTCAACGCCTTCTGTAGGTGTAGTAGGTCCTCTGGCCGAAGTCGTGGAGATCCACGCCTAGGGCCGACAGCCTCTCCCTTATCTGATCCGCCAACTGGTACTGCCTTTCCTGCCTCAGCCTGGCCCTCGCCTCCACCAGCGCCTTGACAGCCTCCTGCACCTCCTTCGGCACCTCCCTCCTCTCCAACAAGCCCAACACGTCCGCCATCTCGACGTATTTGGAGAGCACGTCGAGGACGGCCTCCCGCGAGATCTTGTCTATTTTATGTAGTACGGTGGAGATTATGTAGCGCGCCGCGTCGTACAGCCTCTGGGCGGCCTCGTTGGTCGAGAAGTCGTCGTTGAGGGCCTCGTAGAACCCCTCCACGTATTTGTAGAAGGGCTCGACGACGGGCTCCGAGCCGCCCTCGCCGGCGTCTGCCACGGCCTGCCCCAACTCGTCGTAGGCCGTGTATAGGGTCTTGACCATGTCCTCGGCCCGGTCCAAGAGCTCGAAGCTGAACTCCATGGGCTTGCGGTAGTGGCTCATGGCGTAGGCCAGCCTCAGAGCCTCGCCGCTGTACTTAGAGAGGACCTCCCTCAAGGTGATTATGTTGCCGAGCGACTTCGACATCTTCTCGCCCCTAACGGTCAGATAGCCCACGTGGATCCAGTACCGGGCGAAGTAGTCCACGCCGAACATGGCGCGGGCTATGGCTATCTCGTTCTCGTGGTGGGGGAATATGAGGTCGGCGCCGCCGCCGTGGAAGTCGAAGGGGACGCCCAGATGCTTCGTCGACATGACGACGCACTCCAAATGCCAGCCCGGCCTGCCGGGGCACCAAGGGGAGTCCCACCAGGGCTCGCCCGGCGACCAGCTCTTCCACAAGGCGAAGTCGAGAGGATTCCTCTTGCCCGGCTCCGGCTCGACTCTGGCCCCCGCAACCAGCTCCTCTATCCTCTGGCCGGAGAACTCGCCGTATCGCGGCACTTTGCCCACCTCGAAGTAGACCGAGCCGTCGGGCGCCACGTAGGCGAAGCCCTTGTCCACGAGGGCCTTTATCCATCCCAACATATCCTCCACGTTCTCCGTCACTCTGGGGTAGGCGTACGCCGGCTTGACGTAGAGCCTCCGCATGACGTCGAAGTACTCGGATATGTACCGCTCCGGCACCTCGCGCCACCGCTTGACGGAATCCGCGCCGAACTCCTCCCTAGCCCTATTTATTATCTTGTCGTCGATGTCGGTGAAGTTTACGACTAGCCTCACCTGGAGGCCCAAGCGCTCTAGATAGCGGCGGAACATGTCGAAGAACACGTAGACTCTGCCGTGCCCCACGTGCACCGAGTCGTAGGGGGTTATGCCGCAGACGTAGCCGGAGGCGATCCCAGGAGTCCTCACGGAGAACTGCTCCATTCTTTTAGTCGCAGTGTTGTATATCCTCAGAGGCAGGGTCTGCGACACCCCGACATGAGGTGTAGGTGGTGCCGGCTTTTTAAATAAAGCGCCGCCACCTTTAAGTACGCCTCCAAACGTCCACATGGTCGACACAACGATAGAGGAGGTAGCCGCTAGGCGGGTCTTGACGGGCAGAGGCGACCTAACGGTGGAGGTCGAGGTGTACACTGCAGACGGCTTCGGGAGGGCGGCGGCCCCCGCCGGGGCCTCCAAGGGGAGACACGAGGTGGCCTTCCTGCCCGAGGGCGGCATCGACGAGGCCCTCGCGGCCTTTGAGAGGCTGGTAGCGCCGGAGCTGGCGGGCCTCGACGCGGCGGAGCAGTACGCGGTGGATGGGAAGCTGGAGGAGGTCGACGGCACTGGCCGTTTCGAGAAGATAGGCGGGGCCGTCGCGGTGGCCACGTCCATGGCGGCCGCAAGGGCGGCAGCCAACACGTTGGGCATACCGCTCTTCAGACATCTGGGAGGCGCCGCGGCGAGGACGATCCCGCTGCCTCTGGGCAACGCAATAGGCGGAGGCAAACACAGCAGAGGCCTAGGCCCCGATCTGCAGGAGT
This sequence comes from Thermoproteus uzoniensis 768-20, assembly GCF_000193375.1. Classification (GTDB taxonomy): domain Archaea; phylum Thermoproteota; class Thermoprotei; order Thermoproteales; family Thermoproteaceae; genus Thermoproteus; species Thermoproteus uzoniensis_A. The sequence goes on from NC_015315.1 coordinate 1,387,374, forward strand.
TCCTCGTAATCCCGCTCAACCCGCCGGATGCGGCCGCCGCAGTGCTGGCCAACTTGGAGGTGCACAGAAGGGCCCTCAAGTACATAACCAAGGTGGATCCGCACTTCACTGGGGGCAAAAACGACGAGGGGGCCTGGACCCCCAGGGTCTCGGCAGAGACTGCGTTGAGGATACTGAAAGAGGCCGCCGCGGAGGTGTCCAAGGAGACGGGCGTGGAGATAGGGCTCGGCGTGGACGCGGCCGCGTCGAGCCTCTGGAACGGGGCCAAGTACGTATACCAGAACGAGGGCAAGGAGAGGACCCCGAGAGAGCAACTGGAGTACATGGCCAAGCTGTTGGACGAGTTCGGGCTGGTGTACCTCGAGGATCCCTTCCAGGAAGACGACTTCCAGTCCTTCGCTGAGCTGACCGATAGATATAGGGACAGGCTGATAGTCGGCGACGACCTCTACGTGACCAACGCGGCGAGGATAGAGGAGGGGGGCAAAATGAGGGCAACCACCGCCGTCTTGATCAAGCCAGACCAGACGGGGACTTTGACGAGGGCCGCCGAGGCCGTGAAGACGGCGCGGAGGTACGGCATGAAGGTGGTGGCCTCTCACAGATCGGGCGACACGGAGTACGACACGTTGGCCCACGTTGCGGTGGCCCTAGGCGCCGAGGTTATAAAGACGGGGATTGTCGGCGGCGAGAGGACGGCCAAGCTGAACGAGCTCATCAGGATAGGCGAATACCTAGGCAAGTGGGGCAGGATGGCGGCGATTAGGCCGTGAGGAGCCTGATAATCGCGCTGGCGGCCGCCGCGGCGGTCGCGATAGCCCTCTACGCGCTGGCGCCCTACCTGACTGGCGCCGGGACCCCTCAAGCGAGCCAGACGGCGCCGCCGGCGGGCTCGACGACCTCGGCGGGGGCGAGCACGGCCGCCTCGACATCCACGTCCAGCGCCTCGGCGTCCTCCACCACATCGGAGACGGTTGCAAGCACTACGAGCCAGCCCGCCGCACAGACGTCGACTACAGCCACGTTGACGTCCGCGCCGACGTTCGCCGGTGCGCCGAGGCCGAACATAACTTTGGTGCTGGAGACGGCCGTGGTCAACACGACCAGGTTGCCCGCCAACGCGACCCTCATATTTAGGGCTGAGAACCGCGGCGAGGCGCCCGGCGTGGTGTACGTCAACGGGACCGCCGTGAGGCTGAGGCCCGGCGAGGCCGCCGAGCTTAACTTCACCGTGGCCGTGAGCCGCGCGGGGGCCAACTACGTGTTGCTGTACATAAACGGGACGCCGGCCGTGTATAGGTTCACTACGTTGTACTACACGCCGGTCTTCGCGGCGGAGCCCGTGACGGTGAGGACGTACAGACTGCCTGCGTTGGTCGTAGTGAACGTGACGGTTAGGAACGTGGGCAACTACACCGGCTACTTCAACGGAGTCGCGGTGCCGCCTGGAGGGAACGCCACGGCGCAGGTGGAAATAAACGCGACGGCGGCGGGGACGTACTGGGTAAAGGCAGACGGAGTGCCCGTGGAGGTACACGTGGTGTATCTGGCCACCGGCTACTCCGTGGCTATATGGTCGCCGACCGTCGAGGCGGCCCCCGGCGAGCCCGTGCCGGTGGGCTTCTTGATCAAGAACACGGGCAACGCCACCGAGGCGCTTACGGTCAACGGAACGCTCTACGTGTTGAGGCCCGGCGAGAGCGTCTGGGCTAACTACACGGTCCCCGCCTACAGCCGCAGGCCCGTGGCGCTTATCGTCAACGGGACGACGTGGAGGTGGGCCCTCAACGTGAGCATCATAGCGGTGAATGCCCTTCTGAATATAGGCGGGGGCGTGTACAACCCCGCCCTCTCGCCCCAGATAGTCATATCATCGAGCCAAAGCGCCGTGCCCTACACGTGGATCATCTCCACCAACGCCACTGAGAGGGCCGTCGCTCTAGTGATCAACGGCACTGTGTATACCGTCCAGCCCGGGGGGCGGCTCCTCATCAACGGGACCTTGCAAGCGAGGCTCAACGACTGGAACACTGTGTCCGTCGTCGTAAACGGCACGGCCTACTCTATACAGGTATACGTCGAGCTGAAGCCCCCCACGCTCTATGTGGCCCAGATAACCGGCTTGTCGTTCACAGATAGGAGGACGTACATAGAGTACGCCAGCTGTAGCGGGACGCCCATAGGGTCGGTGCCATTCACGGCGACGGTCTACAGCATGAGCGGCTCCGTGACGTACTCGGGCAACACCATAACCTTCTCGGGCTCAATAACTGTATACATAGATATATTGGGCAAGACCATCACGGCTAGCTACAGCGGTAGCTCGACAAACGGGGTGGGGCAGGTGACGTCCACCATAGGCCACTACACCATAGCCGTGTCCTTCTCCGGCGGCACGGTAACCTCGGTGACCGTCAACGGCCAGCCGGTGAGCTGCGGCACGTCAATTATACCTATACCCGCCTTCATGTACCAGAAGCCGCCCACCGGGACTATAGACGCCGTGTCCTTCGCGTCCCGGATAGCCGACCTATTCGCGAAGGGAGGTAGCGACGCGATAGTCGACGCATACTACAACGGCCGCTACGTCGTGCTCGTCGACGCCAGCGGTAATACGATGACCTACAGCGGAGGCGCCATAAACGGGCCGTTGCAGGTGTCGATATACGGACAGATATCCGTATCATAATTTTGGACGCGAAAAGTTTAAATATACCCTCCACCACACGGTTATGCATAACCCCAAGACAACGGTATTCCTAATACTGGTAATCGGCCTAATAACAATAGGGATAGCCCACGCCCAAGGCTCGCAAGCGGGCGGCGGGCTCTACGCCCCCGGAGCGACCATAACCTACAACATAACATGGCAGATAAACACGGAATGCCCGGCATGTCAAGCACTCTACGGGAAACACCCGTGGGCTCCAGCCGCCAACCTAACTAACAGTTACTCCTGGGCCGCCGGCAAGCAGTTCACGCTGGTCATACGCGATCTGAATGAGACCACCTCCCTCACAAACATTGTCGTCAACGCCACGGCCAACAAGACGGGCTTCGTGACGTTCCAAGTCAAGGCCCCAGCCAGCCAAGTCAACATCTACACTAGGTGGGATATCGCTCTCCTAGTCAACTGGCACGGCTACTACTTCCTGCTCTTCGAAGTCCCCAACTTCAAAGGCACATTCGCAGACTTAATGGGCAACTTCACGGGCCAATACTACACGATACTTCCTAACGGCACAGTCATCAACAACTACTACTCGAGTTACCTTAACCTCACATTCCTTTGGCTGCACCAGTTCTATCTGGGCGTGTGGACCGCAGGCCAGCCCTACAACTTGACTCTGGTCGAGACGCTGTCAATAAACGGTACCCCTGTCTATACATGGACGTATAAGCCGCTGTCGAAACTGACAATACCTAACGGCACCGTCTTCGGGCCCATTACTTACCTCGGCACTTACGTGACCTCGCTAGGCACGGCGGGCCAGAACGTAAGTAGCTATCTGTCGCCGTCCAGCGTCTCCTACACGTTCAAGGTGGTTATGTCCATCTACAACCAGCAGACAGGGACGTACGTACAGCAGACATTGATAGAAAGCACTAACCACATCAACACATCGTATCCGGGCACGCCGCCAGCTCCGAACCAATTCTACGTCATCGCGACGTTGAACTACACAACTATGACCAACGCCTCCTCGGTCGACGCCACGTGCCAGCAGCTGGTCATATGGCCGTTGCCGCTCAGCACCTTGACTATCGGCATGCTCTACGACATAAAGGGCAACCCAATACTCAGCCCCGAGTACTTCACCTTTAAGATCCAGGAGAACATAGGCGGCTACCCGCTGACCATATCCCAGCAACAAGGCGGTTGGTCCACCGACATAACCGACGTCAGGTTCAGCTTCCTCCGCGCGCTCTGTGGCGGCGGGACCATATCCAGCTTTTCTGACCTGGTCAACTGCTTCAACACCCTCACCCGCACGAAGCTGATAAATGCGGTCTATAGCATATACAAGCACCCGACCCTCGCCTGGATAAGCGGCATCCGCATACTCACGGATCAGAGTGCTCAGCTGTCCTCGGTTAACCTCAGCCCCAGGCTGATAGTTGAATACTCATACCAAGCCATCCAGTACACTTCGTCCCAGCCGCAACCCACCAGCGGCTATATTGACGCCGTGGTTTTCCAAGCCCCGCTTAATGCAACCGGACTGGTTAATAAGACTGTTGACCTAACAGTCGCTATACTGCCCGTGCAGATACCGCTGTGGTGGCGCAACGGCATGGCTCTGCCCAACGGTCAGCCCTTCAATAACCCCGCGTTGGCTCAAGGCCTCACCTTTGTGTTCCAGGGCACCACGGCGTATTTGAATGAGACCGGCCAATACGCAGTCGTGGCCGACCCGTGGAGCAGTAGCGCCACCGGCACCAACCAGTTCAACACATTATACCTGTGGGCTCTCCCGCCGTATGAGTACGTGCCCATAACTCCCGGCGTCTACGCCGATCTGCTCACTTTGTTCAACGCCAGCGGCTATCTGCCCCTCCCGCCGCTGAACGCGATACTCGCTAAATCGGGCTCTACGTACTACATTAAGTACCTCAACTGGAGCCAAGCCGTTGCTCTAAGCAATCTCTTCAGCCAGTACGGCCTCTCCGTAGGCACGAACCAGTACACCTACAGCTTCAGAATATACGCCGGCTCTATACTGGTGGGCACTGCCAACGTCGTGGCGACGTATCCGTTGGTGTACCCTAACGGCACCATGGTGGAAACCCAGAGCAACGTGGCCAATACGCTCTACGCCCAGTACGGCCCTAAGGCGTACCCAGACGCCTACACGGTACAGGCAGTCTACTACAACGCCACCGCCACCCCCGGCGTGTACGGCCTACAAGCCCAGAAGCTAGGGTTCTACAACCTCGAGCACGCTATAAATATCGCGATCAACCTCAAGACGATGAACTTCCTGTTCAAGGACTTCTGCGGCAACGTGCCGTCTGTGGTCAACGGCACCATAAGCCTGACTGTCGTATACGGCGGCCAGAACATAACTCTGTCCCAGCTGCCCGTGGCGGCCGAGGTCCCCGTCACCATACCCGCGGCGGTCGACCAGTGGGGCGCTCCGCTGACCAATAAGGCGACTGCCTACGTTACGCTGAACTACTTCGGCTATAAGCTGTACGGCACCACCAACAACACGGCCTTGCCCACAAGCCCCGTGCCCATATCCGTGGCGCTGGCCAACGCCCCCTACTTCAAGCCCGTCGTGTATCTGCCCATAGCGCCGCAAGTCTTCCGCGTCATGGCCGCCGTCTGGACGGAGGAGGACCCAGTGGGCGGCCCCGCTAAGGAGGTGTATCTAGGCCCGCAGTACCCGTTGGTCGGCTTCGTGCTGGTGCCCACAAGCCTTGCGCCGGGCTATGTGGGTGTTAGGATGGGCGAGTCCATAAGCAACGCCTCGGGCTACGCCTACTTCGACGAGCTACCGCTGAACGTGACGTTCCGGATGACCGTCCGCACGATAATACCGCAGGTGGACATGTACTGGCCGTACACGGCGGCCCAGACGCTCTACGGCAACTCGTACGCCGACTACGCCCAGTGGCTGGGCCTCAACGCCACTAACTTCGTCTACACGTTGGGCACTAGAGATCGTATAGACGCCGGCATAGTCGCCAACAGCACCACCCTGAAGCTGACCACTTGGTGCGCCAAGCCGCAGACCTTTGAGGCTCAGGTGTACAACCCGGTGTTTAGGATATTCGACAAGACTGGCCAGCACCTGCTGTCCAGTCAGTTCATAGTGCCCGGCCCCTATCCCGGCGCTGCCCCGCCGATACTGGCCAACGTGACATTGGTGATAGCGGACGACCGCAGCCCGTACCTCTATGCATCTAGATGGTTCAACTTCACCGATGGGGACTTCAATGTCTTGACCGACTTCAGGCTTGTGGGCATGACCGGCATGCAGTCCATATGGCAGAGCATAGCCGCCAAGTATCTGAGCAAGGCGCAAGCCTTCGCCGGATGCACCGCGCCGCCGACCGGCAACTTATCCGACGTGGCCAACGCCCTGGCGTATGCGGCTATGGCCAGCTGGCTCGCCAACTCCTCCACCAACCTCTACTCCGCAGTCTTTACGTTGTACTCTGCGCAACCCAACAACAGCAAGCTGTCCGTCTGCAGCCTGACGCCGACTACCGTCGGCACCTACGACATAGCCCACCTGTTCCTGCCCGGCATGAGGCTACACGTGAGGGTGTGGTATATGGGCTATTTGGTGTACGACGGTTATGTCACGCTAACCAAGCCCACCGTCGACATAAGGGCCAGCGTCGTGCCGCTTAACGTCACCGCCTTCACTAAGGACATGAGGTTGCCTGTCAACGCGTACATAGGCTTCACGCTGGCCAACGGCTACTTCGGCTTTGCGTTCAATAGCCCATACTCTGGCGTCAACTTCAGCGACACCTATATACTGTACTCGCTGGTCGAGCCGTACGGCTTCCAGCCTCTATGGTTGAGTTCTATACTGACCAGCCTAACCGGCTACGGCACGCCTGCGCTGCACGATGACGCTGTCCAGTATAACTTCACTAGCAGATACGCCTACTACGGCGCTTATAAGACTGTCACCGCCGGCGCTGAGTTCGTCTACCTGCCCAACCTGTTCGTGTCGCGCAACCTGACCACGCCGGTATACCTCTACACTGTCAACGGCACCGGCTACGAGCACGCCGCCAGCTTCGACAGGTGGGTCAGCGTGAGCTACCCGCCGACTACCATACGCACTCACAACTACTTCGAGAGGAACACATTCCTAGATCTATTGATGGGCGGCTATAATTTACCCGTGCCGGCGCCGTTCAGTAGCCCGTCGACCGGCGTGTACACGACCAGCTTCGCCATCTACATGTATAACCCGTACAACTCAACCAACCTACTCAACTATAAGACGTTGAGGCTGTATCTGCCTTGGGGCAACGGCACTAAGGCCATAGTGACCGTGAAGGCGGTCAACGCCAGTAACGGAGCCAGCTACACCGCTACGTTCAACCTATCGAACTACTCCAACTTGACGCAGAACTTGTTGGCGTACGACATAATTCTGCGCAACATAGCGCTGAACCTAGTGCCCGGAAACGCCACGGCCGAGATAGTATTCACCATCACCGTTAACTACACCGCCGGGCCTACCACCTCGCTGTACAGCGTTCCGACAGCCACGCTGATAAACGGCCTCTACGCCTATGCGGCGTACGACAACACCACGGTGGCGACCGCCGCCGGCGCTAACGTCACTCTGCATTTCATAAACGTCATGTTGCCTGCCGACTCCAAGTACATACAGTGGGGCGGATTCGGCGCGCCCGTCACCTACATAGTGCCCGCTGGCCAGATTGCCCTGCTTCCCGAATACGCCGACGATGCGTACGTGTCGCTTGCCGGCTCCTACATAGCCAGGATATGGATAATAGCCGCCGGCTCTAAGGAGGCTCTCTGCACCTCCGGTCCCAACGTGCTGGGTCCGCTGACCGACAGCAAGGGCGCCTACATCACTGGCTACGACTTCTTCGGCAAGCGGTACCTCGTGGTGAACTACATACCCGCCTCGACTCCCGCCACCAAGTCGTCGGTGCCCGTCTACACCAACACCTACCTAGACGAGTTCTACGACGGCTCTGGCATGGTCGCCGGCCTCGGGTTCCCGATAGGCGGAACCAGCGCCTTCGCCATAGGCGCCTACCTCGGCAAGCCCGTCTGGGATGTCAGTGCGCTGTATGCCATGGGCGTGACCAGCCTGCAGTTGCCCACCACCGCGCTGGACTACCTGACTGTGTACAACAACGCCTCCTTCCCGATACTGGTATCCGGAGTGACCGTGTCGTGCGGCGGCTCCAGCTACACGATACCCATCAACGCCTCCACCGGCTACGTCTATGTGAATGTGTCCCAGCAGAAGTCGATACCGCTGAACGGCTACGGCTTCGGCAGATCCTACGCCGTGAACGCCTCGGGCCTCTGGAGCCTCGACGTCTACGCTCCGCAGTATGAGTACTCCGTCAAGGCCTACTACGGCGGCGTCGTCGACACGCTCAAGCACTTCATAAACGACATACCGATACAGGCGAACAGGACTCTGTCGCCCACCATAAAGGCCGAGCTGATGAATGCCTACCAGCTCGCCCAGCAGGCGTTGAACAACTACACGTTGCTGGTGAAGCTGTTCAACCTACAGCCGCTGAGCTCTACTTCCTACCCAGAAAAAGTGCTCTATGCCAGCTATGCCGATAGACCCAGGAACGGTTGGCAGTACACCTTCAATGTGGTGAGCGAGTCCGCGAAATACTGCACCGGATCGGTTGTCTACTACATAGCTAAATTGTTCAACGGCCTCTTCGCGATAGCTACCAACGTCTACAATGGTTCCGCCGTGATCTACTACGATAATAAATATGTTGTATTGCCTGTCAATAGCACCGTCTTGGCACAGCCACCTTCCGTGACCGTCCTGAATATAACCTATCTCAGTAGCGGCACGGTCGTCGTCTATCTATCTAACAGCACCACGCTGATCTACAACAACGTGTCCAAGGTCATATGGCCCGCCTACTTTGTCGAGGTTATATGGCCCCTTAACCTCGCCGGTAACTACTACCTAGCGGTCAGCTATAACTCAATAAGCATCCCCATCTGTAATTATAAGACTTCCACGACCGAGTGGACGGCCGGCACTTGGGGCACGTTGACCACCAACTCCAGCGACTACGACTTCAAGTACTTCTTCAACTTCCCCGAGCTACCGCTGAAGTACATACTGGACTGGAACGCCAGGCCGCTTGCTAACCAGACCGTGGTGCTGTTCGACAGGGCGACGCACCAGGTGTACGCAGTGATATTCACCACCAACACCGGCCAGCTGTTCTACGACCTGCCCAACATCGGCGCCATGGGTCTGAGCAACGACATCTACGTGAGCTGGTTCGACGGCTATCCGTTGATGGTGCTGACCGGCGATCCGGCCTACCTAGTGTGGGTCTACCAGCAGGACGTAGGCAACGACGTGTACCAGCTGGGCAACGCCGCCACGTCGGCTGAGATAAGGACCTACGTGTATCCCGCTACGCTGACCGTCAATGGCCCCAACGGCCAGCCGCTCGCTGGCGTGGTCGTGCAGGTGTTCGACGACGCTACTAAGGGCGCCATGTTCTACTTCATGAACACCACCAGTAGCGCCGGCTCCGTGACTGTCTACGACAAGCTGGTGTCCAGCTATCCGGGCGGCTTCCTGTCCCAGCTACCGTCGACGAACTTCGACTACAACATACTGTATCCGTACAGCTCCGGCACCGCCGCCGCTCCCGCCGACGGCGCTGTCTGGGTCCCCGTAGCCACCGGCACCTTCTCGATACAGCGCGGCGCCACCGTGCCCAGTAGCGGCTACTCCATAACCTCCACCGTGACCTTCGCCACGCAGATACCGCTGTCCCAGCCCGTCGGCGTCAGCGGCACCTTCTACATGCAGACTCCCAGCGGCACTGTAGCCATACCGTTCAAGACAGTGACCGTATCCGGTACATCCTACATAGTGCCGTCTCAGCCTATACCCACCAGCGTGAGCTACCCGCTACAGATGGAGATAGACACAGTGACAGTCAACGGAGTTCCGATAAAGCTCGCGACGCCGTTCAAGACAACGCTGACCACCACGTCTCTGCCGAGCTCTTTCGACCTTGCATCACTCGGCCTGCTGGCGCAGGTCACTGTGCAGGCCCAGGACGGCTTCGGGAAGCTTAGGACCGACTGGCCGATCACCGTCTCGCTGAACGGCCAGACCGTGGCGACCGGCAACGGTGTTGTGACTGCCTACCTACCGTTGAGCCAGTACGCCGGCGCCTACAACGTGACCGTGGCTACTACGGTCAAGACTCCCAGCGGCTCAGTCGTGGTCAACACCACTACGCTGACCGTCAGCGGGCCGACCACCTACGTAGTCAGCGTGCCGTCCGGCGTGATATCTGCTAGCGTAGTCGACGCCTTCGGCACCGCCCTCAGTAGCTCGCCTGTGCAGATAACCAACGTCGCTACCGGCACCGGCTCCGTTACCGCCGAGGTGCTAGCCGGCACCTACACCGTATCCGCCCAGGCCTTCGGCTACACGTGGAGCAAGACGGTCACCGTCTCTAGAGGACAGACCGCGACCGTGCAGATAGTGGTGCCCACCGCCAAGATCTCCGCCAGCGTAGTCGACCAGGCCATGGGCTCCGTCGGCCAGTGGCCCATACAGATAATAGGCCCCAGCGGCTCCGCGGTGGCCTCCGGCACCGGCTCAGTGACTGCCGAGGTCCTTGCCCAGGACAACACCGGCGCGCCGCTCCAGTACAACGTAGTGGCCGTGACGCCGTTCGGCACCTACTCCACCGGCTCGTTCACGCTGTCGCCTGGTCAGACCGCCACCAAGACCATAACCGTCCCGACCGCTGTGCTGCAGATATCCGCCGTCGACGACAACGGCTATCCCATCAACAACATGGTGTCGCAGGTAGACGTCTACTTCGCCAACGGCACTCTGTACAAGAGCTTCTCGTCCGCCCCTGTCAGCGTCGAGGTGTTGGCCGGCCAGCAGTACACCATCAAGGTCACCGCCCAGCAGAACCACGTCGGCACTGCCCAGATAACTCCGCCCGCCGGCCAGACCGTCGCCATACGCGTCACTGTGCCCGGCACCGCCGGCATAACCATAGGCGGAGTTAGGATACCGATATCCGAGCTGGTGCTGTGGATAGTGCTGGTGATAGTCATAGTAATAATCGTCGCGATATTGCTAATGGAGTACAGCAACTGGAGGAGAAGGCGCTTGATGCAGATATTGGCCCCGCCGAAGTAGGCGTAATACCCAGCCACCTTTTTAAAACCCTCCCCTTTTTCTTATATGCTTTCTCTAGAGGAGGGAGCCCGCCTCATCTCACACATACGCTCCTCCATGCAACGGAAGATCAAGGGGCTTCCCCTCAAGACGTCGGACGAGGTCCTCTCCAGGTATAGACTCGGCGTCTTCGTGACGGTCGAGTTCTTAGTCCGCTCCAACGGCTGGGAGCGGCGCGAGGTCCGCGGCTCTCTCGGCGTCGTCCAGCCGGTCAAGGATCTGGCCCACGACTCGGCCAAGATAGCCGGGAAGCTGGTGCTCCAGATACCCCGCTTCTCAGAGATGGAGCTACGCAGGGCCGTGATAGAGGCCACCCTTGTTGACGGGCTCCGGGAGGCCTCCCTCGAGTCCCTCACGTCCTTGAGGTGGGGCATAGAGGGCGTCTACGTCCCTCCCAACTTCGTCGTCCTCCCGCAGACAATGCTGGAGCGCAGGATATTGGGCGACGCCCTCCCGAGATACGTCATGAGCAACGTGGGCGTTCCGGAGAAGATTTACGTGTTCTCAACGCAGATATTCTACGAGCTTAGGCCCGAGGGGCAAGTCATCGAGAGGGAGCTCTGGCGCTCTCGTCTGATCCAGCAAACGCTAGGCTTAAATAGAGGCGCGTAGTTGAAAACGTGTACGTAGAGTTGTTCGTCATATCGGGGAAGAGCCAGGAGCTCGAGGAGTCTCTCAAGAAGGCCATCGAGGAGATTAGGTCGAAGGTGGAGAGGAGGGATCGGGTCAGGCTCGCCACGGTCAAGATAAGGCAAGACGCGGCGGATCAAGTGGTCAAGATGCTGGATCAGCCAGTCGAGAGAGTGCCGCCGCACTTCCGCTCTCTCGTCTCTATACTCAAGAGGTACAACATAACGGCCTTCCCCGCAGTCGTCATAGACGGCCAGAAAATACTGGAGGGGACCGAGGACGTGTCGAAGGCCCTAAACGCAGTCTACAAGAAGGCCGGCGAGGAGTTCGGCATACAGCTAGGCCCACAGGCGGCCCCTCCGCCTCCGCCGCCCCCATCGCCACCTCCGCCGCCTGCGCCCTCGGCTCCTACCCAGCCCGTACAGCCCGTCGTGGCGCCGCCTCCTCAACCGCCGCCGGTCTCCGAGATAAAGCCGTTGGAGGAGGCCCTGAAACAAACACAACAGCCTCCGCCGCCTCCCTCGGCTCCAGTTGCTCAGTTGCCTCCACAACCTGTGCAGTTGCCGCCTCCTCCCCAGCCTCCTCCCGCCCCACAACCCGTGCAACCGCCGCCGCAAGCGCCTCCTCCGCCCGTTTTGCCGCCGCCTCCGAGGCCCGCCGCTTTGAAGGTGTCCGTCCGCATAATGCCCGGCCGTCCGGACGACTGCAGGGAGTGCGCGTACTACGGCGAGGCCACGTCGCGTTGCTACCTCTTCAGCGTAGCCGTGTCCGATCCCGCGAGGCCTCCGTGCAAGAATGTTGGAGGTTGAGCAGAAGTACCGCGCCGACCTCGGCAAGGTCAGGGAGGAGCTTTTAAAGCTCGGCGCCTCTCTCGTAGAGGCCAAGGAGGAGGTCGACGTCTATTTCCAGCATCCCTGTAGGGATTTCGCCGAGACCGACGAGGCGCTTAGGGTGAGGCGCTCCGGCTCCGACGTGGAGGTGTCATACAAGGGCCCCCGCATGCGGTCTAACGCCAAGGCGCGGCTGGAGCTGACGGCCTCGGCCGAGGGCGACGTGGAGGCCGTGCTGGAGGCCCTCGGGTTTAAGAAAGTGGCGGTCATAAAGAAGAGGCGCGAGTACTACTCCTACGGCCCCCTCACGGTATCTCTAGACGACGTGGAGGGGCTCGGCCAGTTCGTGGAGATAGAGGCCGTCGCCTCCTCCGAGAGGTCTGTGGGGGAAGCCGAGGCGGAGATATCCGCTCTAGCCGAGAGGCTGGGCTTGAGGGAGAGGGTCGACGCCACGTATCTGGAGCTGTACCTAAGTATTTTTAAGGGAGGAGTATAGTACGTGGAGTTCTCGGAGCTGGCCAAGGTGCTCGCCTCGATAGAGTCGACTACTCAGAGGACCACAATGGTGCGGCTTCTGGTGGGACTATTCAAGAAGCTGGAGCCGGCCGAGATAGACAAGGCGATATATATCATATTGGGCGATCTGAGGCCTCCTTGGGAGGGCCTGGAGCTCGGCGTCGGCGAGAAGCTGTGCATAAGGGCCATCGCGCGGGCCTCGGGCGCCAAGGCCGACGAGATAGAGGAGCTTTACAAGAAGACGGGCGACATGGGGGAGGCGGCGAGGAGGGCCCTCTCCAGACGACAGGCCCAGACGTTGCTCGCCTTCGCGGGGGGCAGAAAGGCCGGCCTATCCATATCGCAGGTCTACGACACGCTTTTTAAGGTGGCCAAGGCCTCCGGCGAGGGGTCGCAGGACCTAAAGATATCCCTTCTCTCGTCGCTCTTTTCCCAGCTCTCGCCTGACGAGGCCAAGTACGTGGCCCGCTTTGTCGTGGGCCGCTTGAGGCTGGGCGTGGCCGACATGACGGTGATAGACGCCTTGGCGGAGGCCTTCGGCGTGCCGGAAGAAGCCTTGGAGAGGGCTTACAACGTAAGGCCGGATCTGGGCTTCCTCGGCAAGTTGGTGGCCGAGAGGGGGGCGGCGGGGCTTGCGGAGGTGAGGATAACGCCCGGCGTGCCGGTTATGCCCATGTTGGCCCAGCGCCTCAGCACGTCGAGGGAGATCTTGGCCAAGCTGGGGGGCGCCGCCATATGCGAGTACAAGTACGACGGGGAGAGGGCCCAGATACACGTATCGCCCGACGGCGTGGCCATATACAGCAGGAGGCTCGAGAACATAACCCACGCCTATCCCGACGTCGTGGAGTCCGTGAGGAAGTCCGTGTCGGCCAGAGAGGCCGTGCTCGAGGGCGAGATCGTGGCGGTGGATCCCGACACGGGCGACCTGTTGCCGTTCCAAGAGCTCATGCACCGCAAGAGGAAGCACGAGGTGGAGGAGGCCGTCAAGGAATACCCGGCTAAGCTCAACCTCTTCGACCTGCTCTACCTAGACGGCGAGGACCTCACGGACAAGCCGCTTATGTACAGGAGGCTTAAGCTGTCGGAGATAGTCGAGGAGGGGGAGGACGTTGTCATAGCCAAATGGGCCCTCTTCGACGACGAGGAGAAAGTCGACGTGTTCTTCCACGAGGCCATATCGATGGGCATGGAGGGGCTGGTCTGCAAGAGCCCCACCTCCGTCTACGAGATGGGGGCCAGAGGCTGGAACTGGATAAAATACAAGAGGGATTACCGCAGCGAGATGAGCGACACGGTGGACCTCGTCGTCGTGGGGGCCTTCTACGGGAGGGGCAAGAGGGCGGGCCTCTACGGCGCCTTCCTCACAGCCGCCTACGACCCCAAGACGGACACGTTCTACACAGTTTGCAAGGTGGGGAGCGGGTTCACAGACGCCGATTTGAAGAAGATGTACCAAATGCTGGAGCCCTACAAGATAGACCACAGACACCCGAGGGTCTCGTCCAGGATGGAGCCCGACGTCTGGTTCACGCCCGGCGTAGTCCTTGAAATCATAGGGGCGGAGATCACGCTGTCGCCGCTGCACACTTGTTGCCTAGGCGCCGTGAGGCCCGACGTCGGCTTGGCGATACGCTTCCCCAGATTCACAGGCAGATACAGGACGGACAAATCGCCGGAAGAGGCGACGACCGTCGACGAGCTCCTGGAGATGTACAAGAGCCAGAAGAAGGTCAAGGTGGAGCAGGGCCCGGAGGCGGCGCCTTAAACCTAGCCCCTCAGCTCTTGAGCGCCCTCTCGAGAGTCCACCTAAACGCCCTTATTATGTCCCTACGCCTGTTCTCGTCGCCGTAGTTCTTAACCACGATGGCCTTGACGGCACCGCTCTCCTCCTGCACCTCGTATTCGAGGGCCGCCTCCTTCTTGCCCTGCCTCACGGCGTCCTCGTCCTCCTCCCTATACCTCTCCAAGAGCTTCTCGACGAAGAACCTCTTGAGGAGGCCCTCGAGCTTGACGGGCGTCTTGGGCCTCAAGACCAGCTCGTTCTCGTATATCTCGGCCACGCCGAGCTCCTCCCCGTCCTTGGACTTAAGGGTCTGGATCTCCAGGGGCTTTCTGGCCGCCTCGCGCCTCTCCTTCTCCTCGGCCGCCGTCGTGAATGACCTCTTGCCGATCACCTCGTCCAGAGCCGCGAGCACTTTCCTGTAGAGCTCGAGCTCCCTCTCCATCTGGGCTATCTTCTCCTCTATGGCCTTCCTCAGCTGGAGAAGGTCCTCGACCACAATAGATAATATAGGGGTAAAATAAATTGTGGCCTTGGTCGCGTCTATAGGGAATTTGAACTACGACATATATATAAAAACGCCGGAGCTGCCCGGCTTAGACCAGTCAGTGGACGCCGTGGATATATACACCGGAGGGGGCGGCTCGGCGGCGAACTTCGCCGTGGCGATAACCAGGATGAGGCATAGGGCGAGGTTCATAGGCTCCGTCGGCGACGACGTGTTGGGGGACATGATACTGAGAGAGCTCGCCGGCGAGGGGGTCGACGTGTCCTTCGTCAAGAGGATTAAGGGAGTTAGGTCGGGGGTCGTGGTCGTCTTGGTCCAGCCCGACGGCGTGAAGCGGATGATAGCGTACAGAGGGGCCAACATGGGCCTGTCCCCCGACGACATAAACGAGGAGTCGCTGGGCGGCGTCGACCACGTCCATATAGCGAGCGGGCGCGTGGAGCTCATACTCAAGGCGAAGGAGGTCGCCAAGAGGCTCGGCAAGACGGTCTCGGTCGACGGGGGCACAGCGCTGGCGAGGAAGGGCTTGGAGATAGCCTCGAAGGCCCTCTCGGGCGTCGACGTGGTGTTGATGAACCAGGTGGAGGCCAAGATGTTGGCCAGCTCGGCCGACCACAGAGCGGCCGTCGACGTCATAGCCAAGAGCATAAACGCGAAGGAGGTCGTGATAACGCTCGGCGATAGGGGCGCCATGGCCGTCAGCGACGGCGAGTTCATCTACGTAGACGCGTTCAAGCTACAGCCTGTCGACACTACGGGCGCCGGCGATACCTTCGCCGCCGCCTACATAGCCGCTAGGCTGGCCGGGCTCTCGCTCTACGAGAGGCTCCTCTTCGCCAACGCCGCGGCCTCCATCAAGGTCACGAGGCCCGGCGCGCGGTCCTCGCCCAAGTTCGAGGAGGTGGCCGAGTTCCTCAAGTCTCTGGGCTACAGGATCGCGGATTAAATTTTAATAGAGGGGTAAGCTATATACTGTGTCCGGCACGAGGGAACTATGTCTGGGGCCTAGATGCGCCTTCGGCCCCAACGGCTCCTCCCTCTTCAGATGCGGCAAGAAGGCGTTGAAGCCCATGATAAGGGGCAACAAAATAGTGTTCTGGTGCACTTGGCTCAACGACGAGTGTATAGGCGCGAGGTGCCAGTACGCCTACTGC
Organism: Thermoproteus uzoniensis 768-20; assembly: GCF_000193375.1. Lineage (GTDB taxonomy): Archaea > Thermoproteota > Thermoprotei > Thermoproteales > Thermoproteaceae > Thermoproteus > Thermoproteus uzoniensis_A. The sequence continues at coordinate 1,403,738 of NC_015315.1, forward strand.
GAGGCGCGCGCGTTGACGCCGGACGGGCTCTGCACCATAAAGACAAAGGGGGCCGAGGAGAAGCGGGCCGACTTAGTGGTCGAGGCCAAGAAGATGGACAAGGAGGTCAAGAAGATCGAGCAACATCTGAAGAAGTACGGGCTGAGGGACTACCTTTGAAGGCCTTCCTCCTAGCCGCCGGCCTGGGCACCAGGCTGAGGCCTTTGACGTACTTCGCGCCTAAGCCCCTCGTCGCGCTCGGCGGCAAGGCCATCATAGACTACGCGCTGGGGTGGCTGAGGGCGAACGGGGTGAGGGAGATATACGTGGTGGGCCACTACATGCAGGAGGTGTTGAGGTCCTACCTCCGCGAGCGGCACCCCGACGTGGTCTTCGTCCCGTCGAGGAGGCTGTTGGGGACCGCCGGGCAGCTCTACTACGCCAGGGACTACATGGACGACGGGCCCGCATTGGTCGCGCCGGGCGACGTCATCACGGATCTCGACGTTAGGGCCGCCGCCGAGTTCCACGCGAGGTCCTCCGTCGACCTCACGGTGGTGGGGCGCGAGGTCGAGACCGCTGTGAGGTTCGGCGTGTTGGAGACGGCGGAGGGGCGGCTGGCGGCGTGGAGGGAGAAGCCGAAGTTTAGACACGTCGTGTCGACGGGGATATACGTGGCCGAGGGCTCCGTGTTGCGCAAGCTCGAGGAGAGGTACCTCGACTTCGACGAGTTCGCCCGCTCCCTAATACCCCGCGTGGCCGTCTACGTGTCCAGGGCCGAGTTCGTCGACGTGGGCACCCTCCAGGACCTCGCCGAGGCTAAGAGGGCGCTGAGCGTAATAAATATATAACTCTATACAATAAGCGCCATGAGCGTTTGTCCTGCTCTTAGGAGAAGCGAGGGCGGCTTCGTCTGCGGCTATACCGGGAAGCCAGTGAACCCCTTCGACTGGTACTGTATAGGCAACTACGCCGAATGTCCCGTCTACGTTAGGTACAAGGCGCAACAGCCGGCCCAACAACAGGCACAGCCGCAAGAACAGGCGCAGGTGGTGCAGCTGGCCCAGGTAGCCGCCGTCGAGAGGGCCGAGGCCGACTTCGACAAGGCCATAAAGCCCGTCGTCGACAACGTCGTGATGAAGTACGACGAGCTTTTGAAGAAGCTCGACGAGTCTTGGCGCAACTACGAGTCCTCCGTCCTGAGCTATAAGAGGCAGTGGGAGGTCGAGAAGCTGGTCCTGCGGAGGTCCCTAGACCTCCTCAACGCGTCGATAGCCAACTACGAGAGGGCCTTGAAGGAGCTCGAGCTGAAGAGGGACCTAATACCTGAGGACCAGTACAACAAGACGAGGCAGGAGATAGAGGAGAAGCTGAACGGGCTGAAGGCCCTTCTGGAGGACGTGGAGAGGAGGTACAGCTCCATAGAGGAGGTCCTCGGGCAACACTTCAAACGCGTGTTGTCGACCTCGACAAACGCCGAGGTCATAAACCTCCGGGTCTCCCTCGGCAAGCTCGACGAGTTGCTTAAGGAGGGCAAAATATCCAAGGAGGCGTACGAGAGGCTTAAAAAAGAGCTGGAGGGGGTGTTGCCATGAGCGTCGACGTGGCCTACGTGGCGGTCGGCGAGCTGGATAAACTGCTCGCGCAGTACGAGGAGAAGCTGAGAGGCGTTGAGGACACCTGGAGGGCGTTCGTCGAGGCGTCGCAGGCGCTTAAGGGCTCTTGGGACAGCGACCTCGCCAGGGTCAAGATCAGGCTGGAGCAGATAGAGGGCGTCGTCGCGGAGCTGACGAGAGAGCTCGAGGTCTTGTCAGCTAAGCGCGAGCTGGGCCTGATATCGGAGGAGGACTTCGCCAAACTCGCCGAGGAGTCCAGGAAGAAGATAGCAGAGCTGGAGGAGAAGGCAAAGGCCCTTAGGGACAGGACCGACCAGATAGACGCGAGGATCAGATACGCCTGGGCCCGCTCTCTGACCAAGGACAAGCTGTCCAAAATAGATCTGGTCGCCCTCGAGAAGAAGGTGGAGGACGCCTACTCGGCCGGAGCTATAGGGGAGGACGTCTACGCCAAGCTCAAGCTGGAGATAGAGGTCATGAAAGCCGTCTGGGAGATGTTGAATATACTGGAGCCTACTCGATAAAGACAGTAGAGCCGGAGTATCTGGCCTCCCTCAACGCACGCCTCCTCCTCGCCATCTTCACAGCCGCCTCCACGGCCCTCCGCGCGTACTCCTCTACCCTCTCGAGGGCCTGCATTCTATTCGCGCCGGGCCCGATCACGCCGAGGGCAACCGGCTTCCCGCTGTCGACCGAGATGTCGAGTATCTTGCGCGCCGCTTGGTTCGCCACCAGCTCGTCGTGTTTCGTGGCGCCTTGTATGACCGCGCCCAGGACGGCCACCGCGTCGACCTCCTCCTTCTTCACCACGTCGGCCAGAAGGGCCGGCACGTCGAAGACGCCCGGCGCCTTGACCACGTAGGTCACCTCGGCCCCCAAGAACTTGGCGTGGTCTAGAGCCTTCTGCAACATGAGCTGGGTCACGTCGTAGTTGAACTCGGCCACCACTATCGCGAGCCTCACCATGTCCCGGCGAACGCCCCAGTTTTAATACAATTCGCCTGCCGCATTAGGCGAAAATATAAACCGGGAGGGGCCGGGATAAAAAGAGCCGCGGAAAAATATAAAAACTGGGAGCAGTGTATAAATATGCCGGAGGGCGTAAAGAATAAAGTATACCAATTCCTTGCGCAGAACCCCGGCAAGGAGTTCACGGCGGAGGAGGTGGCCAAGGCCATAGGGGTCGACAGAGTGGCCGTCGTGAAGGCCCAGTTGACTAGGCTGAAGAGGGAGGGCAAGGTCGAGGAGACCGTCGACCACAGATATAAACTTAAACAATAAAAAGGGAACTCCTTTTTATTTTCACGTGGAGATACCGCCCGAGGTCCTCGACGCTTTGGGCAGAGTGAGGGAGGATATGGGACGTATAGGCGAGTCGGTCCAGAACCCCTCTCTGAGGGCCGCGATAAGGTACTACATAGAGACGCCGGGCAAAATGATTAGGCCGCTCCTCCTACTGCTCTTCACCTACGTGCTGGATCCCGAAAGGCTGAAGGACGAGAGGATAATCAACGCCGCCGCGTTGCTGGAGGTCCTCCACATAGTGTCCCTTCTACAAGACGACGTAGTCGACAAGCACGACGCGAGGAGAGGCGTCGAGACGCCCCGCGCCATCTACGGCGACGGGATGGCCATAGTGGCCAGCGACTGGCTAATAGCAGAGGCCATAGAGAGGGCCGTGTCCATAAGCGCCGACGCGGTCAAATATCTCGCAGGCGTGGCCAAGAGGCTCGCGGAGGGGCAGGCCCTAGACATAGAGGGGCTGAGGAAGGAGGCCGCGGAGCTCAAGACGGCGCCGTTAATAGAGGCCGCCTTCGTGATGCCCACCATGATATTGAGCAGAAGAGACCTCCTCAGACCGGCGGCGGCTCTCGGGAGGCTCCTCGGAGTCCTATACCAGTACTCGGACGACATGGCAGACGAAGGGGCGAAGAGGGAGATGACGCCACTTGTCGATGAGATAAGAAGCTCCATGAAATCCCTAAGGAGGCTACTCGGGGAGAAGATAGTGCCGCTAGAGAGGTTCGTGGAGGCCGTGATAGCTAAAGCCCTAGAGGGCACCTTGACCACTGCCAAGCTATAACGGCCCGCGCCCAGTGGGGCTGGCGCCCCGAGGACGTCCTCGGAAATCCCCCGCTAATGCTCCACCTTCGCGACCCCTCAGCTCCCTCTCGCAGATAACTGCGCCAGCGATCCCTTCCCTCTGCCGCCAGATAGGCCCTTCACGGCCTGGAGCGCCCCGCTGGCGGCGCCTCCATACACCCCGCTCTTCAGAAAGTCTTCCGAGAGCTCGGCTTCGCATAGGGCCTCCTTCAGTATCTGCGGCACTTCTCCAGATCTCTTCAAGCCAGCTACGCCGCTACCAAGCCGGTCCAACATGACGCGTCCGTGCCGATCCGGCAGATCGGGCCGGCCGCGAGGCCGCGTCAGTAGCTCCGGCGCCGACTGAAGGCAAGCTGGCAGATGCGGGCAAACTTTTTAAGCCGAACCAAGATACGCTACCGGGCCGTAGTCTAGCCTGGTAGGACGCACGGCTCGGTACGGCGAGGCGCGGCCCAGCCGTGAGCAAGCCCGTGTGATCCCGGGTTCAAATCCCGGCGGCCCCATCCCTCTACTTCCTTAGACGTAGCCGCGATCGGCACGGCCTATTCCGTTGTTTGATACCGTATTGGCGATGAGGCGCCGGCTCGACGACGTTGTGAGCAAAGCTTAAAAATATAGGAGAAATAAGTAAAGAGGGCCCGTAGCGCAGCCTGGATCAGCGCGGCGGCCTGCGGAGCCGTAGGTCGCGGGTTCAAATCCCGCCGGGCCCGCTAGTTCTGCATGGCCGGATGCCCTACGCGAGGCTCTTTCGCCGAGGCAATGTACTCGGTCGCGGGGAGACGCCTTTCGTCGCCGAGCAGATCCCCCATCGGCCCGAAAGACAGGCAAGGCGGTTAGTGGCGTCGTAGGGGGCAGACATTTATCATTGTCGTAATGCCATTCGGCTCGTATCCCAAACCTCTACGTTGCCTTAACCGCAGGATCTGTACGGCTATCTATTAAGGCGCGACGTCGGACGCATCGGCGGAGGGGCGCGGCGTGTTCTACTGCGCCTCTAAGACGCTCCTTGAGAAGTCCCGCCTGCCTAGGGCTTGAAGTACGGCGTGAGGACTAAAGCCGCGGCCGTCATAATTACGGCGGCGGTGGCGAAGCCCCCTCCACCGAAAGCGAGACCAAGGGATACACCAGGAGGGCCCCGCCAGCCTGCCCGCCTCCACCATGAGGCCGTCGGTGGCGAATATGGCCATTAGATCGCCCCTCCATCTAATTATGCGAGGCGCGCCGCGGCCTCCACAACTCAGGCGGCGCGCGGCATCGTCCGCGGGCGTGCGGCCGGCCTCCGTAGGCACGCCGCCTGTTCTGGCATGTGCTATCCCCCATATGGGCCGGCTCTGCGATCTCTATAGACGCGTCCAACACGGCGGCCTCCCTCTCCGCGAGCCGCGGAACATCTTCCAGCCGAGAGCGTCAGCACTATATAACCCCGGCTCTGTCGGTTGCTGGGGGACCTGCTCGGCGGATCTCTCCCCCTTCATCTTCGTAGGGCCGGCTAGTTCTCGCGGTATGTATCGCCTTTACGATAAAACTATGGTGGGGCCGCCGGGATTTCTGGGCGGGATCTCCCTGAACCCGGGCTCACCGGCGCTCCGACGACGGGGCTCGGCCCCAGGCCGGCATCCTACCAAGCTAGACTACGGCCCCATAGCCTAGGACGAAAGCTCCGCTAAAAAAGCTTTACCCCAGCTCTCAGCCAGATCCTCCTCTGGCCCAGCCCGCCCACGGCACACCTCCCCGTATGCCTCGACAAACGCAGTCCGCCGGCCTCCTCGCTGGCGGGCGGTTTCGCGTCCGGAGAATACGCGGCGGCTCAAGCTTCGTATGCCCGGCTTCCTCCCCGCCCAGGCCGACCCGTTGCGTATGCCGTGTTGCGGGAGGCTAAAAAATTAATATTCGGCTATCTTATGCCGTTGGGGCCCCGGTAGCTCAGCCCGGTTGGAGCGCCCAGGAGCTAAGCTCCGCGTCTGCCTCGTAAGCGGGAGGTCCCGGGTTCGAAAGGGTCGTCCCCGAATGTCCCGGCCGGGGCTCCATCGCTCTGGCCTCGAATCTGGCGTCATTTGCCTATAGCTCTAGGCGCTGTCCCGGAGATACTGAGCTTGGCTACTGGCTGAGGAGTGCGCGCTGGGCTGTCCAGAGCTACTGACGCCCCTCACCTTGCCCCTCTCGAGGACGTAGAGACACCGCTGGAGCCGTCCCCGGTTGCCCCCGTGAGCTGGCTTTGGGTCAAGGCGCCGTGCATCCCAAGATAGCCAGGGGCCGCGCCCTCAGAGGACGGTCCTCTGCGTCAGCTCTTTTAGCCCTCGTCATGGGCGCGCCGAGGTTCCGACAAAAATCCTACATGGCGCCGGGAGGCCTCTCGCAGACTGCGGGCTCGGGCGGGGCAATCCATATATAGGTCGGCTCGGGGGCGCCTCATATGCTGAAAGTGGCCGTGATCGGCGTCGGGGGTTGGGGGAAGAATCACGTGAGGGTTTTCAAGTTGCTCTCGGCGGAGGGCCTAGTGGACGAGCTCTACGCCGTGGATATCGACGAGGGCAGGCTTAGGTGGGCCGAGAAGGTCTACGGGGCCAGGCCGTTGCGGTCTATAGACGAGGCGGTGAAGGCGGATGTGGACGCCGCGGTGGTCGCCACGCCGACTAAGATGCATAGGGATCACGCGTCCGTCCTCCTCTCGGCGGGCGTGTCCCTTTTAGTCGAGAAGCCATTCACGGAGAACTACCTGCAGGCGGTGGAGCTCCTCGACAGGGCGAGGGGGGTCGTCGTGACGACGGGCTACGTGCTCCGCTTCCACCCCGCCGTTAAGTATCTGAGAGATAGGCTGGGCGATCTGGGCCGCGTGGTGTCCATATACGGGAGGCGCACCTCGCCCAGGCCCCAACGGCCTGGAGACGTCGGCGTCATAAAGGACTTGACAATACACGACTTCGACCTCGCCCTCTACGCGATCGGCAGTAGGGCCTCCTCGGTGTCGGCCTACGGCCTCGTGGAGGACGGGCAGGTGATCCACGCGCAAGTATTTGCTAGGGGCGACAAGTTCTCGTCTTTTTACGAGTCGAGCTGGACCCCCTCCTACAAGTTCAGGAGGTTCGAGGTGGTGGGCACCGAGGGCACGGCCGTGATAGACTTCTCCACCGACGCGCTCACCTTCTTTGGGCGGGAAGGCGTCTGGAGCCCGAGGCTGTCGGGTGAGGAGCCCCTGCTGGCCCAAGACAGGGAGTTCTTGAAGGCCGTGGCGGGCCGCGGCGGCTATGTCGTCCCCGCCGAGGATATAGTCTACACCTTGAAGCTCTGCGACGCCGCCGAGGTCTCCATAAAGCGAGGCCGCGAAGTATACTTGGACGAGCTGGAGGGTCTTATCTAGAGCTCTAATTAACGTCTGGGCCCCACAGACCATGTTGGGGGAGGAACTGCCCCTGGAGGACTTGCCGCTCGGCTCGCGCGAGCTCGACCTTGCCATGTCCCACGTCCTGGCGGGGAGGCTCGTCTACGTGTCCGGGGGGCGGGGGAAGACTCCTCTGCTGAGGGCCCTCTCGCTCTCGTTGTACAAGGCGGGCTTCAATCCCCTCTACCTCAAGCTGGAGTGGGCGCGCTACGGCTGGGGCGCCGCTGAGTACGTCGAGAGGTACTACGAGCGCCACTTCAAGCTGGTGGGGTTCCCGGCGCCTAGGGACTACGACGTCGTCTTGATAGACGACGGGGAGCTCCTGGCGTACTACCCCAACCTCTACGCCAGGCTGTTGCGCGACGTGGAGGGCAAGGTGAGGGCCGTGGCGGCGCGCGCAGACTCGCTGGACGCCCTGGAGCGCGTGTTTGGGAGCGGCGTCGTGGTGGATCTCGGCGAGGGCTCGGGGAGCAGGCCCAAACTGCCTCTGGGCCTTACGTCCTTGGGGCGTAGGGTGGAGATAGAGATCATCTAGCTAGACGAAGGCGGCGTATCTGATCAACGCCGGGAGCGGGCTCCTCCTGACTATCACAATGTCCTTGTAGCTCTGTTTGTCGAACACGGCCACCCTCACGAGGTCCTTGATGCCGTTGACGTGTATGTTGACCACGTGGCCGCCCTCAACGTCCTCCACGTTTCCGTCTATTTGGTTCGACGCTAAGTCGGGGAGGAGAACCTTCTTGGACTCCTTGAACATATCGGCGTCCAGCCGGACGGCCCACATCTTCTCCACGACGACCCTCCCGTACTTCATGTCGGATATCATGTTCTCCAGCTTCCTGGCGTCGTAGTCCAGCACAGTCGAGAGGTAGAGGACCTCGTTTCTGGCGAAGAACTTGTGGGCGGGGACCTCGAAGGACACTATCTCCTTGCCCTCGACCACTTCTCTGAACATGCGGCTCATCCTTATGTACTCGATCGGTAGAGTCGACACGGCCTACCTATCGAGGAGGCTTTAAAAAGCTCATGCTGCTAGGGGGAACAACAAGCCGACGGCGAGGCCTACAGCCGCCGACGCTCCTATCATCACGAGCCACTCGCCGAACTCCTCCGGCGTCTTGGCCAAGCCTATCGACGCAGCCAGGACCAAGACGCCGAGGGCGTACAGCCCGAACACGGCCTTGATAGACGCCGGTATCAGCACCGAGGAGGCGCCGGCGAGAGACGAGGCGAACATGAACAAGGCCGAGCGCAACGAGCGGGCGAGGGCGCGTCTGTGCACCAAGCTCCTCAGAATCCTGCCCGTCGACCTCAACGATATCTTGTACTCTATATCCCTCAACGACGCCCTCTGGTGCGAGTACTCGGCGACGAAGCTAGTCAAGCCGTTTATCGTAGCCACGACGACCGCTATGGACGCGGCCTCCTGGAGGCCTATGGAGTGGCCGCGGATGAGGGCGCCGGACGTCAGCCCTATGGCGGTGATCATCCCGTCGAGGAGCCCCAGGACCGCGTACCTCATCTATCGCCTTCCTCCGTCGTGCGGGGGATGTACTCGCCCACGACGACCTCGTCCAGGGAGTGCACGACGCCGCCGACCTTCTCTATGGCCTCTTGCACCTCCCTCACGTCTATGCCCTCGCCCTCCACGATTATCATCAAGCCCAGCACGTCGACGTCCACGTCGTCCACCGTGACTCTGACGGCCTTGACGCCGCGCGCCTCGTACAGCGACTTGGCCACATCCACTATAGAGATGTCCTTTGTGGGTATAGCGGCGTCGATGACTATGCGCCTGACAGGCAAATCCACGGCCTATCCAGTTTTTTCATTTAAACGTTTTTTCTCCCTCCACGTGGCGGGGTACGTGCCGGGCTTCATGAGGACTCTGTCGGTCCTCGCGACGAGCCCTCTCTCCATGTTCTTGAGATCGTCGCTGGACACCAGCGCTCTGCCCACGCCGACGAGCTCGCCTTTAAGGGTGAAGTAGGCCACCAGATCGCCCTTGTTGAAGGGCGTCTCGAACTTGACCACCCCGGGCGCCGCGAGGGGGGCCCCGTGGCATATGGCGTCGACGGCCCCGTCCTTGATCCAGATCTTGGCCAAACCTCTGGCTATCTCCTCGATGGGCTTGAGGACCTGCCTCAAGGCGGTGTCGTCGCCGTAGTTCCTCCAGACGTAAACCGCGTCGGCCACGTCTTGTAGCGTCACGGCCTCCCTCTCGTCGAAGCACGCGACGGCTACTCTTCTCAGCTCCCTCATGTTGGCGCTCACGCCGAGCACCTCGCCGATGTCGTGTATCAACTTCCTGGCGTAGGTGCCGGCCTCCACGTGCATCCTCAACACGGCGTACCTCCCGTCCAGCTCCAGAAGCTCGAGCGAGTACACGCGCCTCGTGCGCAGTTGTCTCTTCACGGCGGATCTCAGAGGAGGCCTCTGGTAGATCTCGCCGGTGAAGCGCGCCAGGACTGACTTGAGCCTCTCCTCGTCCACATCGCCGTGGAATTTGGCCACCGCCACGTAGACCTTGTCGGCTCTCGACAGCGCCATCAAGACCTTGGTCCCCTCGGCCACGGCCACCGGCAATACGCCGGAGACATTGGGGTCGAGAGTGCCCGAGTGCCCCGCGACATCTACGCCGAGTATTTTCTTGAGCCAGGCGACGGCCTCGTGGCTCGAGGGCCCGCGCGGCTTGTCCAAAATCACTAGGGAGTATCTTATGTGCTCCTCGACGGGCCTATCTCCGGGGCTTTTCCCCCACCGGGGGTCGGTCTGCTCGTTAGGCGCCTTTATGTAGATATCTCTAGAACAAAGAGACACATCAAAGCTCCGACACCACGCCTTCGAACTTCGGCTTGACCCGCTCCTTCATATACTGGGCCAAGCCCGCGGCCTCCACCGCCTTGAGGACCTCTTCGTCGCTGGCCCCGCGCTTTATATCGATCTTCTTGTCGGTGGGCTCTATGTGGTTGACGTTGACCCTCCTCCTCTTAACCCCTGTGAGGCTTTTCGGGCCCGTTATGACGACGTAGTTGTCGTCCACGATATCCACGACGACAGCCTTCCTGCCCGCCTCCCTTCCCAAGACCTTGACCACAACTCTCCCAATTTCGATTACCTTAGGCATGTGAGATTCCCTCATAAGACCTATTTTTAAATTTACGGACCGAGCTTAGGTTGAAGCCGGCGCGAAGCCAGCCTCGACGCCTCGTGCTCGGATCCCGCGGTATATAACATGTATCGGAAAAGGGGCGAAAGGAAAAAAGGAAGGCTCATTTAGGTTGTAACAGGGCTTACTTCTTCTGTTGCTGTTGCTCCTTCTTCTCCTCTTTCTTCTTCGGCATGGCGGTTCGTATTTTCTTAGATTTAAAGTTTTCTCTAAATAATTAGAAAGGCTATTTTATGTAAGTAGCGAGAGATTGCAAATCTAAAAACTTGATTATTATGCTCTAAGAAATTAAAGGGATCATGGCGTATGCAAATAAGATCTTGATATTGGCTTATTTACTTGTATAAATATTCTATTTGTTAAAGATCTATAATCAGTTCGTCGTAACGCCGCATCTCTGCCTATTCTTTTGCTTATAAGACAAGAGGGTTCTAAAAATTGATACCTAGATTCTGGGAGTTAATATTTAAACACAGTCGGGGGCCTCCAAGTGCCTTTCGAGTGTCCGATAGGCTGTCCGGCCGACTGTTGCTATTTCGACTCCGAGGAGCAGATGCCCACTGTCTTTCACGAGGAGGTGTTGAGGCTAAAGGAGGAGGCGTCGCGAAGAGGCGTCGAGCTATCGTTTAGAGAGCTGGGCGAGTTCAACGGCGTGAAGATATATAGATGGATCGTGAGGGGGTGGTGTCCGTTTTTCGACAAAAAATCCAGAAAATGTACTATACATGATAAGAAGCCTTTAGCATGTAAAATGTTTCCATTAATATTGGATTTAAATACAGGCAATATATATCTTTCCGAAAATTGTATATGGGTTAAACAAAACGGGCCTCGGCCTCTCGACGACTTTCCCCACGAGAAGAACGCGCTCATGAAAGTCGTCGTCCGGCTGAAGCTGGCTAGACCATGATAGAGTTCGTAGTCAGGGGGGAGGAGCTCGGCGACCTAACGGCCCTCGGGATCTCGTACGGCCTCTCCATAACTTTCAGGAGGGCTCTCGCCGTAGGCCGCTTCGATAAGGAGTGGATAGCCGCCATATTGGAGACCGGAGTCTGGGGGGCATTGCTCCTATCGCCCTGCCCCGACGGGTTGCCTTGTTTCCGGGATCTCGAAGAGGCGGTGAGGTTCTCCGAGTTGAGGCAGATACCGGTGGGCTACGACGGCGAGGAGCCCGCGGCGGCGCCCTACAGAGTCTCCACATTCAACAAGAACTATCTGAAGCCCAGACGCTGGATCCGTTGCAGGGAGATCTCCAGAGACAAGGCGTACCTCCCGCTGTTCGCCTGCCTATACAACCTCCTCAAGTTGCGCGTCGATGTGCCCATTGTGGTGTCGGACATATGCCTAGAGTTCGGCGACGCCGAGAGGCCCGACTTCCAAGTGCTCCCGACCTACATATCGCCGCGGACTCTGGCCGACGTGGTAGACGTGTCGGTCCAGCCTATACCGTCCTCGGCCATAGCTAGGGGAATCCTGTTGGGGGGATATAAGGCGGGCCCGGTCGTGGCCATATCTAGAGGCGCTGACGGCGCCGCGGTCGAGCTCGGGGGCTATCTGGTCGACCTAGACGCGTCCGGGAACCCCTGCGAGCTTTTCTCTAGGGGTGTTGTGGGGTATTCCCCGTCCCTATTTTCGGGAAGATACGTAGTGGATCCCGACCTCTGCGATAGATGCGGCGACTGTTTTATCACTAACTGCGACGCGTTGAGGCAGGGCGAACGCGGAGTGCCCGAGCTATTGAGCTCCTGCGTGGGCTGCGGCGCGTGCGCCTTGATGTGCACCAGGGGGGCTATAAGGAGGGAGGGGGACTTCCTCAAGGTGTTCCTGAGATGAGCTGGCTCCAGAAAAACTTCAGGGTTATAGGCATAGCCGAGAGCTTCAGGCTTGGGGAGGGCCGCTCGATTTACGCCGGAGTCCTCATGCGTAGGGACGGCTACATAGAGGCGGTGGCCTACGGCGAGGCCACGCTGGGGGGCGTCGACGGGACCGCCGCGGCTCTGACCGTGGTGGAGAGGCTTAGGAGGCCGGACATACATATGGTCATGTTAGACGGATGTATAGTCTCTTTCTATAACTGGATAGACGGCGAGGCGATATGGATGAATACCGGCCTCCCCACGGCGTGTTATGTATTCGAGAAGCCTGAAGGCGACGTCGAGGCGGCCGTCAAGAAGCTCTTCCCCGACGGGCCCTCTAGGTGGGAGCGCATATCGAGGCTCGGCCGGCCTGTGGAATTCGCCTATCCCGACGGGGGGCGGCTCTACGTGAGGTCGTGGGGGCTCCCGCCCGGCGACGCCTACCGCGCAGCCCTTTTGACGAGGAGGTACGGCAAGAGGCCTGAGCCGCTGAGGGTGGCCAGGCTTTTGGCCAGCGCGATGAGAGAAACGTTAAGAAGAAAGGGGCTTACAGCCGTCTAGTAGAACAGCCATATTATTGAAAATCTTGTTGAGGTTTTCGCTTTTCTGTACTTCCTCGATCATATTGTATAAAATTGTTAAAGAAAAAACCGTATTTTCTCTTTTTATATAATATCCATCTTATATGGTATATAATATCCAGCATTCTATTTTGCACGAAAAGTTTATAAATATCTATTTTTGTAATGCCATGCCGCAGAAGCTGAAGTTCTACGATATTAAGGCGAAGCAGGCGTTTGAGACTGATAAGTACGAAACTGTGGAGAAGAACACAGCCAGAGGCCCCATGATATTCGCAGTAGCCACATCGCCCTACACCGGCATAAAAGTCTGGCGCCTCATCGGCAAGAAGAAATAACAAGCCAAAAACCCCCAATTTTTCCCGTTCCTTCCTTTAAGGTTTAAATATAGCCACAATCTCCGTCCCAATGTCTTCGCCGTCTATATTCGGCGAGCAGTTGCCTAAGGGGGCTAAGGTGGAGTACGTCGAGGATGTCCCTATAGTGGAGGAATGCCCCCGCGATATAAGGACCTACAACGACGGCCAGATCTTGCTCTTCGGCAAATGGCCCTACGATGACGTCGTTGTGAGGGATCCGGGCTTGAGGAGGTACATATGCCTAAAGCCTGTGTATCTGCCGCACACGGAGGGGCGATTCCAGAATAGGCGTTTTGGGAAGACCCAGATCCCCATCGTCGAGAGGCTCATAAACCTCATGATGAGGCCGGGGCGAAACGCCGGCAAGAAACACAAGGCGTATAATATAGTCAAGAGGGCGTTCGAGATAATACACTACAAAACAGGCAAGAACCCGCTCCAAGTATACATAGACGCTATAATAAACGCGGCCCCGCGCGAGGAGATCACGCGTATAATAATGGGCGGCATCGCCTACTCGGTCTCGGTGGACGTATCCCCGCAACGCAGACTTGATTTGGCCATACACTGGATGGCCGAAGGCTCGCGTGCCTGTTCGTTCAACAACGCCAGGCCTATAGAGGAGTGCCTAGCCGACGAGATAATAGCGGCGGCCTCGAACGATCCCAGAAGCTTCGCGATTAGGCGCAAGGACGAGCTGGAGCGTCTGGCGGCGGCCTCCAGATAATACCGCACGCCGGAGATCTCGATTTATTAATAGACTTCCTATGAGATTACATGTCGCTGGGCGAGCTCTTCTGGTTTGAGAAGTACCGTCCTCGTTCTTTCGAGGAGGTTGTGGATTTGGAGGAGGTTAAGGCTAGGCTTAAGGAATTTGTCAAGGCGGGCAATATGCCGCATCTCCTCTTCTACGGGCCTCCGGGCACTGGCAAGACGACGATGGCCTTAGTCCTCGCAAGAGAGCTGTACGGAGACGCTTGGCGGGAGAACACGCTGGAGCTAAACGCCTCGGACGAGAGAGGGATAAACGTAATTAGGGAGAGAGTGAAGGAATTCGCCAGAACAGCCCCCGTGGGCAAAGCCCCCTTCAAGCTCGTGATACTAGACGAAGCCGACAACATGACATCGGACGCACAACAAGCCCTCAGGAGAATAATGGAGATGTACGCAAACACCACAAGATTCATACTACTAGCAAACTACGTGTCGAGAATTATAGACCCGATAATTTCGAGATGCGCCGTCTTTAGATTCCCCCCTATGCCCAAGGAATTGATGGCCAAGAGGCTCGCATATATAGCCAAGCAGGAGGGCATCACGGTCACCGAGGACGGGATAGACGCCATATACGAGATCTCTCAGGGCGACATGAGGAGGGCCATAAACCTCCTCCAGATGGCCGCGGCTGCAAGCCGATCTGTCGACAAGGAGAGCGTAGCCGCTGTGGCTTCTGCGGCCCGCCCAAGCGAGATCCTCGACGTCTTCAACACGGCCCTCTCGGGCGATGTGGAGAAGGCCAGGGAGAAGTTGCGGGACTTGATGTACATGAAGGGCATCGCCGGAGTCGATTTCTTAAGAGCACTGCAGAGGGAGTTGCCGCGGATTCAGCTGGACGACGAGACCAAGGTCGCCGTGGCGGAGCTGTTATCCGACGTGGACTACAGGCTGGCCGAGGGCTCCGACGAGGAGCTACAACTAACATACATGCTAGTCAAGCTAGCCGCCATAGGCTCTAAGGGCAAGGCTACGGCGAAGAAGCGGTAATGTTGCCTTGGGTCGAGAAGTACCGCCCGCGCACGTTCAAGGAAGTCGTAGATCAGGAGGAGGCGAAATACGCCCTCGCCTCGTGGGTATGCGCGAGGTTTAGGGCCCCGGAACAGTTCTGCAAGGCCTGGGCCAAGAACAAGGACAAGAAGATATCCGAGGCCAAGGCCGTTCTGTTGGCCGGGCCGCCCGGCATAGGGAAGACCACGCTGGTCCACGCCCTGGCCAACGAAATAAACTACGAGCTGGTGGAGCTCAACGCGAGCGATGTCAGGACCGCCGAGAGGATAAGGGAGGTGGTGGGCCGGGGGCTCAGGGAGGGTTCCTTGTTCGGGTACGCCGGGAGGCTCATCCTCTTCGACGAGGTGGACGGGCTCAACCCCAAGGAGGACTTAGGCGGGCTCAACTCCATAATAGACTTGATAGAGACGGCGAGGGTGCCCATAGTGATGACCGCCAACAACCCGTGGGACCAAAGGCTTCGGCCGCTTAGGGACGTAAGCCTTGTGGTGAGCCTGAGGAGGCTCGCCGAGGACGACGTAGTCGAGGTGTTGAGGAGGATATGCGATTCGGAGAAAATAAAGTGCGAGGAGGACGCCCTACGCGCGCTGGCCCGCTCGTCTGACGGCGACCTCAGAGCGGCAATAAACGACCTCCAGCTCTTCGCCGGCG
Organism: Thermoproteus uzoniensis 768-20; assembly: GCF_000193375.1. Classification (GTDB taxonomy): domain Archaea; phylum Thermoproteota; class Thermoprotei; order Thermoproteales; family Thermoproteaceae; genus Thermoproteus; species Thermoproteus uzoniensis_A. Next base: position 1,419,216 of record NC_015315.1, read on the forward strand.
GTAAGAAGACGCTGACCGTCGACGACATAAAGAGAGTCGGCGAGAGGAACCCACAGCTCTCTATGTTCGAGGTCCTCGACAGGGTTTTCAGAGCCAATTGGTTCGACGACGCGAGAGCCATATCCTTCATGCCGTCCTTCGACTGGGAGCAGTTCTTCGCCTGGGCCTCGGAGAACGTCCCCCGGGTCTACAAGGACCCCTCGGCGGCCGCCGCGGCCATGGACAGGCTGAGCAAGGCCGACATAATATTGGCCAGGATCAGGAAGACCGGCGAGTGGGAGCTCATGCCGTACATGACGGAGATTATGCTGGCGGGCATAGCGCTCGTCCCGGGGAAGCCGAGGCTACCTAGATTCTTCAAGTACCAATTCCCCCAGCGCATCTTGATGCTGGCCCGCTCCAAGGAGGCCCGGAGGAGGCGGGAGCTGGTCGTCCAGTACCTGTCGCAGGAGCTCCACCTATCCGCTAGCTACGTCTCATCGGAGTTGCTTAACGTCCTATCTTTTCTATCTAAGAAGAATGAGAAAATCCTAGAAAATATAAGTAGACACCTATCTATATCGACGACAGATATAAAAACTCTACTCAGTAGCTAGCTCCGCGAGTATCTTGGCCAGTTGCAGGATCTTGGGCTCCTTCCTTAGGGAGACCAGCCGTATGCGACCTATCCTGTGCTCCTCCACTATGCCCGCCTCCTTCAAGACCTTCAAGTGCTCCTCCAGCAAGCTGTAGTTTATGCCGAGCCTCCTGGCCAAATCGGTCGTGTTTATCTCGGATAAGTTGTACAGCTCTCGGATTATCCTCACGCGCGATTTGGCGCCCAGCACAAAGTCTATGTCCATCACCGTAGCTCCTCGATCGCCATAGACGTTATGGCTTTCTCCAGCGCGTCTAGCGGCTCAGTGCCTATCGAGATGAGCGTAGTCCTGCCGCGCAGTCCCTCACCCTTTTTGTTGAGCCGAGTCTCGACTATGCCCTTGTTCCTGAGCTCCCCTAGATAGGCCCAGAGCTGGCTGTGCGTCCTCGGCTTCTGCCCGAACTCCTCGCACACCACCTTGTACATCTCTTCCACCTCGCCGAACGTGACGTAGGGCTTTCCGCCCCTCAACGCCCTCACTATGGCCAACAACAACAACTTCGCGTGTAGCGGAAGGCCCTTCAAGATATCCGACGAGATCCCCACCAGCACCTCCTTGCTGGCCCGCCTGACGTGTTCAGGCGTAATTCTGCTCACGCCGTCGCTCTCGGCGTTGTTGGCGGCCCTGTAGAGTATGTCGAGCGCCACCCTGGCGTCGCCCTTGTTCTCGGCCCCCTCCTCGGCGCCAGTGATGTCAGCTATCATGTCCAGGATATCCTCGTCGTAGGATCCCGGCGCCAGCGCTATCTCAGCCCTCTGCCTCAATATGTCGAAGATCTGATCTCTGGTGTAGGGCGGGAACCTCACTATGGGCTTGCCCAAGATCCCGCGGGTGGAGGGATCCAGCGCGTCTATGAAGTCGGGCGTGTGGCTGACCAAGATAAGCCCGAATCTGTGGGTGCCCAGCTTGTCCGTCTCGAGGCCCATCCTGATAAAGATCGAGATGGCGTCGGGCGCCAGATTAAACACGTCGTCGAGGGCCACTATGGCGAAGAGGTCCTTGTCCCTCATCTGCTCCAAAAACACGTTGACGAGCTCGTCCCTGCTGAGACCCCTCTTGGGCACCACTATTCCTAGCTGTTGCGCCAAGCTGCTCACTATGGCGGTGAAGGTTCTGTTGATGAAGCAGGAGACGTAGGCGAACTTGACCGGCGGCTTCACTGAGCCTCCGAAGGATCTCAGAGTGACGGTCTTGCCGCTCCCCTGTCTGCCCACCAGAACCGCTCTGGGATAGAACGAGCCCGGGCTATCGAGGAAACTGCGCATATATGCGGATAGTTGTTTCAACTGCTCCTCTCTGTGCGGAAGCGCCGGCGGTATGAAATCGGGGCTGAACGCGTCGCCCCTGACTATGATCCTCATTAATCTGAGCTACTTCCGGGATTAATAAAAATTTCAGACAACTACTCTCTTAATAAAACTACTAAACTAAAAGTTTTTGTGACCTCCTATCTTGCGCCCCAGAGACGGTTTTATTGCGCCAACTGCGTGTTGAGCCCCAGGAACCCGCGCGCCTCTAGAGGCGGGTTGCGAGGCGTCGCGGCGGTCGAGCGGAGAAGGTATTTATAGAGCTGAGTGTTGGCCGGGCCGTGAATATGAGGTCGGAGTACCCGACGAAGGCATATGGCCGCCGCTAAGTATGGCACGATCTGCGGCCCCGACGCTTGCTTCGCCTCACTCCTTTTTAGGTCGGACAAGCCGTTGGACAGAGATACGCTCGCCTCGATCGGACGCCGCGCGTTGGTCGTCGCCGTGAGGCCCGACGCCGTCAAGGACTGGAGGTACCTACTTCAGGCGATGGCCTACGCGTACGCCTATAAAAGGCCGGCGCGGGACTGGCGCATATCGGCCCTAATGTACCTAACAGCCAGCGATAGTATAGGCGACGCGCTCGCCGCGGCATCGCCTATAGGGAGCAAGGAGTACGTCGTTGCCGTATACGGAGAGCCTGGCGAGGTGGCGGAGGAGCTGGCCGAGTTGCCACAAGGAGAGCCTTTCTACCCCGAGGGCGACTACGATCCCTGGCTCATAACGCGCTACGCCTTGAAGAGACTGACATGATACACTCCACAATCCTACTACTAGTGCTGGCGATCTTGCTGGTCGTGCTCGGCATTTTCGGAGTTATACCGTCGGCGCTGGCCGCGGCTCTCGCCTCTATATTCATAGCGATATACCTCTGGGCCCTATATACGAGGATAAAGTTTAAGCCGCCTCCGCCTAAGCCGCCCGTGCCCCTTAATGAAAAGGCGACGGTCGTGGAGGGGCTTAAGCCAGAGGGCGTGGTCAAAGTCGGGGGAGTATACTGGAGGGCTCTATGCGACGGTTGCGAGGCCAAGGCAGGCGAGGCCGTCGTCGTGGTCGGCTATAGGGACGGAGTCCTGGTCGTGAGGAGGTGTTCTACGCAATAGCGTTAGCCATAGCGCTCGTGATATCGCTCCACATGTTGTGGCCCCATCTAGCCGGCAGAGGGGCCGGCTACGGCACGTCCAGCCTGAAGGCGGCCAAGAAGTCGCTGGAGCTCGTCGACGTTAAGGGCAAGCGGTTCTACGAGCTCGGTTGCGGATACGGGGCCGTGTTAGTGCTCGCGTCTAGGGCTGGGGCCGAGGTGGTGGGAGTCGAGATAGATCCGATCAGAGCGTTGATATGTAAGCTCAGATGCCCGAGATGCCGCATCATGTGGGGCGACATGTTTAAGATACCGCTGGGAGACGCCGACGTCGTGTATATATTCCAATGGCCTTCCGTAAACGAGAGGCTCGCGGCCAAGTTCAACAAAGAGCTTAGAAAAGACGCCTTGGTAATCTCCTACTACTGGGAGGTTCCAGATATGGAGCTTGTGGCTAAGGACGACGAAAACAAAATATACATATATAGACCTAAAACTTTATAAATATATACTTGCCGACCCTCCTCGCCCTGGAATAGCCCTGGGAAGGCGCCGAGTCCGAAACCCCGTCGTAGAGCTCCACCCGTTTTATCATCGCCTTGAAATACTTCATGGATAGGCATCTATCCAGCACGGACTTGTCGCTGAACTTGGCGTAGAACACCCCAGGGCTTATGGGCTCGCAGACGACGGCCGTATCCCCCTGCCCGTACAGACAGTCGCAAAGATCCCGCGCGATCGCGGCCTCCTTCCCGCCTATAGTGGTGGCCAAGATCACGGCCACGATAGCTTTAAATTCACGGGTTTTTAGCGGCTAATGGCGTCGGGGTGGTAAAGACTCCGCTCTCGGAACTGCCCAGCCCGAAATCCTTGGCGCGGCGCTTGTATAGATCCGGCGAGAGCTTCGTGTCGCTTCTGGAGTCGGGTCCCGGCTTCCCCGACAGAGCCAGATACACCATAGTGGCGTGGGGAGTGAAGAGGTATGTGTCGGTCCTATCCAACTCCTACGAGGAGTTGCAGAGGATGTACAGAGGTCTGGAGCCCTCGGGAGGGCCCTTCGGAGGCGAGATGGCGATAGGCTTCGTCTCGTACGACGCTGTTGTGGAGATAGAGCCGACGTTGGCCAAGTACGTCAGCGCGGACAAGGACTTCCCCAGGGCGCTTTTCGTCGTCCCCGAAAACGTGGTGATCTACGACAATCTGCTCAAGAGGGCCTACGTGGTCGGCAAGTTGCCTGCATACGCCGAGGCCGAGCCGGAGAGGCGGCCGAACATGGGCAGAGTCCTCTACAAGACGGACGACGCGTTCTACAAGGCCGCGGTCTCGGAGGCCTTGAGGCGTATAAGGGACGGGGAGATATTCCAAGTCGTGTTGTCGAGGCGCGAGGTGTTCGAGATCTCCGGAGACTTGTTCTCGATCTACGAGAGGCTGACCTCCATCAACCCATCGCCCTACATGTTCTTCTTCAAATTCGGCGACATTGCGCTGATAGGCACCTCGCCCGAGTTGTTAGTGAAGGTCGAGGGCGACGTGGTGGAGACGCACCCGATAGCCGGCACCAGGCCTAGGGGGGCCGACGATAGGGAGGATCTGAGGCTCGAGGACGAGATGCTCTCCGACGAGAAGGAGCTCGCCGAACACATGATGTTGGTGGACCTGGCCCGCAACGACGTGGGCAGGATCAGCAGATTCGGCACCGTGAAGGTCCAGGAGCTGATGGCGGTTGAGAAGTACAGCCACGTCCAGCACATAGTCTCTAGAGTAGCCGGAGTCCTCGACCCGCGCTACAACGTGGTGGACGCGATCTGGGCGCTACATCCTGCCGGCACGGTGTCGGGTGCCCCCAAGGTCAGGGCCATGGAAATAATAGGCGAGCTGGAGGACATGCCCAGAGGCCCGTACGCAGGCGGCTTCGGCCTCTTGACGCCGAGAGGCGGAGAGCTGGCGATAATAATAAGGACGTTGATCATAAAGGGCGACGTCGCCAGGATACAGGCAGGCGCGGGGGTCGTCTACGACTCGACCCCCGATAGGGAGTATAGGGAGACCGAGTACAAGCTGGCCCATCTGAGGGCGGTATGGACCTGACGCTCATAATAGACAACTACGACTCGTTCACCTACAACATAGTCCAGTACGTAGGGGAGCTGGGCTCGCGGCCTCTGGTGGTCAGAAACGACGAGATAACGCCGTCAGCCGTCGAGCGGATAAGGCCTGACAGAATCATAATCTCGCCGGGGCCCGGGCATCCCGAGAACCCCCGCGACGTGGGCATCTCGAGGGAGGTGGTGAGGCTCTTCGCGCCGAGGGTGCCCATATTGGGCATATGTCTAGGCCACCAGATAATAGGGTCGGTCTTCGGGGCGAAGATAAGGCACGCCAGGACCATAAAACACGGCAAGACAAGCTACATCAAGCACATGGGCGGTCCGCTGTACGCGGGAGTGCCCGAGGTGTTCAAGGGCATGAGGTACCACAGCCTTGTGGTGGACGAGGTGCCGGGATCGCTCGTCGTGGAGGCCGTGGCGCTGGACGACGGGGAGCTTATGGGACTGCGCCACGCCGAGTATAACGTATTCGGCGTTCAATTCCACCCAGAGTCTATTGGCACCGAGTACGGCAAGAGAATTCTCAAGAACTTCCTGGACAGGATATGAACTTCTTGGAAGAGGTCCGCAAATCGCTGAAGTACAGAGCCGAGAGGCCGCCGCCTAGGGAGGTCCCCCTCGTGGACTTCAGAAAGGCTCTGGGGGATTTCGGCATAATAGCGGAGTACAAGAGGGCGTCGCCGAGCGGCGTAATAAGGGCCGACCTGCCGCCGTGGAGGTATTTCGAGGAGCTGGCCCAGTACGTAGACGCCTTTTCCGTCCTCACTGAGCCGTTCTGGTTCATGGGAGATCTCCGCTTCGTCCCGCTTGCGAAGAGATTTAAGCCGGTTCTGGCAAAGGACTTCGTCCTGGACAAGAGACAGATAGACGTGTTTTTCGGCTACGGCGCAGACGCCGTGTTGATAATATCAGAGTTCGCCCTAGATAAGACCGTGGAGCTCGCAGAATACGCGAAGAGGATCGGGATGACGCCGCTAGTCGAGGTAGGCGACGCGAAGACCGCGCTGGAGGTGCTCGAATACGGCGACTACCTCCTGGGCATAAACTCCCGCGATCTGAGGACGTTGGATCTGTCGTTCGAGAGGGCCCTGAACGTGGCGGAGGCCGTGGCTGGCAAGGCGGACTTCATAATAGAGAGCGGCATCAACAAGCCCGGCCAAGTCGAGATGGCTTGCAGGAAGGGGGCTAGGGGGGTCTTGATCGGCACCGCCTTGATGAGGGAGCCGGGTCTCGCAAAGGAGTTGAGAGAGGCCGTGAAAAAATGCTAGATCGCCTTGAGGATCTCCTCCAGCCTCTGCCTCAGCTCTGCAAGCGTCTTCTTGCAGTCGGCTAGTTGCGACTGTAGCTCCGCCGCCTTTTCGCTGGGGACGAACCACTCAACCACAGGCTCGCCGAACGACAGCTTGCCTCCGTCTACTCTGGCCTCCACGGTTATCCTGATTATGTCGAGCTTCCCCACGCCCATCTTTATCAGCTTGTCGTAGATGGACTTGTTAAGCTCGGCGACGGCTCTCAAGATCTCCTCCTGCTTAACCATGTTCTTGAAGGCCGCGAAGGCGGCGCGCCTCAGCTTGTCCGCGTATCTGGCCGCTATGATTACGCCGGTCCTTATCTCCACCACGTTGCCGCCTTTTACTAAGACGCCGCCGTACAGCGCTGACTGCTCCTCAGCCTTCTCCAAATCCCTTTCTACGTTTTCAATAGGTCTCCAGCTCATGTAGATAATCTATTCGTTAATATATTTTACTTAAACGTTAAAAAGAGCTAGGTTGTTGAGGTCATGGCGAAGATGGTGGCCAGCCTATCGGTCACTCCTCTCGGCACGGGGTCCACGCATCTATCCGCCTACGTTAGGGCAGCTACAGAGGTCCTGAAGGAAATGGGGGTGAAGTACAGAACAGGCGCCGGCTTCACCGACATAGAGCTCGACGACTACTCGACGCTGGCGGAGATACTCAAGAGGGTTGAGGACAAGCTGGCCTCCATGGGCGTCAAGCGCGTGGACTTCATCATAAAGATAGACAGGAGGATGGACGAGGAGCTCACCATAGAGGGAAAGATATCGAAAGTGGAAAGGCGCTAGTCGCCGCGATGAAGGCGACTCTGCTGAGCTCGAGCAGATAGCCGAGCACGTCGCCGTTGGCGCCGCCCAGATGTTTATACGCTATATAGTAGGCCGCCGCCGACAGCGCCAGCGCCAGTGAGGAGGAGGGATACGCCATTAAGGCCAAGGCGAGCGCAGGCGTTGCGAAGAGCCACTTCCTCCTCACGGCGTTCACGAAGGCGGAGCCCAGCCCCTCCTTGAAGGGCTTGGAAAAGGCCGCAAGGACGACGACGAGCGACTTCGAGAAGATCTCGCCGAAGATCAACTGCCACGGACTCCTTAGATAGTTGACCGCCAGCGCTACCGCGGCGACGACGGCGAAGATCCCGGCGGTCCCTCTACGGGGATCCTCCAGCGCGGCCCTAGCCCTCTCCCTATCCCTCACCATCAAGGCGTCGGCGGTGTCGGCAAGTCCGTCGAGGTGGTTGAGCCCCGTCAGCAGAAGCAGGAGGAGGTAGGCCGGGAGCGGCCCCAGATAGATTAAGGCCAGCGCGGACAAGCCGCCCAGGATAGGCGCCACGACGTAAGGCAACGCCCAGGCGCAGGAGAAGTCGAGCTCGGCCTTGACGGGCAGTACTGTGAAGAACCCGATCAACGCCCTTACGCACCGCCCGGCTCCCTCCCCGCCTTTAGGTCGGCAGGGCGCTACGCGCCGCATAATGCCCTGATCAGCAAGTCGTCCTCCTCCCTCCTCTTTATCGAGACGCGGGAGTAGCCCGGCATGCCCAAGTCGTCGAGAGGCCTCACCTTGACCTTGTCAGTCCACCCCCTCACTATGAAGAAGTGGAGGCGCGACTTGACCACCTCGACGCACCGCGAAAGGGCCTCCTGCACCCTAGGCCCCTCGGCGGCGACGTACTCACGCGTGGCCTCTCTGTGCCTCTTCAGCGCCTCTGCGCCTATGTTGTATATCGCGTAGTCCGCCAACGAGTTGACCCGCCACGGCGACTTGACGTCCGGCCTCACCCGCCCCAACGCCGCCCCCAGTCTGAGGCCTGGCGCCGCCAAGATCTTCCCGTAGGACTTCACTACGGGCACGTCCGGCGCCGCCGACTCCTCGCGGACGAAGTCCAGGAAAGATTCGTCCACCAACAGACGCGCGCCGCGCGCCTCCAGAGCTCTGCCGAGCTCGAGGACCTCGTCGCGCCCCATCACCGAGCCGGTGGGGTTGTTCGGGTTGCACAGCAACAACAGATCCCCCGAGGCGGCCCTCCCCACCAGCGAGCTCAAGTCGCCTCTCACGACCTCGAGGCCCAGCAAGCCGGCTATACGTACGTAGTCGCTGTACGTCGGCCAGGGGAGCAACAGCCTTTTGGGCCTCAACGCCGCTATCATGGCAGTCAAGGCCTCCGTGGCTCCGTTGAAGAGGACGACCTCTATCCCCTCGTACTGCGCAAGCACCTCCTCGGCTAGATTCGCCGGAAACCTCAGATAGACCCCTCTCTCCGCCGCCTCGGCCACCAGCTCGGGGAGGCCCGGCGGAGGGCCTATGGGGTTTAGGTTGTCGCTGAAGTCCAAAACCGCCGGTTCGGCCCAAGAAGTGCCTCCGTGCACTCGCAAATAGGCTCAAGTAAAAAATTTCCTTTAGCTGTACCCGAATAGGTTGGCTAGGTAGCTCTGCTCCCAGTTGTCCTTGGCGAGTGTGTAGTCCCTCTTCGGCTCGGGGTCCTTGCTCGGCTTCGGCGGCTGGCTCGTGAAGTCTAGGCCGAACCTAACCGACAAGCTCTCCAGCCTTCCCTCGGGATTGCCCACGTAGGCCCATCCGACGAACGCGTATTGGACCGACGCCCTGTAGGAGGACCCCTCCATCTCCAGTATCTTGTTGGCGGCGAACAGCGCGCTCTCAAACGCTATTTCCTGGTTCTTGGGGAACGGAAGGCCGGCGGCGTCGCCCACGGCCAACACGTCGTCGTATTTGGGGTGTCTGAGGTCTTGCGGGCTCCTCACGTCGATCCACGTCTTGCCCAAGCCCGCCTCCTCGACGAACTTAGGCGCTCTGTTTGGCTCGAGCATCGCGAGCACGTCGTATTTATAACGCTCGCCGGACTTCGTGACGACTTCCCTCTCGCCTATCTCGACGATCTCTTGGTTCGTCACGAGCTCTATCCCCTGCCGCGAATATATCTGGGAGACCACGTCGGCGATCACCGGCGGTTGCGTCTTGTCGTTGGCGTCTATGTGGACTATCTTGAACTTGTCCCGCACGCCTCTGTGCCGCAGGACCGAGTCTATGAGCAGCGCCGTCTCGGTAGGGGCAGGGGCGCAACGGTACGGGGCCTTGGGGGCGTACACGACTATCGTGCCCCTCTCGGCGCTCCAGATCTTGCTCCTGAGCAGATGGACGCGGCCTGGGTCGTAGACGTTCAGCACGTTGTGCCTATACTTGTCGTAGCCTGTTATGCCGGAGCCGTCCAGCACCACGCCGGGCGCAAGGACTAGGTAGTCGTAGGCGAGCTCGCCGACTCCGCCGCTCGACGTGTAGCCGCCCACATATCTGACCTTCCTGTTGGCGGGGTCGATGGAGAACGCCGTGCCGACAACGACCTTGACGCCCTTCCTGATCGCCTCCTCGTAACCCCTCACTATTCTGTCCAGCGTCTGTTCCTTGGTAAGCAGTAGAGGTCTGCTCGGCCCCGAGAAGTAGTGCGGGCTCTGCGTGACGACGGTCACCTCGGCGTTGATTTTCCCCGATATCAACGTGTTGGCGACGGCCATTCCCCCGATACCTCCCCCAACTATTACCACTTTCTTCATGAAATCGGATCTGATTTTCATTTTTAAATTTTGATCCATAATAATAAATATTATAGCAATTAATATTGATACTATTTTTATTAATATTTATATTTATATTATTTTATTCTAACTCTATTTATTTAGTATCTCGTATATTAAAAAGGAAGTCTCGGAGCCTATCTCAGTCGCCGCGCCGGCGTAGTGCGCATCTCCCGGCGGCGCCGCGACGAGCACGGCATCCGACGTTGTGCCCAACGACGGCCTCCCGCCGCAGAGACCGCGGGCTGTCAACGTCGCCGCCTTGGCCTCGGCCGCCGTCCTGTAGAGGTCGAGAAGGCCTCTTCTGGAGAGAGGCACCCGAGACACGACGAGTATGTTCACCGTATGCTCCTCCCTGCTGTGCGTAGCGCCGATGCACGCCGGGTTGGCCAGGCCCACCGTCGCGTAGAGCTCCACGAGCCGGCCCTCGGCGCGCCTCATCTTCGATATGTCCGCCGCCGTGAAGAACACGGCCGCCCTGCCGACGAGGCCCAAGCTCTCCAGCAACGTCGACGCGTAGAGGTCGAAGTCCGCTATATACCTGTCCACCTGTTTGAAGACGACGTACCTCACCTTCTCGAAATCGCCGCCGAGGACCACGTTGCCTAAGGCGAGCAGATCGCGGCCTAGGTCCAACACGAATAGGGTCAAGACCCGACGAGCCTCTCGTACTCCTGTTCGACCATCTCGAGCACCGGCAGGCCGCGGAGGGAGGCGAGGTACAGCGCGCCGCCCATGGCCACACCCTCCTTGACGTATCCCCGATCGTAGTATCTGAGCCCCGGAAAACGGGACGAGGAGAACGACGCCCTGGTCACCTTGATGTTGGCTACGCCGACTGCCTTCGCGAGGCCGAAGAAGTCGGCCGATCTATCGTCGGCGATCCACCCCGTGGTCGCCACGGTCACCTTGCCCAGATCGCCGCCGAGGGCTTTAATGATGGCGGCCGCGGCGAGCATCTGGGTGCCGCCGGCCAACACCGGCGCGCCTCCTGCGTCCAACACGCCGAGGGCGATGGCGGCGACGCCGACGTGGACGGGGTCGCCCAGCTCGGCCAACGCCTTTATCGGGTCGTCCAGCCGCCCGGCCCTTGCGAGTCCCTCCTTGACTACCGCCGTCTTGAGATCCTTGGGATTGTCGGGGCCGGCCGACGAGGTCTTGCCCCAAGCGTCATACCCCAACGCGACCAGTATCGCCATAGCCGTAGTGGTGCCGCCCGGTATGGACTCCCCTATGAAGACGTCGCCGGCCTTAGCCAGCTCTCGGCCGAGGATCCTGCCGTTCTCCAGTATGTTCTCCACCGCCGTCTCGGAGAGGGCGGGCCCCTTCCTGAAATCCCCGCCCGGCTCCCCGCCCAGATCTATGTAGGGCACCTTCGGCCTCACTCTGCCTCCCGCGAAGGCCACCAGCTTCGGCATATTGCGGGTCAAAGCCCTCGTCACTACGGCGGGAGTCGGTATGCCGTCTGGCGTCACCGGTATGCCGGGTATGCTCTTGGGCCGCCCCGTCAAGAGGTACTCCACGTCTGCGGCGGGCGTGTAGTGGGTGAGCTCGGGCGAAGCCCCGGCTATAGTTATGCCGGGTATTAGCGAGATGTCCGTCGTCCCCACAACGACGACTATTATGGGGTTCATAATAGGGATAAAAGACCCATTTATTATGTTTACCAGTCCAGGCCCCTGACGCCGATAATTCCCCTCGAGTAGTAGTGCTTGACCGACTTGACCTCAGATATCAGATCCGCCGCCATGAGCTCGGCGTAGTTGTAGTTCCCAGTCACCACGACGTGGGCCCCCAAGCCGAGAAGCCTCTTGAAGTCCTCAGACCTCAAGAAGCCCTGCCTAACGGCGTAGTTGAACTCGTCCAGGATGACCAAGTCGTAGCTGGGGGCTACCGCCAGGGCCTCCTCGAGGAGATCCCTAGGCGTCTTGTGGTCCTCCAGATACAGCGCCTTGACCCCCAGCCTCCTCAACGCCTTGTACTCGCCCACGTAGTCGTCGAGATACCTCGGCGTCTTCATGGTAAACACCGCCAAGATCCTCATGTCGTGCCCCCAAGCCCTCAATAGAAGGCCCAACGCGGCCGTCGTCTTGCCCTTCCCGTCGCCAGTGTAGGCGAGGATCATGCGCCCTCCGCTTCCTATTTATATAGGCTAAATGGGATCGCACTTGAGCGGCCTCACGCGGGCTAAAAAGCCGATATCGGCCTCGACGTGGTCCAGCTCCGATACGTGGACGCCGTTGTAGTAGTGGCGGGTGGCCCTAACGCCGAGCTTGACGCCGCGGGAGGCGGCCGACAGCACGGCCAACTTGGACACCTCGTTGCCGTCGCCGTCCCTCACGTCGATGCGGGAGTAGTCAAGGGGGACCACAGGCGCCGGTAGCCCGCGCTCCGCCAACGCGCTAAGGCGGTGGTGTCCGTCCAGCACAGTGCAAGTCCAGGCGTCGACGGCTATCGGCCTCACCATGCCGCCCAACGCAGGCACGGACTCCACGTCTTCATGGGGCAGAAGGGAGCCGGGATCGACGAATACGGGGTATGTGGGGCCGGTACAGCCGGCTAGGGCCATCCAGCCCTCCCTAGTATCCACGTCGACTAGATCAGGCATACTCACGTCGACCCACCTAGCGGTGTCGCCGCTAGGTAGCCAGGTAAGGCCCACGTAGCCCCCCGCGCCTACCGCCGTGGACATGACAGGCTTGGAGATCAGCCTCGCGACGTGGTTAGGCGTCAGGAAAGGCAGATCGCAGGCAGCCACCACGGCGGGCGCGTATGGGAGGAGCTCGGAGAAGTCCAGCTCGTATCCCCGGCCCTCGGTATACACCACCTCCATCCCCCACAGCCTGGCCAGCCACGCCACGGGCCCGTGCGACCTCGTCGTGGCCACCACCAGGCGGGAGGAGAAGGGCTGTAGCGCGGCGGCTACCCTCAACATCATGGGGACGCCGCAGACCGGCCTCAAGCACTTGAAGGGGTCGCCGAACCTGGCGCCTCTGCCGCCGGCCAGTATCACGCCGGTTACGCCGCCGCCCACCGCCTCTCCCATCGGCTGTTATTTATCTCTGACGGCGGCGTCGAGGGGAAGCCGCTCCGTCAATGTGGCCGCAACCCAAGGCTCTCTATGTAAGATAGCATGTAGTCGACTTTAATGAAAAAGAAAAGGGGGGATTTAGAACCCGATGGCCGACAGCGCGAAGAATATTGCGAAGAGTATGGCTATAGCGACGATTCCTGGCTTCAGATCGGAGAACCTGCCGGTGGCGAGCTTCATAAGGAGATAGAATATAAAGCCGAGCCCTATCCCGGCGGTTATGCTGAACGTGAACGGTATCCCTATCATCGTCAGGAAGGCGGGGACTGTCTCAGTGTAGTCGTCCATTATGGCGAGTCTTCCGGCCAGGCTGAGGAACAGCAGACCGACCAGCACCAACACGCCGCCGGTCGCGAAGCCGGGGACTATCGTGAAGACGGGGGCGAGCGCCACCGACGCGAAGAATAGCAGTGATACCACCAACGCGGTCAGGCCCGTGCGGCCGCCCTGCTCTATGCCTGTGGCGCTCTCGACGTATATTACGGTCGTCGATGTGCCGAAAAACGGCGCTACTATTGAGGCGAGCGAGTCGGTGATCAGCGCCCTGTTTATGTTCACTATCTTCCCGTCCTTGACGAGGCCTGCCCTCATGGCCAAGCCCGTTATGGTGCCGAGGCCGTCGAAGAAGTCGACGAGGAATAGGGAGAACGCTATGGGGAAGCCGAGGCCGAAGAGCGCGAAGTAGAGGTAGAAAGAGCGGGGCAGATCGTTGGCTATAGAGGTCGTGAGAGACGGCGTGAGGGCCCACGACGGCGGCGGCCTCACCAGCCCCAACGCGGCCCCGACTATGGTTGTGGCGATGATCGCTATGAGGAACGCGCCCGGCGTCCTCTTAGAGAGAAGCGCGGCGGCCACGAGCGCGCTCGCTATGCCTAGGTAGAGGCCTAGGGTCGAGAAGGCCGACCAGTTTATCGATATGGGGGTCCCCGTCCCGGCGGTGACGAGGCCCATGTCGGCCATTCCGATCAGCGATATGAAGAGGCCTATGCCGATAGACGTGCCGATCCTGATGGACTCGGGCACCGAGTTTATTATGAACTCCCTAATGCCGCCTACAGAGAATATGAGGAATAGAACTCCGTTGAAGAACACGGAGACGAGGGCTAGATAGATCGCCAGAAGCGGCGCCTCGGAGGCGGGCGCCAGTTGCTTGGACAGCAAGGCGGCTGTGAACGCGGGGATTACCGTGAAGCCTATAAACGCGTTTTCGCCCATGCCGGGAGCCAACGCGAAGGGCAGGCGGGCGTATAAGGCCATGACCAGGGTCGCAAAGCCCGCCGCAAGCGCGGTGGCTATGGTGAACCCAAGCCTCACGCTCTCGATAAGAGGCCCGTACGTCGGCGAGGCGGCCAGCTGGTCGACGGGCACGTGTAGCGCGTTGCTGAGGGCCAGCTCGAAGCCTCCCGTCAATATGCTCGGGTTTACGAACAGTATGTACGCCATGGCAAGAAACGTCGTTAGGCCGGCTATGACCTCCCTCCTGACAGTGGACCCGCGCTCCGAGATCTGGAAGAAGCTGTCTAGGTTCATGGCGGGCATGATAAGTGATTATTTAAACTTGTCTCCGAAAAATAAACGGCCATCTACGGAGTTTTTTAAGCAAACAATTAATCGGCTACCCCAGTGAGCGATCACCGATCACTTGGCATGACTATCCTCATCGTATATATACCGGGACCGCGCTATATATCCATGTCTCTGGCGTCGCACCTACCGCGGATCCCTCAGGCGGCGGACGCGCGGCGAGGGCCCACGGCTCCGGCGTCTGTGTGAGGATGGACCGCGATCTGTTGTTGCTGCCGGTGGCCATAGTCGCCATATCGAGCGCGTCGATACTTATCAGGCTGACCGAGGCGGATCCCGTGGCGATAACTTTCTGGCGCCTCGCCATAGCGACAGCCATAACTATCGCCGTCGCCGAGGCCTCCGGGAGGGGGGTGAAGGTGGGCGGGTGGTGGCCGGCCGCCGCGGCGGCGGGCGCCCTGCTCGCGATCCACTTCACGACCTGGATAGCCTCCCTCTTCTACACGACCATAGCCATAAGCACGACCTTGGTGAATCTACATCCGCTGGTCATGTTGGCCATAAGCAAATACGGCCTCTCCGAGAGGGTCAGCAGAAGGACCGCGATAGGCGTCGCCTCGTCGGTGGCCGGCAGCCTCCTCATGTTCTCGGCCGCGGCTGGCCTCGGCGGGGCCAACCTCCTCGGGGCGTTCCTCGCCTTTATCGGGGCGTTGGCCTTCGCAGGCTACCTCGCTGTGGGCCGGCTCGTGAGGGCTAGGGCCGATACTCTGAGCTACACGGCGGTCGCCTACGGCTTCGCGGCCCTATTCGCGCTCGCGGCGTCGTTGGGGCTGGGCGCCAAGCTCTTCGGGTACTCCCCGGACGTGTACGCGCTCTTCGCGGCGATCGCGGTAGTGCCCATGTTGTTAGGCCACAGTATATTCAACTACTTATTGGGCAGATATAGGGCCATCACGGTCGCAGTAAGCGCCCTCGGGGAGCCGGTCGGCGCCACCCTCCTGGCGATGCCCATATTCGGCCAAATACCGCAGCCCAACGTGGTCCTCGGCATGGCCTTGATACTCGCCGGCGTCGTGGTGGTGTCCCTCGAGGAGGCTCAGCCCAAGAACCCTCTAGCCCGCGCCTCCGCCAGCACGTAGGACTGAGACGGGACAAACGGCGGAAGCCCCTCGGCGCGTTCGGCCCTTATGCCCAACACGTCCAGAGCCTCGTCCACCTCGTCCACTATACGGCGGCCCAAGAGCGACTCGGCCCTCCTCCTGTCGTAGAACTGCGCGTCGTATTCGAGCTCTCTGAGATACGCCGGTAGCGCCCTCAAGAGCTTGTCCAGCTCTCCGCGTCTGTGGAGCGTCGTCACGTAGGGCGCGTCCAGGAGGGTCGGAGGCAGGCCGGCGGCGTACCAAGCCGCAGTATAGACTATCGCGCGGGGCACGTTCACGACGCCGCCGTTGGATATTATAGATCTGCCGTAGACGCGCCACGAAACTCTGTCCCGCGTCGAGGGGATCAAGGAGGCGAGCTCGGCGATCTTGTCGGCGTATTTTGAGACGAGCTGTCTGTAGGACTCGGAGGCCTCCCTGACTACAAGCGAGGCCCAAGTAGCATCTAGCGAGGCGTCGGGGCCGCGGCCGGCCGCCGCGAGCAGAGTCTCTCTGACGGATAGGTACCGCTGATACGGCACGTCGTAGCGCACCGCCGACTGCACCGTGGCCGTCCAGAAGCCCGAGTACTGGTCGGCCTCGACGGAGGCGAGAGCCGGGTTGTTCAGACCTCCTCTAAACGGCGGGGAGCCCATGCCGAGGATCGGCGCTATCTCGTGGTCCAGCTCTGAGTTCAGCCTGCCTATCTCGGCGAGGGCTACGCGGAGCGCCAGAGCTGAGGCTATGTGGCCGTTCACGACGGCCGAGTCGCTCTTGCCCAGGAAGACCCTCACCTGCTCTAGGAATACGCCGCGTCTGATATACTCCTGGATGATCACCTTGACGAACTCCGCTATTCTGAGATGCTTAGCCGCGTCCTCGACCAGAGGCACCAGCTGTATCTCCGCCTTGCCCGAGTAGGCGGCGGCTTTCCTGGCCAGCATATCTGTGGCGAGCCTGACGTCCTCGGGGCTCTCCGACATGGGGAGGACTATCCAACGCACCCCGTGCACGCCGGCCTCCTTGAGGGCCCTTAGATCCGCCAGCACCGCGGCCTCCATGGCCAACATGCTCCTCTCGAAGTCCTCGAGCGAAGGGTTGGGTATACGGGGCGTTACGAAGAAGCGCTCTCCGAGGGGTATCCCCGACTTGAGGGCCCTCAACACTATATCTCTAGGCTGTATATACGGCGTCCCCTTCCCCTCGAAATCCGACATAACCTCGTCGCAGCCGTAGATGGCGTAGGCCGCCACGGCCTCCTCAACCTCCTCCTCGGCGGTTATCTTTATTGTGGAGTCTGGATGTTGCGTGCACATGAGGCGCGGCAGATACATTGGAGGCTTGAGGCGCCCGCTATATATCGATTAGCGCAGAGAATAACTACGTAGTTAGGGACTGGCTGAAACCTAGTCGCAGAGATTGCGTATTGTTAGGTATATAGTACTAGATAGTCGGGTAATCATTTGAAGATGTGGCGTGGGGCCTACGCCGGCTCACTGAGATAGTTGATCGACGGC
The DNA here is from genome assembly GCF_000193375.1 of Thermoproteus uzoniensis 768-20. Taxonomy (GTDB): domain Archaea; phylum Thermoproteota; class Thermoprotei; order Thermoproteales; family Thermoproteaceae; genus Thermoproteus; species Thermoproteus uzoniensis_A. The sequence continues at coordinate 1,436,500 of NC_015315.1, forward strand.
GGGCCCCCACTAGCCGCTCTGGGGCTGAGGGGTCAGCTTGGCTTGGGGGAAACGCCTCCATATCTCGTCGACGAGGAACTGCCTCACCTTGGCCACCAAGTTCCTCGCCTCGTCGCAGTTCCCGGCGCTACCGTATATGTGTATTTCCTCGAGCGGCGCGCCGGTCTCGTGGCCCTTCGGGTGGCTCTTCACATAGATCCTCTCGTCTATCTTCAACGCCTCCCTCAATATAGGCGATAGGTCGGCCTCCGGCACGCCGGCGAGGTAGAAGGAATCCTCGGCGAAGCAGAGGCCCGGACCTCTGGCCCTCAGCAGAGGCTCCGCCTGCTCCTCGAATATGGCCTCCATCTCCTTGGGCACGCCGGGGAGTATCAACAGTATCTTTCCCCCCTGCTCTGCCCAAATCCCGGGGGCCACGCCCGCTGAGTTGTAGAGAGGCTTTGCCCCTCTGGGTATGTAGGCCATCTTCAGACGCTCGGGAGTGGCTTGGTAGCCCCTCTGCCGGTACTTCTCGAGCACCCACTCCTTGGCGGTCTCGTCGAGGACTGCGTCAACGCCGAGGGCCTTGGCGGCGGCTAAATTCGTAATGTCGTCCGGCGTCGGGCCGAGCCCGCCCGTGGACACGACCAGATCGGCCTTCGATAGGGCCTCCCGAAAGGCCGCCACGATCTCCGCCTCGTCGTCGGGCACCACCACTATCCTCCTGACTTGGTAGCCCAGATACGTCAGCTTTCTGGCGAGCCACGCCGCGTTCGTGTTGACGACTCTGCCTATTAAGAGCTCGTTCCCTATCGATATTATCCACGCAGACGGCATGGTAGAACCTATCCTCATTTTTAAGGTGAATTCGCCATAGAGCCATGGAGTTCCCCGACGTAGAGCTCAAGGCCCACACAGGCGAGGTCGTGAACCCCAAGAAATACGAGAAGGCGGTGGTCTATTTCTTCCCCAAGGCGTTCACGTCTGGCTGCACTAGGGAGGCCATAAGGTTCAACGAGCTCTACGAGGAGTTCAAGGCCGCCGGCTTCGAGGTCTTCGGCGTGTCTGTCGACGGTGTCGATACGTTGAGGAAATTCGCCGAGAAGTACGGGCTGAGGTTCAAGCTCCTCAGCGACGAGGGCGGGGCGCTCGCGAGGAGGCTGGGCATACTAAGGCCCACCGGCACCGCAGAGAGGGTGACCTACGTGCTCAAGTCTGGGTCGATAGCGGAGGTCTTGCGGGGGCTCAAAAGCGCCGACCAGCACGCCGATAAAGCTTTAGAGGTGGCAAAGAGGATCTGACGGTGATGTCACCACGCAGGCCAGAGATAGATGATCTATGACCTGCCGGCTGATTTAGAAGAGCTCGAAGAATCTGTCCCTGACATAGGGTGTATCCAACGCGATAGATCCGCCGATCACCAGATGCTGCTCCCGGGGGACCACCTCGCCTATTATCGAGGCCTCTACGCCCGCGCCTCTCAGACGGCGGAGAGCCTCGTCGGCCTTATCTCTGGGGACGGCCGCGAGCAGAGCGCCCGAGCTCAACGTGAAGAGGGGGTCGAGCCCCACAGCCGAGCACAGCAAGGCGGCCTCCTCGTATACCTTGACCGATCCAGGGTCTACCCTTATCGTGGCGCCGGAAGCGTAGGCCATCTCCGCAAGGCCTGCCAGGACGCCGCCTTCTGTGGGGTCGTGCATGGCGTCTGCCAAGTCGGCTATGAGGAGGGCCTCCTTCACGACCGACACACGCCTTATGAACCCCGCCGCCCTCTCGAGGACGTCGTCGGCGATTCCCAGAGCCTTGAGCCTGTCTCTGAAGTCGGTGGCGAGTATCGCGGCGGCCTCCATGGCAGCGCTCTTGGTCATGATGATCAAGTCGCCCGGCCTGGCCCCGCCCGTGCTCACGTATCTGTCGCCCTCGCCTATGGCGGCCATGACGACCAGAGGCCTCTCGACGGCCGTGGTTACCTCAGTGTGGCCGCCCACTATGGCGGCGCCCAGCTCCCGCGCCGCTGCGTCCATCTGTCTCGTTATCTTGTCCAAGACCTCCTCGCTCGAGCTAGGCGGGAGGAATATGGTGGGCAACAGCCACCTAGGCCTTATCCCTCTAGTCGCTAAGTCGTTGGAGACCACGTGTACGGCGAGCCACCCCAACAGCTCGACGGAGCCGGATATGGGGTCGGTATGCGTAGCTATGTAGGGCCCTCTGGTCCTGATGATCGCGGCGTCCTCGCCGAGGCTGGGGCCCAACAACACAGACGGGTCGTAGGAGCCCGTCCTCGACCATATGTAGCGCTCCACGAGCTCCAGAGGCAGTTTCCCAACCCTCATCGCCTCCCGAGGCTTCTGAGGAGCCCCTCGGCTATCTCGCCCAAGGTCCTCTTGCTTTCCTCGTCCAGCTTGTCCCAGTTCTCCAGGAGGAAGTTGTAGAGGTTCTCGAAGGCCAAGACGGCCTCTTTGATGTAGTCCGAGCCTATGCCTAGATAGCGCCTCCCCTCGTCGGTCAGCTCGTAGTACTTCTTAGGCCCGTCGACTCTGGCGACGCGGATAAGCCCTTCGGCCTCCAGCTGGGCCAGCGCCGGGTAGATCGAGCCCGGGGAGGGGCGCCAGAACCCCCACGTCATCCTTTCTATCTCCTCGGCTATTTGGGCGCCCGTGAGGGGGCTCCGCGAGGCCAATATGCGCAGGATTATGTATCTGAGCCCCCGCCTCTTCACGTATAGAGGCGGCCCCTCGCCCCACATCCAAGGTCTGCCCCTATGCCAGTGATCCACATCGGAACCGTTATCGGAAATTTTAAACGTTTCGAAAACCATAGGCCGAGAGGACCTCGCGGAGGACTCTATCCCTATTTTCCCTCGAGAGCACCACAAGCCGGAATCCCCAGCCCTTGACCATATCCGCGAGCCTCATGTGGACTACGGCGAGGCCGTTGGGCGCCTGGGCCAACGCGGCTCTGGCAGCCTCCACGAAGGAGGGGCATTTCGCCTCCATGGGACCTATCTCGTCCACTACCAGAAGATCGACGTCGGCCGCAAGCGACGACTTCATGAAATCGCACGCGCCCAAGTTCACCGCGTATTTGCCCACCCTAGGCTCGCCGTAGCCCACCCTGGCCAACTGCGACCTGCGCCCGTCGGCTAGGCTCAAGACGTCGAACCCCACTCTGACGCCCCCCTCCCTTACCTCGAGCGTCACGAAGCCGCCTACCTTCACCCCCGAGGCCCTCGCCGCCTCGGCCACTCTGAGCGCAAGCGTCGTCTTGCCCGAGCCCGGCGGACCCGTCACGGCAATCTTCACGGTAGTTAAGGGGACTATAAAAATCAGCCCTTTCACGCGTCCTCACCGATCGGCCTCGTCCAGCCTCCTCATTCGCGTAAGACCACAACTGAGGCTTAAAGACTTCTCACCGGCTTGTACCGGGCCCTTCTCCGCCGGCGATCTCCCTCCAGACATTTAGCGGCTAGCCTCGGCGGCAGTGTCCCGATTCAGCATCAGAGCGTTTACGAGAGCAGAGATCGCGAGCTCTTCGGGTCTAGCCCCCTCCTCACGGCCTCGTAATATAGAGGCTACGTGGCGGCCGCGCCGGGATCCCGGCAAGCCCATTTAGACGCGCTATCGACGCTCTTACGGCCCCTAGATCAAGAGCGCCACGGTCTGCGGAGCCGTCCAGGTCGGCCATCCGACAGCTCTTTAATAGTGGAGGGCTCTAAGGATATGATGATGAGCACAACCTAAAAGCCTTGGGTTGCTGGAGTGGCCAGGGCTGACTATTGTTGCGGCTGTTTTCCGAGCATCTTGAGCAGGGCGAACGCGACGCCTAGGCCTCTCTGCACGTCCGGGTCGTTCAAGGCGCTGAGCAGGCCCCATATGCCCTTCACCGGCTTGGGGTTCGCTATCAGGTCGGGCGACGCGTTCTTGCCCAGCCTCACTATGAGCTCCTGCATGGTCGCCTTCACGTTGAGTATGTCGGGAGTCTCCAGCTTCGACATGGCGCCCAAGGTGCCGTCGACGCCGATAGACAACAAGCGGAAGACGGCGGGGTCCTGGAACAAGTAGTGTATCAATTCCTCGAAGCGGTTGACCACGATCATCATCGCGTCCAAGACGCCGGATCTCTTGAGCTCCAGTAGCTGGTCCAGCAAGCTCTGTAGCTCGTCTGCGTGCTCGGCCAGAGTCTTCAACAGCTCCGCGAGCTTCTGCTCGGCCTGGGGAGAGGTCTGCGCGCTCATATCGTGGTCGCCAGCCATGTCTTGTAGAACAGGTCCTTTATTAACTTCCCCAGCGGCGACTTCAGTATGCTGTAGCAACTGCCCATCCAGGCGGCCTTGTTGTTGGCGAGATCCAGCTTTATGTCGCAGTTGAACATCATGCCGAATTCGCCGTAGTCCATGGCGCAAGTCATCGCGTTTATCTGGGCGGGGTCCACCGGCTCTCCCAAGATCTCGCCGGCCACCATGTTGGCGCTCGCCATGGCGGTGAAGTGGACCGGCACGCCGGCCGTGGGCAAGCCTATCGCGGGCATGCTGTGCTCGCCGGGGAGGTAGACGTCGTCGTACTTTATGCTTCTGCCCGTCAACACGTTTATGGCGGTCCACGTGCCGTTGGGGAACTGCGCGGTCAGGGGAGTCCCCTCGAACGGCTTGGGCAACCTGGAGGGCGGGACCACGACAAGCAAGTCGTACTTCACCTTCTCGCTACCGACCGTCACAGTCTTCGTCTTCTCGTCGACGGGGCCGGGCTGGGTCACTCCCCCTATGTACCTGATGTTCTTGGCCGCGAAGGTCTCCTCGGTTATCTTCACCGCCTCGGGCCCGAGCGGCTGGATCGGGCGCTGGAACGGGTGTATGAGAGTTATGTCGACCTTGTCCCTTATGCCTCTCTTCCTGAATATTGCGTCGAGTTGCCCCACTATCTCGAAGGGATATACGCCGCATCTGTAGACGGGCTCCGGCGTGTAGACAACCACGCTTCCCCCGTGGAAGTTGGCCAGGGCCTCCTTGAACTTGAGGGCCCCGTCCAGGGTGTAGTTGTGGTTCCCCGCCGCCAGGTTGTAGGACTTGAAGTCGAAATCTGTGCCGAGGCTCGCGATGAGGTAGTCGTACTGGAACTTGCCTTGGTCCGTCTCCACGGTCCTGTTGTCGGGGTCTATCTTCTTGACAGTTGCCTTGACTGTCTTCACGCCTCTGTAGGCAAACCGCGAGAGGGGCAACATGGCTTGTTGCGGCGATATATCGCCGAGCGCTATGTTGACGAGGAGCGGCGGGAGCAGGTAGTAGTCGGTGTCGCTTATGAGCGTTATCTCCACGTCGGCGCGGCCGCGCGTCCTCTCCGCAATCCTCTTGGCCGCGACGACGCCGCCGACCCCTCCGCCGAGTATCAGCACTTTCTTCGGCATGTGAGGCCTTATCGGCACTTATTTAAGTATTAATACCTAGAACTTTTCATTTTTCCGATAACGAAACAAAATTCTGTTTCTGCTACTGCGCCTCAGCCTTGACTAATTTAGAGAGTTTCTCTATAATTTTGTTTTTAACTTCCTCGAAATGTTTAGGCAACTCCTCGGGCGCCAGCCCGCGTTGTAGATATCTGGAAAACCTCCTCTTGTACTCCTCCTCGTTCTCCGACTTGAGCCTCTCGGCGTACTCGGCCACGTGGGCGCCCGAAATTCTGTCGTCCTCGGGCAGTACGTCCTCGCCGTGGGGCACCTCAAGGCCGGCGTCCAACGCCCCCTTCAACACGGCGAATACCCTGGACTGCGGCGTCGGCCTGTGGAGCCCTATGTCCAGTATGGCCTTCCTGACGCCTTTGGCCAAGGCCTTGTACCCGATAGCCAGGCCCAAGAGGTAGGCCGCGGCCGTGTTGTTCTCGTCGCCCTTCCAGCCGAACTTGGCGAGGTACCTGGTGTCGAGGCCCACCAGAGTCTCGTCTCCTTGAGGCCTCGCGACGACTATCTGCGCTATTATGTGCTTGTTGGTCTTCCTCACGACGAGCCTCGGTAGCCTGCTCACGACGAGCTTCCTGCGCTTCCTGTAGTTCGTCACGCCCATCCGGCGCCTCTTAAGCGGGACCTTATATCTGCCGGACCGCGCCATGTCTACCTAACCTTCTCCTTAGCCAGATTGTGCTCGTTTATGTAGGTCTTCAAGTGCCTCAGATCGCGGAAATAGTTGCCCTTGACCATTCTATAGAGCATGCGCCAAGTCGCGGGCGTTATGAGCCCCTTGCGCTTAAGGGTGTTCAGATATCTCCTGAGAGCTCTGACCTTGTTCTTCCAAGCCTCCTCCTCGTCCAGCCTAGGCCCCTTCTTGCTGCCGTGCCCCCTCCTGCGGCCCAGCTTCTTCTTGGCGTGCGCCTCCCTCCAACGGCCTCTGCTTACGCCCTTCTCGTGCTCGGCCCATATAAGCCCCTCATCTATCAAGGCCTTCACGTCCTCCCTCGTGACGATCTCGGAAACTCTGTCGAGGGCCTCGGGCGATATCCTCACTCTGCTCTCGCCGACGCCGAGAATCTCGGCCGCCAGCCTCTTAACGTCGACCATGGCCCCTCACTGCGTCGTCGATTTATCTTTTTCCTCGGCCTGGGCCGCCCCCTGGGCTTGTTGAGCCGCCTTCTCGGCGCGCTCCAGAGCCTCCAGCGCCTTCTTGCCGGGGTTCAAGACGTAGAACCCCTTCTCCCTCGCCTTCTTGATTATCTCAATCCTCTTCCTCAAGCCGACGCCGGCGGCTATCCTCACCGCGTGGGTCTTGGGATCGAGCTGGTCGAGATCCTCCGGCCTATAGACGAGCGCCTCGACGAAGCCGCTGGGGTGTAGCCCTCTGGCGAGGGCCGGCTTCCTGTAGCCGACCTTAACCTTAGGCGGATATCCCTTCCTCTGTTGTCTTATCTTGTTGTCGAGGCCCCTCGGCTTCCTCCAGCCCGAGTCCTCTATCCTTACATATCGCCATTGGTCTATCCTGACGAAGTCCGGCTTCCTCCTCTTGGCCTCGAGCCTCATCCTCAACGCGGCCTCTAGCTCGGCCGACAGCTCCCTCCTAGGACGCGACACGCCCCCTCAACATAGGGGTATTTAAGCTATCCTACGCCCGGCGCCTCGGCGGGCGGCCCGGGCTCCGCGCCGGCGGCGTATCCCCGTCTCTAAGTTAAAAAACCTTGAATTAAACGCCATATGGACGTAGAAGTAGGCGGAGTGAAGGTCCGCTTCATATCTTGGCCCGAGGCGATAGAGATGTCTGAGGCGTTGGGCAGGAAGGTGCTGGAGAGCGGCTTCAAGCCCGAGATAGTGCTGGCGGTCTCGCGCGGCGGCTTAGTTCCGGCGAGGATCATAAGCGACGTCCTCGACGTCGACAACGTAGTCACCGTTGCGGTGAAGTATTGGGCCGTCGCGGAGCGGAGGGCGGAGAGGCCGGTGCTGTACCACGGGGTGGAGCCCAGCGTCGTGGGAGGCAAGAAGGTGTTGGTCGTGGACGAGGTGGCTGATACGGGAGCCACCTTGAAGCTCATCGTGGATCTCCTAAACGTCATGGGCGTGGCCGAGGCCAGGACGGCCGTCCTCCACGTCAAGTCGACCAGCAGCCTCACGCCCGACTACTACGCAGAGAGGGTGGCCGAGTGGGTCTGGATATCCTACCCGTGGAGCCGTTGGGAGGATCTTAGGGAGTTCAAGAAGAGGGGCTACGACATAACCAAGTATATAGAGAAGATCTGCTAGGCCTTTTCGAGAAGCTCCTCGTAGCCGCAGTTGGGGCAGTAGAGGCGCTCCACGACCCTATACATCCCGTTCTGTATCTTCGCCGTCCGCTCGACCACCTTAAGCCGCGAGAAACACCTCGGGCAGCTGTACTCCGTGGGCCTGTACGCCCCGGCGGCCGCCAGCACTCTGCGCACTTCGTAGGTCGATAGGCCGAAGGCCTTGCCTATATCCCTCAACGAAGCGCCTCCGGCCCTCATCTCGACTATCTTGGCCACGACCTCCGGCGGAAGCCTCTCGGCGACGTTCGATATCTTCCCGGCCGCCTTGGCCCTCTCGAGAGCCGCCTTGGTCCTCTGCCTGATAAACTCGCGCTCCATGGCCGCCACGAACGCCAGCACGGCGCGCAGGAACTGCCTGTACATCCCGTCGACGGTCTGCAACGCCTGCTCCCTCTCGGAGGCCGAGACGACGACAAGCCCCATCTTGTTCTCGACGACGTCCAGTAGCTGGAAGAGCTCCTGGAAGGACCTGACGAGCCTAGAGACCTCGTAGACCAGCAAGACCTTGGGCCTCGGCTCGAGAGACGAGGCCTCCTCCATCAGCCTCCTGAACGCCGGCCTGGTCCAAGGCTCTGTGGCGCCTGAAACCCCCACGTCTACATAATGCCGCAGTATCGTCAAGCCGTGCGCCGGAGCCCACTTCTCCAAGTACTCGCGTTGGTTCTCGGGATCCTGGCCCTCGGTGGATACGCGTATGTACGTGACGGCCGGGATCACGCAGTGGGCGGAGCCACGTTTTTTATCAAATGCGCGGTATTATCCGTGAGGGTTGCCGGGGTGGATCTGGCCGTGGTGAGGCCCAGCGCAATAGCCGTGCTGGACGACTGCGAGCTCGTGGCCTACCTCTCGGCGATGGAGCTCGAGGAGATAGTCTCGGCCCTCTCCCCCTACAGGCCGGCTGTGGTGGCCGTGGACGCCCCGCTGAGCAAGCCCGACGGGTGGCTGAGAGACGTCGAGCGGGAGCTCCGGAAGCTCGGCTATAGGCTTTTGCCTCCCCTCCTGGGGCCTATGGCGAGGCTCACCGAGAGGGGGATACAGCTCGCCCAGATGTTGGGCAACGCGATAGAGGTGCACCCCAAGACGTCGTTGAGGGCCATGGGCCTCGACCCCCAGCTCGTATATAGCAGGTACAGACCGCCCACGAAGGACCACTTCGACGCCGTGCTGGCCGCCTTGACCGCCTTGGCGTACTTAAAGGGGCTTTACAGATCGATAGGGCCGTTCGTCCTCCCGCTGGGAAACCCCTGTCAGTACACGTAGGCCAGCAGAACGCCGCCCGTCCTCTTCTCCTTGGCCTCGACGTGGGACATAACCCCGTGCGGCGTCGATATGACCAGAAGGCCTATCTGCCTCGCGGGGAGGAACTTCTGCTCCCATAGAGGTATGTCGCGCCACTTGACCGAGTAGCGAGGCTTAATGGGGCCTATGTCGTTTATCTTGCCGAGCAGCTTCACTATGTACTTGCCGCCCCTCCCGTCGTCTATGTACTCTATCTCGCCCACGTATCCGCCCCTCTGGAGGACCCTCAAGACGTAGTATACCAGCTTGCTGACCGGCCAGATAACCACCTGCCCCTTGCCCACGGCCTCCGCGTTCTTGATTGTGATGAGCGCGTTGGAGAGCACGTCGAGCATGTCGCCCTTTCAATGGCGTGTTTTTAAATTTAATAGTAGCGGCGAAAGCCCAGCTCCTCGGCGACCTCCCTAAAACAGCGCCTGCACAACATTAGCCCGTACTTTCGTATCACCGCCTCCCTGGTGCCGCACCTCTGACACCTAATGGCCCCCCTGCCGTACTTCCTCTCCTTAGGCGGCCTGACCTTGCCCATCGCCTCCCACGCAAGAAGCCCCTTTTAAATTTTGTAGCGCCGCCGCGCGGCGCCGGAATTGAGGGCGATCAGCGCCCGCCATGTGCGCGAGGCCTCGTCACGTCTAGGCGTGGGTTCAAGTCATCACAGCGAGAAATCTACGTCAGTACTTAAAGGATTCTTCACGGATCGAGGGGGTGAAGCATCATCACGTCTGTTCTCGGGCAACGTCTTAAATCCTTGTCTGCGGCCTGTCGCGCCGCCGTGCCCACGCGGGGCTTGCGCCCCGGGACGCCCAGAGAGCAAAAGGGGCATAATATCGACCGTCGGCGGAAGGACTTATATAGCTGGGTTTCCCGTTAATGGTGCCGAAACTGATAATTGTCACAGGCGGCGTCATGTCCAGCGTCGGCAAGGGCGTGACGACCGCCAGCATAGGCCGCATCCTCCGTGCCAGGGGCCTCAACGTGAACGCGATCAAGGTGGATCCCTACCTCAACGTGGACGCGGGCACCATGAACCCGTATCAACACGGCGAGGTCTTCGTGACGTACGACGGAGGCGAGATAGATCTGGATCTGGGCCACTACGAGCGGTTCCTCGACGTCGAGCTCTCTAGGCGCAACAACATAACGTCGGGCCAGATATACCTCTCCGTGATCGAGAAGGAGCGGAGAGGCGAATATCTTGGCCAGACAGTACAGTTGATTCCTCACGTCACGGACGAGATAAAGAAGAGGATTCTGGACGCCGCGGACGGCTTCGACGTCACTCTGGTCGAGATAGGCGGGACCGTGGGCGACTACGAGCAGTTGCCCTTCCTCGAGGCCGCGAGGCAGCTCAGGCTCGAGCTGGGCGAGGAGAACACCCTATTCGTCCACGTCGCTTGGGTGCCTCTTCTGCCGACCACCGAGGAGTTCAAGACAAAGCCGCTACAACACAGCGTGGCGGAGCTGAGGCGCTACGGCATACAGCCGGACGCCGTCGTTGCGCGGTCCCAGAAGCCTCTCGACAAAGCGGCCATAAAGAAGATATCGCTCTTCGCCAACGTCCCCGCCTCGGCTATATTCAACTCGTACGACGTCGATACGGTGTACAGAGTGCCGCTGGTTCTGGAGGAGCAGGGAATGGGCGACTTCTTGACGAGGAGGCTCGCCCTACGCGCGGCCCGGCCCGACCTATCGGACTGGCAGAACTTCGTCGACGCCTTGGCAAACCCGCGCGTGGAGGTCAAGGTCGGCATGTGCGGCAAGTATGTAGAGCTCAGAGACTCGTACATAAGCATAGTCGAGGCTCTCAGACACGCGGGCGCGGCTCTGAGGGCGAGGCCGAAGCTCGTCTGGATAAACTCAGACGAGGTGGAGAAGAGGCCCGAGATGCTGTCCGACATAGACGTGGACGCCATGGTGGTCCTGCCGGGCTTCGGCAAGAGAGGCACAGAGGGCATGATAGAGTGTATCCGGCACGCCAGGGTGAACAAGATACCTTTCCTGGGGATTTGCTTCGGCATGCAGCTGGCGGTGGTTGAGTTCTCGCGCAACGTGCTCGGCCTCAGAGGCGCCAACTCGACCGAGCTGGATCCGGACACGCCGCATCCGGTGGTCCACCTAGCGCCGGAGCAGCTCGGCGTCGACAAGCTGGGAGGCACCATGATATTGGGCAACAGAGAGGTGGAGATAGTGCCGGGCACTCTGGCCCATAGGCTCTACGGCGCCAGCTCCACGGTGGAGCGCCACAGACACAGATACGAGGTGAACCTGGACTATCTGCCCAAGCTACAGGAGGCCGGGCTGGTGGTGTCTGGCTGGCGCACCGATATAAGGAGGGTCGAGATAATCGAGTTGAGGGATCACCCGTTCTTCATAGCGACGCAGTTCCACCCCGAATTCAGATCGAGGCCCACTAAGCCGAGGCCCGTCTTCCGCGGCCTACTGAGCGCCGCCCTGTTAGCCAAGGGCGGCGAGGAGGGCGGCGGCGGTGATCAAGGCGTACGACAAGGCGGTGGCTAGGCTCGGCGTCTGGCCCAAGAAGAGGTACCCCCAGAGAGCCGCCAGCACCGGCTCCAGCGTGGCCACCACCGAGGCCTTGGTGGCCCCGACTACCCTGGTGCCCGACGAGAACAGCCTGTAGGGCAGAACCGTGCAGAAGACGCCGAGGTAGACGCCGCCCAGAAGAGGCCTCCAGAGATCTCCCGGGCCGAACACGGCGGCGTAGGCCAACGCGGTGGGGGCGGTCACGGCGAGGGTGTAGGGCATGGCGCCCAGCGACACGTCCACGTCCTCCCCTCTCTTGGAGTAGAACCTGGCCACGGCTATGTACGAGCCGTAGGATATGCCCGACGCGAGCCCCGCCAGGACGCCCCAGAGGTTAAGCGAGCCGCCGATCGCCTCGAGCAACATCACGGCGACGGCAGCCGACACGAGGACAACGGCTACGTAGTCCCTCGCGCCGGCGCGCTCGCCCAAGACCGCGGATACGGCAGTCGTCCAGAGCGGCGCAGTGTACAGCAGGTACGCCGCCGGCCCTAGGCCGGCCAGAGCGGCCGCTAGAGGATAGACGGCGAATAGGACGCCCAACAACAGCCCGGCGACGACGGCCGCCCTTCTGGCGGTCCGCACAAAGGCCAGCCCCACCGACGCGGCCACGAGCGATCTGAAGAGGGCTAAGATCACGTAGTTTCCGCTGTAGACGCTGGCGAGGCCTATCGTCGACCAAAGAGCCGCCGCTGTGAGGATCTTGCCGAAGCTGCTCAGTCTAGGATCCACTTCCGTATATCCTTGCTGTGGGCGTAGGCGTACAGAGATGCGAGCACTATCACGGCCACTATCACCAGCAGGTATATAGCCGACGCGGCCGACGTCGGGCTTATGGCGAAGTAGACCACGGGCACGGCTATCAGAGGCTCGAGCGTCACTAACATGAGCACGTAGCCGAAGTACTGCATGGCTAGACGAGACTTGGCCTCTCCCTGAGGCGGGTTGCCGGCCTCGTACCTCCTCCTTTTGGCCTCCGTCGGGGCCTGCGGCGCTATGAGGTAGATGGCGTAGACGGCGAGTAGCGTGAGGCCCAAAATCAAGAGGAATACTATGGCCAACGCCAGCCAGTCGCTCATGGCCTGTCGAGGCGCCTCGGTTTTTATAGATTCCTTTCGTCGAGCCCGCCTCTAAACGATCGGCCGAGGCGCTCTCGGTCTTGGGATCGCGGCGCCGCCGAGCGCTTACGGTAGCGGCCCCATAATTTAAATCCCGAGGGAGTATACTGTGGTATGGCAGATGTCGTCCCGGTCAAGGTCTTCGGCTCGTCGTCTATCGGCGTCTACATAGTTGCCAACAACAAGATGGCGTTGGTCCCTCCGGACGTCCCCGAGAAGATAGACGACGAGGTCAGGAACACCCTCGGCGACGTGGTGGTGAGGGCGACAGTGGCCAAATCGCCGCTCCTCGGCATATTCGTGGTGATGAACGACAACGGCGTGTTGGTGCCCGGCATCGCGCTCGAGGAGGAGATAAGCATGTTGAAGGGGCTGGGCCTAAACGTCGGAGTTCTCCACACCAAATACACGGCAATAGCTAACCTAATAGTGGCGAACAACAAGGCAGCGGTAGTATCCCCCATACTGGAGCCCGAGAATAGGAAGATCGTGGCCGACGTGCTCGGCGTGGAGGTCTTCGTGGATTCCTTGAGCAACTCGCCTCTGGTGGGCTCGTTGGCGGTGGCCAACTCCCGCGGAGTCCTCGTGGCGCCCGACGCCACGGACAACGACTTGAGGAAGCTGGAGAAGTACCTCGGCGTCCACGCCGACGTCGGGACGGTCAACAGAGGGCGCTCCTTCTTGAGGGGCGGAATGGTCGTCAACGACAGAGGGGCCTTGGTCGGCTGGGAGACGACAGGCGCCGAGATCATGCGGATACTGTCCACCTTGTTCAAATAGCGAAAAATTTAATATCGCGGCCTCTCGGCCTCAGCGTGGCCAAGGTCTACCTAGTCGAGGGGAGGGCTAAGTTGCAGAGCGGGGTCATGAAGTTCAAGCTGTACATACCGGCCACGAAGCCCAAAGACGCAATGGAGAAGGCCTACGAGCTCGTCGGGAGCAGACACAAGGCTAAGCGGCACCAGATATACCTCGCCAGAGTCGAGGAGATAGCTCCCGACAAGGCCCCCGACAACGTGAAGATCTTCAGTTATATAGATAGGGTTGTGGTCTACTGATGTCTGCTAGGACTATAACCCGGGAGGACGTCGCGAGGCTCATCGACGAGTACCAAGTCATCTCCGAGCTTATAGCCAGCATGCAGGCCCAGCTGTCCATAGTCAACGACTCCATAGAGGAGATCAAGACGGCGCTCGACGGGTTGAGGTCCTTGTCTCAAGACTCGGAGCGATACGTCCACATAGGCGCCGGCGTGTACCTCAAGGCCTCCGTCGACCAGACCGAGGTGTTGACGCCTCTAGGCGCCAGCTATTACGCGTTCTTGGATCGGCAGAACGCCGAGCGTATACTCAACGAGAGGCTGGAGGAGTTGAACAATGTCAAGTCTAACCTGGAGGCGAACCTCTCCAAGCTGGGGGAGAGGGCGGCCCAGATCCGGAGCGTCCTAGAGCGGCTGGGAGTGGTCGGCTGATGTTCGAAAGGCTTAGGAGGACCTTCTCCAAGTTCGTAGATTCCATAGTATCGACAGTAAAGGAGGACGCCTTAGGCGAGAGGGAGGTCTCGGAACTCGCCGAGGATCTATACCTCGACCTCGTCGAGAGCGACGTGGCCGTGGACGTGGCCGACGCGTTGATATCGGCGCTTAAGGCCAAGCTGGTCGGCGCCAAGGTGCCCAGGTTCGGCGACAGGGAGGCCGCAGTCAGACGCGCCGTCTACGACGCCTTGCTCTCCTTGGTGGGCGATGTGCAGGACGCGGACTTCGAGTCGGCCGTAATCGAGGCGGCGGAGCAGGCGAGGCCGGTCGTGGTCATGTTCCTGGGGCCGAACGGCTACGGCAAGACCACCACGTTGGCCAAGATCGCGTATCTCTTCAAGTCGAGGGGGCTCCAGAGCGTTTTGGCCGCCGCCGACACTTTCAGAGCCGGCGCGCGGGAGCAGCTCGAGGAGCACGGGAAGCGGCTGGGGCTGAGAGTCATAGGGGGCAAATACGGCTCGGACCCCGCGTCGGTGGCCTACGACGCGGTGCAACACGCGAGGTCTAAGGGCATTCCGTTGGTGCTCATAGACACGGCGGGCCGCATGCACACGGACAAGAACCTCATGGACGAGCTCGCCAAGATACAGAGGGTCGTCGAGCCGCACTTCTCGGTGTTTGTGTTCGACGCGCAGTTGGGCAACGAGGCCCTCGAGATAGCCAGATACTACAGCAAACACGTGTCCATAGACGGCATGGTGGCCACCAAGGTCGACTCCTACCCGAAGGGCGGCTCCATATTGACGTTCCTCTACACCTTCAAGAAGCCTATCTATTTCCTCGGAGTCGGGCAACGGTACGAGGACCTGGTCAAGTTCAAGAAGGAGGAATACATAGCGCAACTCATCGGCCTCCAGCCGGGCGGCCGGTAGGCCCAAGCGCCGAGTAGTTTATTAAGGGTCTGATCGCGCCGTATCGTGGGCCTCTACGACAAGGTGAAGGAGTTCTTGAGGGACGTAAGGTGGGTCGTCTCTATATCGGAGAAGCCCAGCTCCAAGGAGTTCAACTTAGTCGTCAAGTTCTTGATATTCCTGGCGTTCGCGGCCGGCGTGATCCAATTTATATTTTATGTAGCTAATGTGTATATGACCGAGTACCTAAGCGGCTCCAGCATAGCCGCATACGCCTTGAGCCAGACCCAGGAGGCCGTGGCGGTGGTGTCCAGCCTCGTCGTGATCTTCGCTATATTGATATACATCGTGATAAAGCTAGGGTGATGGCGTCCCAACAGTGCCCCATATATTCCGTCAGCGTCGTCGGCAGGCAGGAGTACAACGTCACTATGGTGCTCAAGCTACGTAGCGAGTCTGGGAAGCAGCCGGTCTACTCCATATTGGTGCCCAAGGAGCCGTTCGGCGTCATCTTCATCGAGGCCGAGTCGCTGGCGGTTGTCTATAGGGTCGTGTCCGGCGTCAAGCACGTGAAGGGCGTGTTGAAGGGCAAGACGAGCCTGGAGGAGATAGTGAAGTACGTAGAGCCGAAGAAGCCCGTCATCGACATCGACGTCAACGACGAGGTGGAGATACTGGCCGACGTCTTGAAGGGCAGCAGAGGCCGCGTGATCTCCGTCGACAAGGAGAAGGGGCTGGTCAGAGTTGAGCTGTTGGACTCGCCGTTCCCCATGCCGCTGGACCTCAAGGCGAGCGAGGTCAAGGTCACGAAGAAGGCCGGCAGGTGACGGCAAAAATTAAATAGTGGCCTCAAGATCGGCGCGTGGCTAAGCGGATAATCAACGTGCCGTTGCAGGGCGGGAGGTTCGCGCCGAATCCTCAGTTCCAAGACGCCTTGAAGAACGCGGGCTTGGACCCCAACGCAGTCTCGCAGAAGGTGCAGGAAGCCGTGAAGAGATACGCGGGCTTCCCCATATCCAAGATCGAGCTGGAGGTGGACGAGGCCACGAAAGACTTCGCCGTGCTGGTCAAACTACCCCCTATCGGCGATCTGTTGCTCAAGCTGCTCGGCAAGGACACTGGCCCGCACGACGCCGGCAAGGAGACCATAGGGGACCTCCCGATGGAGAAGATAGTGCAGATAGCCGTGGCCAAATACCCCGAGCTCAAGTCGAGGAGCCTCAAGTCCGCGGTGAAGCAGGTGTTGAGCACTTGCAAGGCCATGGGGATAACGGTCGGCGGGAAGCCGGCGGCCGAGGTCATGAAGGAGGTTGACGGCGGGGCCTACGACGACATCATTAAAAAGGCCGAGGAGCAGTTGGCGCCATGAGCGTCTCCGCGCTGGTGAGGCAAGACGTCTTGCTGAACGCCATAAGGGAGGCCGTATCTAAGGGGAGGAAGCACAAGTTTGTCGAGAGCGTCGACTTAATAGTTGTGTTGCGCGACGTGGATCTGAACAAGCCGGAGAACCGCATAAGCCTCAACGTGCCGTTGCCCCATCCGCCGAAGCTCAACAAGATAGCTGCATTCGCCTCAGGCGCCTTCGAGGTGGCCGCCAAGAACGCCGGCGTGGACGCCGTAATAGGGAGGGACCAGATAGAGGCGCTCGCCGGCAAGAAGCGGGAGATCAGGAAGCTCGCGAAGAGGTACGACTACTTCATAGCGACGCCCGACCTCATGCCGCTGGTGGGTCGCGTCCTCGGAGCCATATTCGGGCCCAGGGGCAAGATGCCGGAGGTCGTGCCGCCCAACGCCGATCCCAAGGCTGTGGTGGACAGGCTGAGGAGGAGCGTGAGGCTGAAGCTCAGGAACGAGCCAGTGGTCAAGCTGAGGGTTGGGTCGGAGGCGCAGAAACCCGAGGAAATCGCCGCGAACATACTGGCCGTCCTCGAGGAGCTCAACGCCAAGTTCCCGCTCAAGCAACACGTGGCGCGCATATACCTAAAGAAGACGATGGGTCCTCCGGTCTCTCTGAAGGAGGAGCTCTTCGTATCGAGATAATTTTAAAAAGGCCTCCCGATAGGTCTCGCGATGGCCATCCAGTTGGGCAAACGCGTCTATGTGCGCGAGAGGCCTTATCCCCAGAAGAAGGCCAAGATAGCCTCAGAGCTGGAGGAGCTCGTCAAGAGCTACAACTACATATTCGTCTTCGACCTACACGGGCTGTCCGCCAGAATACTCCACGAATACCGGTTTAGGCTGAGGGGGAAGGGCGTCGTCAAGGTGGCGAAACACAACCTGATGAGGATCGCCCTCAAGAGGGTATACGGCGAGGTGCCCCCTGATGTCGACAGGGAGCTCTTCGGCGAGAGGGCGTACATATTCACCAACGAGAACCCCGCGCTGTTCGCCAAGGAGGTCGAGGCCAAGGCGGTCAGGAGGAAGGCGAGGGCGGGCGACGTGGCTCCCTACGACATAATGGCCCCGGCAGGCCCCACCAACCTGTCGCCGGGCCCCATATTGAGCAAGTTCGGCAAGTTGAAGATACCCACGAGGGTCCAGGAGGGCAAGATCTGGATAGCCAAGGACAGCCCCGTCGTCAAGGCCGGCCAACAGATAACCGACGAGATCGCCGACATACTCAGGGTGTTGGGCGTGGAGCCCATCTACGAGAAGCTGAGGCTCTTAGGCGTGATCTGGCGCGGCCGGAGGTTCGTCCCGATTGACGAAATAGTCGTCGAGCCCAAGAAGTACTTCGAGATGTTGCAACAAGCCGCAGGCGCCGCGCGCAACCTGGCCCTCAACGTCGTGTACCCGACGCCCGAGGTGCTGGCCGTCGTGTTGCCCAACGCCCACGCCCGCGCGCTCGCCCTTGCGGTCCGCCTCGGCATCGTGTCCAAGGAGACCCTGCCGGCGTTGCTGGCCCGCGCATCCTCCGAGGCCGCGGCCCTAGCCGCCGCGATAGCGCCCAAGGCCCCCGAGCTAGGGCTCCAGGTACAGCAACAACAGCCGCAACAAGCCGAGCAGAAGGCCGAGGAGAAGAAGGAGGAGAAGCCGGCCGAGGAGGGCGAGAAGGGCCCGAGCGAGGAGGACATAGCCAGCGGTTTGGCCTCCCTGTTCTAAAAGTGATACGCGTTTTCGCCCCTGGAGTCGTCAAGTTATTCGGCGAACACGCGGTAGTCTACGGAAAGCCCGCCATAGCCGTCGCCGTAGATAAAGGCGTCGAGGTCGCCTGCGAGAAGGGGGACAAGACGGTTGTGAGGACGGGGAAGGCCTACGTGGATATCGAGTACGAGCACGGCACGGGCGCAGCGCACGCCAAGGGGCACGAGCCGTTCCTCTCCTACGTAGCCGCGGCCTTGAGGAAGGCCGAGGAGTCCTTCGGGAGGCTCGCCGCCTCCTTCGAGATAAGGGGGGACTTCCCGCCGAGCGTCGGCGCCGCGACCTCGGCCTCCGTGTCCGTCGGGATACTCAAGGCGTACTCTGCATGCCTCGGCGTTGACGTCGGCAAGGCCGAGCTCGCCAAGCTGGCCCACGGAGTGGAGCTGGAGGTCCAGGGAGCGGCCTCGCCCATGGACACCGCCGTGTCGGCGATAGGGGGGATGTTGAGGATAGAGCCCAACCCGTTCAGCTACCGCCGCATAGACTCGGCCGTGGACGGCTTCGTGCTGGCGGTGCTCCCCCGCAGGGGCACGACCAAGGACATAGTCGCCGGCGTGAGGGCGTTGAAGGCCCGCAGGAGGTCGGTCGACGCGGTTATAGACGCCATAGGCCGCCTCGTCGACGAGGCGGAGGGCTGTCTGGCATCCAGCGACCTCGAGTGCGTGGGCGAGCTCATGGAGATAAACAACTGGCTCCTCGGCGCCTTGGGCGTCGTGGGCCACGACGTCGTGATGATGCTCAAGTACCTCAAGCCCTATATCTACGGGGGGAAGATCAGCGGGGCTGGCCGCGGCGGCATAGTGGTCTTGTTGCCCAAGAGGAGGCAGGAGCTGAGGGAGGCCCTAGCCGCGATGGAGGTGCCCTCCGTGGAGGTCAAGGTAGACCGCGACGGCGCGAGGGTAGTATGATCGAGGTGGTTGGCCTCGTGGGGCTGGCCCTAGTGGCGGGGGGCTGGGCCTTGACGATAATCCGCAGATCGCCTCCCCCTCCCCTGGACCTCACCACGGTGTACTTCGCGGGGAGCGTCGCGCTCACCATATACGCCGCCTGGGAGAGAGACGTCGTCTTCACCACGCTCAACGCCGCCTCGGCGGTCTTGTCCTTGATCAACATATTCAGGGCGGTCCGGCGGGCTAAGGTTTAAGGAGGATCGCATCTAGAGCCATGAGCTCGGCCAAAAGACCTGTCGTCGGCGGCAGGCTATACCACATAATGGTCGAGCCGGGCGCGGTGCCGCGCTACGTTCTGTTGCCCGGGGATCCCGGGAGAGTGCCCAAGATAGCGGCTTATTGGGACGAGGGCAGGGAGGCGGCCCGCAACAGGGAGTTCGTGACTTACGTAGGGAGGTATAGAGGGGTGCCCATAGCGGCTACCTCTACGGGCATAGGCTCCGGCTCCACGGCCATAGCGGTCGAGGAGCTCTTGGCGGCCGGCGCGGACACCTTCATCAGGGTGGGCACCACCGGCGCGTTGAGGCGCGATATAAAGATCGGCGACCTCATAATAGCGCAGGCCGCGGTCAGGTGGGACGGCGCGAGCAGATGGTACGCGCCTCCCGAATATCCCGCCGTGGCGCATTGGAAAGTCCTCGAGTCGTTGATAGAGGCCGCGGAGAGCCTCGGCGTCAGGCACCACGTGGGCATAGTGGCCTCCACAGACTCGTTCTACGTAGGCCAGGAAAGGCCGGGCTACGGGGGTTATCTGCCTCCCTGGGCCAGAGGGCTAGTGGAGACCTTGAGATCCCTCAGAGTAGTCAGCTTCGAGATGGAGACCGCCACGATCTTCACGTTGGCCTCAATATACGGCGCCAGGGCCGGCGGCGTGTACGCGGCGATAGCCAACAGGGAGACCGACGAGTTCGTGGCGGAGGCCGGCGTGGAGGACGCCATAAAGGTGGCCAACGAGGCCGTGAGGATTTTGGCCGAGCGGGACTCCAGATGATAGTTAGGTTGATATATATCAAGGATACGGCGATAGTCGAGGCCCGAGATCTGTCCACGTGCGGGGACGCGTTCGCCCTCAAGATCGAGGGGAGGTACGTCAGCGTATGCGGCAACACCTACGAGCTGTCCGAGGAGATACCCAAGTTCAGGAAGGGCGTGCTCAAGGCGGCCGACGGCGTCTTTTTGGTGGAGTGCGACGAGGACATGAACTGCCTTGCCGCCAGAAGCCGCTAGCGTTAAATAGGGGCGGTAGGACAGCGACGTGGACGTGACGGTGGCCGTCTACAACATATCGAGCCTCCCCAGGCTCATGGAGTTCGCCAGAGTGACGTACGGCTTCGGCGTCAGGCGCCTGGCGGCGGTCAGAGTCTTCGGCTCGGCCGCCCAGCAGATAGGCGATTTGTTCAAGCTCGCGTTCAAGGTAGGCGGAGAGGTCCTCGTCTTCAACGACCTCAAGGACCTCAACGAGGCGCTGAGGCCGGACCTAGTCGTCGGCCTCACTAAGCGGGGCGAGGGCGTCGAGCCTCTGGCCGATCTGCCCGACGGGCGGGTGGTCATAGTGGTGAGCGGCTCGGATCTGCCCATAACCCAGAGGGAGTTGCCCCCGGGGGCCAAGCTGGCGTACGCGGTGGAGGAGGACGTCGGGTCGGTAGGACAGCTGGCCATCGCCCTATATAGGCTGAGGAGGAGGGGCTGAAAAGGCTACTCGACCTTTATCGAGATCTCCTGGGGCTTCACCTTCTTCGCCGTGATGGTCAAGACCCCGTTCTTGTAGGCGGCCTTGGCCGTCGAGGGGTCTATCTTGAAGGGCAGATAGACCTTCTTGGTGTACTTCCTCTCACCGCGGGCGCCCTCCGCCCTTATGTAGTCGCCGTCGCGCGAGATGTAGATAGAGATGTCGCCGGGCTCGAGGCCGGGCATGTCGATCTCCACCAAGGCGTCGTCTCCCTGCTCCTTTATGTTGACGCCTTGCTCCACCGTGATCTTCCTCACGGTGCTGGTGGTGGTCTTGACGACCTCCTCGGCAGTTTTCTGGATAGCCTTGGCAAGCTCGTCGAAAGTCCTCCTGATCTCGCTAAGGACGTCCTCGCCCATGTAGACGACGGGAGGCTTCTATAAAAGCCTTTTCCGCCTCTCCTGTCGTGTCAAGCGCGGGGTATATAGCGCGGCGCGCCTTGGAGTACCTCGCCATGTGGCTCGCGGCGACTGTCCTCGACTTCGCCGTGCCGAGGCTGGCGCCCTTGATGCCCGTGCGAGAGCCCAGCGGCGAGCTGGCCCGCGCCATGGGCCTCGGAAAGCCGGTCTACGAGCAGTACTTTATATTCCTCTGGAACGCGGTGCATCTGGACCTGGGGACCTCCCTCTGGCTCTACGGGACCCCGGTGGCCTATCTAGTGGCGAGGGCGTTGCAATACGACGTGGTCCTCCTGGCCCCGGCCATACTCATATCCTGGACCCTCGGCAACAGGCTCGGCGCGTATTTGGCCATAGAGAAGAGGGGCACCGCGCTGGATAAGGTAACGGTGCCGGTCCTCTACGCCATGAGCGGCGCGCCCTACTTCTGGTGGGCCCTCCTCCTCGTCGAGATCTTCTCCGCCGAGCTCCGCATCCTGCCCCCGACAGGCGTCATCTACTCCCAACTGCCCTCCCTCACGCCGTCGTACATTGCGGACTTCCTGAGGCATTTAGCCACGCCACTGGCCGCGCTGGTGTTGGCCATGACGGGCGCCTGGGCGCTGAGCATGCGGGAGATCGCCGTCTCGGAGCTCGGAAGCGGCTACGTGGCCTACGAGGAGGCCCTGGGCTTCTCCGGCCGGATCATCAGAGGGCACGTGCGCAGGAACTCCAGACCGCCGCAGTTGGCCAACCTGGCGGTGTCCCTGGGCCTCATAGCGTCGGGCAACATGGTGCTCGAGGCGGTGGTGGGATACCCCGGCGTAGGCTTGTTGCTCTACAACGCGCTCTCCAACTACGACTATGTGCTGATACAGGGGGTATTCTTCGTGGTCGTGTCGTCGATCTTGGCGCTCAACTTCGCGGTGGACGTCGCCATAGCCTTGACCGACCCGAGGGCGGGGCGGCCGGCGTAGCTGGGATCGGCGGGGCCTTAAGACATAATAAACCCCCGGAGAAGTGGGGTACCATGGGGTTCGTCTACCCTGACGGCATCATATCCACGGCCGGGCACGTCGACGCGGGCAAGACAAGCGTGGTGTACGCGCTGTCCGGCGTCTGGGTGGCCCGCCACAGCGAGGAGGTGAAGAAGGCCATGACGATAAAGCTGGGCTACACCCAGATAGGCATATACGACTGCCCGGGCTCCGAATACCCGCTCTCCGACGGCCTTCTGGACAAGGGCAGATGCCCCGACGGGTCCGAGCCCAAGCTGTTGCGCAAGATATCCATAGTCGACGTGCCGGGGCACGAGGTCCTCATAGCGACGATGGTGTCGGGCGCCGCCGCGGTGGACGCCGCGCTCATGGTCATCGACGCCACGATGCCCGTTCCCCAGCCGCAGACCGCGGAGCACTTCGCCGTGCTGGACATAATAGGGGTGAAGAACATGGTGGTGGCCCAGAACAAGATAGACCTAGTGCCCAAGGAGAAGGCCGTCGAGAACTACAACCAGATAAGGAAGTTCCTGTCGGGGACCTGGGCCCAGAACTCGCCCGTCGTGCCCGTCTCGGCGTTGCATAGGGTCAACATAGACGTGCTAGCCTCCTACGTGGCCAAGATAACTCCCAAGAGGGAGCCCGATCTGTCCAAGCCAGCCCGCATGGCGGTCTTGAGGAGCTTCAACGTGAACCCGCCGGGGACCCCCGCCGACAAGCTAAGGGGAGGCGTGCTGGGCGGCACTCTGTTGCAGGGGGCCATAAAGCTCGGCGACGAGGTCGAGATAAGGCCGGGGCTGAAGATAGACAGGCCGGGCGCCAAGTCGCCCTACCAGCCTCTCCTAACCAAGGTGGTGGGGATAGAGTACGGAGGCGAGAAGGCCGAGGAGGCGAGGCCGGGAGGCCTGGTGGGCCTCATGACTACTCTGGACCCCGCTCTGGCCAAGGCCGACGCCCTGGCAGGCTCCGTGGTCGGCAAGCCGGGGACGCTCCCGCCCGTCTGGACCTCGCTGGAGCTGGAGGTGAGGGAGTTGCCGAGGATGGGCGAGAAGGCCGAGCCCATGAAGCCCAACGAGGTGGTGCTCGTTTCCATAGGCGCGGCGACGGTCTTCGGCGTGGTCCAGTCCGTCAAGAAAGACACCGCCGTCATAGCTCTGAGGAAGGCCGTGTCGGCGGAGCAGGGCGCCAAGGCCGTCATAACCAGACAGATCAGAAATAGATGGATCGTCAGCAACTACGGCGTATTGAAGGGAGGAAACGTGGCGTTGGAGTAGGCCGGCTACTCCTTCTTGAAGGGCTTGCCCAAAGCCCTCGGCGGCTTCGCGCGCCCTATGACGCCGGCCACCACCAAGAGAGTCGCTATGTAGGGCAACATCCTTGTCACCTCGTACCTAGCCACGCCGAATATCTGCAACCAGTAGGAGAACGCGTCGAAGAAGCCGAAGATCAAGGCGCCCGCTATGGCCAGCAACGGGTTCCAGTTGGCGAAGACCACGTCAGCCAGCGCGATGAAGCCTCTGCCGGCCGATATGTCCTTGGTGACCACCGATAGGTAAGCCAGGCTCAGGTAGGCGCCGCCGAGGCTGGCCAGCGAGGCGCCGACCGCGGTCGAGAACAGCCTGATCTTGTAGACGTCTATCCCCGCGCTGTACGCCGCCTCGGGGTCCTCGCCCACAGCCCTTATCGCCACGCCCAGCCTGGTCCTGGTCAGTATATACCACATGGCGCCCGCCACCGCGAAGGCCAGCACAGTCATGGCGTTGACGTCCACCAAAGCCCACGAAGGCGTCTGTTTATACCCAGCGACGTGCCACACCGCCTGTATGCCGTACGCCACCAAGCCGGCCCCGAAGAGGTTCATGGCGACGCCGGCGACCAGCTGGTCGCCTCTGATGTAGACCGCTATGGCCCCGTGGAGGAGGCCCAGCAGGAGGCCGACGGCCCACGCCGCGGCCACGCCGGCCAGGCCGGAGCCCGCGAAGTCGCCCACGAGGACGCCCACAAAAGCCCCTATCAGCATAAGCCCCTCTAGGCCTATGTTGACCACGCCGCTCCTCTCGGCCAATATCTCGCCGACAGCCGCCAGGAGTATCGGCACCGACGCGTGTATCGTCTGGGTCAGGAGAACTAACGCCGCCTCCTCCATAGCTCCAACATCCTAATAGCTATCACCATTATCATGATGCCCTGCAACATCTTCACGAACTCGAAGGGCGTCATGGCGATGGCTTGCATGTGGCGCGCCCCCTCCTCCATGAGCCCCAAGAAGAGCGCCGCCAGGAGGGTCCCCAAGGGGTTCCCCCGCCCCAACATGGCGGCGGTTATCCCGTCGAAGCCGAGGCCGTAGACGTTGGCTAGGTTCGTCGCCAGGCTGTAGGACGGCGGCATGGCGACCACCTGCAAGACGCCGGCGGTCCCCGACATGACGCCGCCGAGAAGGAAGGAGTACACGACGACCTTGGACTGGGGTATCCCCGCTATCCTCGCGGCCGTCGGGTTGAGCCCGGCCGCAGTCAGCTCGTAGCCCACCACAGACCTCTCCAGAAGCCAGTAGACGAACACGGCGGCCGCCACCGCCACGAAGAAGCCGGCGGTCAGGCTGGTGCCCGGAATAAGCGGGGTGAGCCTCGCGGGGGGCGGCACCTTTATGGTCTCGGACGGCTGCATGGGGTTGGAGAACGTCGTGGAGGCCTCCATTATGACGAGCCAGTACGCTATCCAGTTCATCATTATGGTGCTGACCACCTCGTTGACCCCCCTATAGGCCTTGAGGAGGGCCGGCACCATGGCCCAGGCGACGGCCAGCGAGATGCCCACGGCGAAGGAGAGGGGCAGGGCCAGAGCCGAGGCGGCCAGATAGGAGGCTATGACAGCCCCGAGAGCTCCCATGTACGTCTGCCCCTCGGCCCCTATGTTGAACAGCCCCGCCTTGAGGCCCAAGGCGAAGGTCAAGCCCGTCAGTATTATGGGCATCGCCGTGGCCAACGCCGAGGTTATGTAGACCGTGTCCGTGAACGGCACCACGAACATGGAGTAATAGACTAGAGCCGGGCTGTAGCCGGACGCATAGGCGACGACGGCCCCGACCGCGATGGCGACGGCGAGGGACAGAAGGGAGTCCAGAAGGCCCCTCATAGCCCCGCCATGGCGCGCCCTATCTCGTCGAGGGAGGCCTCCCGCACGGGCTTGCTCAAGACGATCCTCCCGCGGTAGATCACCGAGACAGAGTCGGCCAGCTTCAAGGCCTCGTCGAGGTCGCTACTGACGAGCAGGACGCCGGCCCCCGCGTTCCTCGCGTCCATCAACAGCTTGTGCACGTACTCCGTCGTCGCCACGTCGAGGCCCCGCGTGGGCTGGTGCGCGATGATGAGGCCCGCCCTCTTGCTCAGCTCCCTCCCCACGACCAGCTTCTGCTGGTTCCCGCCCGACAGGGACCTCGCCGGGGCGTCGGGGCCCGGCGCCACTATGGAGAACTCCTCTATGAGCTTAGCCGCGAAGCGCCTCGCGCCCGCCCAGTCGAAGAGGCCCGCCCGCGAGAACCTCTTGTGCACTCCCAACACGGCGTTGTGGACCAGCGGCAGGTCCAGCACTAGGGCCCTGCCGTGCCTGTCGTCCGGTATGTAGGCGACTGGCCCGGCGACCCTCACCGACCCCCTCGCCGGCTTGCGCAGGCCGACGAGGACGTCGACAAGGGCCTCCTGCCCGTTGCCCTCGACGCCCACCAGCGCGTGTATCTCCCGCCCCCTCACCGAAAGGTCGACGCCCTGCAGCAGCGGCCGCCCCCTCTCGTAGACCCAGAGGTCCTCCACCGACAGCACAGCGCCGCCCGGCTCCCCCTCCCGCTCGAGAGGCCAAGTCTTGAGCCTGCCCACCATCGCCTCCACCAGCACGTCGGGGCTGACAGACGGCGGGAACTCGCCCACTTTCTCCCCCCTCCGCAACACCGCTATTCTGTCGGCGATGGGCAAGACCTCCGGAATCTTGTGGGTGATGAAGACCACCGTCCTGCCCTCCGCCTTGAGCCGCCTCACCACGTCCAGAAGGCTCTTTATCTCGGGAGGCGAGAGAAGCGACGTGGGCTCGTCCAAGATCAACACCCTGGCGCCGAGGTACAAAGCCTTGACTATCTCCACCCTCTGCCTGACCCCCAGAGGCAGCTCGCCCACAGGCCGGTCCCAATCCACCTCGAACCCCAGAGATCTGGCAATCGCCTCGACTTTGCCCCGGAGAGATCTCGTTATGCCCCCCAAGGAGGGCCCCTCCAGGAGGGCTATGTTCTCCAGAGGCGTCAGCTCGTCCACGAGGGACAAGTGTTGGTGGACCATGGCTATGCCCGCCTTGAGGGCGTCCCTGGCGCTCTTGAACCTGACGGGCCTCCCGCCGACCTCCACAACGCCCTTGGTGGGCTCGTATATTCCCGACAAGATCTTCATGAGGGTGGTCTTACCCGCCCCGTTCTCCCCCAAAAGGCCGAGGACCTCGCCCGGCTTGAGCTCGAGGGAGACGCCCCTAAGGGCGTAGGTGCCGTCGGGAAAAACCTTGTGTATTTCTTTAAGGGATATCATCAGCCGGAGCCCACTAGGCCCAGCTGTTGCCTGTACTGGAGCAACTGGTCGCGGGTAGTCGGCAGCGGGACCTGCACCTTGCCCGATATTATGTCCTGCTTCAGCTGGTCGACCGCCTGCCATATCCACTGCGGTATCGAGTCGCGCATCTGCTTCACCTTCTGGATTATCTGCTGGGCGTCGGACGCCTTGACCGCGCCCGCCTGTATGCCCAGCTGCAGGAACTGGTTCAAGTCGTCCAGAGTGCTGACCGACACGCCGCCCTCCTTGAGGCCCAAGAGCATCAAGCCGCCGCTGAAGTTGCCGCTCACGGCCATCTGGACAGCCTTATAGACGGCGACGTCCACGCGCTTCATCATAGAGGCCAGGATAAAGCCGGGCTTTATGTAGTCCTGATCCGCGTCGACCCCGATCGCGAAGGGCGGCCCCATAGTCCTCCCAGCCGCCTGGCCCGCCTCGGCCACCGCGTCGAAGACGCCGAGCCCCGTCGCGCCCGCCGCCTGGTATATCACGCAGACTCCCTGCGCCAACATGGCCTGCGCCGCCTGCTTCCCCTTAGCCGGGTCGTTGAAGGAGCCGGTGTAGACGTAGTATATAGTGAACGTCACGTTCTTGCCGAAGTGCTCGGCGATGTACCTCTGGGCCCACCTCACGCCGTAGGCGTACCCGATCTCGAACTTCCACAAGACAGGTATGTCCATCCCCAGCACTATGCCCACCTTCGTGCAGTTGAAGTAGTAGGCCGTGAGAGCCGCCAGGGCCCCCACCAAGGCGCTACCCTCGTTCTCCTTGAACTGTATAGACAGCACGTTCGTCCTATTGGGCACGTAGCCGTCTATTATGGCGAAGCGCACGTTGGGGTACTCCTTAGACGCCTCGGCCACCGCGTCCGTCATCAAGAAGCCCACCGCCACGACGAGAGTCGGGTTGCTCCTAGCCGCAAGCCTGAGGTTGGGCAGATAGTCGTCCTGCGTCTTGCTCTGCAGCTCCACCAGCTGGAGGCCGAAATCGCGGGCGGCCCTAGAGGCGCCCAGATACGCCATGTCGTTAAACGAGAGGTCCCCGCGGCCCCCTATGTCGTAGATCACGTAGACGGCGCCCTTGGAGGCCGACTGCGCCGACGACGTCTGTTGGGCCGGCTGCGAGGTACTCGCCCCTCCTCCGCCGCCCCTCTGGGCCATATATACCGCGGCCACTGCTATAATCACTACGACTACCGCTATTATTATTCCCAGAAGTTTGGCGTTCATACGTCGGCAGAAGTAGATCTTAAAAATAGTTTTGGTATAATATCGCAATAATACAGCCGACGACCGGAGGCGGGAGCCGGCGCTACGCGCGGGGCGGAGGCCTAGCGCGGCCGGGCGGCTACAAGCCACCTCTCCAGCCCCCGCGCCCTCTCGACAGCCCTCTCGGCGCCCTCCCTCAGCCTTTTGTAGAGCCCGCGCCGGTCCTCCCCACACGCCGAGGCGAGCTTCTCGGCGATAGACAGGAGGGCGGAGGCCGAGTACTCGGCCCGGTAGAAGCCGAAAGGCGTCTTGAGGACCAGCAAGCCCCCGCGCACCTCCACCTCGACGGGGCACCTCTCGGCCGGCCCCAAGGCGGCCAGAGCCCTCCCAGTGAGCCTGTAGACCACGCGCCGCCTCCCCCTGACGTCCCTCACCCCCTTGTCGAGCATGCCCAGCTCCACGGCGATCCCCAGCAGGTACTCGACCCCGCCCCCGTAGATCCCCTCCAGACGCTCCAGAGGCGCCTCCCCGCCCAACGCCGCCACGGCCTTAACCAGACGCCACACGGCGCCCAAGTTCACCAGCTCCACACAAGGCCGCCAACACGGGCCTATATCGGCTACGGTGATCGCGGAGACAGTAGAGGGAGAGCTCGCAAGAAGTATCGGCAAGGCGGCCCCCGTCCGCGTACCCCTTCTACGGCCGCCCCTTCGGCGGGACCCGCCGCCAGTCTAGCCGGACAACAGTTGCGCCGTCCGGCCCTCTCTGCACAGATCGCCTAGCTCGACGGTCGAGCCCCTCACCCTCACCGCAGACCTGCCGTATAACTTCTCGGTCCTCTCCGCAAAGGCGTCGACGCAGTCCGCCCTAACGGCTTTGACGCAAGCCTCGTCGACTCCCGCCAAGATCTCCCTGACGATGGCCTTGAAAGCCGCGGATCTTACGAGCTCGCTTCTGGTAGGCCTCGGCTTCTCTCTGAAGATCTCCCGTAGCTTTTCGCAGAACGCCGGCTGTTTGGGCTCGGGTTTCTTCAGGCCGATCTTCTGGAGGACTTCCGCCGCGATGGCCTTGGCCATTATGTTCAACGCCTTGCGGTAGACGTCGTCTCCGTGGTTCCTGAGATGCGCGAGACCTTGCACGAGCTGGTGCACGTCGGCCCTTACGTGTACCTCGTTCTTGACGCCTACGGGCTCCGGGGATATCGTGACATATACTGTATCACAGCCGGCGTGTTGGAGGACGTTGATCCCTCCCGCATCGGCCCTCACCTTCACCTCTATACACTTCCCGTCGTCTGTGTACACGTCCGGTCTGCTAAGCCCCTGGTACCTCCCCTCCTTCACGTTGCTCCGAATAGCGCCCACCACGGCGTCGTGTAGCTCCCGCTCGATTTGTAAGTCGGTCGTCCGCTTCTTCGCCCCTTCGGATGCCCCGAACACAAACGCTATCACTTGCCTGAAGTTGGAGCCGCCTCTCAGCATCTCGACGCCGGTCTGCGCCACGAAGCGGTCGAGCTGGACTCCGCAAGCCAGCCTCTTGACGAACTCCTCGGCATCTTTCTCGAAGCCGGGCGCCAGCGCAATTCTGTCAAACCACCTCACGACGTGGTACTTCTCGAGCGCTCCGCGCCCCACGCGGCTCAAGAACGAGTTCCAGTCTCCCTGGTAATGCGCCGTTATTACTACGTGGGTTACGAACCCCGGCATTTCGGCGAGCCTCTTAAGCATGATCTCAGTATCTTTGGCCAACCTGCTGTTGTTGCCCAGAGAGTCCAGCGGATACTCGTCCAAGAGGACCAACAAGTGTATCTGCCTCTCCAACGCCACAGCCGCGGCCTGGAGGACGTAGAGGACGCAGATGGGGTCCTTACACCCGACGTCTCTCCCCAACACGTCGTGCATCCACTTTTGTACAGCCGAGCCGAGCTTGTACTCGAGCTGTCCGGCGAACTCAGACGCCTTCTGGGGATCGCCCTGCATCTGTTCCAGTATGGCGGGCCACCGCCTGCCGTACTCCGACGCGAGCTGGTAGAGGAGGTACGTCTTGCCGCTACCCGGCGGAGCCGCCACCACGACCAAGGAGAGCTGGTCCTCCTCCATATACGCGGAGACCGCGTTGTAGACGTCGGTCACCAGCTTGCCGAACTGGTTCACGAACTGCTCGTACTGCAGGAGGCCAGATATGCTGTAGGGCGGCGGGCAACGCATGCGCCTCAACACCAGGGAGGCGAGTGGACCAAATAGCCTCCGTACGCCCACACAACCGCCGCGGGGAACCCGCTCGCCACAGCCTTGGCGTCGGGATCGTCCGGAGGAAGCCTGCCCCCATCGGCCTTCAGCCAGGCCCGTATATAGCTGTCGACAACCTCCTCAGGCACGCCCTTCCTCAACGCGGCCGCCCTTATCAAGTCCTCGGCCTGCCTATACGCCCTCCTAATCTCCTCGTCGAGCCCGGCCACGTCCAGCGCATGGCAACCGAAGAGCTGGACGGCCCTCACCAAGGCGCGGCCCCTCACCCTCGCGCTGACAGCCTCGGCGTCCCCCACCCTCCACCTCTTTCTGACAGCCGCGCCGGCGATCAAATCCTCGGCCGCCGACCTGGCGACCTTAGCCGCCAGAGGCCGTCCATTAGGAGTCGGCAGATACGCGACAACAGTCGCACTCCTCTTCTTAAGGTAGATCACCAATGTGTACACGGTCTGAGATGCGAGGAGAATAAAAATACAATGTAGAAGTCAAGAGCCTTCTTTTCACAAAGCGCCTCTATCAGCTGATCGCCCTGGAACCTCGTCTTAAGCGACTCGCAAGCCACTACGTTGAGGGCGGGCGGGAGGCGGACTACATAAGGACGGCCGCCTTGCTGAAGGCTTGGGAATAGAGAAGTGGAAACTGCTCAGAGAAAGGAAAAAGCCCAAACAGATACGCCTCACCGGCGGCGCTCTGGAGGCCTTGACGAGGCTTGGGCCCGTCTGCAGAGCGCTGGGGCTGTGTGCAGAGGCCAGCGGCGGAAACGCGCAGGCCGAGACCGGGGACGGCCCACCTTAGGAGATCCTCTGTGTGGGCGGGCCGCGGAGGCGCCAAGCCGAGGACGGCCGCGAGGCGCCGCGTCGAGAGAGGCCGCGCGGGAGGCGCCGGCTCTCGGTAACCGTCCACATCGCCGAGGCCGGCCTCCAGACGCCGATATGCCAGAAGGCTAAAAAATTAATACTCGGCTATCTTATGCCGTTGGGGGCCCCGGTAGCTCAGCCTGGTTGGAGCGCTCGCTTGGTAAGCGAGAGGTCCCGGGTTCGAAAGGGTCGTCCCCGAGCGTCCCGGCCGGGGCTCCATCTTCTAACTAGCTAGCCTATAAACCTGGTATTCCTCTACGCACTAACCCATCATTCTCAAGCCAAACCCTATGTCCTCTTGGCATTCACTGCTTTATCTGCCTTAGGATTTCTTCGAGGTCCTTTCCATGTCTAATTATTAATTGGGGCCTTATGCCTATTGTTGATGGGAGCTCCTCCTTAATGAGTTCATGGGGCTTCTCAATCACGTAGACTTTAACATTGTTCGGTATGCCCATTACGACAATAAGCCAATACTTATTACCATATCTCTGGATTGCTTCAAACTCGTTTCTCGTCAACTCAATGCCCGCCTCACCTGACCTACCCTTAACCTCTATGAAGTACTCATCACTGCCCTTTACAGCCCTAATATCGCATCCCTCGCACGTCCTATAAACCTCGAAACCCGCACTCCTTAACTTATTCTCAACGTACCATAACGCAAACGAGGCAATAACCTCGTTGCTTATTACCTCCTCTCTCACGCCAATTCCCTGGAAAAACTTCCTCCAATCCTCCCTTGTACCGCAAATACTTAAGTATTCATTGCTAATAAAGGGACCAATATTAGTAAAGCCACTAGCCTTCCACCTATACCACTTTTGCGCTGGTTCGTAATCATCATGCATATAGCATGATGTTGCCCTCCCAATTTGGCCATCATCTCTTAACACTAAGATATGATCTCTATACTTCCTCACCACGCTTGGAGATTTCTCATAAATACGTTTAAGACAACATGTTAATTTAATTAATCGTTCACGAGATATATCACTTCTCTCCATGAGCTTTATCACGTCTTCAACGAGGGATTCATAACCATGATAACCTATTAATGTAAATTTTCTAAAGAAATCTTCGCAAAGCTTCATATCTTCATTGCAGTATGGATACCTACTTATGTCTATGAATTTATCTCGTAGCTCATCAAATAAGCAATCCTGCGTTGGCCAATACACCTTACTCGACTTCCTAACACTACCATCCATTGCTAAAACCCAAATATCGCTCATCAACGGGCCTAGACACTTATTGTAATTCTTTATGACTAAGGTCGTCAATGCAACAACCTCATCCGGGTCAGGCACCTTATCCCTAGTGAGCAATACTTTGTTGAAAAGCTCATTCAGAATATCACAATATTCAATCCTTCTCACGCCTAATTTTTCCAATAACTCATCGCCTAACCCCTTCCTTAAATCCTCATGAATAATCTTTAATTGATCTAAGTACTTTCTAATGTACTTACCGAGCCTTTGATCATTCAGCAAATTCACCACCTCTAGAGGAAATTCCGAGTAATGGGTTTCCCGAGCCCTTAGGAGCTCGCCCCTACTACTAACGACAAACCTATTCTCTCCAGGAACCTCGGTTCCGCAATTCTTGTAAATTAATATTATGTACTGTATCAAGGCTTCCAAACTAGTATCTTTTATCGCTAATAGGAGGTCTTTATCGAGCGCATTGCCGCATGTGAATTCCTTCACGCCCAGCCGTTTCAATACCTCGACACGTTCATCATCTGAGCTACCAAGCTGATTCATGAACTCATCATGAATTAAGTAGCCCTTGATCTTCTCAAATACACTCGGCACTTTATCTCTAAGCGTCTCAACAATACTCCTTAACTTATTAGGAACATACCTAACTTCAGACGCCGCCTTGACACTGCCATCTAATGCCTTTACCTTAACAGTTACCCTCTCGAAACCCTCCCACAACTTATACGCTACCCTATAGAGTTTTGGAAGGTCATCAGTACTTACATAATTTATGTTTACCAGATCCTCGCATTTAATGGATTTAACATAAATACCGTGTTGATGAAGCCTTCTATCATCCTCACTACTAATTATGTGCTTGCCAATCCTCTTCTCCAGCTCTTCAAAATTTCCGTAAGACTTAACGAACTCCTCGGCGCATCTCGTTAACGCCACGGCCTCATCCACATGGACGAGCCTGCCACAGGATATGCACTTGGCAATAGGATTGCTTTTCTTTTTACCTAGAACTTCATATATTGGCGTAAGTAACCTGTCCATTGCAGGTTCTAGGATGCGGCGCTCGTACTCGATCACGTTTAGGTAACTCCCTGCATACTCCTCAGCCAAGTAATCAATAGCCCTATTAAGTAAATTCGCTATCTCCCTCACCATCCACTCATTCCATTTAGCCTCAGGATTTAGAGTCCTCCTACCCGCTTGAACTATAAAGTCGCCGTGAATGAGGAATTTAAGGCCAGTCCTAACCTCGGTGAGGGGTAGGAAGCTGTATAGGAATTGAAGACCGGCCTCAACAGGTACCAAAGACGACTTTGCCTCATCCACTTGGAATGCTATCGCTACTTCTCTCTTTCTGGCGTTGTTTCTTCGAGCTTTCCTCGTAATCTCATCCTCACGAACCTCCTTAGGCACATCAACCTCATGTCTGAATACCTGGAAAGCGTAATTCATAGGAGGCCTCCCATCTATTTCATCGGAAGCCCAAACCCTCATTACCGTAATGCCATCACGCTCAAACGCCCTTAAGATCCTCCACCTTAGTATCCTCGCCCTATCCCTATACTTCACTTTTACCTCCTTAATGTTTGTTAGAAACATGAATATCGTCGGCTTAATCTCCTCCATCAACATCCTCTCGATGTCTTTAGCGATCCTCGCATCACGTAAGTGAATTATAAAGCGTGTAGTGCTTTCCCCTTTCATGTCAGCCGCAAGCTCTATGGGTAATGGGGTAACCATCCAACCGCCACCCTTAATATCGTCAATGCTCAATCCATATTCACGTAGAACATCGATCTTGTCATCCCAGCAATGCTCGCAGAACGTGAATGCGAGACTGGGCTTAGTCTCATCCTTTGGCTTGGAGTAGATGTCTACCCTGTTAGCGACTTGGAATACCGACTTAAAACCAATACCTAGGTAACCCTTATGGCCCAACTCGGGCTTCTTGGATGATAATGCTATGCTTGAGATGCTCTTAATATCATCTTTTGTGAATGGTGTTCCATCATGCTCGATGATAATTTTACCTTCATTATTAATTTCGATCTTAAACGCTTTTGCGCAGGTATCCTCAGCGTTCTGGAGGAGTTCGAGAATAAACTGTGTTGGTTCAATAAATATGTGGTATCGAAGGAGGTCTAATATGCCATTAATCATGCTACGCACATAGGCGTCGCTCAACATCTGGAGCCTAATTCTCATCACCTCCTCAACATCACCCTGATTAGCATACTGACCAGGAACATTAATGCTCTGATTAATGTCCTGACAATACATTAAATAAATAACTAAAAACTAGAAATATAAAGTTTTCTGTTTCATTCCAACTCAAAATGCATGACTGAGCTAGGTGGTGAAAACAATTAAATAAAAAATAAGATAACTTTATCATCATTAGATATTATCACTAATAGACTTAGCTGTGGTAAGAGCCGAAACGATAGGACTACCGCCACGCTTTATTGGAGACTAGAAGCCTTAAGTAACTTAGAATTCCGATGGGGTAGATGGAATGTTCAAAATTATTTTTCTAATGATAATTGATAATAAATATAAGGGTTTAAACTATAGGGATATTGTGATATATATCCTACGTTTTGACAGTACTAGTTAATGGGAGGAAGGCAAACTCTAGCCCTATACGGCCGAGGCTTGCGGAAAGACGGGCGGGAGGTGTACGGCGAGCTAGGAGAGCCGCCGAGAGGGTCGTCAAGCTGGCGGGGGCTGGAGAGGTGGCCGGCCAGAGTGTAGCTCTGCTCAGCGAGGCGGAAGGCCTATAGGCCGCGATAGCGCAACGTAGTCTCAAGACACCTCCGCCGGCTGTTCACCCGTCTCGGCCGACTAGATTTGGAGGTAGTAGAGCTTGAGCAACGCTAGCTTTAATTCGCTACAGTTATCCACTTGGCCGCCGCATTTCTCAACCGCATCGGCAACCCCGCCGAAAAGTGTTCCGGCTATAATCTCCTTAGTGTCGTATTTGCCTGCCAGCGCGTGTGCCCGCGCCAGCTCGAGGTATTTCTCCCGCTCTTTGCCTTCAACGCGCCTAGCCTCGTCGAGAGCCTTAAGCAGAAGAATAAGCTGGCTAAGTGAGTTTATAGGCGCCAAAACCTGCACCAGCCCCCCAGCGTCAAACCGGTCCAGTACAGAGAAGAGCTCTGATTTTTCCTCATACAGCT
The DNA here is from genome assembly GCF_000193375.1 of Thermoproteus uzoniensis 768-20. Taxonomy (GTDB): domain Archaea; phylum Thermoproteota; class Thermoprotei; order Thermoproteales; family Thermoproteaceae; genus Thermoproteus; species Thermoproteus uzoniensis_A. The sequence continues at coordinate 1,472,073 of NC_015315.1, forward strand.
CTTTTATACCTCCACGTATTCGGTTAAACGCCTCAACGTCGCCCATGACGGCTTCGTAGGCGACGAGACAAAACTCGAGATACTGTTGAGATAGCTCCCTTTCTTCAGTCGCGTGCGTGGACGAATTGAGAAGCTCCTCAGCGGCTTTCTCACACTGCAACGCCGCATCTCCGGGCCCTAGCGGAAGGCCCAGCGAAGCCTCCAGAGCTGGCTTGAGAAGCGGATCGATGTGGCCCTCCAGCGCCTCCAACAGCTCGTCGGCGTCTGGCGCCTCCGCCGCAACGCCGAGCAACCTCAACATGTAGACGGTGGCCACGTGCGGGCTTTCGTATCTCGGTAACCAGGCGTATTCTCTCAACACTCCAGCCGCCTCTTCTACTCTGCCAGAAGCCGCCAGATAAACAAGATACTCAGCCAATGCGCCAGAGGCAGCGTATATCATGTCTGTCGTCGGCTCCCAACGCTCCTCCACTCTTCTCCACAGTTTTTCAAAAGCCTCTGCGGCTTTGACAACCCCGCCGAAGTCGCCAGCCTTTAACACGCCGACTCTAGCGACCAGAGAAGAGGCGGCTAAGTAGTTTGCCCAATGACCCAGCTCTTTGTAGAGCTCAGCTGCCTTGGCGAAGTATTTCTCAGCCTCATCTAGCCTGCCGGCGTCTAGCTTGGCCTTCGCGAGGCTGTGGTACAGCGCGGGCTCTGCCTCCGACAGCTCTATCTGAAGCGCCTCCGGCGGCCTCGCTAGAGATTTGACGGCTAGGTATTTCTCCAGTTCTGGGCTCAGCTCGCCTTTCTCAGCTTTCTTCCGCAACTCCGCCAGTTTTTCTAACAACTCTTCTTTCTTCTTTTCAAACGCCTTCTCTAAGGACTCTACGCAACCCTCCCTCGCCTCTCCCGTGCATAGGTCGACGCCGCAAGGCGGGAGGCCCCCCTCGGCGAGGCGCATTAGCGTGTAGACCTCCGCCAGAGTTCTCACATCAGGGTCTTGAACACCGCCTAGAAGCCGGCATACATCTCCACGTAACTCCTCAACCCCGGCATGCTTAGTAGGCACCGTTGCGTAGGCAACGGCGAGCAACGCCTTCGCCCACTCCTCCCCCACCCGCTCCTTGGCCCACTTAACCTCTTCTAAAATACGCTTGGCCAGTTCCGGTTGCCCAACCACAGCAGGCGTAGCCGCGGCGAAGATCACGGCGGCCCACCAATCAGGCGCATGTTCCCTCAGCGGCGAAAGCACGTCGAGAATAATACCAACTGCGTCCGGAGACGCCGCCTTTTGCACAGCCCAACGTGCCGCCTCCAGCGCCTTTACAGCCGCCTCTCCACTCGACGCCCCCGACCTCGCCGCCACCACTGCCAAGCCGAGACTGTAGACAGCCTCCCACAGTACGACGTAACCTCTCCTCCTCCACGTCTCTACCAGCTTCTCCACCTCCTCCAGCTCTCTGCCGTGTTGGCTGGCGAAGGGCTTCGGCAACCTGCCCACTACAGCCATTGTCAATAAAAGTGCGCGGGTGAGCGGCGTCAGCTCGCCGTCGGCCAGCAGGTAGTCGTCTATCACACACCCCCTCCCTATCCTCTCGGCGACGTCTCTCACGTCCTCTCCAGCCCTCTCCGCCGCCTCGGCAACTGGCTTGTATGGATAGCCAGAGACGGCGGAGCCGAGCATTAACGCAAATTTCTCTAGGCAGGACGCCCCTTCCCACTCCTTTTCTAAATCGGCGCCGTATTCCTCAAGAAAGTGGAAGGCTGTGTAGGGGCCCGTCTTCACCTTTCTCCAAACTCCCAACTCCTCCCCTGCGTCCTCAAACACTTTATGGATATCTTCTATACCCACTTTTTCTAACAGATCTGCATACGCGACAAGGGTCAACGCAACTTCTACTAAGTCGTGCTGTCTGCGGGAGAGCCAGCTGTACGTCTCCTTGGGCGGGAGCTCTCTGGGACACCTCTCGTTTTTGAACAGCTTGGCGCACCTCCACCTAGCCCACCTCTCCAAGAGAAGCGGCGGCGCAACCGTGTCCCCCGGGCCTAGGCCTCGGCGGTGGAGAGCTCTCGCCGCTAGAATTTGTGAAAAGATCTCGGCCGCATTCTCGTCTTCATACGTGCCGGAGCGATCCCTCCACCTAACTCTCAGCATGTTGTTGACGTAGATAAGCATAAACCTAAGGGCCTTTCCCTCGGCCGCTCTCGCCATCTCCTCCACCTTTTCAAGCTGACAACCCCGCCTGCTCAACTCCTCGCCTACTAGCTTTGCGATTAGGGTGTAGCCCTCGTCGAATTTGGCAATCTCCCCGGCCAGGGCCCTCAGCCTCTCTCCCTCAAGCTGGCAGCCAGAATGCCGACGCACCACCTCGGCGAGGAAATCCACGCTCCTTAAATCAAGGGCGACGGGGACTATGTACCTTTTCACCTCTTCACTCAACGCGTTGTAGACGTCCGTCGGCAGTACCAAAACCACCGACGGTACGTGCCACCCCCTGCGGTACGTCGAGTTGACGAGTTCAGCCACCACGTTGGCGGCGTCGGGTCTAGGCCTCTCCAGAGGCTCCCCAAGACCGCCCAGCTCGTAGAATCTAGGCGTCGAGGGGTCGTAGAACAGGACGTAGCTACGGCCTCCCCTCTCCACCACCTCTGGCAAATCTTCGAGCTCCAGCCTGCCCACGTCCACGACGCCCCTAACCGCCGCCCTCCTCAACACTTCGCCTAGCACGGCTCTGGCCAGCGTGGACTTGCCGACTCCCCTAGGGCCGACTATGGCCAGGATGCCCCCTCTTTCCACCACCTCCCACACCTTTCTCCTCACCTCCTCCACGGCTTGAGCTAGGCCGTACTGCGCTGGGTCTACGTACGGCGCGCCCATTACGTACAGAACGCCGCCTCTCTCCTCCACGCCCAGCTCCTTCGGCTCGGTGTAGACGACGTTGAGGGGCCCAAGCTTAGCCTCAAGCTTGGAGACTCTGGCCTCCAGCTCGGCCAGCCTCTCCTCGATTTTCCTCACCGCCTCCTCCAGCTTCGCCACGTCTATTCCGTACAGCGCGTCCAGCGCCGCCTCCACCTCATCAGCGTCTCTCCTCAGCCTCTCGGCGGCTCTCCACACAAGCACCCTCCGCAGATCTTCGTGCAGGCCTCTCCACCGCTCTCTCTGCTCTATCCACCGCCTAATCTCGTCTTTGCCGAAGACCTTTATGACGGCCGCCACCAGATCTAGAAATTTAGAGGCGTCGGCAACGCTCAACATGCCGATCAAAAACGACGCTGCCTCCCTCAAGGCGATGCCGCCGACACTCTTCAATACTTCACGCACCCTATCCCAGACATCTGGCGCCAGCAACGATGAGAATTTTTCGTAGGCCTCTCGTTGCTCTTCTAGGAATTTCACGGCGGCCTCCTCGCCGCCTTCCCTCATCCTCTTCGCAACCTCGGTCACGAGGCCTGGCGGCATGTACTTAACGCCGAGGTACTCCACCGGCGCGAAATGCCGCTTGATTAGCTCGACGGCCATCCTCACCTCGTCGTTGCTGGCGTACCTCTCAGCGTCGTCCCATGGGATGTAGTAGATCAGCCTATACGGCCCCCTACCCTCCTCCTCAACGAGTTCGCTCTTCTCGACGGCGATCTTCTCCTCGGCCTCCACTCCGTAGTTTTTTATGAAGAACGTCTTGCCGCTACGAGGCGGCCCGACTACCACAGCGGGGAAAGGATACCGCTTAGCCCTCTTCTCGTTATACGGCGCAAATAAGTCGCCAGAAACAGCCACGTGAGGTAGGCGGGTCTATATATAACATCATCCATCTCGACCAAGTTGTTACAACGGCCGCCTCCAGCTCTCTGCATATGTGTTACGTGAGGGTTTAGAGAGCCGTATCGGAGAGGGGAGAGTTGCTAACATGGACGGAGATCGGCTAGTCTTCGACGTGGCCAGGGCGGTGAGAGCCCAGAAGCTCCTGCTCCTCAGCGATGTGAAGGGGCTCTACATAGGCGAGGGGGTAGTCCCACACCTCACCCCCAGGAGGCGGAGAAGCTAGTCCAGAGCGAAGAGGTGAGGGGCGGCATGAAGAGAGAGCTACTAATGGCCGCGGAAGCCGCCAAAGCTGGCATCGAGGTAGCGGGCTCGCCGACAACCCCGTAGACGCGGCCCTAAACGGAGCTGGCATACACATAATTCATATTATAGCTTCGATTATCTTGATTCAGTGCATGAGAAATTGGACTTGGAGTAGAGTTGACGTAATTTTAATTCGATATCGTCCGTAACATAACCTCTAAGGAAATAAAGAGCATAGTCGGACACAGGGTGTTTCCTCGTAGCAATACGCATAAGTTTCCTCTTAATTCTCCACCTCGTGCACCAATCTTCACATGCTATATACTTTAGAAAGCAGTCCTGCGGAGATGAACACCTCTGACAGAGCCCACATTTTATTTTATAGTTATTAACAAAGTTTTTCAGTAAATTTCTAAAATTGATCTCGATATTTTTACTTAAAAATTTAGCTAATAACCTTAGCTCATTTAGAATCACATAGCTAAAATAAACATCTAATACATCTTGTCGAATATGTCTCTCTAATTCCTTGTAAAGATTATAACACTCATCTTCTAACTTTGGTGTCTTTTTGACACGACGGCCGCGGCGTAGGTACTTCATAGCATCAACGCAACATTCAACCTCTAAAGATTTTAGGTAATTATTTACTAATTCTAAAATTAACTTTAACCATGTAAAAATATTTACCAAATTTATTTCCATTTCTTTATTTTATCTTGTAAAGTTAACCATTTTAGATATCTTTTAGCATATGTAACTGGCGCAATTGTTGAACGTCTCTTCATTGTAAGGCTGGTAAAATCAAGCCATCTTAAATACAGGTATGCTAATATTGGAAGCCTCTTGTCTAAATTTCCGTTATGGTATGAAATTCTTACAGCATGCCTAAAACTAGGCGGCTGAACTAACCAAAGATTCGAGTAATTAGAAAGACTTTTCACATGTATTGCTCTGTTGTCTCCAATATTATATTTTGTTTTATAAGGCGACATGAAGACAATCTTATCCTTTTTTAACTTCTTCCACACGAAGCGTTCGATTAAATTTAACTTTCTTTCAATTTCCCGTTCAACTCTCTTCTTGATTTCGGTAGCCTCTACACTGGCAAATGCTCTACTTCTCACAACGTACAAATTTTCGGGACCTTCTCCAAACTTCTCCTTATATTCCATGACCATTTCCCCTATTTTATTACCGAATTTTTCTGCCTCATCTATTCCAAATTCCATACTGCTACCTTTTAGAATTTCATCGGTATCGACATAATTCACCACCGAGCCAAGCCCCTCCATCAGGAAAGCTACCCCTTTGTAATAGCCATTAGGTCCCCTCGCTAATGCAACCCCCACGTACAGGCTCGTTTGCAACACGTTACATAATTCGCATTTCGGCACTACAACCCCATATGGGACGCATCCAGCCTTAAAATACAAAGCCGCTACAAGATTCGCTGAGAAAAACTGTTTCTGTTCATCAGTTAAGTTTGCAAACTTTGTTGAATTGATAATCTGCAACAAAGAACGTCCCCTTACTAGCTTAAAGCTTTTTAACTTAAGCTGGGTAATCTCATCTAAATGACTTTTTAAGTACTTTTCACTTGCAACTAATAACGTAACGTTCCCAGGTTTAAGCGCATCCTCTAAACTCCCCTTCTTTTTTACATAATTAAGTCTAGTCATCACAGGACGTCCAAATAATTCATTAAACGGTTTGACATTGTATAGGAGTTCGCTGATGGATCCAGCTACCCCTTCATCTTCATACAAAATAACCAATCGGGGCACTTCATCTGGGCACTCGTAAGGCGGGTTTTCGAGAATACCGTATGGAATATCGGTCTCCACTTTATTACCAAATATAAATCTTGGCTTAAATTCAAATCCTAATACTTCATCTAAGGATTTTACATCTAGGGCTTGCAGATTATACGAGGTATTACCGCTTGTCGTGGTAAGAATTATCTTCGGATTCTCCTTCAAATAGTATGCCTTACCTCCGGATCTCCTCAGCTCTGCGACTACTTTCTTCGCACATTCATGCGGATACTCCAGGCAGTCCAAACCATCTATCGCCTTTTCCAACAATTCATGAGGAACAAGTATTTTTCTTGTATCGCGGCGCCGGTTTTTATTATTGTAAGTACCTTTAACTGGAGGAGGAGACTTCCCGGGGAACCTGACCATATGATGAGAAATATACGTAAATATAAAAGGTCTAGTTTAATATATCCAGATTACACGCGCATTACGCTACTCTTAAGTAACGTGATTAGTTTAGAGTTATGACGTCTCTACTTGAGTCGGGCATTCCGATTGAGGCCGTTAACGAATATAGTGAGGTTGAGAAGGGGCCGGGGAGGCCTCCGCATTGGGAGATGGTGTTTTGGTGGACTAGGAAGCCGCTGGCTGGGGCTAGGGCGATAATCGCCGCGTCTCTGCTGCCCGCCGACGCCTACAGCAACCCGGAGCAGTTCCTGAACGACCTCTTCCCGTGCCGCCACGAGAGGAAGACGGTTCACCACTGCAACCCCTCGCCGCGCCTCGTGGAGAGGCTGAGGGGCAAGAAGGTGCTCGATCCCTTCGCGGGGTTCGGCTCCATCCCGCTGGAGGCGGCCAGGCTCGGCGCCGACGCCGCGGCCGTGGAGCTCCTGCCCACTGCCTACGTCTTCCTCAAGGCGGTGCTGGAGTACCCGAAGAAGTTCGGCCGCCTCACCGCGGAGGTCGCCGGCAGAGAGGCGAAGGAGCTCGGCCTGGAGGACGCGGTGAAGAAGTTCAACGGCGTGAAGGCGGTGGCGGACTCCGCCAGGTACAAGGTGCCCATGCTCATATACGACGTCGCGAGGTGGGGCAGGTGGGTCCTGGAGCAACTGCGAAACGACCCGGACGTGGCGGGGCTCTACGACGCCGACGTCTATATAGGCACTTGGGAGGTCAAGTGCCCCGTCTGCGGCCGCTACACCCCCTTGGTGGGCAACTGGTGGCTCGCCAGGGTCAAAGACGGCACACAGTACAAGCGGCTCGCCTGGATGAAGTGGGAAGGCGGCCGCGCCTCTATAATGGACCTAAACGATGAGTGTAGAAGGCAGGGCGGGATCAACTGCGGCGAGCTCAACGCCAAGGTGCAGACAAAGGAGGAAGAGGGGGAGGGCGGCTCGGTGGAGTGGCGGGGACAGCGCTACACCGTGCCCGCCAAAAACATAGACGCCAGAAATGAGACCGCCCAGTGCCTATACTGCCGGGCCGAGATCAACCACAGGGTGGTCAACGGCAAAATCACAAAAGGCGGGAGGAGGGACGGAGACTGGTACGTCAAGTGGGCCCTCCGCCAGTGGAACGAGCTGTACGAAAAGTACCTACGGGGCGAGATCGCTCTAGAGGACCTTAAAAACGCCCCCGCCAGGCCCACACTCCTTGCCAAGGTATACATCAAAGACGGAGACCTGCAGTTCCAGTCAGCGGCTCAACAAGACATAGACAAGCTGTGGCAAGCCGCCGAGAAACTCAAACAGATGTGGGGAGATCCAGACACACCTATAGAGGTGTTTGCGCCATACCAAATGGGTTCAGCAGGTGCTTTTAGGATCACGCTATGGGGTTTCGACAAATTCTTTAAGCTCTTCAACTCACGCCAGCTTCTTACCTTGGCCAAGCTGGTGAAGCTCATCCGCGAAGCTGGGAAAAAGATAGAGGAGGAGAAACTCAAAGATGGATGGAGTAAAGGAGAGGCGTTAGACTATTCAGAGGCGACAGTCGTCTATCTATCAATAGCACTGGTAAGATATGCGGACTACAATGCTGTCATCACTTTCTGGAATTACGGAGGGCAATTACCGGCACAGGTAGCACATGGATTATCAATGCGTGGGATTGCTATGTCGTGGAACTATGGTGATGTTAGTCCATTTGTTGAAATGAGTGGCACAGGTACCTTCCTTTCTAATCTCAATAAGTTGTATAAAAAAATCATTCCGTATCTTATAACAATAAGTAGCGATAATTCTAAAGCTAAGGTACTTCTTGACGATGCCTCTGAATTATATAGACTAGGAGGCGAAAAATTCGACCTCATAGTCACGGATCCGCCCTATGCAGATGATGTGCCCTACTCTGAGCTGAGCGACTTCTACTTTGTGTGGCTTAAGAGGGCGCTTAGCGATAGCGACGGCACGACGCTTCGGCCGAGGTTCCTCCCGGAGGCCTTTTTCGACGAGCTCGGGCTGGAGGTGAGGACCCAGTGGGAGCAATTCGCCGTGAGGGAGGTGTCGGAGAGCGAGGGCCGCCGCGAGTACTTCAAGGTCGACACGACTTTCCGCGACATGCTGGCTAAGGCTTTTGCGAACGTGCTTAGGTTTTTGAAGGAGGATGGGCTCCTCGTGACTTACTACGTGGCTAAGAAGCCGGAGTCGTGGGTTGCCCTGGTGGATGCCCTCTGGCGTGTGAACGGGCTGGAGATGGTGGCGGCCTACCCAGTGGCTACCGAGAGTGAGGAGAACGTCGTGGCTAGGGGCAAGGCGTCTGTGCTGGGCGGCTACGTCTCTGCGTGGAGGCGCAGGTCTGGGCCGAGGCCTCTGGACCTGTCGGCCGAGAGGGAGAGGATAATAGAGGAGGTGGCCAGGAGAGTTGACCGCAGGTTGAAGGTCGTGTCCAGCGGCACGTCGAAGAAGAAAAACGGCATGACGACATGGGTTTACGCCTATTTGGCGGCTTTGGAGTACCTCACGGCCCACAGCCCGGTTACGCTCGGCGGCTTGGAGCTGGACTCCGAGGGGTTGATGAGGCAGGCTGTGGCTATCGCCTTCGAGGCCCTCCTCAGGAAGGCCGGGGTGAGGCTGTCCGACCCGGCGGCGCATGCGTACCTTGCCCTCCGCATCATGGAGAGCGAGAAGGGGTATGTGGACAGCGACACCCTGTCCCACGTGGAGCGGGCCACCGGCCTGCCGCATGTAGATCTCGTCAAGTTGGGGCTGATTAGGGAGGCCGACGTGGGTGGGCCGAGGGTGGCTAAGCGTAAGGCCTTCGAGGTCCTGGCGCCGCGGAGGGACACGGTGGACGAGATCCGGCGGGTGTACTCGGCCCAGCGGGGGCGGCCGGCGCTGGACTGCCTCCGCCAGCTACAGCTAAACCTCCTGGCTAAGACCTCTGTGGCCTGTGCGCCGGAGGTTAGGGAGGAGGCCTTGGCGCTGGCCAGGGCGCTTGTGGAGCTGGCTAGGGCCGGGGTCCTCGACGAGGATGACGTCGATGTGAAGACAGCGAGGGTTATCCTGGGCGCCGAGTGGTGGGGGTAGGTACTTTTAAGTATCTGGGGAATCCCACATGTGTCTTTTGTAAAGTTGCTGGCCGAGGGTAAGATAAGTCCGGCCATCGACATATATGAGGTTTACGGGGCGTTATTTCTAGGGAGGAATCCGGAAGAGGCCCACAAGGTCTACTGCGACCCTGACTCCTTCTTCAAGATTACATACGTCACGCCTGGGTTTAGACAGCACCTTGAGGATTTCTTGAAGAAGCTGGCGGCGGGGGAGTCGCAGATATATACGCTTCCCGCCTTGCTGGGAGCCGGCAAGTCTCACTTCCTCGCCCTGGTGCTCCACATCATCGCCCTATATAGGCGGTGTAAGGGCTCCGGCGAGTGCGTCTCGCGGCATCTGGCGGACTACGGCATCGAGCTCTATACGCCTACTCTGGCGAAGGTGCCCAATGTGGCTGTCTTTAGGGCCGGACGCGTCTTGGGGGAGTTCGAGAGGAGGCTGAGGTCTCTCGCCACTAAGGAGGAGCTCCGGGCCGCGTTGAGGGACGCGTCGCCTATCGTGTTGCTCTTCGACGAGACGCAGTACCTGGAGGAGGAGCCCGGCTTTGTCCAGTGGATCCAGACGCTGGCGGAGGTCGCCGGGGAGATCAAGGGCGTCTATCTCTTCGTGTCCTACTCCCTCTTCCCGGAGGGCGGCCGGGGACCTGCTCTCGAGACTTCCAAGTCGCTGAGCGCCGTGGAGAGGATGAACGTGGTGAGGGTCAGCTTGGATACGGCTAAGAACATAGCGGCTGTCTTCAGGCGCTGGGCCGACCTCCGGCCCCGGAGAGTCGACATAGCGCCGCTGAAGGACGTGGTGCGGGAGGAAGTCTTGAGGGATTTCGAGAAGAGGCTGGAGGAGGCCTACCCCTTCAACCCCGTCTTTCTCGACGTCGTGTTGAGGCTCGCCGACGAGTCGCTGGCCGAGCGGACCAAGGTCCAGATGACTAGGGAGCTTCTCCGCACTCTGGCTAGGGCTTACGTCAAGGCGTCTCCCGAGGAGCTCGTGACCTTTGCCCACCTGCCGGAGCCCGAGGATATCCTCGTCGTCGGGGGGCCTCTGGCCGGCGAGTGGTCCACCTTGGTGAAGCTGTACAAGGAGGATGTCGACCGGCTTGGCGGTAAGGCCGCAGTTTCTGTCCTGAGGCACATCCTGCTTGCGACGTTTCTGGCTAGGCTTATGCCGGCCGAGTCCCTCTACCCCACCGAGGACAACCTCGTGGCGGGTAGCTACAACGCCCTCGACATCAGGCCGGTGGACGTGAAGGACGTGCTCGCCAAGGCCACCGATGTGGGGCTCCACGTGGCGAGGCTGGGCGATAGGTACGTCTATTGGTTTATCGGCGACGAGGTCCACGCCATTAGGGAGGCCATGTTTAAATTCTCCTACGAGGACGGCATAGACGTAGTCGCAGATCAGCTGGCCGCCCTTCTGAGGGAGAACGCGCGCTTCTTCTCGGCCGTCTACGTCTCGGGCGTGAGCAGCCAGAAGAAGGCCTTTGGCAAGGTGGTGATTCTGACCAATAGGGATGAGTGGGCCAGGGCGCTGGACGACGCGGATAAGTCCACGCTGGCGGTTGACTTGATGGAGTTTGGGCTGGGTAGGCGGAGGAACAACCTCTTTTTCGTGAGGCGGGACGACTCGGGGCCTGTGCCTGCCGACGCGGGGCGGCTTTTGGAGAGGTTTGCGGATGTTAAGAACGTGAAGGAGGCCGCCGTGGCGTTGGGCCAGCTCTACAAGGCAGTTGACGAGGTCCTTGTCAACCTGTACCACTACTTCCCAGACCTTCTGTCCATGGAGGACGAGAGAATTAAGCGGGAGATGGAGCAGTTGCTGAGGAGTAGGGTGGAGCGGTGGAAGGAGCGGGCCTCCGCGGTGTTGAAGACGGCGTCCTACACATGGCTGAGGAGAGTGGTCGCGGGCTTCACGGAGCCGGAGGCGAGGCGGCTCGACGAGTACCTAAACGAGGTGGCTAGGCAGAGGTCCGACGTTTTGAGGGGGCTTGTGGAGCGGGTCTTCGCCGAGCTCCAGTGGGACGGCTTTAAGAAGCTGGGAGATCTCTGGAGCCTATACCTGAACAACGAGAAGTTCCCGCCCGCGCCGGTCTCGTTCGAGGAGTTCCTGGAGGCCGTCAAGAGCTACTGCGCCGGGTGTAGCTGTCTGTTCGAGGTGGACGGAGAGGTTAAGTGGCTTTCCAAGACGGGTTGCGAGATCCCGCCCCTCGACAAGGACGTGGGGGTCGCCCCGCTGAGGTGGAGGGACCAGCTCGTGGAGTGGGCCGTTGAGGCCTTTCTGAAACAGCTGGCGTCCCTTTCCACCAGCACCACCCGGTACTATATAGTATATAGGCGGCCCAGCGGCGAGGAGGTGAGGAGGGCCGTGGACGATTTATTGTCGTCTAGGGGTGAGTGGCCCTTCCTTTCGGAGGGCCGCCTGGAGGTCGAGGTCAGAGAGAGGGCTATTGAGGTCAGGGTCGACGGGGTGGCCACGCCGGTAGTGGAGCGTAACCCCGGCTCTAGGGTGAGGGTGGAGGTGGTTGGGAGCGACGATCTGTTGACTGTGATTTACCGGATAGGCGACGTGGAGAGGGAGGAAAGCGCCTCCGGAAAGGTCCACGTGTTTGAGGTCGACCTGCCATCGGAGCCAGGCATCTATAGTATGCAGATCGAGGCTGTGTTTAGAGACGGCACTAGGGATAGGAGGAACGTCTCGGTGAATATCAAGGGGCGGTGTAAAAGGCCGCGGACTAAGTACTCTGTCGACGTCGGCGACGCCATCAGAGGAATCTCGGTTACTCACGTAAAGGATGCGCGCGGGTTGCTTGATTACTTTGTAAAGAGAGGTGTTCCGCTGAGGTTGAGCGTGAAGGCGGCCCAGGCAGGGGGCGACTTAATTATCAACGTCGACGCCACGTTTAACATAACGTCTCCAGAGATCCGAGAGCGCGCGATTAGGTTGCTGGCCGCGTTGGAGTACCTATCTCCTGCCGCCGACGTCAAATTCGAGTTCACGCCTCCAGTACAAGTGGACGGCGACATGGCCCAGAAGTTCAAGGGCGCCAAGTACTCCTTCGACGTGGAGGTGGAGGAGATATGCTGATTAAGAGAAGGGGTGGGGGGCGAGTCGTCGTGGTGGCGCAGGAGGGGAGGTTCGAGGTGGGGGTGCCGCTGGAGGAGGTGTCCGACTTCCTCAAGAAGCTGTGGCCTTGGGAGTTTGGGAAGCACGTGGAGGTTAGCGACGGAGCGCTGGTGTTCCGGGATAGACTGCCCTTCGAGAGGGCTCTGGTGTACCTCCTGGCGCGTAGGGGCCGCTTGCCGCGGGCTGATGCCGAGATCCTCGCTGCCTCTCTTAGGCTACACGAGGTGTCTCTCCTGGCCGACGCCTTTCTGTACAGACTGTGGCTCTGCAAGTCGGAGGGCGGGAACTGCCGCCGCATTGTCGACGCCTTCGCGAGAATCGCCAAGACCTATCGGGGAGTTTTGCCGTAATGGTCTCGCTGATAGAGATCCTCAGACAGGCGGGCAAGGAGCTCTACAAACACCAGCTAGATTTCGTCTCCGACGCCCTCTGGCTCCCTAGGCCGAGGCTTCTTCTAGCAGACGACGTAGGGCTTGGGAAGACCATACAGTCGCTCTTGCTAATTAAGGCGTTTATGGAGCTGGGGCGGGTTAACCACGTCCTCGTCATCGTCCCGCGGGCCGTATTGGGTCAGTGGGCCGGCGAGTTGCAGAGATTTGATATCCAGCACTACGTGGTGGAGAACCCTGAGTTTCCTCTGGGCTATCGGGTTTACCTCATCACGATGGATAGGGCGAAGATGCCCGACTACTTGAACTCCCTCAACCGCATCTCTTGGGATCTGGTGGTGATCGATGAGGCGCATAAAATCAGGCTAGATACCCAGAGGATGAGCTTGTCGCATCTCTGCAGAACGGCTGGGGGCTGTCTATTGCTCACCGCAACGCCGCATACAGGCGACGAACAGGACTACCGTTTCTTGACGTCTCTGGTAGACGGGCTCGTCATAAGGAGAGAGAAGAAGGACGTAGAGGAGTACGAGGGGCGTAGGATATTCCCTCGCCTCAATTATTGGGTTGTACAAGTGAGGGCCTCCAGGGAGGAGTCGCAAGCTCTGTTGAGCGTGTTGTACAAGCTCAGGAACGCTAGCGTGGAGCCCATCGTCCGCGTGGTGGTGGAGAAGCGCGCTATGTCCAGCCCTGCGTCGTTCTTCAAGACGCTGGGGAGAGTCGTCGGAGGTCCTTGCGACCTGTCCACCCTTGAGGAGGGAGAGCTGGACGCCTGTATAGGCAACGTGGCCGGATGGAAGGAGCTAGCGGAGCTGGCCCAGAGGTTCGCCAAGGCCCCCGACAGGAAGCTCGACGCGTTGAGGAAGCTGTTGGGCATGTGGAGGGGGAGGAAGGTTTTGGTCTTCACGGAATACGCGACCACGGCGGAGTACCTCTTCCAGTCGCTTGCCGGTGGGTGTAAAGTCGTGGATTCCGGCGAGGGATTCGCCAAGGCTGACTGCGGCAACCTCGGCGTGATGTACGCGACCGCCAAGGCCAGGGAGAAGATAGACGTCGACGTCGAGGCCTCCCTCCTGGCCAGCTCCTTCGATACGGCGGTCTTTATATCGACCGACATAATGTCGGAAGGGGTCAACCTCCAGATGTACGACGTGGTGGTGAACTACGAGGTGGTGTGGAGCCCCACGAAGCATGTGCAAAGGGTTGGGAGGATTTGGCGTTTCGGCCAGAAGGCCGACTCCGTGCTGGTGGTCGACATGGTGCTGAGCGCGGGCGGAGAACGAGACGAGTACGCCATGTATCTAGACCTCTTGGAGAAGCTTTACAACATCTCGTTGAGGGCGCTTCCGCCCCAGAGCTACGGCGAGTTTGAGATTTACGAGCTGTCCGAAGACCAGCTCCAGAAGATTATCGAGATCGGCTCCTCGGCCTACATCGAGGAGGCCGACGTCCTCGCCGCCTTGTCAGACGGGGAGAGGGTGAGAGAGCTCAGGCGGAGGATTGAGGCTATACTGAAGGCTAAGGAGGAGGTCAGGTGGAAGTCGAAGGCGCTGGTGGAGAGCGGGCTCAAGGCCAAGCTGGGGTACCCCTATGAGACGAGGCCCGAGCCTGGGGGCGGGTACTACCTCGCCGAGGTGGAGTACTTCTCCGCAAAGCAGCGTGTGTACACAGAGTCTGTGCTGGTGCGTCTGGAGACTCCGCTCAGCCGGAGTCGCGAGATTAAGAAGGGAGTTTTTAGGGAGGGCGCTGTGGATTGGGACTTAGTCGAGGTGGAGTCTGGCGATGTGAGGGAGGACGAGCGGGAGGAGGTTGCTAGGCTTGTCCACATGAATGTCTGGATGGATTTGAAGAAGTACCTAGACAACACGAGGGATTTGCTCCATCTGGACGACGTTGAGTACAGGCTAGCGAGAATTAGGAGGGCTAGAGTGGAGGGGGTGGGGACTGTAGCTGTGGAGGAGTTTGAGGAGAGGGTCGAGGCGGAGGTGAGGCGGAGCAAGAATATCGAGCGGACTGAGAAGGCGGCTGTTAACTGCGTAAGGGAGTGGTTGAGAAATAACGGCTACGTGGTCAGGCATGACTACTACAGCGGGCCTAGGCCTTTCGACATGGTTGTGTTAAAGGACGGGACGATGTACGTTGTTGAGATTAAGGGGAAGTGGATAGGCAAGAGGGAAGAGCCCTTTTCCTTCACTGCAAACGAGATCGATTTTGCCTCAAGGTATCCCGACCGCTACATAATATGCACGGCCTACGTAGAGGGGGATAGGTGTGTGGAGCTTTCGTGCACGCCCTTTGTGCAGTTCCAGAAGGAGTGGGTACTGGAGACAGTTAGGGGCATTGAATACAAGTACAACGCTAGGAAGAGGCCTTCTTCCTAGGGCCTACCCTTAGGGTAAACTCCCTTCCCCTGCCTACGTAGTGGTTGAAGAGGCCGCCGCATTCCCTGCACCGGTAGTGCGTGACGCGGTAGCCCATCTTCGGCATGTCCCAGCTCTTGACGGCCTCGACGTTTTCGGAGCCGCAGTAGGGGCACTTCATAGGGCATTTGTCTCACTGTAAATAAATAGATTTTGGCTATTATTGGTTTTTACCGGCTTCTTTTAGTAGTAGATTTACTAAGGTTGAATAGCCACGCGGTAGTTTCGACTCTCTTCCCAGTGGCGAGCGTTTCTAGGTCTTCGGCAAGCGCCGTGCCTTCGGCCTTCATGGCGTATGAATATTTTCCGCAGTCTCCCTCCTCCAGGAGGCCTCTCTGTGGAGCGCGTCGACGCACCGCAACGGCGTCTCGACAGACCTCCCGAGAATAGAGCAAGTGTGCAGGAGGTAGTCTATGGCGGCTTGTGCGTGGATTTGCAGGGCGTGGAGGACGCCGTACAGCTCAAAGACGTCGTCGAGCGCCGCTCCCCTCTCCACCGCCTCGTCTAGTAGCTTGACGTGGGCCACCACCTCGATGAGCCTATCGTGGAGCATCGCCCGCAACCCTGCCGAGCAGCGTCTCGGTGTAGCCGAGCTTCTCCCGGGATAGGAAGAAGTCGTAGCAAATCCCCACGGCCCTCACCAGCATCTCCCGCCCCACCTCGTCTTGGTACAGCAAAGCCCCCGTCCTCAAGGCCTCGTACAGCAGGAAGCAGTTCACGTCGCCGGGGTCGTCGACGACGTAGACGTCCGCCTCGGCGCCGGCCGCCTCCTCCACGGCCTCCATGACCCTCAAGGCGATCTCGTCGCCGTCGGAGCCGGGGTCGGCGAAGACCACTAAATCCACGTCGCGCGGGTTCTCCCTCCTCAGCGCCGAGCCGAACAACAAGACGAGCCGAGCCCCCAGCTCCCCCCACCTCACCCCCTCTAGACGACGCGCCACGTACAGACACAACACAGATATATATTTGAGGACGTCTAGCCTGCAGAGATATAGGCCGCGCCTCACGGGAAGTTGCCGCAATTTTTCAAGAGCTTGAGGCGCTAACAGTGCGGAGTTCGAGTTTCCTCCTAGCCAGCCACGAAGCGGCCAGACCCCTGTACCTTGTCGACAACGCTAGAGCCGTAGGTGTGTGGAGCGCGTGTCGCCGAGCTGCACAGCACTGGCGGCGCGGAAGCTTCCCGGATCCTCAAGGCGTAAACTTCGCCGGACTTGAGGAGCGGCAGAGGAGATAGAGCTGGGTTGCCAGCGCAAGGGGTGCATCGCGCACCATAGTCGGCAAGCTCTCTAAACGGCGGAGCCTCCACGGAACGGCGGCGCCGCCCTTTAGCCTTTTAAACACTAAGTAATGTTTATATGTGGAGTTGTCAAAGCCGTGGCTTGATTTAGAGGGGTATAAAAAGACGCGGATGCTGGAGGCTGAATACGAGGCCGAGCTGGCTGAGAGGTTTCTCCGACAGGGCCTTGTCAGAAACGCGGCTGGCAAGGCGTTCCAGGCGTGGAAGGCCTTGATGGGCGCCATGCTTGCCGACAAGGTTGCCGAGCTGGAGCGGCTCTATCCAGGATCCGTGGAGATTAAGGAGGGGAGGAGAGTTAAAAAGGCCTATTGGATACTCGCCTTAGTCCCCACCACTTTGATGAAAGAGCTCTCGCAGTTGTTGGGCCGCGAGGCCGTCCTCGCCACGTCTCTAGCCCTCCAAATACATCAATACAACGGGCCGGATAGAGAGGGAGTTTTAAGCCCCTACCGCAACGAGGAGTCGGCTAGGGGGGACGTCCAGATATTAATCGATATTGTGAAGGAGTTTCTAAGCCGATATAAGTAGGCGTAACGCCCCCAGCCTCTACGGCCCCGCGTCGGATGGGAAGCGGCGAGGCGTATCGGCGAGGCCGCGCCGACCGGTCCCATACCTGCCCCGAACTGCGGGTCCCAGCGCGTCGCCACCGGCAACATAGGAGGAACAGCGGGGGCTGTCGGCCGCATTTAGGCGTACCGTTGCGGAGATTTGGGGCGTAGCCGTGTGAGGGGCGCGCTGGTGCGCCGGCGGGGCCGGCTGGGTCCCCGTGCGGGCTCCGGGAGGCGACGGCGCGTCCGGCGGAGACTCCACGGGCTTCCCCTATGGCCGAGACGGCGCGGACGGCCCCTCGCAGTGCGGACGTCGCGTCTCGAGGACGCGGCGGTGGACATTTAAGCCGGTTTCCAACTACGTATGTGGAGCTCTCGCGCGAGGTGGCGGAGATCGTGAAAAAGGCGGCGGGGGGCCGCGACCCCGAGGAGTTCCTCGTCGAGCTGGTGGCGGCTAGGCTTGACCCGCCTCAGCGGGTCGAGGCCTACTTGGCGCTTCACGAGAAGTATCTTAGGGAGGCGGAGGAGCTTTACAGAAAGGGCGATCTGGCGCAGGCCGGCGAGAAGTACTGGGGCGCCGTCACGGCGTTACTAAACGCCATAGCCGAGAAGCGAGGCTGGGAACACTACAGCCACCGAGACTACGCCGTCGCGGTAGAGAGGCTGTACGAGGAGACGAAAGACCGAGAGTTGATAGTTGGTTTTAGAATGGCTGAAGGCCTCCACGCCAACTACTACCACAACTTCATGAGAAGAGAGGGGTTTGAGCTACATAGAGAGGCTGTGCTGAAGCTGGTGGAGAAGCTGATGGGTCTTCTGGCGCGTTGAGCGGTCGAGTTAGCGTATCCGGGATGGGCTTCGGCCCGTGTGGACAAGGTGTGGAGAGCCGGCTCTTGACCCGCTGGGCGGGAGGGGCGGCTGGGAGGCCGCGCCGATGTGTGGGCGGCAGTCCGGCGAGAGGTCGGCGCGCGTCTCGGCTACGCCGGCCTCAAGCGCGGCGGCCGTTCTGCGGGGCGGGCCGCCCTCGCCTCAAGGCGGCGTCTCTGAGCTTGTCGTACAGCCGGCGCTGGTCCTCCCCGCACACGGCGGCGAGCTTCTCGGCTAGGGAGAGCAAGTCGGACGGGGTCGGCTCGACGTCGAAGGTCCCCAGCGGCGTCTTGACCGCTAGCCTTCCGCCGGCCGCCTCCGCGACGCACTTGTCCACGATAGTGGCGCGGTTTTTAAAGCCCCTGTCCTGCGCGGCCCCGCCGGCGTGCGGCCTGCTGGTTGCCACATCCCGGCTACGGCGCCTCCAGGTAGCCGTATACTCTGGGCGTTCTGGGCTTGGCGTTGACGTTTACGAGCACGCCGCGCCGCAGCGTGGCGGGGATTTTCCTGTCGAGGACCGCCTCCTGTCCCTTTACGGCGGCCAGAGCCCTTATCCCGCCGAGGAACGCGTGGGCCCTGTCCGTCTCGGCGGCCCACTTGAGCTTGACTGCCTTGAGCCGGTCTCGGAGGGGGATCCCCTTCTTGACGAGGGCGTACGTCTCCTTGAGCTGGTCGGCCTCTATGCCTCTGAGCGCCAGCCCCACTCTGGCCCCCGGCGCTACCTCTTCTTGGTCTTCGTCGAGCACTTGTATGCTCCTGATGTCGACTTCCGCCCCGCTGGGGAGCGCGACGAGCTTGTCGTGCACTCTGACGCCTGTGTACGCGAGCCCTATGGCGACGGGCCCGACGCCGCGCACGTTGAAGGCCTTCTCGACGTATACGTACCCGAGGTCTTCCGGCTGTCTGTCCGCCTCCTCGAACTCGCCGGGCTCCAGCCCGAGCTCGCCGAAGTATTTGCGGAACGCGGCGGCGTCGAGGGCCATCGCCCTTCCGGGGACGCCGGAGGCGCTCGCCAGCAGGGCCAGCTCGGCGGCCTCGGCGTTTATCTCCCCCACGTAGAGGTAGTAGTACGTCGACAGCGTGAGGCTTTCGGCGGCTTTGAGGAGGTCTCCCCGCCTGGGGACGAGGACTGTCCTCACGGCCCCCTCCAGCCGCCTGTAGAAGACCCCCTCTTCCTTCCCCTCCCTCTTCCCGAGCCTCTCGGCTATCTCGACGGCCTTCGCCTCGTCGTTGGACAGCACCGCTATTATCGACCCTCCGACCACGCCGCGCGGCCTCAACAACTATAAAAACATATAGCCCTGGGCCCCCCTCCCAGTGTGTCCGAGGATGTGAGGCCTATCTTCGCGAGGGCTTTCTTCAACATGGACCCGCTGGGCTCTGTGTCTCAGTACATGGTCTTCTACTACAGGGATCCGAAGGCGTACTACGCGGGGCTTTCCCGGGAGGCGCTCAAGAGGGAGCTGGAGGCCGTCAAGAGGAATATGCAGTCGTTTCTGGACGAGGAGGCCATCTCGATAAACGGGAGGAGGGTCGAGGCCAGGGTGATCCACGTGGACATTGGGCTGATCGCGATCGACCTGCCCTACATCACTTTCTTGATCAAGTTCAGGGGGGAGCTCCGCAGGGGGCTCAACGTCTACGAGGACGTGTACGAGGAGGAGGTGGCGGAGTACCCGTACGAGTTCCTCTGGTCTCTTCCCGGCAGAGTCGTGAGGGCGGCCATGGCGGGCGACGTGAGGATTCACGGCTCTCTCCTCTCGGTGCGGGTGCCTGCCGGGACTAAGGTGGGGGGTAGAGAATCTATAGAGTTCTATATCGATTAGGCCTTTGCGGCTTGGGCGAAGCGCAGGAGGAACTGCCACTTGCGGTCTATTTCCTCCTCCATCTGCCTTATCTGGTCCTCCGTCAAGTGGGCGTACCTCCCCTGTAGCTTGAGGTACTCGACCAACGGCTTTCTCCTCTTCTTGTCCACCAGCGCGGAGCTCGGCGGGTTGAGCTTGAGCTCGCCGTTGTCGTACTCCCAGAGTATGAAGACGCCGGTCTCCACGGCCTTTCTGGCCACCTCGACGGTCAGCGACGGGTCGAAGAGCCAGCCGGGGGGACAGGGGGCGAAGAGGTGGATGAACTTGAAGCCCCTTATCTCCGACGCCCTCTTTATCTTGCGGTAGAAGTCTTGCGGGTAGGCTATGTTTGCCGTGGCCACGTACGGCACGTTGTGGGCCAGCAGTATCAACGCCACGTCTTTCTTGGCCTCCTTCTTGCCCGTGGGGGTCGTCGTGGTCCACGCGCCTTTCGGCGTCTCGCTACTCCTCTGTATGCCGGTGTTCATGTAGGCCTCGTTGTCGTACATTATGTAGAGGACGTCGCTGTTCCTCTCGGCGGCCGCGCTGACAGCGGCGAAGCCTATGTCGGCGGTCCCCCCGTCTCCGGCCCACACGACTGCCTGTCCCTTGACGCCCAGCTGCTTGAAAGCCTCCGATATCCCCGTGGCCACGGAGGCGGCCGAGGCGAAGGGCACGTTGAGCACCGGCATCCCTATGCCGGACTTGGGGCCCAGCCCCTGCACGACCGAGGCGCAGCTGGCCGGTATCGACAGCACGGCCTCCTCGCCGAGGGCCATGCCGAGTATCTTCCAGCCTATCATCATGCCGCAGCCGGCGCAGGCGGAGTTGCCGGGTAGCACGTACTTCTTCTTCGGCAGTAGGTCTATCCTTACGGTCATAGCAACACCACGCGGTCTCCGTACTCGCCCTCGACGGCGTGTTTGACGGCTTTCTTGAACTCGTCGGCCTTGAAGTCGACGCCCGCCAGGCCGGCCAGGACGTTGACGACCTTGTCGCGGCCCAGCACCGACGCCACCTCCCTGCCGAGGATCCCTCCGGCTGGCGTTATGTCGCGGTCGAACACGACGACCTTATCCATGGCGGAGAGCTCGGCGATCTCCTCGTCGGGGAACGGCCTGACGAAGCGTATCCTCATGAGGCCGACGGGCATGCCCTCGCGGCGCAAGCTCCTGACGGCCTCCTTTGCGTCGCCGCACCAAGCGCCCATGCAGACCACGGCGTACTTCGCCCCCTCAAGCCAGAGCCTCTCGACAGCCCCTCCGTATTCGCGGCCGACGAGCTTGCCGTACTCGGCGTCTATGGCCTTGACGAGCTTCTTGGCCTCTTGGTGGGCCTTGTATATGTTCTTGAGGTGCTCGGCGTGTAGCCTGTCGTCGGCGGGGAGGTTGCCCATGGTCACCGGCTCGCCGGGCCTCAGCCTCATGGGCAGGTCGGGGTTCCTCGGCGGCAGGAACTCGTCGACTATTTCCTGGGGCGGAAGCTCCACGGTCTCGACGGTGTGGCTCAACACGAAGCCGTCTAGCCCCACGGCCACGGGGACGTAGGCGCTTTCGGCCAGCTTGAAGGCCTGTATCGTCAAGTCGAGCACCTCCTGGACGTTGGAGGCCATGGCGATCGCCCACCCGGTGTCCCTTATGGCGAGTATATCGTTGTGCTCGTCGTGGATATTCCAGGGAGGCCCCAAAGTCCTCGTGACCACGGCCATGACTATCGGCGCGCGGCTTCCGGCGGCCCACCACAACATCTCGTACATGTAGAAGAGCCCGTGGCTGCTCGTGGCGGTGAAGGAGCGGGCTCCGGCCATGGCGGCGCCGTAGACCACCGCCAGCGCGGAGAACTCCGACTCGACGTTGACGAAGCTGGCCTTGAGCTCGCCCTTGGCGACGAACTCGGAGAGCTTCTCGACTATGGTTGTCTGGGGGGTTATGGGGTACGCCGCTATTATCTGGGGCCTGGCCAGCTTGACCGCGTGGGCGACTGCGTAGTTGCCCGTGAGCGCGGTCTTGGTTACGGCCAGCGCCTTCATAGCCCCGCCTCGGGGACCATCTCTATTGCCTTAGTCGGGCACTCGTGTGCGCATATGCCGCACCCCTTGCAGTAGGTGTAGTCTATCTTTATCTTCTGGCCCTTCTCCCAGTCTATCACGGACTCGGGGCAGTAGAGCCAGCATATGCCGCAGTCTATGCACTTATTGAGGTCGACTACGGGCCTCAACGTGCGCCAGGTGCCGGTTATCCCGCCGGAGCCCGGCGCGGGCCTTGATACGGGAACCAACGCGAGCCCCACGAAGGTTAGAACGTGTTGAGTATTTATGTTTTATATATAGTAATATAGAGATGCGGCCCGATAAGTCTTCTGGATCTATTACATAGGCGTCCGAAGTCCGTTGTATATTTTTTCTTGATATAGGGGTTAAATATGTATAGTTAGATATATTTACTTAGTAAAATATGTCCGAACGACGCGCCGTTGCTATATAGGGCTATAAAGGTTATTAAGTTGTGCTTTCGTACTCTCGTGATCGAGGTGGTCTTCTTCGGGAGGGGCGGCATGGGCGCTGTGACGGCTGCCCAGCTCCTCGCCCGCGTGGCGACTATCGAGGGGAAGTTCGGGCAGGCCATACCAGAGTTCGGGGCGGAGCGGAGAGGCGCCATAGTCCGCGCCTATCTGAGAATCGACGACAAGCCCATTGAGGTGCACTCGGCGGTTACGGCGGGCGACTACGTCGTGGTTCTCGACGGCCGTATAATCGCCCAGACCAACGTGAAGGCTTTCGGCAAGCCGAACGCGGTATACATAGTGAACTCCAAGGAGGAGGCCCCCTGGTATATAGCCATAGACGCTACGTCGATAGCGCTCAAGCACGGCTTGGTGGCGGCCGGCTGGCCTCTCGTGAACATGATAATGGCGAGCGCCTTCGCGGCGGTGAGCAAGGCGGTGACCATAGAGGGCATAGTCAAGACCATCCCCGAGTTCGTGCCGGCTAGGGCCGCCAAGGCGAATATAGAGGCGGCTAGAGAGGCCTACGAGATCGTGTCGAAAAAACTGCTGGCCTCTAAGGCCTAGCGCCTCCTTCTGGCGAGCGCCGCCGTCAGGGCCGCGACGAGGGCGGCGAGGACGAGCGCCGTTAGGTACGGCGCGTAGGCGGCTCCGGCCGCCGCGGATGGGGCGGGAGACGTGGCTGTTGTAGTAGGGGCGGACAGCGTCGTGGCTGGCGGCGGGGTCCACGCGGCTATCTTGAGCCCGCAGGGGGAGG
The DNA here is from genome assembly GCF_000193375.1 of Thermoproteus uzoniensis 768-20. Classification (GTDB taxonomy): domain Archaea; phylum Thermoproteota; class Thermoprotei; order Thermoproteales; family Thermoproteaceae; genus Thermoproteus; species Thermoproteus uzoniensis_A. The sequence goes on from NC_015315.1 coordinate 1,495,170, forward strand.
GCGGCACCACGTAGCCCGGCACCTCGTAGACGTCGGCGGGCAGATACACGTCGAGCTCGGCGGCCTTGACGCCAGCCAGGGGGATCTCGTTGAGGCCCGGCTTTAGGGCGACCTCGTAACATTTTCCGCCTGCGCCCAGCGCCAGCCTTATGGGCATGCCTAAGCCGTTGTCGACGAGGAGCGCGGAGCCGTTCTGATAGGGCCCTATGGAGATGGGGACGATCTTGGCTATAGACTCGTTTATGGTCTCCAGTATGGCGTCGGCGTATATGATGGGCTGGAGGCTGAACCAGCCGGGCCCGAAGTTGGGCGGCCCCGTCTGCCAAGTCCAGTCGCTGCCCTCGGCCACGTAGAGGTAGTTCCAAAGAGTCGGCAGGAGCCCGGTGGAGTTGGGGATGCGGGCTGGGTTGAGCTCCACGACGGGGGATTGGCGGCCGCCGAGCGCTTTGGTGAAGGCCACGAGGTACTCTCTGGCTAGGGCCACGGCGCGCCATATGGCTATTTTGCCGGGGTAGCCGTTGTTCCAGTTGTTGAGGTTGAGTGCCCACGAGCTCTCGGGGAGGTTGGTCACGGCGTATTTGGTGTGCGTAGCTATGGCCTGCGACACTGTCTGCGTCACCAGCCACTTGCCCGAGTACTGCGAGAGGGCCTCGTATATGGCGTAGAGGTCCCTCGGGCCTGTCATGGAGTTGAATATGAGCGGGTTCTCGCCGTCTAGGGCGACCACGACGACGGCGCCGGGCTGTTTCATGTAGACCTTGGCGAGGTACTGTATCAGTAGCTGCTTGACGAGGTTGGGGTCGCTGAGTGTGAATAGGTAGAACGAGAAGAGGTTGGAGAGGTCGTCGTCTCTGAAGAGCGCGTATATGTAGTGCCCCTCGCTGTCCTCGACGACGTAGGGCACGTAGGGGTTCTGGGAGCCGTTGATGTAGGTGGCAGATGGCAGGAAGGCCTGGGCGTCGAGCACCGTGCAGTTCAAGCCGGCCTCTTGGTAGAGGTGGACAAGGCCCATGTTGAACGCCATCTCGGGCGTCCAGACGCAGGAGGCGTTGACCCCGAACACCCTATACGTCATCTCCTTCCCCATCAAGAGTTGCGCCAGCAGGTCGTCGGCCCACCCGTTGTCGTACTCTATGGCCTCCAGCGGGTGGTAGAAGGGCACCGTCAGCACCTCGATACGCCCCTCGGCCGCCAGCTCTCTGTATAGGTCCAAGGTCCTCTTCACCGCCTCTATGTCGTAGGTTATGTTGCCGGGGTAGTAGCCCAGGTACTTAAACCCGCCGGGCCCCTCGGCCAGAAGGGCCTCCCACTGGTAGAGGAGCACCGGGGTGAAGTCTATGGATACGTTGACGTTGAATTGGCTGAGCAACAGAGCCTGTAGCTCGTAGGACCCGACGTATCTGCCTCCCCACTTGAAGTCCTCGCCCGTGTGTAGCGGGACCCAAGGCATTGCCCAAGTCCCGTTGGGCTCTACGTAGAGCGGCTGGTGCATGTTCCACACTATGACGAGGCTGACCGGCGGCTTCCCCGTCGTGTTCAGAACATAGAACTGCGGAAGCGTTGTGTTGAGCAACGTGGCGTTGCCGACGGCGACGGCCAACGACGGGGTGTATATCCCCTGCGGAATGTCCACTGTTAGGGTGAAGTTGACGTAGTTGAGGCCGCGCTTGAGCGCCGCCCTCTCCGCCATCTTGAGAGGCCCTATGGCCAAAGTCACAGTGGCGTTGACGGGGCCGGATGGGTTCTGGAGGCCTATAGATATGTGTGCGGTCTCGCCCACGACGTAGACGTACCTATCGTAGGGGTATGCGGCGCTCAGCGACAACGGGGCGCACGCCACCTGGGCCGCGAAGTTGGAGCCGTTTTTCGAGATCCAGAGCCCCGTGGAGAGGTCGTGGTAGACCCACTGGACCCACTGGCCGGGCTGGAAGGGCCCCACCACGGCGGTGTAGTTGCCCCACAACGGATTGTACTCCATTACCACGTCGGCCACGTTGGCCCAAGGAAGCCCCGTCTGGGGCCCCGAGGTCAAGCCGTAGTGTATCGCCATGACGTCGGGGGCCCGCCCGACGGCGGTTATGAGGAGGCTACAGTTGGGCAACACCTGCACCGAGGTCGCCCCCAAGTTCGGCGGATTCACCTCGACGTTCCAGTTCCAGAAGGGCGTCCCCTCGTAGTTTATCCAGACGCCGCTGGTGGCGTCGTAGAAGACGAAGGCGACCCAAGTCCCGTTCTTGAAGGGCCCGATAGTCGCGGTGTAGTTCGCGCCGTTCCACACCATCGGAGTATCGTTGACGACGGTCCAGGGGCCTTGGGGATACGGCTCTACGCCCCAGTGGAGGAGCACCTTGTGGCCCTGCGGTATCCCGGCTATGTAGACCGTGATGTAGCCGCTGGGCGATACGTAAAAGGCCACCGAGTATTGGGCCCAGGCCAGGGCCGAGATCGCCAGCAGGAGGAGGAGCCACGCTTTCATGGACCTCAACGAACGTTCACGTAAAAAATTTTCAACTGGCTATATGCCATGCGTAGAGCGACGAGCGGTCAGGGGGAATTGTTAAATATAAGTTGTATGTAGTACTTACATGAAGGGCTTAAGTAGAACAGTCTCCATAGCTATCGCGGTTGTTGTGGTGATAATCATCGCCGCCATCGCCCTCTATTACGCCACAAAGCCGGCGCCGCCCCAGACATCTGCGCCCACCACGTCGGTGGTGACCGTCACGACGACAAGCACGCCGCCCACCACGCCTCCGTTCAGCCTGAGCTCCCTCCTCAACCCCGACTTCGTCTGTAACCAGTTGCTCGGCGGCAAGACCGTGACCATATCTGTCTGGGACACATACGGTTCTACCGAGGACCAAGCCTTTAACGTCACCCTCGCCTCCTTCACGCAGGCATATCCATGTATAAAGGTGCAGGTCACCCGCGGGGTCGGGATAGCCACCGCGAACTTCGTCTCGGCCGCCAAGGCCGGCCAGGCGCCCAACGTCTATAGGGATACCAGCGACGACGCGGGCAAGCTGTTCGCCGGAGGCCTTCTGCTCAACGTGAGCCAGTACATCAACCCGGCCGACATAGAGGCGGCGTATATCCCCGTCGCCGTCGAGAACTTCATGTTGGGCAACTCCATCTACGGCCTTCCCGACAACGTCAACTACATCGTGATGTACTACAACAAGAAGTTCCTGAACGACTCCCTGACGCAGAAGATGTTCGGAGTGAACGTAGATCAGCTCAACACCAACCAGCTACTCCAGCTGTGCCAGTACATAAACTCCACTTATAAGGTCTGGTGCATCGCCTACGGCGCCGGCCAGGAGTGGGGCTATAGGTTCGCCGCCTGGTTCACCGGCTTCGGCGGGCAGATATTCGACGCTAAGGGCATGCCGCACCTCAACTCCACGGCCATGGTGAAGGCCGAGGAGTTCTGGTACAACATGACCTACGTCTGGAAGTACAACGCGCCCGGCGTGACGCCCAGCCTGGAGCAGCAGCTGTTCACGCAGAACATGACTGCCATAATATTCGACGGGCCTTGGGATCTCAAAATATACCAGAAGGCGCTGGGGCCTAACCTAGGCGCGGCGCCTCTGCCCATAATATCCATGACGGGTAACAGGGCGGCCCCGTTCATAGGCTCGACGGGCTGGGTCATAGCCTCGCCGCAGGCCAGCGGCGCCACGAAAGAGCAGATATACGCGTCGCTCGCCTTCATAGCCTACGTGACGAGCAAGGAGGCTGAGATGAACCTCTGGAATTTCGCGGGCGATCTGCCCGCCCAGAAGCAGGCGTACGACACAGTCATGGCTCTGCTCAGCTCCGGCGGCCTCCAGCCCGCCTACATGAACGACGTCTATAAGGGCATATTGGAGCAGGCGCAGTACGGCCAGAAGTTCCCCAACATACCGCAGATGGGCTTCTACTGGCCGTGCTTCCACCAGTACTTCACCCTCTACTTCGCCAACAAGACCATATCGGCCGCGCAGGCCGCGCAGGAGATGGAGAGCTGCATGATCTCCAACATGCAACAGGCCGGCTTGATGCCGTCCTCCTAATGGCCTACAAGAAAACAAACTTTTTCAACTATCTTTATATTCTCCCTGTAGTTATTCTTGTAGCTTTTCTTTATTTATATCCAATAGCATATACTGTATATATATCTTTTACTAATTTTAACCTGTACCACTTCTTCGAGTACCAGTGGGTGGGGCTCTCCAACTACATAACCGTCCTCACGGGCGGGACTTTCTGGCAAGTCTTGGCGAACACTGCGATTTGGACCGTCGGGAGTCTGGCGCCTATGATAGCCGTCGGCTTCCTCCTGGCCTTGATCTTGAACCAGAAGGACTTGAAGGGGCGCACCGTCTTCTTCACGTTGCTCCTGGTGCCTTGGGCCTTCCCCGCGTTCATATCGCTCATAGTGTGGCAGGGCATGTGGAATTGGAAATACGGCATAGTCAACAAGGTCTTGGCCATGTTCGGCATAAGGCCGATAGACTGGTTCGACATAGTGCCGATGGCTTGGGTCATGCTCATACTCACGAATCTGTGGCTGTCCTTCCCCTACTACACATCGGTCTTTCTGTCCGCGTTGCAGAGCATACCCGAGGAGCTCTACTCCATAGCAGAGATAGACGGGGCGAGCCGCCTCGCTAGGTTCAGGTACATAACGCTCCCGTTGATGAGGAGGACCATAGCCTTCGTGGCCATAGGGGGCTTCACCTTTACCTGGAACAACTTCTACCCCATATACATACTGACGGGCGGAGGCCCCGGCAACGCCACCAACATCTTGGTGGTCTACGCCTATCAGGCCGCGTTCAACAACAGCCTCTACAACTTCGCCGCAGTCTACTCGGTGATAGACGCCGTTATACTGATAGCCATGGCCGTCATAATGCTGAAATACTCTGGCGTGTTGGAGGCTATAACATGAAGGTCTGGGACGTCCTCCGGCTCGGCATATCGTACGTCATACTGGCCGTATCCGCCGTCATAGCGGTCTTCCCCATCTACTACATAGTGATAACGTCCCTCAGCGATATACCGACCATAGCCTCGATAAGCGTAAACAGCTTGATACCCCAGCCCAGAGGGCTGTCTCTGGAGGCCTATAAGGGGATACTCTTCGAGAACCCGTTCTTCCTGTGGTTGAGGAACAGCCTGATACTGGCAGGCTCCACCGTCGCCGTGACGATCCTGCTGGCGTTCTTGTCGGGGGTGGCGTTGTCGAGGCTGAACGTGCCGGGGAAGAGAGCCTTGATGGTGACGGTCTACGTGCTCACTTTCTTCCCGATGACTGTGACCGTGTTGCCGCTGTATCTCATGTTCGCAACGCTCCATCTGATAAACACGTACTACGGGCTGATACTCGCCTACTCGAGCGGGACGTCGATATACGGGGCGTACCTCGTGAAGCTGTTCGTGGACTCCATACCGAGGGAGTACGAGGAGGCCGCCATGATAGACGGCTTGTCGAGGTTCGGGGCCTTCATGAGGATCTTGCTACCGCTGAGCAAGCCGGTCCTCGCCTTTCTGGGCCTCCTGGCGTTCATGGGCGCCTACACCGACTACGCCATGGCCAATGTCTTCATAACCAGCAGCAATATGTGGACGTTGACGTTGGGCATGTGGTACCTCTCCTTCATAAACAGATCGACGCTCTACAACGTCTTCGCCGCATTCGCCGTGTTGATGGGCATACCCATAATGGCCGTGTTCTTGGCGTTCCAGAGATACCTAACGAGGATGTACACGATGAGCGGGGTTAAGGGCTAGCAACGCCTCCTGGACTCCTCCTGGACGGGGCTCCGCCTCTCCACGGGCCAACGCCCTCCGTCTATCGAGTATATGGGCATGTCGGCCTCCAAAACGCCGCGGGCGTCGACTATGACGGGCCTCGCCATCAGCTTCGCCAGCTCGCTGGCCTTTACCCTATACGCGCTGTGGTCGGTCGCTATTAAGGCCAGGGACGCTCCGGCCAACGCCTCCTTCAAGTCCCCGGTCAGCCTTATCCCGAGCTTCTCGACTACCCGGTCGCGCTTGACGTAGGGGTCGTGCACCACTATGTTGGCCGGCCTTATCCCGAAGTCGAGGAGCCCCTGCAGGACGTCGTAGGTGGGGCTACGCCGCGTGTCGTCCACGTCGCCTCTGAAGGCCAGGCCTAGCACGGCTATCTTGGCCTCCGCGGGGTTTACGCCCTCTCTGATCATGGCCTTGACGGCGGCCTCGGCCACTCTGAAGGGCTGGGCCTCGTTCTCGGCTCTGCCCAACGCTGTCAGCGGCAGCTCGACGCCGAGCTTCTCGGCAACCCACATGAGGAAGTAGGGGTAGACGGGTATGCAGCTGCCGCCCACGCCGGTGCCCGGCTTGTGGACGTGGCTGTAGGGCTGGCTGTTGGCGGCCGCCCTGGCCTCCGCGAAGGAGATGCCGAGGGCGCTCGCCAGGCGGGCCATCTCGTTGGCCAGCGCTATGTTCAAGTCGCGGTAGACCCCCTCGAGCAGCTTCTCGAACTCAGCCGCCTTCACCGACGAGAGCTTAATCACGCCCTTCTTGGCTATCTTCCGGTACAGGGCCGCGGCCTCCTCGGCGCTTCTGGGCCCGATGCCGGCGACTATCTTGGGGTAGTTCTCCTCTATGTCCTTGAGGGCATGCCCCACCATGACCCTCTCGGGGCTGTAGGCCAGGTAGAAGTCGTCCTCGGCGGTTAGGCCGGACTCCTCCAGCACAGGCCTCACCACCTCCTCGGTGGTGCCCGGCGGGACGCTGGACTCCACGACGACTAAGTCCTCCCGCTTCAGCCCTTGGGCTATGGCCTTGGCGGCGGAGACTATGGCGGAGAAGTCCACCTCTATGCTGGGCCTAGTCGCCGTGAGGTACACCGGCACGGTGACTATCTTCACCTTGCTCTTTATCGAGGCTACCTCGCCGTCGGTGGTGACCTCCATCCTTCCCGACTTTATAGCGTCGGCCACGGCGCGCCTCACGTCCTCCTCGACGTACTCCACCACGCCGTTGGAGAGCGCCGCGACCCTCTCGGCGTCTACGTCGACTCCTATGACCTTGGCTCCGGCTCTAGCCCAAGCCGCGGAGAGGGCCAGGCCGACGTAGCCGAGCCCGTAGATGGCGACAGAGAGCTCCCCTCTCTCCAATAGATCCGCCAGCATGGGGGCTCAACGCAACCAAGCTTATAAGCATGGAGCCCTTCCCGCCGGCGGGCCCCGACATCGCGGGGCGGCCCCGCCCTCAGAGGTACGGCCGGTACCAGGGATCGCCTAGGGCGGGCCTCGACACGCTGGAAGTGCCGGCGACCAGTGGGGCCCGCGAGGCCACGACGTCTCTGACCAGCGCGAGGTCTAGCGGGAGGCTTGGTCCGTAGTGCGCCAACGTGTCGTTGGGGACCGCCACCACCTCGCCCCTAGAGCAAGCCCTACACCTGGCGCGTCTAATCCAGGCGGTTTCCTCGGGCCTCGGCTGCCTTGTCTTGCCCTCGTAGAGCACGAGGGCCGGGTCGACCCTCTCCACCAGCTCCACGGCCTTCTCCAGAGGCCCCAGGAAGTGGTAGACGCAGTGGATCCTCCTGCTGTACCTTATGCCCACGGCGTCGAGGGCCGCGGCGGTGAAGGACTCGGCGCAGGCCACGTCGTAGCCCCCCAGGTAGAAGACCGCCAAGGCGTCCTCCGCGAGCGGCGCGCCTTTGAGCAGATCCCTGTATACGCCCGACACGTGTTCCCCCGCCTCGTCGGCGTCGAGGAGCCTCGACACGAACTTGAAGTTGCCCAACACATCGTCGATGCTCGTAGGCGTCTCGACAACCGCGACGGGGGCTATTCTGTCGAGGGCCTCTACGAGATTCTTCTGAACTGGGTAGTAGGCTATCACTAGATCCGGCTTGACTCCCTCGACCGCGCCTAGGTCGGCCGAGGTGAAGGACCCCACGTGCGGTATCTTGAGGGCGTCCCGCGGCCTGTAGGAGAATACGTCCCTCCCGACTAGCCTGTCTCCGAGGCCGGCGACGAAGAGGAACTCGGTTATGGACGGGTTGAGGGACACGACGCGGCGGGGGACGTAGTCTACAGGTCTAGTGAGCCACGGCATGTCAAGGCCTCAGGACGGGCGTCTTGCCGAAGCCCGGCACGTCGAAGTACTGGCCGGAGGCCGGGAAGACCCTCACGCCGACGGCTCTCCCCTTGGACTTCGCTATGGCCTCCAGATCGAGCAACATTCTCCTCAAGGCCTTCTCGTCGGCTTCTATCGGGACCATGTCGAGGCCCGCGACACACGTCGATGTGTAGGACACGAGCTTCTGGAGGTCTAGGGCCCCTCCCTCGACCAGCCTCTTCAACTCCTCGTCCTCCGCCAGCGGCAGCATGACCTCGCTGAAGCCCACTAGGCGGACGCCGGAGGACCAGATTGCCTCATTCAAGGCTCTAATGGCGGAGTGCGTGCCCCACGCGCCGACCCTCACGCCGAATAGGCGCTCGATAGCCCTCGCCACGGACCTCTCGCCCCAGGGGGATAGGCTCCCGTCTACGCCGAGGAAGCGCTCGCCTATGGACGACGCGAAGGCCTCCCCCAACCTCTCTGCCGAGCCCAAGACGGCCGCAACGTCGTCGAGGGATTCCAGATCGTCGGGGTAGAGGAGCGACAGCGCGACGCCCTCGTTCTTCACCGCAGTAGCGGGGTAGTAGGGCGAGTCGTAGACTACGCCCCCCAGCAAGAGCGCCACGTTTCTGGCCAGATGGGGCTCGCCCTGTTTCTCCACCCTCCTCAAGAACTCGAGGTATCTGTCTACGGAGCTCACGGCGGCGAAGACGCCGTAGGTCCTCACGAGCTCCTCCAGATCGTCGCCCTCGTAGATGCCTATCGCCGCGTACTCCACGCCCAGCTCCTCCAACGCCTTCAACGTCTGCCTGACGCCCTCCCTCGGCGGGGTGGTCACGGAAACCCTCACGGTCAGCGGACGCAGCTTCTTGGCCGCCTCTAGGAACCGCGAGATCCTCTCGGGGTCGAAGCCCCACTTCACGTTCAAGGCGACTGCTCTGATCTCCATGAGGGAAATGGGGGTGTTTAATAATACCAGGTCAGCTGGTGGGAGTGCTCTGGCGGGTACTGGCCGAGGCCGTTGGCCTTGCAGACAGACCTAAAGGGGCACTGGCCGCACTTCGGCGCCTCTCTAGTGCATACGCGCCTCCCGAAAGACCACAAGAAGTCGTCTAGGGTGAACGGGTCGACGCCCGAGAATTTGGCCACCAGCCTCCACGCGAGCTTCACCTTCTGCCGCACCTCGGCGTCCTCCTCGCGGCTCAGCTCCAGCCCCTCGAAGAGCTGGCGGTAGTCGACGTCGGCTATGCCCAGCCTGTAGGCTATCCTGGATAGGTGGTTGTCGACCGGCACGTCGAAGTTCTCGGGGTCCTTGAACTTGACCAAGCCGCGTCCGTCCAGGAACTTGGCCAACAACAGCGCCTTCTTACCCACGGGGTCCTCGTATGCTCTGATTCGCCTCAGCCTCTCCACCATCTCGGACACGGCGTCCGGTATCAACGCCTCGAACCCCCCTGCGCGTAGGGCCTTCTTGCCGAGATCCCGCAGTAGGAACAGCCTGACGTGGAAGTCCCAGACCTTGAGATCCCCTATCGAGAAGAGGCGTTCGGCCTCCCTAGGGGTCAGCTCGGCCAGCCTCTCGGCCTTGAATAGGCCCTCGTCGTAGGCCTTCCTGCCGAGCCGCCACAACGCGTCGGCCCCGTGGTAGAACTCGCCGTCTATATACCCCTCGAAGGGCCCCAGCGGCGTGGAGGTCCTGTGGTCGACCGCCACCATCGCGGTGAAGAACGCCAGCTGGTCCTCCCGCGGATCGGATCTAGGGGGGTATAGGCGCCCGTCGTCGTAGGTGTCCCTCCTCAAGCCGAGCCTCCCCGCTATCTCGGCCACTGCCCGCGCCTTGTCCACGTCCACGACTACGTCCACGGCCGTGCGGCGGCTGTCTTTAAAATATTTATAGAGGGGGCGGCGAGCCGCCGTGCGTCTCTGCGTCGTGGCCCGGGGATCCATCTCGGTGGCCCACAAGCCCTCGTTCTCCGCCCTCAAGGGCACGCTCCACGGACACGACTACGTAATCAGGGCGGCCGTCTGCGGCCCCGACGACGTGGACTACGTCGTGGACGCCGACGAGCTCCAGCGCAGGCTCTGGTCGCTACTCGCCGAGATGGACGGCAAATACCTCAAGTCCAGCCGCGAGGGGGAGGCCCCCGAGCCCTACTACGAAATACCGTGCGGGCCCGGCGGGGTTACCGGCGAGTGCCTGGCTAGATATATAGCTAGGCATCTCGGCGCCACTTGGGTCGAGGTCTGCGAGGGGGGCCTATCGACTCCCTGTTTCTACTACGGCCCTTGACGCAAGGCGGCCCTCAGCCGCGCGTCCGCCTGGGCCAGCTCGCTGGCGGTTACGGACCTCCACAAGGCGTTGAACTTCACATAGCCGGCGGCCCTCTCCAGATAGATCTCTCTCGGGAAGTCGCCGCCGAGAATCTCCTCGAGGACTCTGGCGGCCACCCGCGCTATTGCCTTCCTGTAGGTGCCCGCCCTCGCCAGCTGGCCGTACGCGTCCACGGGCGATTGGAGGCGCAGAGCGCCGTAGGGCCCCACGAGCGACATGAGCCTCCCCAGCTCGCCCAGCTCGCCGGAGCCGTAGAGCTCGACCGCGGCCAGCTCCTGCGGCACGCCGGCCTTCGTCATGAGCTCGAAGGCGACCTCTATGGCGGCCAGCAGAGACGCCTTGAGTATCTGCTCGCCTAGGAGATCCGCTAACGCCTCCTCCCTCGCCGAGGCCTCCACGGCGAAGCCGCCTTGCTTGAACGCGCCGGCGCCGTCTGCCACGGCCAGAGCCACGTCGAGCGCGCTCCCCGAGACGTCCTCAACCACGCCGACGACCGCCGCGTACCCTCTGCCTTGCAGATACCTGTCCCTAATCGCGGGGCCGGGCGCCTTGGGCACGAAAAGCGCCACGTCGACGCCGCCCGGCAGTTGCAACAGGCCGTAGGCGGCCGGAAAGCCGCTGGTCAACACGAGGGCCTTGCCAGAGTGGAGGCCGGGCAGGACCTCGGTCCTGTAGATCTCGGGGGCCGCGTCGTCGGGAAGCGCCAGCACCACCACGTCGCCCAGCTCGGCGGCCTCGGGTATAGGCCTCGGCTCCAGCCCGTCGGCCTTGGCCCTCCTCGCGTACTCGCTACCGAGCAGATCGCCCACTAGGACAGAGAGGCCCGAGTCTCTGAGATTCAGAGCGATGGACCTCCCCACGTTGCCGTAGCCGATCACGGCCACCGTCTTGCCCCTCAACAGCTCGGCGCGCCCTTGCTTGAACACCCTCACCATAGGGCCGTAGGGGCGGCCCTTTTTAAGAAGCCCTCTATTGTATTTTAGGAGGCGCCTTGCAACCTCTATGCGGGTCAAGGTGAGGATCATGGCGCCGCTGTACTTCGGCCTAGATTCGGTCGACCAGATCTCGCTTGATCTAAACCTAGAGGACGGCTCCGTCGTGGAGGACGTCGTGAATATACTAAATAGAATTTATCCTGGCTTTAAGAATAAAATTATTAAAAATGGAAAAGTAATAGAGATGCACGATATATTGGTAAACGGCAGATCCATAGATTTCCTGGACGGCTTGAGGACGCGCCTCAAGGACGGCGACTCGATCCTCATAGTGTCTCCGTTCGGGGGATAAATATCAATCTATAGATAAATAAGCATTTAAACATATATATTTTTCTATTCATGGCGATATTCAGAATAGCTAGAATAGATCTCAAAGCCGAGAAGGTGACCGAGGAGGTGTTCAAGGACGATCTTCTGAAGAAGTTCCTGGGCGGCAGAGGCCTGGGCTCCTACCTGGCCCTCAAGGAAATACCCAGGGGAATAGATCCCCTCTCGCCCAGCAACAGGCTGTACATATTCGCCGGGCCTCTGTCGGCGATGGCGAACCTCTCCACCAGCCGTGTCACGGTCGTCACGAAGTCGCCTCTCACGGGCTCCATAACCCACTCCAACGCGGGCGGGAACTTCGCCTACTGGCTGAGGAAGTCTGGCTACGACGGCCTCGTCATAGAGGGCGCGGCCGAGGATCCCGTCTACGTGGTGGTCAAGGACGGCGACGTGGCTATAAAGCCGGCGAAGCACCTCTGGGGCAAATGGACCGGCGCGGCGATAAAGGCCATATTGAGGGAGAATGGGTTCCCCGAGGAGGAGAAGGCGGCCGGCGTCGCCGTGGTGGGCCCCGCCGGGGAGAACTTGTCGAGGATAGCGGGCATCAGGATGTCCGACTACGAGCGCTTCGCCGGGCGCGGCGGGGTCGGAGCAGTCATGGGCTCGAAGAAGCTCAAGGGCATACTTGTCTGGGGCACGCGCGACTTGCTTAAGGACGTCAAGGACCGCGCCAAGTTCATAGCTGAGTCCACCAAGCTCGCCCAGCGCCTCATGTCGGGCCCCACGGCGAAGGCCCTCCACATATACGGCACCAACTTACTAACGGCGGTGATAAACTCGATAGGGGCCTACCCCGTGAGGAACTTCGAGACGGGCTACGCCGAGGAGGCCGACAAGCTGACCGGCGAATACATAAAGAAGAACTACGTCGTGGAGACCCACGCCTGTATGATGTGCCCCATCGGTTGCACGCAACACGTCATGGTCAAGTCCGGCCCCTACAAGTTCGTCGGCAAGGCCAAGTACGAGTACGAGAACACCTGGAGCCTCGGCGCCAACATAGGCCTGTTCGACCCCGAGGCCGACCTACGCCTGCAGAAGCTAGCCAACGAGCTTGGGTTCGACACAATCTCGCTGGGAAACACCTTGGCCGCCGCCGTGGAGCTGGCCAAGAAGGGGAAGCTGAAGCTCGACGTGGATTGGGGAGACGCTGGGGCGTTGGTCGACTTAGTCATAAGGACGGCCAACAGGAGCGATATAGGCGACGATCTGGCAGAGGGAGACTACAGGCTGGCGCTGAAGTACGGCGACCCCAGCGCCTTCAAGGGCTCTAGAGGTCAGGGGCTTCCGGCCTACGACCCGAGATCCCTCAAGGGCTTCTCGCTCTCGTACTTCACCGCAAATAGAGGAGGCGACCACCTGGAGGCCTACTCCCCGACTTGGGAGGTCCTCGGCGTACCCGAGAAGGTGGACCCGCTCTGCGAGACCCCCGAGTGTATAGAGAAGCAGGCCAGGATCGTTATATATGCCCAGCACTTGATGGCCCTCACCGACTCGGTGACTTACTGCAAGTTCGCCACGCTAGACCGCGAGGGCATATTCGAGAAGGACCTTGCGCACCTCTTCAACCTGGCCTACGACTGGGACGTCACGCCGGAGGACATGCTGGCTATAGGCGAGAGGATATTCAACGTGGAGAGGCTGTTCCACGTGAAGGAGGGCAAGTGGGTCAAGGACGAGCTCAACCCGCACTTCAGGAACCCCATACCCACGGGCCCCGCCAAGGGCCACTCCTCGGCCAAGATGTTCGACGAGGGGATAAAGATATACTACAAGCTCAGGGGCTGGGTCGACGGAAAGCCCACGTACGATACCTTGAAGAGGCTGGGCCTCGAGGAGTTCCAGTACCTTCTGTAAATAAATCCCGGACGGTTTTTCGGACATGATCGTCAAGGTTAGGTATTTGGCCACCCTCTACGACTTGATGGGCGTCATGAAGGAGGCCGTGGAGGTCCCCCAAGGCGCCACCGTTCGCGATCTGGTGAAGATAATCGACGAGAGGCATGGGGGTAGGCTGTCCAGGGAGATCCTGGACGGCGACAGGCTGAAGGACGAGTATAATATTCTGGTCAACGGGCGCGCGGTCGACTACTTAGCGGGCCTCGACACGAGGCTGAAGGACGGCGACGAGGTTGTCTTCATGCCGCCGGTCGGAGGAGGTTGCGTTAATTAGAGGGGCTTCCAACGTAAACTTTATATTTTTCTAATGCCGAAAGCTCGGTGGGGGAGCGGAAGCGCATGAGGCTAGTGTCCTTCAAGATCTCCGAGAGGGTGGTGAGGGGCGTCGACATGTTGGTCACTAAGGGCATATTCGTGACGAGGAACGAGGCCATCAGGGCTGCCCTCGACATGTACTTCGAGGGGACCGCCAAGAGGTGGCTCGAGATGTACAATAGGCGGAAGGCTAAGTCTTGACCTCGTACCTTCCGTCGGGCCAGACTGTGGCCGTAGCCCTGCGGGTGGCCCAACAGCTGAAGACTATCGCCAGCGCGAAGGTGGCCGGGTGCCTGTAGGCGTACTCTATATGTACGTCCAGCGCAGTTACATCGCCGCCGACGCCGTGCGCCCCTAGGCCAAGCTTGTTTATGGCCCTTAGGAGGGCCTCCTCCATCTTGGCCACCTCCGGGTTCTGGTTCCTGGAGCCCACCGGCCTTAAGGTAGCGGCCTTCTTCGCCAGCTTGGCGGCCGCGTCCAGCGTCGGGCCTATGCCTATCCCCACTATCACCGGCGGGCAGGGCATGGGCCCCGCGTCTATCACAGACTCGAGGACTATCTTGGGTAGCTCCTTGAAGGCTACGCCGGGCGGGAGGACCATGGCCTTGCCCGGCAGCTCCGAGCCGCCGCCCTTCGGCACGTAGGTGAACTGGAGGTAGTCGCCGTCGAACAGCTCTACGTCGAACACAGGGACGCCGAGCCCGGTGTTGTCGCCGGGGTTCCTCTCGGTGAAGGGATCCGCGGTGTTGGGCCTAAGCGGGAGCTCCTTGGTGACCTGCCTCACGGCGTCCGTGAGTATGGACAATACCTTGCTCCTGATGGGGAACCCGTCCCCCAGCTTCACGAAGAAGGTGGGCACTCCCGTGTCTTGGCAGACGGCCGACGTGGCGGACGTCGCGAGCTCTATGTTCTTCAGGATGGCCCCTATCTGGACCCTCGCCGCCTCCGACGACTCGGCGTCGTAGGCCCTCCTGAGCGAGCCCACTACGTCGAGCGCGGGGGATATGCTGGCCTTGACAATGGCCTCCTTGGCTGCCTTGAGCACGACCTCCTCAAGGTCCATGGCCTCTACGGTGTTCGAGTAGAAAAATATTGTTGAGGCGGCCCGTCTAGGCCTTTTTAGGCTGGATGCGACAGAAAAACGTAAATTCCTCCTGCCGCCGTACGTATATGGCGACCTACAGGCTGAGGACTCCGTTGAGGGACGAGGACGTGGAGAGGCTTCGGGTCGGCGACACGCTCTACATCTCCGGCATTTTGGTGAGCGCCCGCGACGCGGCCCACGCCAGAATGCTCGAGTACTTGAAGGAGGGGAGGCAACTCCCCGTCGATTTGAGGGGCGGTGCGATATACCACGCGGGCCCGGTTGCCAAGAAGGAGGGCGACAGCTGGAGGATAATCGCCATGGGCCCGACGACGTCGGCGAGGATGGAGGCGTTCGAGGCCGACGTGATAGAGAAGCTCGGCGTCAAGCTGATAATAGGCAAGGGCGGCATGGGGAGGAGGACCGCGGAGGCCATGAAGAGGCACAAGGCGGCCTACGCCATATTCACCGGCGGCGCCGGGGTCCTGGCGGCCCGCGCCATAAAGAGGGTCGTAGACGTCCACTGGCTTGACCTAGGCATGGCCGAGGCCATGTGGGTCCTGGAGGTCGAGGACTTCGGCCCTCTGACAGTCATGATAGACCCGACCGGTTACAACTTCTACGACGAGGCGAGGGAGAAGATGAGGGCTAAGGTGCCCGAGCTGGTCAAGGAGCTCGGGGAGGTCTTCAAGGCGTAGCAACCAGCTTGAGGGCCGCCACGCCTCTGAGAGCCCTCTGTCTTAGGTTAAGCCTCACAGTGCATATAACGCCTCTGCAGACGACCGAGGCGCCCAGCCTCCTCGCTATGGACAGAGCCTTGAGGTTCTCCCTATAGATCTCGGCCTTAACCACGTCGAACCCCAGCCGGGGCAGAAGCTCGGCGAATACCTCGGCTATCTTAGTCCCGTACCCCCTCCCCTGGAGCGAGTCGACGACGACTATGCCGGCCTCTGCCTCGTCACCGCAAGGGGTCACGTCGACCAGCGCGACCGGCCTCCTGCCCTCGACGACTAGAAAGCTCCTACCCCCGCAGGACCACATGTAGCTGTATATGCTCGCCGGGTCCCTCACGGCCGCCAGGAAGCGGAGATATCTGCTCTCCTCGCCGACCGAGGAGTAGAACTTGGCCACTTCGTCGTATCTGCCCGTGATCTCGTAGAAATCCAGCTCCACGACCGTCTTTACGTTTTTAACTTAAAAATTTTATTCCACACAGAAGTGTATCAAAATATATAAAGATACTTTGGTATTTTTCTTTATGTATACTTAGATAGATAGAAAGTAAATTATATAGACAGATAAAATATACTGTAACTCTATGAATAAAGGCGGAAGCGCGGCTACGGCCGATATAGATCTGTTAGCCGATCGCCGCGGTAGTAGAAATCCGAAGCCGCGTATCGCGGGCCGCCACGCTCAGACTATAGGCCGAGGCCGCGTCGAATACCGCCGCGGTCCGCTACCTAGATATGACGGTTTGTTTTTACGGCCGCAGGCTCCCGCATAATTTATATATATTTGAGTTCTTTCACCCATCTCTCCGTATTGTCTTGTAATTGTTATAATATTACGAGTCGACTATAACTATACCACCAAAATTTTTATAATGGTAGAAGCCGGGGGTGCCATGAAGGTCACCATATCGATCATAAAAGCCGACGTGGGCGGCTGGCCGGGCCACGCCTGGGTCCACCCCAAGATGCTCGAGCTAGCCGCCGAGAGGCTGAAGGAGGCCCAGAAACGCGGCCTTCTCATAGACTACTTCGTTTACAACGTCGGCGACGATATATCTCTTCTGATGACGCACACCAAGGGGCCCGACCACAGCGACATACACGGACTCGCCTGGGACATATTCAAGGAGGTGACCGAGAAAGTGGCGAGGAAGTACAAGCTTTACGGAGCCGGGCAAGACCTCCTCAAGGAGGCCTTTTCGGGCAACGTGAGGGGCATGGGGCCGCAGGTTGCCGAGCTCGAAATAGAGGAGAGGCCCTCCGAGCCCGTCATAACCTTCGCCGCGGACAAGACGGAGCCGGGAGCCTTCAACTTGCCGATGTACAAGATATTCGCCGACCCCTTCAACACGGCCGGCTTAGTCATAGACCCGGCGATGCACGAGGGCTTCCTCTTCGAGGTACTGGACGTATACGAGCACAAGGTGTACCTCCTCAAGACGCCCGAGGACTCCTACTCGCTGTTGGGGCTCATAGGAACTACGGGGCGTTACATCGTCAGGCGGGTCTACAGGAGGGCGGACGGGGCGCCGGCCGCCGCGGTGAGCGTGGAGAGGCTTAACCTGATAGCGGGCCGGTATGTGGGCAAGGACGACCCGGTCGCCATAATCCGCGCGCAACACGGCATGCCTGCGGTGGGTGAGGTTCTGGAGGCTTTCGCGTATCCCCACATGGTCCACGGCTGGATGCGCGGCAGCCACGCCGGCCCTCTAATGCCCATGCGCTTCTACCAGATAGACGCCGAGAGGAGGATAGCGGTTGGGGCCAAGATGACCAGGTTCGACGGGCCGCCGAAGGTCGGGGCCCTCGGCTGGCAACTGCACGACGGATACCTCGAGGGGCCGGTCGACCTCTTCGACGACCCTGCCTTCGACTACACGCGCCAGCTCGCCGCCCAGATAACCGAGTACATACGCCGCATGGGGCCGTTCCAGCCCCACCGCCTTCCGCCGGAGGAGATGGAATATACAACTCTGCCCAAGATACTGGCCAAGGTCAAGGCCTACGGCGCGGACGACTACGAGAAGAACAGGGAGAGGTACATCAAGGAGGCTATCGCAGCGGCCGAGGTGGCGGCCTCGCACGACTAGGACAGGCGACCCTATCGAGGCGCCGGGATGGACGCGCGTACGACGCCGAGCGGCCGACGAGAGCCATGTATGGACGTCCTAATATTTATAGCTGGATAACCATAATTATAGATCACTAAGAATCTATAGTAAACTTTCTGTACAACAATTGGCAACTATAAATATAAAAAATTTTATTATATAGAGAATAACCTGATAGTTAGTATGAAGTTTGCTTAATTTTCAAAATAAATAAATTGACATATTTTTGAAGGAACATTTATAAGGTTCATCAATATAGAATCTCTATGTCTCTCGAAGAGAAGAACCTACCGTTCGATGAGTATATATACAACGATAAGTGGCGATCGCGAACTATAGATATCAAGACCTACTGGGAATACCACAAGAAATCGGTCGAGAACCTTGAGGAGTTCTGGGCCTCCATCGCTAGGGAGCTTGAGTGGTTTAGGCCTTGGGAGAAGGTTCTTGACGCCTCTAATCCGCCGTTTTATAAGTGGTTTGTTGGGGGTGAGCTGAACCTCTCCTATCTGGCTATTGATAGGCATGTCAAGACTTGGCGTAAGAACAAGCTGGCGCTGATATGGGAAGGAGAGCCGGTAGACCAGACAGGATACCCCACAGACAGGAGAAAATTCACCTACTACGACCTATGGAGAGAAGTAAACAGAGTGGCGTACATGTTGCGGAACAACTTCGGCATAAAGAAGGGCGACCGCATAACGCTGTATCTGCCGATGATACCCGAGTTGCCCATAGCCATGTACGCGGCGTGGAGGATAGGCGCCATAACCAACGTGGTGTTCTCGGGCTTCTCGGCCGACGCGTTGGCCGACCGCATAAACGACTCGCAGAGCAGGCTCGTGATAACGGCGGACGGCTTCTGGAGGAGGGGGAAGGTAGTGAGGCTTAAGGATATCGTGGACAAGGCTCTGGAGAAGGCGCCCTCGGTGGAGAACGTCATAGTTTACAAGAGGCTCGGCCTCAACGACGTGCCCATGACGGAGGGCAGAGACTGGTTCTGGGACAAGGCCATGGCCGGGGTGCCGCACAACGCCTACGTCGAGCCCGAGAGGATAGAGAGCACTCACCCGTCCTACATGCTGTATACCTCCGGCACCACCGGGAAGCCCAAGGGCATAGTCCACGACACGGGCGGCTGGGCCGTCCACGTCTACGCCACCATGAAGTGGGTCTTCGACTTGAGGGACGACGACATATACTGGTGCACCGCCGACATAGGCTGGGTCACCGGCCACTCGTACATAGTGCTCGGGCCCATGCTCATGGGCGCTACGCAGGTGATGTACGAGGGCGCTCCAGACTTCCCGCAACCCGACCGCTGGTGGTCGATAATTGAGAGGTACGGCGTCACCGTGCTGTACACCTCGCCGACCGCCATAAGGACCTTCATGAGGTTCGGCGAGGAGTGGCCCAGGAAACACGACCTGTCAACTCTCAGAATTATCCACTCGGTGGGCGAGCCCATAAACCCCGAGGCGTGGAGGTGGGCCTACACCAACCTCGGCTACCAGAACGTGGCCTTCGGCTCCACGTGGTGGATGACGGAGACTGGGGGCATAGTGATATCGCACGCGCCGGGCCTCTACCTGGTGCCTATGAAGGCCGGCACGAACGGCCCGCCGCTTCCCGGCTTCGAGGCGGACGTAGTAGACGACAACGGCAAGCCCGTACCGCCGGGCGTCAAGGGCTATCTAGTGCTCAAGAGGCCGTGGCCCGGCATGCTCCAGACCATCTGGGGCGATCCAGAGCGCTATATTAAGACTTACTGGAGTAGGTTTCCGGGTATGTTCTATGCTGGGGATTACGCGATTAAGGATAAGGACGGCTATATCTGGGTGTTGGGGAGAGCCGACGAGGTGATTAAAGTCGCCGGACACCGCCTAGGCACCTACGAGCTAGAGTCAGCCCTCATATCCCACCCAGCAGTAGCGGAGGCAGCAGTAATAGGCATACCAGACCCAATAAAGGGAGAAGTACCCATAGCGTTTGTCGTGTTGAAGCAAGGCGTGGCCGGGACCGACGAGCTGAGGAAGGAGCTCCGCCAGCACATACGCAACACCGTAGGCCCCATCGCCGAGCCGGCCCAGATATACTTCGTCACGAAGCTCCCCAAGACGCGCTCCGGCAAGATAATGAGGCGCCTCCTGAGGGCTGTGGCGACCGGGGCGCCGCTCGGCGACGTGACGACGTTGGAGGACGAGACGTCGGTGGAGGAGGCGAAGAGGGCGTACGAGGAGTTAAAGAAGGAAGTATCATAATAAAATAAATCTTTGTAAAGAATATCTATTTTTACTTTATTAAAGGGGATTTCTTCAGTATCAATACTTTAAAATCCGAGATATCTTAAGTATATGGCAAACGGAAGTACGGCAAATCCGGCGCCTCTAGGCCTCTCGGGCTTCGCGTTGACGACGCTTGTGTTGAGTAGCTTTAACGCAGGCCTCCTCAGCGGGCAGGGTGTGCCTGTGGTGCTCGGCTTGGCCGCGTTCTACGGAGGCTTGGCGCAACTCGTCGCGGGTATTTTGGAGTATTTCAAGGGCAATACATTCGGCTACGTGGCCTTCTTCACATACGGCGCCTTCTGGGAGTGGTTCTACCTCACGGTGGCCTTCTTCCCGCAGTCTCTGCCGTACGTCCCCATAGTGTTGTGGGCCTTCGGCATATTTACCTTCGTCATGTGGATAGGCACGTTTAGGGCCAACGCGGCTCTGTTCGTCGTGTTCCTCCTCTTGTGGATCACCTTCTTCCTCCTAGCCGCAGGCGCCACAGTGGCCGGGGGCTATGTGGGCATACTGACCGCGTTGGCCGCCTGGTACACCGCCTTTGCCCAAGTCCTGGCTGAGATGTGGGGGAAGCCGGCCGGCGCGTTCCTAGGCCCGCCTCCGGTTAAGCCCAAGAAATAACCCCCTTTTTTACTTCATCAAGGCCCTTATAGGCCTAAGCTCTCTCCTAAAGGGGTCGAGCACCAGCCCGAAGATCTCCAGAGTCACAACGCCGAGGAGGTTCTCGTCCTCGCTCTCGCCCAAGACTACGGGGGTGTGCCTCTCGCCGTAGCCGGGTAGCTCCACTAGAGCTTCCGAGATGCCTCTCCTTATCGTCGTGCCGTCTGCCAAGACGAACTCCATCTCGCCCATCGGCTTAAGCCCTAGATACTCCCACACGTCCCTCCTCAACACGGTGTACGTGGCTCCCGAATCGACTAGGGCCCTTACGTCCCTCCTCCTGTCCCCGTGCTTCACGACTATGTCCACGTAGACGAGGCCCACGGAGCATAGCCCGCCGCGGGATATAAGCGTTCTCGGCGGCGCGTCGTTTTTACATTTTTAAACGGGATTTTTAGACGTGACCCCTCTCGAGTTCGTGGAGGTGGTAGGACAGATCTACGCCATAGAGAACCCCATAGGCAAGCTGGGGATAGTCGGCGAGATGGCCATGGACCGCCCTCAGGAGTTCAGGAAGGCCGTTAGGGCTATGGCAATCGCGGTCATAGTGCTCTCGTCCATATTCTCTCTGGTAGGGGGCCCGCTCCTCTCGGCTCTAAACATAGACATAGTCGGGTTCAAGATAGCCGGCGGCATAATTATCCTGTCCACGTCGGTGATCACGCTGGTGCACGGGAGCACCGCCACGTTGGGCGGCAAGCTGGAAGAGGCTGCTGTGGTGCCGCTCGCCACGCCGCTTATAGTGGGGCCCGGCACAATGACCACGCTGATATTGTACTCGACGATCTACGGCCCGGCTATCACGTTGTTGGGGTCGCTGACGGCCTCCGCGTTGTCCATCGCCACGCTCTATGCCGGTGCCAGACTCGTGAAGGCTGTCGGGCCGATACCGGCGAGGGCATTGGGGCGGTTCATGGCGTTGATTATAGCTACCACGGGCACCGAGCTCGTGCTGTCGGGCGTGTCGCA
Organism: Thermoproteus uzoniensis 768-20; assembly: GCF_000193375.1. Taxonomy (GTDB): domain Archaea; phylum Thermoproteota; class Thermoprotei; order Thermoproteales; family Thermoproteaceae; genus Thermoproteus; species Thermoproteus uzoniensis_A. The sequence goes on from NC_015315.1 coordinate 1,516,990, forward strand.
ATATGTCGCGCGGCTCCGGGCTTAGGATATATACAGACGCGGCCGGGCTGGACAAGGCGGTATCCCCCATCGAGAATCTGCTCTACATATACTTGGAGGCGCCGTCGCTGACGGTTAAGAGGAGCTGGGTCTTGGTAAGGCGCAGGCCGGGGCTGGACGGACTCGTCGACGCGTTGAGGTTCGGCTTGAGGTTCGCGCCGGAGCTTCTGGGCTTCCAAGCGACCGTCGTCGAGGCGCTCGACGCCGAGGAGCTCTACCTGCTCGTCGGCTTGAGCCCCAGCGACCTGGGGGATATCTACGTCTTGTTCGCAGGCGCCGAGGCGGCGCTGGGCAGGCTGGGGGCGGTCCGCGGCGAGTGTCCCGGCCGCACTTCTTGCTACATTTTAAGGCAGTACCCGAATCATCATATTGATAAAATTATTTAATATAAAAATTAATCAATTATATTTATTATAGTTTTTCGCTTTACTTATAATAAATTATTGTGGACTAAGTTTAATGAGAAAATATAAATATACAAATTTACAGAAACATTAATGGTTGAGGTGAGTTTCTTGGTCGGCGGCCCTCAAGGCAAGGGCGTCGAGACCGCGTCGATAATGCTGATCTATGCAGTGGGCTCCGCCGGGTATTACGTCTACGGCAGAAGGGAGTTCTGGTCCAACATAGCGGGCGGGAGGCACAGCTATTTCGTGGGCAGGATAGCCGATCGATGGCCCCCCGGCGGCATAGGCAACAAGGTGAGGCTCGCGCTTTTCATGGACGGGCATGCCGTGTTCGAACACATATTCCACGTAGAGCGAGGCGGGGTGGCCGTCTACAACACAGAGGAGGACGGGAAGACCCTCGAGTCGTTCACCATGATCTCTAGGACCGCGGTGGAGAGGCTGTCCGACTTCTTTAAGAGGCAGGGGCTCGAGCCCACCGTCAAGAACGCGGTGGAGTACATGAAATCACAGGGAGTGAAGGTGGTGGGGTTGCCCTTCAACAAGATATTGCTGGACGTGGGGCGGAAGATAGGGGTCACCTCCCCTGTCATGCTGTCCCGCTTCGTTAACACGCTCGTGGTGGCCGTGGGCGCGTCCCTCCTGGGCCTCCCCGTCGAGTATGTGGAGAGGGGCGTCGCCTTCGCGTTGGGGAGGAAGAAGGAGGTCATAGAGCAGAACAAGATGGTCGCCGCCGAGGTGAGCAAGATGGTGACGGAGCGCGTGGAGACTCTGGCGCCCAGGACGCCCGAGACTAAACGGATCTACTGGAACGGGAACGAGGCGGTGAGCGTCGGCAAGATAGTGGGCGGGGTGAGGTTCATATCCTTTTACCCGATCACCCCATCCACCGACGACCCCATGTTCGCCGAGAGGAAACTGCCCTACCCGGTCCTGCCCGTCTCGGAGGACCTCAAGGCCATGGAGCGCGTGGGCGCCGTGGTTCTGCAGACCGAGGACGAGCTGGCCGCTATAGCGGCGGCGGCGGGGGCGGCAATGGCGGGGGCGCGGGCGGCGACAGCCACGTCGGGCCCCGGCATGAGCTTGATGGCGGAGACCATATCCATGTTGGGCATGGCGGAGCTGGGCGTCGTGCTCACACTGTGGTCCAGGGCTGGGCCGAGCACGGGCCTCGCTACGAGGACCGGCCAGCACGACCTCTTCTATTCGTTGTTCATAGGCCATGGAGAGTTCCCCAAAATAGTCCTGGCCAGCGGGGATCTAGAGGAGGCGTTCTACGACGCTATAAAGGTCGTGAATTGGGCCGACAAGTACCAGGTGCCGGTGATCCACTTGGTGGATAAGGACCTCTCCAACACGTTCGCGGTGATGCCAGCGCCGGATCCCTACTCGGTGAGAATAGAGCGGCCTCAGCCCGTGGTGTTCCCGGAGGAGAGGAACGCCAATAGGTACGAGATAACGAAGGACGGGTTGCCTATTAGATATCTGCCGGGTATATCCAAGGCCGTGTACCACGTGGTGAGCCTCGAGCACGACCCCGAGGGCGACCCCGACGAGGACGCGGAGATGGTCAAGAAGATGTACGACAAGCGCATGAGGAAGATCGAGACGATTATGAGGGAGATACCGGACGAGGACAAGGTCCGCTACTACGGGCCTCCCGACGCGGGCACCGTCATAGTCTCGTGGGGCACGACGAAGTTGCAGATACTCTCAGCTCTCGAGAAGTTGCCGGGAGTGGGCTTCCTGCAGTTGAGGCTCCTCTATCCGTTCCCCGCCGACCTTGTGAGGAAGTACTTGGAGGGCAGGAAGACGTTGTTCATAGAGGGCAACTACACGGCCCAGAGCTCGTTGCTCGTGAGGATGTACACGGGGATCTCGGCCGACGGGGTAGCCGTGAAGTACAACGGGCGGCCCATCACGACAGACGACGTGTTGGAGGCCTACGACCGCTTCGCCAAGGGCGAGAAGAGGATAGAGCTGGAGTGGGACCTATGACCGCCGCCACGACCATCAAGGTATCGCTGAAGAGGACGCCGCAGGACTACAAGTGGACCAAGCCGCCCGAGTGGTGCCCCGGTTGCGGCCACTTCGGCATATTGCAGGCCTTGTTGCAGGTATTCGCCGAGCTCGACATGGACCCGACGCGGACGGTGTTAGTCTCGGGCATAGGCTGTAGTAGCAGGTTGCCGCACTACGTGAGGACCGTGTCGGCCCACACAATCCACGGCAGGGCCATACCCTTCGCCATAGGCCTCAAGCTCGCCAACCCCAACCTGGAGGTGATCGTCGTCGGCGGAGACGGCGACCTCTTCGCGATAGGCGGCAACCACATACTGGGAGCGGGCCGCAGAAACGTCGACTTCACGGTGATACTCATGGACAACGCGGTCTACGGACTGACGCGCGGCCAGGCGGGGCCCACACTGCCGCTGGGCATGCAGCCCAAGGCCTTGTCGAAGCCCAACCCGCACGCCGACCTCAACCCGTTGTTGGTGGCGCTTGCATCCGGCTTCACCTTCATAGCCAGGGCCTACAGCTACGACATAAAGTACACCGCGAAGATAATCAAGGAGGCCATACTGCACAAGGGCTCGGCGATAGTCCAGATATTCAGCCCCTGCGTGACGTACAACAACATAATGACGAGGGAGTGGTACGAGAAGAGGGTCTACAAGCTCGACAACGACCCCACTTGGGATCCGGTCGTCCACGACGAGAAGGAGGACTACGAGAAGAGGAAGCGGGCCATAGAGAAGATCCTCGAGCCGGACAGATTTGCGCTGGGGGTGCTGTACAAGAACGAGCTGGTGCCGACGTTTGAAGAGAGGTACGCGTCCATGTACGATCCCAACTACATGAAGATACCGCCGGCGATACAGCCTGTGGAGAAGGACGGGAAGTCGGTGATAGACTTCTACAAGCTAATGGCGGATAGGCTACTCTAGGGTTTTCCCCAGAGCCCTCGCCAAAGCCCTCGCTTTTTCCATCAACTCCCCGAATTGGCCGAACGTCAGCTGTTGCGCCGCGTCGCTCAGCGCCTTGTCCGGATCGGGGTGCACCTCGACTATCAGCCCGTCGGCGCCGGCCGCCAGTATTGCCAGAGCGAGCGGTATGACGAAGCGGCGGTCGCCCGCAGGGTGGCTCGGATCGCCGATCACGGGCAGATGGGTCGCCTGCTTCGCGTAGGCTATGGCACCTACGTCCAGCGTGAATCTGAGAGTCCTGTCGAAGGTCCTTATGCCCCTCTCCACCAACACCACGTCGCCGTTTCCGTGAAGAGCCACGTACTCGGCGGCTGCCAGCCACTCGTCGACGGTGTTGCCGAAGCCCCTCTTCAGCAGAACCGGCTTCCCCGCCTTCCCGAGCTTCTTCAGAAGCGTGAAGTTCTGCATGTTCCTGGCGCCTATCTGGAGCGCGTCGGCGTATTTCGCGACCAGCGGTATGTCTTGGCCGTCCATGACCTCGGTCACCACGGGCAACCCGGTGGCCGACCTGGCCTCGGCCAACAGCTTCAGCCCCTCCTCGCCCAGCCCCTGGAAGGAGTAGGGGGACGTCCTCGGCTTGAAGGCGCCTCCCCTCAACGCGTGGGCGCCCATCTCCTTGACTGCCTTCGCCGCCGAGAGTATCTGCTCTCTGCTCTCCACCGAGCACGGCCCCGCTATGACGAAGATCTTGCCCTCGGCGATCTCCCTGTCGCCTATCTTCACGGCCGTGGGCTCCTTCTTCCACGCCCGGGACACCAGCTGGTACTCCCCCTTTAGGTCCACCTCCACGTCTGCCTTGACAGGCGGCTTGACCTTGGCGTTTGGAGGGGCCGTCACTATGTAGTAGCCCCAAGCCTCTATATACCATGATGATATGCCCTCCCGATCTAGATATTCCTTAAGGGCCTTCGCCCTCTCCGGGTCCTTGAACGCGTAAAGCATGGGGTCGGGACCGCGACGGCTTATATATCTTCGGCATTACTTCTTAATAACTCTATACTTTGGCCCATGGTCCTTGATCTGGTGACCAGAAACGCCGTGGAGGTGATAACCGAGGAGGAGGTGAGGTCGAGGATCGGCGGCAGGGCCTACGTGGGCTACGAGCCCGTGTGGCCGGTGCACGTGGGCTGGCTGATATGGATGTTCAAGGCGCGGGACCTCGTGGAGGCCGGCTTCGAGGTGTTGCTCCTCGAAGCCACGTGGCACGCCTGGATAAACGATAAGGGCGACTTCGCGTCTCTGGCCGAGCACGCGGCTAGAATAAGGGAGCTGGCGGCCAGAATATCCGGCAAGTTCAAGTTCAAGGACGGCAGAGAGCTGGCCGCCGATCCTAAATACTGGGAGCTCGTAGTGAAGGTCGCCAAATCGACGTCTCTCGCCAGGATTAGACGCGCCATACCCATAATGGGCAGGCGCCAGGAGGAGGTGGAGCTCGACTTCTCCAAGTTGCTCTACCCGGCCATGCAAGTCGCCGACATGTTCTATTTGGACGTAGACGTGGCGCTGGGAGGCTTGGACCAGAGGAGGGCCCACATGCTGGCGCGCGACGTCGCCGAGAAGCTGGGCCTCAAGAAGCCCGCCTCGATACACACTCCCATAGTGACGTCCCTTAGCGGAGTCGGGAGGATGGAGGGCACTAGCAGGGAGATAGACGAGGTGCTCGCGCTGTACAAGATGTCCAAGTCGCGGCCAGGGTCTGCCATCTACGTCACGGATACCCCGGAGGAGATCGGCAAGAAGATCTGGGCGGCCTACTGTCCCCCAAGGGAGGTTGAGTTCAACCCAGTCTTCGAGCTGGCCGCCTACCTGCTGGTGCCGTACGGAGGCCCTCTGGAGATCGGCGGGAGGAGATACGAGGACGCGAAGGCGCTCGCCGAGGACTACAAAAACGGCGTCCTGCAACCGCAGGCCTTGAAGCAAGCGGTGGCCGACGGCTTGGTGGGGTTGCTCTCGCGGCTGGGGCTGTCGACGGTCGGCAGTAACGTTTAAAAAGGGCCTCTTGCCCCCTGACATGGAACTCGCCTCGGGGTACGCGAAATCGGGGTGGGGTCGTTGAGCGAGCTGGCTTGCGAGGCGAGGCGAAGGCTCCTCATAATGGCCGCGTACGATCCCGGCATCCATATAGGCTCCTCGTTGTCGGTGCTCGACATATTGACGGCGCTGTACGGCACTGGCCGCGTGAGGTTCAACGCCCACAACGGGCTGTCGACGAGGAACTACCTGGTCCTCTCGAAAGGACACGCAGTGCACGCCATATACGCCCTCGCCTCCGTCTTCGGATACCTTAACCTGGACGAGCTTAGGGAGACGGGCTCCCTGGGCAGCAGGCTCCAGAACCATCCCGAGGACGACACGCCGTTTGTCGACGTGTCCAACTCGGGCTCTCTAGGCCTCGGCATAGGCATGGCGGTAGGCCTCGCCCTAGGGCTTAGGCTGAGGGGCGCCACCGGCCGCGTGTATTTGGTGACGGGCGACGGCGAGCTCGACGAGGGGGTCTCCTGGGAGTCCTTCGCCGTGGTGGCCTCCTACGGCTTGAGCAACGTGGTGACGATCGTCGACCTCAACAACGCGCAGTTGGACGGGCCGTCGGACGAAGTGCTCAAGAAGGGCGATCTGGCGGGCCGGTTCAAGGCGATGGGCTTCTTCGTCCAGACGGTGGACGGCCACGACGTGGACAAGCTCGTCGAGGCGTTGGAGGCCGCCGAGAAGGCGGGCGCGCCGAGCGTCATCATAGCGAGGACCGTCAGGGGCAAGGGGGTGCAGGGCCTCGAAGGCTCTATAAAACAGAGGATACCTAGGGACGAGGCGCTGGAGCTCGCCGGCAGGCTATCATGTCGCTAGTCGAGGAGCTCACGCCGAGGGAGGCCGCCGGTAAGGCGCTCGCCGATCTGGGCGATTTGAGGAACGACGTAGTCGTGTTGGTGGCTGACACTGGGGAGACCACCAGGGCTAGGTTCTTCGCCGAGAGGCACCCCGACAGGTTCTTCAACGTCGGCATTGCTGAGCAGGCAATGGCCGCCATAGCGGCGGGCCTGGCCAGCGCCGGATTTATGCCCTACGCCTTGACGTTCGCGGCGTTTATGGCCAGAGCTTGGGAGATAATAAGGAACTCCATAGCGCGCCTCAACCTTCCCGTCCGCTTGGTGGGCACCCACGCCGGCTTCTCCGACGCCTACGACGGCCCGTCGCACCAGGCGTTGGAGGACCTGGCGCTCTTCCGCGTACTGCCGAACTTCACCGTGATCGCGCCGGCCGATTCCTGCGAGACGTATAGGGCCGTCATGGCCTCCGCCGAGGTCAAGGGCCCCGTCTACATAAGGGTGGGCAGGGACTTCCACGTGCCTACCACCTGCGACATGTATAAGGTCTTCGAGGTGGGGAAGGGCTACGTCGCTCTCGACGGCCACGACGTCGCCCTGCTGACAACCGGCCAGATGTTGAGCTTTGCCTTGGACGCGGCGCATATACTCAAGGAGAAGGGGATATCGGCCGCCGTCCTGCACTTCCCCACTGTGAAGCCGCTGGACCTCACGCTCCTGTCGCGCTACGCGAGGACGGTGAAGGCGATAGTCACCGTCGAGGAGCACGTGGTCCACGGCGGCTTCGGCTCCGCGGTCGCCGAGGCGTTGATAAACCTGGGGCCTAAGCCCATGGCCATAATGGGCGTCAAGGGCTTCGGGAGGACCGCGAAGAGCCCCGCCGACCTCTACCAGTTCTTCGGCCTAACCCCCGACAACATAGCGGCTAGGGCCGAGGAGTTGATCTCCCTATCTAGATGAGGGAGTTCTCCTACCGGCACAGCAGAGGCGCCACGAAGTTCGTGGTCGGCAGAGGCCTCGACGTACGCTCGTTCGTGGGGGGCAGGGCGGTCTACCTCGTCGACGCCAACTCGGGCGCGGCGTTCGAGGACGCCCTAGTGCTGGGAGGCGGCGAGGAGGTCAAGAGCTTGGAGGTCCTCACCAAGGTGTACGAGCATCTGATGTCCCGCGGCGCCGACAGGTCGACGTATTTGGTGGCCGTCGGGGGCGGGGCCCTGTTGGACCTAGCCACGTTCGCCGCAGGGACGTACATGAGAGGCATGCGGCTTGCCTTGGTCCCCACGACCCTGCTCGCCATGATCGACGCGGCGATAGGAGGAAAGGGGGCCGTCGACTGGGGTCGCGTCAAGAACCTGGTAGGCGTGTTCTACCAGCCCGACGTGATAATCGCCGATCTGAGGTTCGTGGATCGGCTCCCCGACAGAGTCTACGCCTCAGCCTTCGCCGAGGCGGTGAAGTACGGAGTGACGCTGGACGGCGACTTCTTCGCCTGGCTTAAGGCCAATGCGGCCGGGCTGAGGAGGAGGGACGGAGCGCTTCTGGAGGAGGCGGTCTACAGATGTGCCAAGATAAAGGCTTCGGTAGTCGAGGAGGACGAGTTCGAGACTAAGGGGGTGAGACAGGTGCTCAATTTCGGACACACTGTGGGCCACGCGGTGGAGAGGCTTCTGGGTCTGCTACACGGCGAGGCCGTCTCAGTGGGCATGGCCGTCGAGGGCGCCGCGGCTGTCGAGGCCGGCCTCTTTAAGGAGGCGCACCTAGACGAGCTCTTGGGCCTCTTGACGGCCTTCGGCCTCCCGACGAAGGTCTGCCTGGGGCCGGACGACGTGCAGGAGGCCAAACGCCTGGTGGAGCGCGACAAGAAGAGGAGGGGCGATCGCCTGCTCATGCCGGTGCCTACAGACATAGGCAGATGGGTCCTGGAGGAAGTGCCGCTCGAATCGGTCAAGAAGGTCATAGAGAGGCTGAGGTGTCCCGCGTAAACGGGTGGCCCTCGCGCGGAGGGGACGTAGTAGGGAATGTCGTAAGTCGGCGGCTGTCTGTATAGGCTCCGTACATGCACCGGCCTCTAGCCCTCCACAGCCAGCGGCTCGGGCGGCCACGCGCCGATAGATCCAGGCGAAACAAGAATGGAGACACCGCGGGCTTTTGTTTTTATTACGCGGGTTTCGTTTATTGATGCTCTGCGTAAGGCCCTCCCCCATATCTGGCGACTTCGCGGCGCCGCCGTCTAAGCCCTTGAGCCAACGCTACATACTGGCCGCGGCGCTCGCCGAGGGCTCCACCGAGGTGGGGCCGCTGGAGTTGAGCGACGACGTAGTGGCCGCCTTGAGGGCCGCACAGCCTATCTCGAAAATATCGCTCGTAGGCCGGAGGGCCGTGATAGGGAGGAGAGAGCCGGAGCCCGTGCGCGCCTTCAGCGTCGGGGATTCGGGCTTCACGTTGAGGGTGGCCGCGGCCCTCTACGCCGGCATCAAGGGCGCCACGGTGATATACGCCTCGGAGCAGGTCAGCAGGAGGCCTCTGGAGGACTTGGTGGCCGTGCTGAGGAGGTACGCCGAGGTCGTCTGGATGCCGGGTGTCTTGCTCATCAAGAGCGGCGGAGTCAGACGCGTGGACGTGGCCATACGCGGCGACATCACTTCGCAGTACGTCAGCGGGCTTATGTACCTCTCGGCCGTGGCCGAGGAGGGCGGGCGCATTAGGGTGGAGGGGAGGAAGTCGTGGCAGTACGTGGAGGCAACGGCAGACGTCCTCAGAAGATTCGGCGGCAGGGTCCGGATAGAGGACGGCGAGATCGTCGTCGAGGGGCCCTTGAAGTCGCCGGGCTCCGTCGAGGTGCCGGGGGACTACGCCCTTTCGGCCTTCTTGCTAGTGGGCGCCGCGGTGACCGGAGGCCGCGTCTCGGTGGGCGGGCTGGGGGAGGGGCCCGACAAGGCGATAATAGACGTGCTCAGGGAGTCTGGGGTCTCGGTTAAAGTGTCTGGCAACGTCGTATCCGCGGAGGGGGCGCCGGCGAGGCCTATCGACGTCGATCTGTCCAACGCGCCTGACTTGGCCCCTCCGGCGGCTCTTCTGGCCGCCTTCGCGCCGGGCCGTAGCGCGTTGAGGGGCGTGGAGCACCTTGCGTATAAGGAGTCAAACAGGATAGAGACCATAAGGGACGTGTTGGGCAGGATGGGGGTCTCCGCCGAATATAGGGACGGGGCCTTGTTCGTCGAAGGGCCTCCGAGGGCTAGAGACGTCGAGTTCAAGTGCCACGGAGATCACAGGATATGCTTGATGGCACTCGTCGCGGCGAGGTCCGTAGGCGGTTGCGTCGACGACATATCGCCGATAGCCAAGACTTGGCCCTCGGCGCCGCTCTACCTCATTGCTTAAAAATAGGCCGCGTGGCGGTGGCGATGGATATAGTGGAGGCGTTGGCCGAGATAAACAAGGCTAGGCCTGCCTATAGGCTCGATATAGGCGAGCCCGACGTCGAGCCTCCGAGGGAGGTGATGGAGGCTTTAAGACAGATGAGAGACGCGCCGTACGGCCCCTCCGAGGGTCTGCCCGAGCTCAGGGAGGCGATCGCCGGACTTTTCGGCGTAGATAGGGACGAGGTCGTGGTGGTCGCCGGCGGGAGGCACGGCGTGGCGGCACTTATGTGGGCCTTCAGGAAAGCCGGGATAATAACGACGAGGCCCTACTACCCCGGCTACCTCGAGATAGCCTCCGCGTTCGACATAAGGCTTGACTTCGTAGACGCCGAAGAGGGCCGCGGCTGGACCCCCGAGTTCTCCCGACGCGGGGTCTACCTCGTGAACTACCCCAACAACCCCACAGGCGCCGTGCTGGACAGAGGGAAGGTCAAGGAGCTTGTGGACGTCGCCGAGTTTGTGATAAGCGACGAGGTGTATAGGGATATCGCGTTTGCCGAGTTCGTGTCGCCTCTGAAGCTGTCCCCGAACGTCGCCGTGGTCTACAGCTTCAGCAAGGTCTTCTCCGTTCCCGGCTTCAGGCTGGGCGCAGTCATAGCGCCTAGAGACGTCGCGAGGCTCGTCGTCAGATTCAACAGAGCCACCGTCAACTCGGCCCCCTCTGTGTTGCAGAGGGCCGTCGCGCCTCTGGTGCCCGAGATACCGCGCATAGCCGCGAGGCTGTCGGAGATATACAGGCGGAGGGTCGAGATCGCCAAGAAGGCGTTGGGCTTAAAGTTCGTCGAGCCCAAAGGCGCCTTCTACATATTCCCGCGTCTGGGCTGCAGCGGCAGTGAGTTCTTGAAGAGGGCCCTCTCCCGCGGAGTCTCGGCGTTGCCGGGAGAGGTCTTCGGCTCGCCCAACTACGCGAGGATCGCGCTGGTGTTGCCGGAGGACAGGCTGTTGACCGCCCTGTCTTTGTTAAACGAGGCGTGTCCGGGCGCTTGACCGCCCGACGGCCTCGGCCCAAGTGCGCCGGCGACCTGCCCGGCGCCGGGGCTTGAGGGAAATCTATTATTAGGGGCTTTCCCCGCACCTCATGGAGCCAAAGGACTTGGCCAAGCTCGTCTTGATCTCCAACCCGGCCCTCGACGGCGGCAGGGGGTACTTCGTATATACCAAGATAAATATCAAGAAGGATAGGTACGACTCGTCGATTTGGGAGGTGGATCTGTCCAGTCTGGAAAAGAGGGCGATCCTCCCCGGCCCGGCCGACATAGCGCCTTTGCCTAAGGATGGGCGCATCGCCTTTCTATCCCGGCGAGGTCTGGGCAAAAAGTCCAGAGGGATAGGGCTCTGGATATTGGAGAGGGGCGGCGTCCCTAGACGGCTGGCCTACTTCCCTCTCGGCGTCCTGGACCTCTCGTGGTCGCCCGACGGCTCGAGGCTCGCGGTGGTCGCCTACAGGGGAAGGCCGGAGAAGGACGTGAAACACGTGGAGGGGCTACCGCTCTGGATGAACGACTTCGGCTTCTCCTACAACGTCGAGTCACACCTATATCTGGTCGACGCCGCGAGCGGGGTGAAGAAGGCGGCGACCGAGGGCTGGGCTCGGGTGAGGCACGCCGCCTGGAGCCCCGACGGGCGCTACATAGCCTATACCGTGGCCAGAGACCAGCTGAGGCCCTATCTGGTCGACCTGGTCGTCTACGACGTGGCGGCCAAGACCCATAAGGTCCTCGCCAGAGGGCTCGAGTCGGCCCACCACGTGGCTTGGAGCCCCAAGTCGGATGCGGTCGCCGTGGCTGGCCACAAGATGCCGAGGGGCTTCGCCTCGCACAACAGAATCTACGTCTATTGGCTCGACGGATCCGAGCGGTGCCTTACCTGCAACTTCGACAGGAACGTGGTCAACACCCTCAACAGCGACGTGAGGGGGCCCAGCTACGCCCCCGTGGTCCAGTGGGCGGGCGACTTCGTCTACTTCGTGGCCACCGTCGGGGGCTCTGCGGAGCTCTACAGAGTCGATATGGACGGGAAGGTCGAGAGGGTGATAGGCGGCGAGGGCGTCGTCGACGAGTTCGCGGTGGACGGAAGCGGGCGGATCCTCTACACCTTCATGACGGCCGACTCGCCTAAGGAGCTCTACCTGTATGAGGGCGGGCGGATAGAGAGGCTCACCTCCTTCAACGACTTCGCGAAGGAGTCCTTGGGCTTCTTGAAGCCGGAGCACTTCACCTTCAAGGCGAGCGACGGCGCCGATATAGAGGGCTGGGCGCTTATGCCTAAAGGCGCGGGGAAGAGGCCTTGGGTCCTCTACATACACGGCGGCCCCAAGACTGCGTACGGCTGGAGCTTCATGTTCGAGTTCCAGCTACTGGCCTCTAAGGGGTACGCCGTAGTCTACACGAACCCCAGAGGATCCGACGGCTACAGCGAGGAGTTCGCCGACATAAGGTGCAGGTACGGCGAGAGGGACTACCAGGACTTGATGGAGGCCGTGGACTACGTCTTAGCCCGTTTCGAGCTTGACGAGAGGCGGGCGGCGGTTGCCGGGGGATCCTACGGCGGCTTCATGACCAACTGGATAGTGACCCACACGGACCGCTTCGCCGCCGCGATAACCCAGAGATCTATCTGCGACTGGATATCCATGTTCGGCACCACCGATATAGGGTGGTACTTCGTCGAGGACCAGATCTGTTGCACGCCCTGGAGGGATAGGGACAGATGTATAGAGAAGAGCCCGTTGTTCTACGCCGGGAGGGTCAAGACGCCGACGTTGGTGATCCACTCGATAGAGGACTACAGGACTTGGCTGGACCAAGGCGTGGCGTTCTACACAGCGCTTAAGCTGAACGGGGTCGAGACCAAGCTTGTGTTGTTTCCAGGCGAGTCCCACGAGCTGACCAGGAAGGGGAAGCCGAGGCACAGGATCGAGGACCTTAAACAGAAGCTTGAGTGGCTGGACAGACATCTCGGGAAAAACCTTAAATCGGGCCCCGGATAGGGCAATATGGGGTACTGATATGCGCCACGGTATTAGTGGAGAGACCTAGAGATCTCGAGAAGGCGTTAAGGTCGCCGGCCAGATGCGTCGAGGCCCGTCTAGATCCCTATAGGGGCGAGCTCGCCCCCGTCGTCGATCTGTTGGGCGAGCTGGCGAGGTCGAAGACCTTGATAGTGACCGTCAGATCGCCCGCTGAGGGCGGCCACTTCAAGGGCTCGGAGGAGGAGAGGCTCTCCGTCTACCTTAAGGCTCTCGACGCGGCGCCGCAGTACGTCGACGTCGAGCTCGCGGCAAAGATAAGGGAGGACGTGGTGAGGGCCAAGGGGCCCGCCAAGGCTATCTTGAGCAGACACGATTTCGGGGGGACGCCGGATCTCGAGATCCTGAGGGGATGGGTCCGCGAGGCCGAGGAGGGCGGGGCGGACGTGGTGAAGATAGCCACTACGGCCAGAAGCTGGGATGACAATTTCAAGGTCTTGTCGCTGGTAGGCCGCGGCGGAAAGCCCGTGGTGGCGTTCGCCATGGGCCCCCTCGGCGTTATGTCCAGAATCTTCGCCCCCCTCATGGGGGCCCCCTTCACATACGCCGCTCTGGACGCGCCGGCGGCGCCGGGCCAGCTGAGCTATGGGGCGATGGAGGCTATATATTCCTCGCTGGGGATATATAGCAACCTATCGTCGTTACCCGATATGAGGGCCGCGCTCGACGCAGTGGACTCGGCCTTGATCCATCTGCTAAAGCTGAGGCTCGAGATATGCAGAGACATAGGCAGGTTGAAGAAGTCGCTGGGCCTCTCGGTGTACGACGACAGCAGAGAGGCCGAGGTGCTGAAACGCGCAGGCGACTTCAAACAGCTTTTCGACTTAGTGGTCCAGATGTGTAAGGCAGTGCAGATAGTCGTGCCTACTTGACTCCGAGGAACTCCAACACGGCCCTACGCATGACCGATCTGTCCGGCTTGACGCCGAGCCATATCTCCTCGGCGGCGGCGCCCTGCTCGACCAGTATATCGACGCCGTCCACCACGGCGACGCCTAGCTCCTCGGCGAGCTCGACCATGGCGGTCTTCGGCGGGTTGTAGACGAACTCCACGTACGCCCTGGCGCCGTCCAGCGGAGCCAACACCGTGTCGTGGACCGGCGTCGCGTTGACGACGACGTCGGCCCTCCCCACATCGCCGAGCCCCACGCCGCGGATCCTCGCGCCGAACCTCTCGGAGAACTCCTTGGCCAAGGACTCAGCCCTCTCCCTGGTTCTGTTGGCCACGACTACCTCCGCCGCACCGGCCTTGACCGCCGCGTACACCGCGGCCCTCGCGGCGCCTCCAGCGCCCAGTACCAGAACTCTGCCCCCCTCCATGTACCTCCCCGCAAGCCTGTAGACGGCGAGGTAGTCCGTGTTGTACCCCACCAAGAGATTCCTCTCGACCTTGACCGTGTTCACCGCGCCCACGGCCCTCGCCTCCATCACTACGCCGTCCAGATACTTGGCTATCTCCTCCTTGTGCGGTATCGTCACGTTGAACCCCGCGAGGTTGAAGCGGGCAAGGTCGACGAAGCAAGACAGCCCGTGTTTCGGGACGTCCACCGCTATGAAGTAGGCGTCGACGCCCAGGCTCTTGAAAGACGCGTTGTGCATCGCGGGCGACGCCGAGTACCTCCTCACGCGGTCGCCGATCACCGCGAAGAGCCTCACATCGCGATGGGCTTGTTAAATATTATTCTGCGAGAAGCTATTTAGCGCCCTCGCATCCCCACATATGTCGTTCTTCGGCAGAGAGCTACGGATAGCCACATTCGGCGAGAGCCACGGCAGAGCTATAGGGGTTGTCATAGACGGCGTCCCGGCGGGCTTGGAGCTGGGCGAGGAGGACATAAGGAGGGAGCTCGACAGGAGGATGTTCTGCAATATACCTGTGCTCAACCCGCGTTGCGAGCCGGAGGAGTTCGAGATACTGTCGGGCGTCAAGAACGGGAAGACCCAGGGGACCCCTATCGCCGTCGTTATATGGAACAGACGCGTCATCTCTAGCTACTACGACGAGCTGTGGAAGAGGCCGAGGCCCGGCCACGCCGACCTCGCGTACTACCTAAAATACGGCGACAACTACGACCATAGGGGAGGCGGGAGGGCTTCGGGGAGGACGACCGCGGCGCTCGTCGTGGCGGGGGCGGTGGCGAAGAAGCTGTTGGCGATTTTGGGCGTGGAGGTCGTGGGCCATATAGTCGAGCTCGGCGGCGTCCAGATCTCCAAGGAGTACTCGGTGGACGACATAAAGGCCGCCTGGAGCAAGCCGATGCCCGTCGTCGACGACCAGGCCCTCAAGGCGATGCTCGACGAGATAGTCAAGGCGGTGAGGGAGGGCGACTCGATCGGAGGCGCCGCCGAGGTGTGGGCCGTCAACGTGCCGCCTGGGCTCGGCGAGCCCGTATTCGACAAGATCAAGGCCGATCTTGCCAAGGCCGCGATGTCGATACCGAGCGCCGTCGCCTTCGAGATGGGCGCCGGCGTGAGGCTGGCCAGGATGAGGGGGAGCGAGGCCAACGACCCCATAGTGTTGAAGGACGGCAGAGTGGGGCTCGCGACGAATAAGGCGGGCGGCGTGTTGGGCGGCATAACTGTGGGCGAGCCCGTGTGGTTCCGCGTCTACTTCAAGCCCACCCCCTCCGTCAGGAAGCCCCAGAGGACGGTCGACCTTTCTAGGATGGAGCCGTACACGCTGGAGTTCAAGGGCAGATACGACGTGACGACCGTTCCCAAGGCCTTGGTGGCGTTGGAGGCGATGACGGCGCTTGTGCTGGCCGACCACGCCTTGAGGGCCGGGCTCATAAGGCGCGACAGGCCTGCGGGCTGATGCCACGTTGTGCCCGGGCCTGCGCCTGGGGCGGAGGCAGCATAGTGAACGCGATAGCCTTGGGCATCGGCGCATCGTTTCCCCTATCGCTTAAGGTCGTGGCCGAGGTCTGCGAGGCCGACGGCGACGCCGTCTCGTCGTATGCGGACATCGACCTCTCGCCGATCTACAAAGCGCTGGAGATCTTGAGGGCGCGTTTCAAGTTCGGAGGAGTAGCCGTGAGGTTCTCCGGCGATTTGCCGACTGCCGGCGGCCTTAAGTCGAGTAGCGCGGCGTTGAACTCGTTGATACTCGCCTTGAACGAGCTGTTCGGGCTGGGGCTAAGCCGTCTAGACGCCGCGCGGCTCAACGCGGAGATAAGCAAGGCGGTGGGGATAAGCGTCACCGGCGCCTTCGACGACGCGACGGCCTCGGCGCTGGGCGAGGCCTGGCTGACAGACAACGGGGAGAACGCCTTGCTCAGGAAGCTGGACGTGTCGGGCGCCGCGCTGGTCCTAATCCCGCCGTGGGGCAAGGGCAGAGGCCGGCTGGAGGAGATGAGGGCGGTGGCGCCTGCCGTGAGGGCCGCGGTGCTCTACGCGCTTAGAGGCGACTGGAAGACGGCGATGGCGATAAACGCCATAGCCTACGGCTTCGCCCTAGGCTACGACCCGGCGCCGACCATAGAGGCCTTGAGGATGGGCGCCGTCGGGGGCGTGTCGGGCACGGGCCCCTCGCACGTCTTCGTGGCCGACGACGTCGACAAGCTCTACTCGGCCTTGTCCCGCTACGGCCGGTTGATAAGGGCGGAAATACCCAGCGGGCCCTGCGCGGTCACTTGAGCACTATCCTCCTCGCAGTCCCCCCAATCTCTATCCTGGTCCCCGCCGCCTCGCTTGTCCCGGGCCTCCTCGCCCCGTCGACCTCGGCCTCAGAGTGCCGGGCGCCCAACACTATCAGCTCGTCCAGCTCGACCAGATCGCCCGAAAGCTCGACCACGTTGCCGGAGGCCTTGACCTCGAGCACGCGCGGCCTCTCGCCCTCGCCGTGATATATGCGCCAGCTCCCCTCCCCGTATATCATCAGGAAGCCGTCGCCCAACACCGCCGAGCCCCTTCTCACGTATATCGGGAGGTCGGCCGACGCCTCTATCCACGACGGGCCCAGCTGGACGACGCCCGACCAGTAATCCATCCACACGCCACCGGGCAGATAAACGCTCCTCCTCTGGCCCGGCGATAGGTGAGGCGCGACGAGTATGTAGGGCCCCACCATATATTCGTCGTTGACGCCGTAGGCGTCCTCGTCCTCGGGGAACTCAAGCGGCAGAGGCCTCAATATGGGGCGCCCCGTCAAGTGGGCCTCCCACGCCAAGTGCCAGAGGTACGGCAAGAACTTGTACCTCAGCTTTATCGCCGCCGCCACGGCCTCCCTATATTTGGCGGGCAACGCGAAGATCTCCACGTCGTTGCCCTCCTTGCCTTTATGGGCTCTAAAGAACGGGAAGAACGCAGACGCTTGGTACCAACGCACGACGAGCTCGGGATCGCTATAGCCGGCGAATCCGCCTACGTCGGCGCCCACCATGTGGACCCCCGACGCCGAGAGGCCAAGCACCGCCATCAACGCGGCCTTGAGCCCCTCCCAGGAGGCTATCACGTCGCCGGTCCACACCGCGGCGTAGCGCTGAATGCCGGCGTAGCCGGCGCGGGAGAGGACGAACGGCCTCTTGCCGGCCCTCAGCATCCCCTCGTAGGTCGCCATGGCCTCGAAGTAGGCGTAGGCGTTGTGGGCCTTCTCATGCTTCACGACTCTGCCGTCGTCGAGCCTATGCACGGCGCCGGCCGCCGTCCTTCTGAGCAAGTCGCCCTTGTTCAGAGGACCCGGCTTCAAGCCCAGCGCCACCGCCTTCCTCAGCTCCGCCCAGCCTCCAGTGAAGAGAATATCGCCGTCCATATTCGTCGGCTCGTTCATGTCTATCCAGAGGCCGTCAACGTCGTACTCCCTGACGTACTCCTCCACCAGCTTCGCCCACCACTCCCTGGCCTTCTTGTTGAGGAAGTCCGGGAGGGCCGAGGCGCCGGGCCATCCCTTGACCAAGTAGAGCTCGTTGTTTTCGGTAGTCAGGAAGTGGCGGAGCCCCTCCTCGAACACTTTATAGCCCGGCTCGGCCTTCACGTAGGGGTCCAATATGGGCACCACCTTGACCCCCCTCTCGTGGAGCTCCGAGACGAGGCCGTGGGGATCCGGGAACTTCCGCAGATCCCATGTGAAGATCCTCCGGCCGTCCATGTGGTCTAGGTCTAGGTAGACGGCGTCCAGCGGAACCTCCTTGAGCACGGCGTCCACGACCTCGAGCACGGCCTTCTGAGGCTCGTACGTGAAACGCGATATCTGGTAGCCCAAGGCCCATTTAGGCGGCAGGAACGGCTTGCCGGTTATGTCGGAGTACGTCTCCAGCACCTCCATGGGCGTCGGGCCGAATATTAGGTATATCTCCGGCCTGTCCTCGACCTCTATATTTACCGCGTTATATTCCCTAAGCCCTATGTCGAAGACTGAGTAGGCCGGCGAGTTTACTAACAAGCCGAAGGCCTTGCCCCCCTTCACGAATATAGCAAGCGGTATGGACACGTACAGCGGGTCCATGAAGGGCAGATGGGCGTACGCGTCGAAGTTGAACATAACGGCGACGGTCCTCCTTCTGTCTATGGGCATGGCCCTCTCGCCGAGGCCCAACACGTGTTCGCCAACGCCCAGCTCCTTCCATATCCTGGTCGCGCCGCCCTCCACCGTTATCCTCAACACGGCCTCGACGCCGCAACACGAGGCCTTGACGATGTCGCCGGATATGTCGATCTGCGGCTCGGGCGAGCCCTTCGGAAGATCGAACTCGACCAAAGGCCTTTCGTCCAGCCTTAGCCTGACGGTCTTGCGGCCGAGCTCGTACTGCATGGCTGAATAGGGGCGGCTATATATAGAGATAGCCGCCGTCCGGCGATCCGCCCGGTGCGAGGGATCTTTAAATAAAAGCGGAGGGTTGCCGCTCGATGGCCTATGCGCCTCTCGGAAAACGCGCCGTCCCCACATCGAGGCGTCCGGCGCCCCGTCGAACTCGCCGAGCTGGGGAGGTCCATGGGCGCCTCTAAGGCTCCAGAGAGCGGCTTGCAGATCGGCGTGGAGTGTCGGGTTGCGCGTTGGCTCGACGACGACTATTTCGGCGTGGCGGCCGTGGTGGAGGTGTGCGCAGATGGAGGGGACAGGGGATATCTGGTATCTCCCCTATCCGGCGGGCTAATAGGCGCGTTTCCCCTCAAAGGACGCGGCGGGCGCGCATGCGCCGAGCTCGTCCTCCCGCCCGGCGTCTATAGGTACAAGGTGGTAGTGGACAGCAGAGGAACGGAGGAGCGGGAATGCCAGGTGGAGCCCCCGGCCCCTCTGGTACACGTCCCCGCCCCGTATTACGTGGGGGCCTTCGGCGGCGAGGTCGAGGTCCGGGCCTACTCCGTGGAGCCTCCCCAGATATGCGGCGGGGGCCGTTGCGCGGAGGGAGAGGAGTTGCTGGCAGTGGGCAGACACAAGCTGTATAGGGCAGTAGTCGAGGGCCCTCCGTACGAGGTCAGGTGTTGCGGGACGGAGATACGGGTAGACTCTGTGAGGCCTTTCAGGAGACCTAGATGGGCCCCTCTAGTTATGTACGAGGTCTTGCCCGACAGAGTTAGGAGGAGGTTCGGATGTAGGGATCTCAGGTGGGACCACTGCGGCGGGGATTTGAGGGATTTGGCGGATATGCTCGACTACATAGCGCAGCTGGCCGACGCCCTCTACATACACCCCATATACAGGGCGATCAGCTACCACAGATACGACGTGTTGGACCATAAATCCGTCGACGAGCTTCTAGGCGGCCTCCAAGCCTATGAGGAGCTCAAGAGGAGGGCCTCCGAAAGAGGCGTCGGCGTGGTGCTGGACGTGGTTCTACACCACGTGGGGCTGAAGTCGGCCATGTTCAGGGAGAGGCGGGACCTCTTCATAATAAGGGACGAGAAGGCCGCCGAGTGGGCCCTCGAGATAGCCTCGATTTTCCCCAGGCCCGAGTGGCGCCGCTTCTTCAGAGGAGATCCGCCGTACGAGACATTCATGGCTGTGTGGGCTATGCCGAGGATAAACTACGAGAAGGCGGAGGCCCTAGCCTACGCCGAGTCGGTCCTATCCTTCTGGTCCGATAAGGCCGAGGGCTTCAGATTCGACGTGGCCCACGGCATACCGCCCGAGGTGTGGAGGAAGTTGCTGGAGAGATACGCAGAGACGCACTACTTGCTGGCGGAGCATACGGGCGACCCCTCGGCGTTTCTGGGCGCGCACCACGGTTTCACGGCGTATGAGCTGTACGGCGCCATCTTGGACTTCTTGGCGTTTGAGAAGATCGACGCAGGCGAGTTCGCCGCGCGGGTCAAGAGGTATATAGGCAGGTTAGCGCCGGGCCAGCTGAGGTATATGTATACGTTTATTGAGAACCACGACACAGACAGGTTCTGCTCCCGCGCGGACAAGAGGAGGACCTTGATGGCATACGCGCTTATCTACTCGATGCCGGGAATACCGGGCCTGTACGCCGGCGGCGAGAGTTGCGCCGAGGGCCTAGCCGCCGACCACACTAACAGGAGGCCTCTCGACGACCTCAAGCCGGATCCCGAAATGTTAGCCGCGTTGAGGACGCTGTATAGGATAAGGAGGAGGTACCCAGAAATAGCGGAGGGGCCTATCAGGGAGATACGCGGCGAGGGGGGACGGCTGGTTCTGAAGAACGCGTCGATAGTCCTCTACCTAGAGAGAGACGAAAACTTCGTCGAGATCAAGACGCCGGATGGATACTACAGCTTCTAGGCCCCGACCCGCTCCACCAGCTTGTTGGTCAGCCTGGCCGCGAAGCCCTCTAGGCTTTTCCTGAACTCGAGGACCAGCTTCTTGACCTCCTCGTCCTCGATTATGTCCTCGACGTTCTTGACCTTCACGATGCCCTCGTTGGCGAAGGCCATAAGCTCGAAGAGCGCGGCGTCGGTGCCGTTCTTGTACAGCTTCGGCGCCATCGATCTGTGGAGACAGCTCAGATGCACGGCGCCCTTGTTCGTGAACGTGAAGAGCTGCCCCTCAACCACGTCCTTCCCGCATACGTAGCAGGTCCACCGCTTCATGAGGAGGCGCCGTTATCTAGTTTTAAATTTTGGGGACTCGGCGGCGTCCAAATTTTTAAAGACGTTGTACCGGACGCGGCTATGGGCCTTAAGATCAATAGGCCGCGCCGCGGCTCGATGGGCGTATACCCGCGCAAGAGGGCGAGCGACATAGTCCCCAGAGTGAGGACTTGGCCAGACCCCAACCTGGGCAAGCCCTCGCTCCTGGGCTTCGCCGCTTATAAGGTGGGGATGCTACACGCCGTCGTTGTGGAGGATAGGCAGACGAGCCCCTTGTTCGGCAAGGAGGTCGTGAAGGCCGCGACAGTCTTGGAGGCCCCGCCTCTGCGAGTAATCGCGGCGAGGCTCTACACCCTGGACCCGACCAACGGCTATAGGAAGGCGGTGGGCGAGGTGTGGGCGCCGGAGGTGCCCAAGGACGTCTACAGAGCCGTCAAGACGTTGCCGGAGAAGTTCGACCTAGAGGCAGAGCTGAAGAGAATCGAGGCGGTCAAGGGCATGGCGGTGGACGTGAGGGCCATAGTGGCGACCCAGCCGAGGCTGGCGGGCATAGGGAAGAAGACCCCGGAGATCTTGGAGATACCTATCGGCGGCGTGCCGTCCGTCGAGGATAGGCTGAAGTTCGCGCTCGACATGCTGGGAAAGGAGGTGAGGATCTCCGACGTGTTCTCGGCCGGCCAGCTCGTCGACGTGTTGGCGATAACTAGGGGCAAGGGCTGGCAAGGCGTCATAAAGAGGTTCGGCGTGAAGATACTGCCTAGGTGGCACAAACACAGGAAGGGCCACAGAAGGACCGGCACCATAGGCCCCCAGAGCCCGGCCCTTATGTTCACCCAACCGAGGCCAGGCCAGATGGGCTTCCACCAGCGCACCGAGTACAACAAGAGAATATTGAAGATAGGCAACAACCCCGCCGAGATAAACCCCAAGGGAGGCTGGCCGCACTATGGGCTTGTCAAGAGCGATTTCCTGGTGCTCTCCGGCAGCGTGCCCGGCGTCCAGAAACGGCTGGTGGTGTTGCGGCACCCGGTAAGGCCGCCGCCCAAGGCGCCGACGTCCGCCCCGCAACTGGTCTGGCTGTCGGTCCAAATTTAGGCTTGAGATCCGGGCGAACGGGGATTAATTCTCGCCAGATCCCTTTCCAAACGATCCCCTCGTATTAAGAACCGGCCTCTGCACAGTCAGTCTTTCAGTTATCTCGCGGGAGGCGTGATCCCAAATAAATTTCGCGACCGGCGGCGATCGGGACGGCGCCTCTATTAGCTCTATAAGACGGGGGCGGCAAGCGGCGGGCGAAAAAGGAGAGGAGTATCTCCCAGGACCTCTTCCGGGCCCATATCACGACATTCGCGCACAGCAACAGGTTTAAAACCTCTGATAGTAGGAGCGCTTCTCGCACCGTTATCCGCACTATTAAATTTCTACCGTCTTTAGCCCCTCCCTCTCGGCGGCTCTGGCCAGCTCCGCGTCGGCGGTGTAGAAGGCGCCGCATTTGACGTATAGGCAACTGGCTATCTGGAGGGCGTCGGCGAAGTAGAGGTGGTGCCTCAGCGCCAGCGTTATTGATCTGCGCAACACCACGCCGCCGAGAGGGACAAGCGCGAAGTTGCCCAGCCGCGTAAGCGTCTTGAGTTCTCTAAGCATTAACGACACGGCGACTTCTGCGTTGCGCGTCAACTCGCCGCGCCTGGCCTTTTTGTCTAGCGCCGACGCCGCCTCGCCTATGTTGTAGATGGATGTGGACAGCACGGCCGAGCCTCTGTACGCCGACTCGAAGAGCTTGTCCACCTCGGCGCTCCCCGGCTCCTCGACGTAGCGCTTCACCAACGCGCTTGTGTCTAGGTATATCACAGGCGCCCGGCCCGCTCCCTCCGCATCTCAGCCACGAGGGCGGCCGTCGGAGGCCCGAGGGCTCTGGGCCTCCGCGCCGCGATTTCTCCCGGAGTGGTTAGGGGCTCGGCGCAGTCCAGCCCCAGCTCTCCGCACAAGACGTCCGCAAGCCCCTCGCCGTCTATAGACTCCAGGAAATCCTCGACGAGTCTGCTCAGCGATCCCAGCCCCCGCGACCGGGCCTTGGCTCTCTCGGCCAAATCCTCCCGTACAGACAAAGTCAACTTCTTCACGTAAACACGTATATACGTAATATATAAGCTTTTCGAGCGGCCGGCCGCCACCGAGTTGCCAGGATCACGACCTCATCCGGCAACAGACATACCTGATCGCCGCCGGCTCTTCAAGGCTTGAAGGCCGACATCTTTTGGATCCGCACCCCGCGACTGGCGGCGAGTCCGGCTACTTTAATCTGTCGTGGCGCCTTCCGTGATGGCGATCGGAGATCATTCAGAACAGATCGGCGCTTTCCGCGGCCCCGGCAACCGCTCTCGGCCGGCTAATTCGATTAATATATTTCTACACCCATAGGCCCGCAGTAGCCCGCCGCCGAGGGGACAACGCTACCTTCAAAACCGCTCAGTTGAGGGGCGGCACAGACCCTCCGGGCGGCCCCTCCCAGGCACGCCAAAAGGCCAAGCCCGGGCTCCATGTCCCCCGCCCGGAGAGCTGAAAGGGGACGTTTAAACAACTATCTCACACACCCAAATTGTTTAAATACCGGTCCGAGCTGATGGGCGTGTCCGTCGACCAGCTACTGCTCCAGCTGAAGAGGGCGGACCTATCGCCCTACATCAAGCCGTTATTAGGAACGCCGCCGGAGAAGGTACCGGTGTACGGCTTGGACGGATCTGCTGTGGGCGAGATCGTGTTGCCGCCCCACTTCTTCGAGCCTGTTAGGCCGGATCTCATAAGGAGGGCGTTCCTCAGCGCCCTCTCCGCCAAGTTCCAGCCGAAGGGGGTGAGCCCCGAGGCTGGCAGGAGCCACAGCTGTCAGTCCTTCGGCGTGGGGCTCGGCATAGCCAGAATACCTAGGTACAAGGGGCATCTATGGCCTAGAGGTTGCTTCTCGCCAAATACGGTGGGCGGGAGGAGGGCGCATCCTCCGAAGGTCGAGAAGAAGTTGCGCGAGGAGATAAACAAGAGGGAGAGGAGGCTCGCCATAAGGTCGGCCATCGCCGCCACGGCGTATCTTCAGCTGGTCAAGGCGCGGGGACACGTCGTGGAGGGCTTAGAACAGCTACCTCTGGTGGTCGCCAACGATATAGAGCAGCTCGACAAGACGGAGAGGTTGAGGAGGACGCTCCAAGCTCTGCGCGTGTGGCCCGACGTGGAGAGGGCCGCCGAGAGGATCAGGATCAGGTCGGGGGTCGGCAAGATGCGCGGCAGGAGGTACAAGGAGCCCAAGAGCCTCCTCGTCGTCGTCTCTTCGCCCGACGCGCCTCTGGTTAGGGCCGCCAGGAATCTGCCCGGCGTCGACGTCGCCTACGTCAAGTCGTTGAGCGTCTTGCACTTGGCGCCCGGCGGAGTTCCGGGCAGGCTGACGTTGTGGACGCAACAATCCATAGAAGCTCTACGGGGCTTATACCTATGAGCTCGCCGATAAGGAGATTCGTGCTGACGGAGAAGGCCCTCATGTTGGCTGAGCGGGAAAACAAGATAACTCTAATAGTGGATAGATCGGCCACCAAGAAGACCATAAAGGACGAGGTAGAGAGGCTCTACGGAGTCAAGGTGAGCTACGTGAACACCATGATAACGCCGAGGGGGGAGAAGAAGGCCGTGGTCAAGCTGGCGCCCGAACACAACGCCTTCGATCTGCTTTCTCGGCTGGGCCTACTCTAGCGCTGAGTAGCATAAAGGAGACCCTCAGATCGTGGGTTCTCGCGCATCAGTCGCTACTAAAGACCGTCTTCACAGGGCTCGATAACAATTTTAACGAAGTGTTATAGGCTTTACGTGCCAGTGGAGCGGAGGCTAGTGTTGCCGGGAGAGGAGGTGGCTACTCCGGAGGAGTTCGCGGTAGACGGACGCGCCTACCTCGACGGCGTGTTCCGCGCAGCCGCTCTGGGGGTGGCCGTCTACGATAGGAAGAGCCATACTGCAGTCGTGAAGCCGGTAAAAGTCGACGGGTATCCAAGGCAAGGCGACATACTGTACTGCGTTGTGACCTCGAAGGGGGTCAGAGCCCTAAGCGCCAGATGCGTGGCCAAGGAGGGCGGAGAAGGCCCCGAGGAGCTCAAGTACCCGGTCACCGCCTTCATACCGCCGCAACTGGTCGACGGGAGGATAGGGGTGGGCGACTACATAAGAGCCCGCGTGGTCTCCAGCCTAGGGCCGCCGTTTCTGCTATCGGTAAAGGGGCCGACCTTCGGGGTGGTCAGAGCCTTATGCCCCAAATGCGGCAACGTGATGAGGAGGCGCGGCAACAAGCTGGTCTGCCCCGTCTGCGGCGCCGCCGACGTCCGCAAAATAGCCCAGGGATTTTATGTATAGGTCCGTATCGGTCAAGTTCTCTAACGGCGAGGAACTCCAACAGTTTTTGGAGATCCTTCCCAAGTACGTGGGGGTGGAGTACTACGCGATAGTGAGGGGCACCAACGTCTACATACAGCTCAACGGCTCGCCGGACGAGATCAAGAGGGCCTTGGCCTCCATAAAGACGGCCGTCGGCCTCGTGAGGGCTAGGCTCAAGCCAGTGAAGTCCTACCCGCTGGAGGTTATCTACAAGGAGTCCGAAATAGTCTCGCCGGTGCCTCCCGACGTGCTGGTAGACTATCTCGCCGTGAAGGGGTTCAAGGCCAGGCTGAGGGGGCTCGAGCTGCAGACAGACGCCTCGATGGAGCAGGTCAGGCAGGCCGTGTCGGAGCTCTCCGCCGCCTATAAATCGCTGGAGGGCCTCCCAGTGAGCCCCCACGCCAAGCGCATAGCGGCGGTGTATATAGCCGCCGTCAAGTCGAGGCCCGAGGAGGCCTTGGAGAGGCTCGCGGCCGCCGGAATTCTGAGCCGGGGCTCCGTGTTCGGCCTGGCGCTGGATCTCCAGACGGCCAAGAGAAGGGCCAGGGCCTTGATAGGAAAAAGCTAAAAACCGGATCTGCGGGATCTGGCGTGATGTCCATAGAGGTAGTCAAGGTCGACGAACACTACCTAGAGCTCAAGACGAAGGGCGAGACCTACACCCTCTTCTCGCCTCTGGTCGAGTACCTCTCGGAGGACCCCGACGTGGAGTACGTCACGTTCGACGTGGGGCATCCGTTGTTAGAGGACGTGACGTTCAGGATTAAGACGAGGAGCGGGAGCCCGCTCGACGCGCTCAGGCGCGCCGTCCAGGCCATAGTCAGCGATCTCGAGGCCCTCGAGAAGTCGATTCTAGCCTGAGCACAGCCACCTCCACTCTGTGCCTCCTCTTCCTGTGGTGCCTGTACATGGGCGGTATCCCCATCGCCGCTATTTCGAGAAGTTGCGGCTCGAGGCCTAGAGACCTGGCGGCGCGGAATACGTACTCGACGGCGGCGGCCTTATGTATGCTGTATATAATCTCGGCGACCGACGCGGCGCCTCGTAAAAACCTCACGTCGCCGTGAGGCATCCAGACGCCGAAGGGAGGATTCATGACCACCTTAACCGGCCTCCTCACGCACGGCATCTCGGCGTCGCACAACGCGACGTCAAGCCCCAGCCCCCTCGCGATTTGCAACGCGTCCGCGTCTATGTCTATGCAGACGGATCTGCCCCCCAGCGCGGCCACGGCGTAGGCGAGCCTCCCCGTGCCGCATCCGAGATCGGCGATCCACCCCTCGGCGAGCTCGCCGCGCATGTACATAGTCCAGGCGATTGTGGCCGCCAGCTCCCCCGGCGTTATGTACTGCTCCAGGCGGAGCTTCGGCCTCTTGAAGCCCGGCAGGGAGTCCAGAAGGCTCGCCAGCTCCCTCTTGCCGACCACAAGATAATGTTTAAATGAGAATAAATCGCGCCCACTCATGGCGGAGGATAGAATGGTTATGGACGAGCTGGTCAGATACTGGGATAAATTCGTCGAGACCCCCATAGCTAAACAGTTCCAGAAGGATCTCCCCGGCTTCAAGAGATGGCTCGAGGACATGGGGCCCAAGCTTTTGCTGGCCAGAGCCAGAGAGGCCGCGGCCAAGGGCAACCCGGTGGCCAAGGACTACGTGGTCGACTACGCCATGGGCATGTTGAAGAGAGGCGGCGAGAGGGTCTTGGTGAACATGTTCGCGGCGTGGCTTGTGGAGAATAGGGTGGTGAGCCAGTACTACCTCATAAAGAACAAGCTCGTGGCCGGCGGCGAGTCCATAGCCACCTGGCTCAGAGCTCTGAGAGGCCTAAATAAGGCCTAGGGCTATCTCCGCCAGCGTAACCGCCTTGGACACGACCTGCCAGGCGTCCAGAGGCCGGTCGCCTATTCTGTAGACCCCCTCGGCCTCCTCCAGGAGCCAGGCGTTTTTGAAATCGCCGTGGGGAAACCCGCCGACCACGACGACGGAGTCCGCCAGAAGCCGGCCCAGCTCCAGGGGATCGACCCGCCTGCCGCGCTCGTGGAGGACCACCCACCTGCCGCCCGCCTCTTCCAGAAGCGACCTCAGATCCTTGGCCTCGGCCGTCATAAGAGGCTCGCCCTCCGCGGGGACTCTACCCAACGACAGCAACTGCTCCATCAGCCCCACGAAGTTGTTGTAGTTCTTGGGGGGCCTGACGTCGGGCCTAGCCCTCACCACCACGTCCCTTATCGTGTGAACCGCCATGGAGCCTCTGCCGGCCAGATTGAGCGGTGAGTACTGGAACGCCAACATGCACATATGCACTATGTCGGGCCTACCCCGCCTCTCGGCGTCCTTGAGCCCCAGCATGGCGCCGTGGTGCCTGGCCCTATCCAACAGAATCTCGCCGGGCTTTTTGCCCCGCCTCTCCGCATCTCGCAATACGGCCGGATGCCGCCATATCTCGGGCGGGACCAGCTCAAGCGACGACTCCGCCAACACCAACATCACGGCACGTGCGAGACCCCCGATATATAGCGATAGATCGCGAAAACCATCCACGCGTTCCATCTACCGCTGGGTCTCTATATCCGGAGAGGATCTGGAAATACTGTGAGGAGAGTAGAGATGCGGCTGATCCCCCACGGCTTAGGCCCCATCTACTGGGGGGTTCGATATCCAACACCTTCTCGATAGTAGGACGTCTCGGACATGGTTATGCTCCAGGGGAGGGCTTGCCGTCGAGCCTGGCTAGCACAGTAGGGCAGTACATCGCCGATTGTAAGCGCCGCCTGAGGCAGATCTGGCAAAGGCCGCCCCGAGGATCTTCCCCTAGGCGATCCTTCAAAGGATCCGCCTAGGAGAAGCCGCCGGGCGGGCAATGGTCGAGAGCTGGCTCACGGATTCCTGAAGATAGGGAATTGAGGTGAGCCCGCCCGGCTATCTAGAGAT
Source organism: Thermoproteus uzoniensis 768-20 (assembly GCF_000193375.1). Taxonomy (GTDB): domain Archaea; phylum Thermoproteota; class Thermoprotei; order Thermoproteales; family Thermoproteaceae; genus Thermoproteus; species Thermoproteus uzoniensis_A. The sequence continues at coordinate 1,545,021 of NC_015315.1, forward strand.
ACGCAGATGGATATAAGCCCTATCTCGTTTCTATAATAAGACGCCGGAGACTTAGGGGCGTATCTTTGGTGCGTTGATGAGGAGTGTGGTGCGGGGGGTGGGATTTGAACCCACGCAGGCCTACGCCACAGGGACCTAAACCCTGCCCCTTTGACCTGGCTCGGGCACCCCCGCCGAAAAACCACACCACAGCGACTTAAAAGCTTTACCTCCACGTCGCCGCAACGCCGTGAGGCGTCGCCTCAACAACGCCGAGCTGTTCGATATATCTATAAAAATTTATAAGTCATATATTTTCTGTATGTTATGAACTTCCAAGAAGCCAATAAATCTCTATACAGAGGTTATTTATACACATTGATTTTGTCGATAATAGCTGGCGTAGCCGTGCTCGTGGAGCTCTCCAGCGTAATCTTTTCGCATCTGGCGCCGTATTGGGGCTCCTACGTGGTGCCGCCAAGTTCGCCTACGCCACAAGAATCTGAGTTCATATTAACTCTTATTTCAGCAATATTTACTACAATTATAATATCTAGTATATCATATTTAGTTATTTTCTTTCTTTTTATATTTAGGGGATATATGGCGCTCCACAGGCTGGGGATCAAGTGGGCCGAATGGCTAGCCTGGGGACCCGTGATACTTACCATAATAGGATTGGCTCTCCTGGGCGTCATATTCTGGGTGTTGCTCAATCTGCCGCATTGGTCCAGCGGCTCCGCCCCCTATCCAGGAGTGTCCATGTGGGGCGTGGTCACGGCGATATTGGCGCCTCTGATTGCCTTAGCCGCGTTCGGACTATTTATAGATATTGTCCATATACTATTTTTGGATAATATGTATAAATATACACAAATAAGTAAATTCCATACCGCGTTCATTCTATTTATTATAGCATTGGTGCTGTCGTTTATACCCTATGTAAATATAATAGGCGGCATATTGGCATTCGTAGAGTACATAATAGAAATGCTCGCCTACAAGGAGGCCTCGGAGTGGGCGCCTCCGGGCCAGCCGCAGACTCCTCCAGGCGTATCGCCGGCCTCCCGCTAGTGCCGCTCGGCGGGCTTCTCCAGCCGGAGGCCCAGCTTCCTCAGATGGGCCATGACTAGGTCTATGTAGCGGTCTACCTCCTCTCCGGGGATCCCCCTCTCCTTGAGCTGGGCCTTCACGAGCTCCATCACGGCGTCGTACTTCTTGTACTGCTCGTTGAGCTTGCGCCAGGGTATGCCCTTGAGCGCTTGGCCCAGCCTCTCGTCGACCGGCAACACGCCTCGGGCCATTAGGAACGATATTATGGGGTACCCCACGTATCCTCTGTAGATCGTCCCGTTGTCGTCGCTGTAGGCGGCCCTCCTGCCCAAGTCGACGTAGACCTTGTAGGTCCTGGAGCCGTCCGACGAGACCACCTCGGCCTCCTTGTCGCCCAACAGCTTTATCCGCCCGTCGGCGATCGCCGAGAGGGCCTCCAAGACCTTTATCCTCGGGGGCAACCGCATTAAATCCTCAAGAGGTTGAGGACTATGACTATGCCCATGATCACTATGGAGGCTATCACGACGGTTTTGGGGCTCAGCTTTATCCTCTCGATCTCGCCCTCGCGAGAGAAGTTCAGCAGACCGGCGGCGGTGAATAGGTTGAGGTCCCCGTTCCTCCGCCTCCTCGCCATATGCCCAACGACGCGTTGATATTTAAGCTTGTCCCTCTCGACGCCCGTGAGGGTCTTCGACAACCACGCACACGCCAACGAGCTGACGGGGCTCGGCGCGGTCGAGGTGGCGAGGCGCTTCAAGAGGGCCGGAGGCGCCGGCATAATCTTCGTCTCGCTCCTGACGTGGTCCATAGGTGGGGCCCCGGGCGACAGAGGCTGGGTCGAAAAGCTCTACGAACACACGGTAAAGAACAGCGAGGCGGCGAGGGGGCAAGGCCTTATCTCCGGCGCCGTGGTGGGGGTGCATCCGGCCGAGTGCGTCAAGCTGAGGGAGTCGGGCTGGGGCGAGGAGGAGGTCGAGGCCTTCATGAGGTGGACCGTGGATCTAGCCGCCAGGTACGTGGCCGAGGGGAGGGCCGTGGGCTTCGGCGAGTACGGGAGGCCGCATTGGGACGTCGGGCCCGACGTAGTCGCGCTGTGCAATAGGGTGTTGGAGTACGTCGTCGCCAGAGCCCGCGACGTGGGGGCCGTGGTCCACCTGCACCTAGAGCGTCGAGGGGAGGAGACGGTGAGGAGCGTCGCCGAAATAGCGCGCCGCGCCAACGCGAGGCCCGGCACCGTGGTCATGCACCACGTGGAGCCGCGCGTCGCGCCTCTGGCCAAGGAGCTCGGCCTGGTCCCGTCCGTGCCTGTCGGGAGGCGGGGCGAGTTCGAGGAGGCGCTGGGGCTGGAGCCAATATACGTCGTCGAGAGCGACTACATAGACGACAACAGGAGGCCGGGCGCCGTGATACCTCCCTGGAGCCTCGCCAACAAGATAAGGAGGGCTGTGGAGAGGGGGCTCGCCTCGGAGAGCTATTTCGACCAGATCTATAGAAATACGGAGTCTCTATACGACGTGTTATTACACAGCTCCGTGTAATAACACCTATCTCCCCATATATATCAACAGTTTATGAGCAAGAGGGACAGAGTCAACATAGCGGTCTCCGTAGACGTCGCCCAGAGGCTCGCCGCCGTCTCCGACGCCTCCGGCATGACCCAATACGCGTTGGCCAACGACCTCATATCGTTGGGGCTCGACTTGATGGAGCAGGGATACAACGTGCAACAGATGAGGGGACTCGCCAAGTTCTGGAGGATATGCCTCGACATAGAGGCGGTGCCGGTCCCCGCGCCCCTCCTCGACAAGCTGATCACGAGGCTCTACGGAGAGCACGGCGACTTCCTCAAGGAGCTGTGGTGCGAGGCGGGCAGGACCTTGGCGGCCTACCTCAAGGCGACCTCGGCGGCTGAGGCCAGAGAGATAGCGCAGCTGATGGGGCACCTCGGCAGGATGTTGCCCGCGAAGAGGTTCGAGGCGAGGCAGGAGGACGGCGCCGTGGTCTTCAGCGTCGTGGGGGTCGGCTACAGCAGAGAGACCATCGAGGTGAACGCGGCGGCCGTCCGATGCTTCTTCGAGGCCTTGGGGTACAAAATCGCCGAGATGGGCGTGGAGCCCGGCGTCCTGTACGTGAAGGCCTCAGCGCCTTAGCTCCCGCAGGACCTTCTCGAAGGCCTTGGCCGTATCCGCCGCGTCCTCGGCGGTGAGGTTGGGTAAGACCAAGAGAGACACGACCCTCTCGGCGGCCCACTCGGCGTTGGGCAACCTCTCGTAAGACACCTTGCGGCCGTAGAAGGGACAGCTCCAGGGACAGCCCCTCCCGTGCCCCTCCATCCTCTGGAAGAGGGGAGTCCTGTACAGCGGCACGGGGTACGCCACAGACACGTTGCCTATTCCCTCGCTCCTGAGCGCGTCCACCACGAAGTCGCGCGGCTTGCTGAGGCGCTCCACGGACAGGAGCACCTGGACGAGGTGCCAGCTGTGTTTCACGTAGGGCTTGGGCCTAGGCACCGCGAGGAGGCCCTCCCCCTCGAGGCCCGACAGCCCGTCGAGAAGCGCCTTGACGTACTCCTCCCTAGCCCTCTGGAACTCGTCGAACCTCCTCAGCTCGTGGTACAGCAACAGCCCCTGCAACTCCGTCATTCTGTAGTTGTAGCCGAGGATCTCGTACCAATACTTCTCGGTCTCGCCGTGCGCCCTAATGAGGCGGGCCCTCTCGGCGTAGGCCGCCACGTCGGTCGCCACAGCGCCGCCCTCGCCCCCAGTTATGTGCTTGGTCGCGTAGAAGCTGAAAGCCGACATGTGGCCCATGGAGCCGGCCCTCCGGCCTCTGTACTCGGCGCCCAGAGCTTGCGCCACGTCCTCGACTATATATATGCCGTATCTATCGGCCAGCTTCATGAAGGCGTCCATCTCCGCCGGGTGGCCCGCAAGGTGAACCACCACGACCGCCTTCGTCTTGTCCGTAATCTTCGACTCGACAGACGCCGGGTCCAAGTTCAGAGTCTCGCGGTCTATATCGGCGAATACGGGGACCGCGTTGGCGTGCAGGACGGCAGTGGCCGACGCGGCGAAGGTGAAAGGCGTAGTTATCACCTCGTCCCCAGGCCCGACGCCCAGAGCCTTAAGCGCCAGGTGGAGCGCCGTGGTCCCGCTGGTCGTCGCATAGGCGTATTTAACCCCCACGAACTTAGCCAACTCCTCCTCAAACGCCTTAACCCACTTGCCGTGCGTCGACACAAGCGCCCCAGACCTCAACACCTCCTCGATATCCTTAATGATCTCGGGGCTGTAGACCAGAGGCCTAGCCGCTATAGGCCTCTCGCGGACGGGCTTGCCCCCAAATATGGCCAGCATCGTGCGGCAACGTCCACAGATATATAACAGATCCCGCCGACAGCATACCCTAGCGGGCATCCGGAAACATGCAGGGCGCCTCCAGCGACGCCCTCTGCCCGCTACGTCGTGGGAAAAGCTTTAAAAATAAACGGAATATAGCCGGAAGGGCCCGTAGTCTAGCGGTAGGATTGAAAGCCGTTCCCTAAAGCCCGCCTGACGCGCGGGAGATCCCGGGTTCAAATCCCGGCGGGCCCATTTTGGGCGACAAAACTCCCCTACTATGGACCGGGATCTTGCCGATAAGGCCGCTAGCCGGGCGCTCTACATATGGAGATCTACATACGGAGCGGCAGACGTGCGCGTCGGGCGGGTTTACATACGGCGAGAATAGGCCGGTGGTGCGGCGGCCGGGATTCGAACCCGGGATCAGCGGCTTGGGAGGCCGCCATCCCTAGTCGGGGACAGAGCCCCTTAAACCAGGCTAGACTACCGCCGCCGGGACTGCCAAGTCCAGAAATTAAAAATTTTGCGCCGTATGCCGCCGGCCTTAACGCCGGCACGTCGCAGAAAAGATTAAATATTTCGGCCTAGGGGGATTCGGCCGGGGTGGCCGAGCGGCCCAAGGCGCGGGACTCGAGACCTGGAGCAAGACATCCCGTCCCCGCGAGGGGGCGTGGGTTCAAATCCCACCCCCGGCGTCTTTCTACTCCCTCGGAACGCCGAAAATCGGCGATGTCCATAAGTCCTCGACGACATCTATCAAAGAAACCCACGTAGCCGTAAACCGCGTATTGCCGAGCTTGGGGGGCTTAGGTCCCTGTGGCGTAGGCCTGCGTAGTCCGAGCCGGTCCGGCGCTTCGGCCTGACTCCTCTGCCTAGGCGTCTTCGCGGCGCCGCCTCGGCGGTAAGGATAAAAACCTCCGCGCTTTGTCTTTCGGTGAAGAGAGGCGATGGCTGAGCGGTGGTGAGGGATTTGAACGCTGATATCTTTTTAACGCCGGCCGACCTACCGGCGTGTTCGACGTCGAGATGTCGGTGGATTTGGGCAACGGCCTTGTCCTGGAGCTGAGGCGCGACGGCGCCAAGCTCGGCTCGTCCTTCGTGCCGGGGGAGGTCTCTGTGAGGAACGGAGAGGTGCTGGTGGGCGGCAGGCCTCTGGCGTTCACCTACGCGATTAAATGCCCTGTCAAGGTCGGCGGGGTCGAGCTCTGCGGCGAGGCGCGCAGGAGGCCTAGGTTTATATACAGGGCGGCCTTCGCCCCGGGCCTATCGGACGCGTTGAGGATAGCCGAGCTCTACGCCACGAACGCGCTCAATAGAGGCGACTGCCTCGCCCGCTACCTCTACTCGCTCGTGCGGGGCTCCGCGGCTCTCTGGGATATATACTACAGGAAGGCCCCGCGGCTTGCCGGCGGCGTCTGCGGCTACGTGGACCGCTACTTCGCCTCGCGCGGCTTGAGGGAGCTGGCGGCCCACGACCCGTCGGCCTTCTCGGACCTCGACGAGTGGACGCGGGCGGTTCTAGGCCTCTTGAGGTTCGGCGACGCCTTGAGGCTCGTCGACAGGAACTGGAGGGGGTTCGCTGTGGCTATGCGGTACGGCTTGTACTCGGCCTTGAGCTGGGATCTTCCCCTAGACGGCGACTCGTGGATGCTCCTCTTGGGCCTCTACTCGGCGTTGGACCCCTTCGCGGTCCCCGGCGGCGTTGCCCTGGACGTGGGGATTCTGCGGGCTCTGCCGTACCTCGTGGCGAGGCTGATGGGGGGCTTCGCGGTGTTGTTCTCGTCGGGGGGCCGCCCGTTCACCGCCTCTAACTTGAACGTCATGGTCTCCGGCGGGAGGATTAGAGGCGCCTACGCCTCGTGCGACGGCGATAGGTGCGTCGTGGGGGACCTCTACTTCAACATCTGCGTGGACGCGGACTGCGCGGTGGTCAGGACGTGGGATTTCGAGTTCAGGGGGAGGCCGGTGTGCTCGGACTTGTATACCTTCGTGGCGATTCGTCCTTGTAAATAGGGCGGGGCAATATATAAAAGGAGTGGATGTCTTGGGGGTAAGTGCCGAAGGTGCCTGTCAAGGTGGTCAAGTGGGACGAGATAGTGTCGTGGGCGAGGAGGCTTGCCGAGAATATAAGGTCCAGCGGCTGGTCGCCCGACGTGGTAGTGGCCATAGCTAGAGGCGGCTACGTCCCGGCGAGGCTCCTCTGCGACTTCCTAGGCGTCCAGGACCTCCTCAGCGTCCAGGTCGTGCACTGGCCGGGCGCGGCGCAAGTCGCCGAGAAGGCCTACGTCAAGTACGGGCTCTCCGTCGACCTCTCAGGCAAGAACGTCCTCGTCATGGACGACATAGTGGACACGGGCGACAGCGTCGTCTTGGCGAAGGAGGTCGTGGAGAGGTGCTGTAGGCCGAAGTCCGTCAAGACCGCGGCTCTTCAAGTAATCACGAGCACCACTAAGTTCGTGCCGGACTACTACGCCGTGGAGGTGCGCGACTGGTACTGGTACCAATACCCGTGGACGGCCCTCGAGGATATGTCGAGCTTTATAGTGCGTATGTTGAGGGAGGAGAAACAGCAGCTGTGGACTTTGGACAGACTAATGGAGAAGTTCGTGGAGTGGTACGGCAACGAGCTCCTCGAGGAGAGGTTCCTGTATTTCAGAGAGGCGCTGGAGCGGCTCAAGAGAGACGGCGTCTTGAAGCCGATGGACTGCGGGGGGCAGACCTGCTACAAGTACGGCCAGTGAAGCTATAGGCGTTTGAACGCCGCGTAGTAGGCCGCTATAAGCATAAGGAATACGCCGAGCCTCATCAGCCAGAGCCCGGAGCCGGCGGCGCTCTGCGGCCTGACTATGAGGGGGAACACCCCTATGTAGGGCACCACCAACGCGGCCTTGCCCACTACGTTGTCGGGAGTCACGGGCGGCTCGCCGTATTGCTGATCTGATATGGGGTTGGTTATGGAGTTGTCGCCCTTAGTTGCCAGAGAGCAGCCGGGCCCTACGGCGATCACTCTATGTATTATCCATTCGCCGGGCGGGAAGGGGGGCGACGCGACGTAGACGACCACGTCGCCGACGTTCGGACAGCTTCCTGCCCCCTTCAAGACCACGAAATCGCCTACGCGGAGGTCGGGCATCATGGACCACGAGGAGACAACTGCGAAGGGCCAAGAGACGTGGAGCACGTATTTCGCCGCGAAGAACACGGCGAAGAGTATCGCCGCGAATACGAAGACGTCTTGTATCCACTTCTCGGCCTCGCCCATTGCCGTGGCGGTGGCCCCCTCTAAAATAATTTTGCGGAGAAAAGCTTTTATAGACGCTAATTATGTCAAGCCATGGCACAAGCTCCAAGAGCTGGCGGAGTTCCGGTAATGATCCTGAAGGAGGGATCCCAGCGCACCACTGGCGAGGACGCCAGGCGTTCGAACATACAAGCGGCCAAGGTCATCTCCGAGATCCTCGCCACGTCTCTCGGCCCCCGCGGCATGGACAAGATGTTGATCGACGCCTTCGGCGACGTGACCATCACCGGCGACGGCGCCGCTATATTGAAAGAGATGGAGATACAGCACCCCGCGGCTAAACTGCTCATAGAGGTCGCCAAGGCCCAAGACGCCGAGGTCGGCGACGGCACCACCACCGTGGTGGTCCTTGCCGGGAGGCTTCTGACAGCCGCCGAGGAGCTTCTAGAGGAGGGCATACACCCGACTATAATAATCGACGGCTTCAAGAAGGCGTCGGACTTCGCGGCCAAGGTTGCCGAGGAGATCGCTAGGCCCATACAGCTGACCAAGGAGGAGATGGCCAGAGTCGTCATAAACGCGCTGAGCAGCAAGATAGTCTCTGAGGCCAAGGACTACCTGGCCGGCATAGCCGTAGACGCGGCGTTCCAAGCCGTGGAGCAGAGGAACGGCACGCCCTACCTCGATCTGGACTGGATCAAGATAGAGAAGAAGAAGGGCAAGTCGCTGTACGAGACGCAACTGGTGCAGGGCATCGTCCTCGACAAGGAGGTCGTCCACCCCGGCATGCCGAAGCGCATCGAGAACGCCAAGATCGCCGTGCTCGACGCCCCTCTGGAGATCGAGAAGCCCGAGTGGACGACTAAGATCAGCGTCAGCTCCCCCGACCAGATAAAGGCCTTCCTGGACCAAGAGGCCGACATACTCAAGAAATACGTCGACCATCTGGCCGAGATAGGCGCCAACGTGGTGATCACCCAGAAGGGCATAGACGAGGTGGCCCAGCACTTCTTGGCCAAACGCGGCATCATGGCCGTGAGGCGCGTGAAGCGCTCCGACATAGAGAAGCTGGCTAGGGCCACGGGCGCCCGCATAATAACCAGCATTAAGGACGCCAAGGCCGAGGATCTGGGCTCCGCCGGGCTGGTCGAGGAGAGGAAAGTCGGCGAGGAGAAGATGGTGTTCGTGGAGAAGGTGCAGAACCCGAAGGCCGTCACTATTCTGGTGAGAGGCGGTAGCGACCGCGTGCTCGACGAGGTGGAGAGGTCGATGCAGGACGCCCTGCACGTGGCTAGGGACTTGTTCAGAATGCCCAAGATAGTGCCGGGCGGCGGCGCCTTCGAGATGGAGCTGGCCAGGAGGGTTAGGGAGTTCGCCAGGAAGCTCCCCGGCAAGGAGCAGCTGGCCGCCCTCAAGTTCGCCGACGCCCTCGAGGGCATACCCACAATACTGGCGCTGACGGCTGGCCTCGACCCGGTCGACGCCATAGCCGAGCTGAGGCGCAGGCACGACAACGGCGAGGTGTCTGCCGGCGTCGACGTCTTGAACGGCAAGGTGGCCGACATGGCCGCCCTCAACGTCTGGGATCCGTTGCTGGTGAAGCAGAACGTGCTGAGGTCCGCCACGGAGGCCGCCATAATGGTGCTCCGCATAGACGACATCATAGCCGCCGGCGCCCCGAAGAAGGAGGAGAAGAAGGGCGAGAAGAAGGAGGAAGAGGGCGAGAGCAAGACCGACTAATCCCCTCTTTTTACGCGGCACAAAATTTTAGTACTCCTCCCGGACCTCGTGGCGATGGAGAGTAAGCTTTCTCCTCCAGAGCTTGTCGATAGAATCGAGAAGCTCATCCAAGCTCTCAGATCCGCCTTGGTGGACAGATCTCTCTACCCGCCGAGGTTGACGAGGTTCGAGGTGGCCAGAGTCGTCGCGGCCCGCGCGCTACAGCTGGCCATGGGCGCCCAGCCTCTAGTGGACATAAACTCGCTCGGCACGAAGGACCCCGTCTTGATCGCCATGGAGGAGTTCAGACAAGGCAAGCTGAACTTCTCGATAGTCAGACAGCTCCCCGACGGGAAGACCGTCAAGCTCGAGCTGAAGGACCTCCTGGAGCTTGAGAAGTTGCTTCGCGCTTGACCAACACCACATCGCCGAAATACATAAAGATATGGCCTCCGGCCCTCACCGTTTTTTCCGGCTTAGCGTCCACTTCGCCGTCCATTATATACGCTATGGTGAGCCCGCCGGCCTTATAGGCGTAGAACTTCACGCCCTTCTTCTGCAACTCGTTGAGTATGTCCACAGATAATAAAATGAGTCCGAAATAAAAACAAATGAGATCGTAGCCGCCAAGTTACCCGTGGGCAACGGCCTAACGGTAGTTTCAGAGAGGCACATAGCGCGGCGTGTAGAGGAATCGAAGAGATCGAGGACCGACTGCGTTGATCTGCGCCTACATAGGCGGGGATAGAGGTGGGCGTCTCGAGGAGGCGGTCGGAGTGCTTGAGGTCAAGCCCAACGACGGGGTGAAATACCTAGAGGAGCCCTACAAGCCGCCTCAGTGAGCCCATATCGGAGAGGCTGGGAGATATTGGCGTAAAGGTGCGGGGGGTGGGATTTGAACCCACGCAGGCCTACGCCACAGGGACCTGAACCCTGCCCCTTTGACCTGGCTCGGGCACCCCCGCCGAAAAACCACACCACAGCGACTTAAAAGTTTTACCTCCGCGTCGCCACGACGCAGACGTTCTACGGGCCCCTCGACGCCGGCCTCTCGAGCCCTACGGGCGGCCCGCCGGCTTTTTGGCCCATATCTTTCTTGGATCTACTCTATAGAAGACTCTGCCCGCTCCGTGGAGCAACAAGTTCGTCTTGTCGAGAACGGGCCCCCATTCGTCGACAAGCCCCTGCGCTACCTTGACTTTAAGCACCTCGAAGACGTAGAGCCTCACCTCGCCGATGTCTAACTTCGCAGTTACCCTGGCCTCGTATACCGCAATAGAGCCGTCGAGCCCCGGCGCCTCGACGACGTCGCTGGGCAACAGCTTGAGCCCGAACGCCGAAACTTTATCCACGTCTCTGCCGCTGACAGATCCTAGGGCGTAGGCCAAGTCGGCCATGTCGGCGGGCACTACGTTTATCGTGGCCTCTCCTGAGTGTTCTAGACATTGGAACGTGTAGGCCGATCTGTCCACCGCCACGGCTATCGTGGGGGGCTCCTCGGAGACGGGCGTGTTCCAGCTGGCCGGCATGGCGTTTATCTTGCCGTCGGGGCATTTGGAGACCACGACGACGGTGGGCCTCGGGTGGAGCGGTCTGTAGAACTTGCCCTTATACTCGGCGTACATGGGCCTCCTGGGGCTCAACTAAATAAAGATGAAACGAATATTACGCCATGGAGCAGAGCGGAAACGGGGTGGTCTTCAAGACAAATCTGCCTCCCGAGAAGGTCAAGCAACTGGTGGAGATACTGCGAAATATCTACGACCCGGAGATACCCATAAACGTGTACGACCTCGGCCTTATTCGGGAGATTACTTTAGGCGAGGACGGGACGTTGAAGATAGTCATGACCCTAACGGCGGTCGGCTGTCCGGTGTCCTCCTCGCTCGCGAACGAGGTGGGCCTCGCGGTGCAGTCTGTCGTGCCCGAGGCGAAGGACGTCGAGGTGGATGTGGACTTCGAGAGGCCGTGGGACCCCACTCAGATGACGCCCGAGGGCAGGGAGATGTTTAAGGCCATTTACGGGTACGACATAGTGGAGCAGTACCTCAAGCAACAACAGGAGCTCGCCCAGTGATCGGTCAGCCGGGCTGTAGCCCCGTGATGACGGCGTTCGGGACGGCCGAGTTTTGAGGAACACCTGGAGGGCTGAGGGCCCGGGCTATTAGATCGTCAGCACTATATCCACCGGGAACTCGAACTTCTCGGAGAATCCCCTAAAGGCGAGGAGGGCGGCCGCCGCCGCGACCCTGCTACCGGCCGCCTCGGCCAGATCCGCCAACGCCCTTATAGTCTTGCCTGTCCTAACCACGTCGTCGATTATGAGCACCGAGTCGCCCTTGGCCAGAAGGCCCTGCGGCACGTACAGCGACACGACTCTATTGCCCTTTATGTAGGACACCTCCAAGCTCTTGGCTCCAGGCTCCTTGTACTGCTTCGCCACTACCAGCGGCGCCTCGAACCTCTGCGCCACGGCCACCGCAAGGGGTATGCCGTCGACAGCAGCCGTGAGCACCTTGTCGATCTTCAAGCCCCCGAACTTCTTGGTTATATATATGGAGTAGAGCGTCCAGAGATCTGGGTTGTACGTCGCCGTGAGGTCGACGTAGGTCTCGTACACGCGCAACGTCTTGGAGAGTATCTTGTCCAGCGGATATTCGGCGAAGAGCCTCTCGACGATCTCGGACGCCGTCTCGACAGAGGGCAACATATCGCCTGTGTAGTAGCGCGAGAGCACGCTCTCGGGTAGGCCTAACAGAGACGAGAGCTCCTTGTACGTCAAGCCCAGCAACCTCTTGACGGATCTCAGCACGTTAACCCCGTCCAGCTGTAGTCTGACCTTCTCAAGCCGCTCCACGCGATTAAGCGGGTAGTTAAAATTTGAATTGAGTAGTTAGACATGGAGGTGCACGTGGAGCTATCCCGACTGGTTATAAGGGAGGGGCCGCGCCGGGTCTTGGGCATGCCGCTGTTCCTCAACCTCACCGGCTCGATAAAGGCTCTGCCCCTCGCCTATATCTTGGGGCGCTTCCGCAAGGTCTACTTCGAGGACGGCAGATTTAGGGAAATAGCCGAGGCGCTCTGTCCCGATTGTGTAGGAGACAGGGAAGAGGGCGCTACGGTCGTCGATAGGGCCCTCGTGGTCGAGGCGTACTACAACACAGTGGCCCACGAAGTCCTGGCGATGGCCCCCGGCGTGGACTCCCTGGCTGTGCCCTGCTACACGGGGGCCCTCGGGGAGGCCGTGGCGAGGAGGGCTAGAGAGGTCGAGCCGGGGTTGACGATAGTGGCGGCTAGGCTAGGCGACGGCGATTGTAGTTGGGCCGACGCGGCGTATGGCCCTCCGCTTCCGCCGCCTCCCTTGCCTAAAGGATTAAGGCTCGGCCCGGCCTCCCTGGCCACGTTGTCGGCCGCCTTGAGGGCCTCCGGGGAACACGGGCTCTACTCCACGCTAGCTCTGTTGACCGACTGGGGCGTATGACGGCCGTCGGAATAGTGGGGGGCGGCCGCATGGGTCTTTGGCTTAAGAGGGAGATCTCCAGGCTGTACCGAGCCGCGGTGTACGACATAGATAGGGCCAAAAGCGACGTGGGGACCCTCGACGAGCTCGTCGAGTTGAGCGACGTGATTATAGTGGCCGTGGGCTTCAAGGAGGCCGGAGACGTGGTCAAGTCCCTCTCGGGGCTGGACGTCTGCGGTAGGCTGGTCCTCGACATAGCGACGTTCAAAAAATATGTATTGCCGGCGTACGCCTCGCTCCCCGACTGCGCGTTGGCGGCCACGGCGCACCCCATGTTCGGGCCCGGCGCCGACACTATAAGAGGTAGGAAGGTCGTAGTCATGGAGGTCCCGGGCAAGAGCGGGGCCGATAGGGCGCGCGCCTTCTTCGAGAGCCTAGGCGCGTCGGTCGTGGAGGGATCTGTCGAGGAGCACGAGCGCTTTGTTAAGTACACCATAGGGCTGAGCTACGCCGTCGGCCTCGCGCTCGCGAGGATATACGCCGAGCGCTGGCCGCTCGTCGAAAAGTACGGAGGCACTTCTTTCCGCTACCTCTCCGTCTACGCCTTCTCGCTTCTGGGAGACGCCGCGGCGCCTCTATACGCGGAGGAGGCCGGCGAGGCCGTCGACGAGTTCATAAAGGCGTTGAAGGAAAAGGGGAAGCCCCCCGCGCCGCCTGTAGATCCCGACGAGGCCTACCGCCTCTTCTACGAGGCGTTGTCAAGACTTGGGTATTAGCCTGGCCACGGCCTCCTCAACCGCAGTAGCTAGAAGGCCTTCCAAGCCCGCCATTCTGGTTATCGCCCTTATCGTGGTGCCGCCCGGCGTGGCCACGGCCTCCACTACGCCGTCGTATCCGAGCCTCTCGACGAGCTGGGGGGCCGTCGAGAACAGGCCCGAAGCTATGCTTTTGGCTAGATCCCAGGGCACTCCCACGTTCACCGCGGCCTCCACATATGCGCGGAGGAGCTTCGCCACCAGCGCGGGGCCGCTACCCAACACCACCGTTAGGGGATCGAGCAGTTTCTCCTCTACCCACAGAACTACGGGGGCCAGCGATTTGAGCAAATTGTCTATCCCCTCGTCGTATTCGCCGGACACCGCAATGGCGGTGAGGCCTATATTTGTCATGGCTCTGTAGGGCCTCGTAGATAGGCCCGAGATCCTCGCCAGAGGCACCCCGGCGACGAAGGACACCACGGGCTTGTCCGTCTTTATTGCCACCTCGGCCACGTTGTAGGGCTTGACCGAGAGGAACACCACGTCGCTCTTGTCGACCACGAGGTTGTTGTCTAGGTGAACCTCGAAGCCCAGCTTGGAGGCCCTCTCGAGGGATCTATAGGTTTTGACAGACCCAATTACCCTATATCCCCTCTCCCTAAGCCTCAGCCCGAGCGCGGAGCCCAGCTTGCCCAGACCTATAATCCCCACGGTTTGGGGGACTGATCTCCATGGGGCAGAGAATTAACCTATTTAAATCCTTTGGCTTCAAAACGTCGGTGGGCTTGGACACGGCGATCGTGGCGTCGATATACGCGATAGTGATAGCGGTGACGGTGCTTAGGTTCAGAAAACGCGCTTGCTAGACCTCCACCACTTGCCTCCCTACGTGTTTCGCCTTAGGCATCTCGGCCAGCAACCGCGGCAACTCGGCGAACTTATGGAGAGTGTACACGGGCCTCACCTTGCCCTCCGACAAGAGCCTCAACGCCTCCGCTAGATCGGCTCTCGTGCCCTGTAGCACTGGCAACACGTCTATCTCCTTAAGTATGTAAAGCCCCAGCTGAATCTGTTGCGGATTGGGGTCAACGTTGCCTATTAGGGCGATCTTGCCCCCGGGCTTCAGCGCCCTTGCGGATTGGCCTATGGTGGGGCCTCCGACCGTCTCGATGACAACGTCGGCATAGCCCATCTTCTTCACCTCGTCGGCGAAGTCTTGTCTCGCCACCACGTAGTCGGCGTATTTGGCCACGTATTCGGCCTTCTCCGGCCTAGTCACGCCGACGGTTTTTGCCCCGTAGGCCTTCGCTATCTGCAACGCGTGGATCCCCACGCCGCCCGACGCGCCCGTCACCACGACGAGGTGGCCTTGTCCTATCCCCGTCCTCCTAGCCGCCCTTACGAGAGTCGAGAGGACGCAGGCGGCGAAAGACGCGGCGGCGAAGTCGACGTTGTCGGGGATCTTGACCAAAGACTTAGCGTCGGCCACTATATATTCGGCGAAGGCGCCCCACAGATCTTCGCCGAACACCTTCTTGTTTTTACATAGATTTTCCCGCCCGGATCTGCAATACTCGCACTCACCGCAATACTCGTACATCATGCCGGCCACACGATCGCCGGGCGACACCGACGAGATTCCGGGGCCCACCTCCTCGACCACGCCGGCATATTCGTGGCCCGGAACTGTGGGGAACTTCACCCTCTGCCACCCGGTCCAAGCCAGATAGTCCCTATAGCATATCCCCGCCGCCTTCACCCTCACGAGGGCCTTTCCCGGACCCGGCCTAGGCCTCTCGACCTCTACGAGCTCGAGCTCGGCGCCGGGGCCGCGCGCCATGTACGCCTTCATGGAAAACGACGCACAGGGAGTTAAAAGGATTAGCTGCTTTAAAATCTCGACGATCTTCGTGAGCCTCATAGTCGAGCTCGGCGTGTGTCCGGTCTGCGGAGGGCGCGACCTCTCGCTGAACTCCGAAGGCCTCGTCGTGTGCAGGAGCTGCGGGACCGTGCTGGGGCCGGCTGTTGCGGCGGGGCCCTCCGCCTCGAAGAAGCCCGCGGACTATCTGCCTCTTGAGGGCGGGACCGAGTACGATTGGAGAGACGTGAGAGGTATAGTAACGCCGAAGTTCAAGATCTATAGAGCTATCGCCAAGAGGCCGGGCAACAGGATCTCCGCCGAGGTGGAGAGGCTCGGCTCGTACTTGGGCTTGCCCAAGGTCTGTATACATACGGGGGAGGCGCTGGCGGCGCGCGTGGGCAGAGCCGGCGACGTGGAGTACGCCGCCGCCGCGATCCTGTTCGTATCTTGCAGGCTCGCCAAGATATACGCCGATCATGTGTTTAAGGGCTACGACATTCGCCGTCTCGCCAGGGGGGCTTTGTGGGTCCAGAGGACGGCGGGGGTCTCGATGCCGCCGCCTCCGCCTAAATACTTCATGTTCAAAATCGCGGAGGATCTAGGCGTTGATAAGGGCGTCGTCAAAAACGCGCTGGATATCCTTCGCCTGATAATGCCGGTTGTCGGACGGGGCAAGATAGCCCAGGCCGCGGCTTTTCTACTCTCAGCAAGGGCGCACGGATACAAGCTAGAGCCCAAGGACGTGGCCAACGCGGCGATGATTTCCGAAAAGTCGTTTCTGGAGGTCCTCGAGGAGATAGACGCGGCTTTCAGACCTTTAAGTCGAGGGAGAGACCGTCTAAGACGATCTTGATATGCCGTGTGGCCCTCTCCACCAGCCGCTTCGGCCTAAACTCGACGACGTACTCGCCGCTGTCCAGTTGCTCGTACCCAGACACGGCCCACTCCTCGCCGGCCTCATCGCCGAGCATGTAGGCGAAATCCTCGAAGTAGTCGTACGTGCCGCAAGTATAGCACATGTTACCGCCGAACTTCGCCTTGACGAAGTCCCGCCCTGCCTCTAATATCTCCACCTCGGCCTCAGCGCCGAAGATCTCCCTAAATCTGGCGACCGCCCTCTCGGCAAATTCCATAAAAGCGACCCGACTTGGCCTTATTAATGATGACACCCCGATAGGGCGATAGGTGACCTCAATCGCATGGGCTGAAAAATTCTTTAAGCCAGATACCGGCCATATCAACCCCCCGGTTCCCCGCCCGCCGACGCCTCCGTAGTCTCGGAGGAGTATGAGCGCGGAGCCGGACGGGCCCGTCATTTCTTCTTAAATCTGCCGCAGTTAAGGGAAGGGCGCCGTATGTGAACTGCGCCGCCGATTTTCGGCGTGTTTAGGGAATAGAATGGTGCGGGGGGTGGGATTTGAACCCACGCAGGCCTACGCCACAGGGACCTCAACCCTGCCCCTTTGACCTGGCTCGGGCACCCCCGCCCGTTCTCGTTGATGTACCGGTTTTTAAGGCTTTACGGCGCTTCTTATGGAGCGCACTATTTCGCCCAGTTTTTCCGGCTGTTCTTCGGCTATTGTGCCCGTCACTATGACGTTGGGCCTCTCCCGCGCTATCTCCTCAGCGGCTTTGCCGGACCTTATGCCGCCGCCGACTATCAATACTCTGTCTAGGTACTTCCTGACAGCCCTCACCATGGCTGTAGGGACGGGCTCGGGCGCGCCGCTACCGGCCTCTAGATACACGGCGTTGAACCCCATATACCTCGCGGCGAGCGCGTAGGCGACCGCTATGTCCGGCCTTCTCAGCGGGATGGGGCGAGCCGAGCTTATATATCCCGCCGCCCCGCCGTCGCCGACCAGCAGGTATGCGGTGGATATGACCTCCAGCTGAGGGTAATGCTTTGCGAGTATGACGGCGCCTTGTAGTTGGGCGCCTACTATGAAGTACGGATCCTGCGAGTTCAGTACGCTTAGGAACAGTATCGCGTCGGCCCTCGGCGTGATCTGGCATATGGTGCCCGGGAATAGAACCACCGGGACGTGCGCAACGGATTTCAGGTCCTTCACAACCTCGTCGAGCTCCTCCGATGGGATGCCCAGAGAGCCTCCGACGAGGAGGCCGTCAGTCCCGGCGTCCAACGCCGTCTTGGCTATCTTGAGGTAGTCGACGGATTTGTCGGGGTCGAGAAGCGTGAAGTGCTTAACCCCCTCCGATATGTATTCAAGGACCTTCATGGCCCTCGCCCTCCTCCTCGGCCCCGCCCTCGCCAGCCTCGCCCGGCTCCGCCTCGCCTTCGGCAGTAGTCTCGGCGCCGCCCCCTTGTTCGGCTTCGGGCGGCTTTATCTTGCCCTCGAGGAAGTGGTCCACGAAGGCGTTGTAGTAGTCCACGGCGGTCCAACGGGGATGCTCCTCGAACTCCTCCCTCAGCCCGCATGTGCCGCAGATGACGACGTATCTATCCCCCATCCTTTTGACGTTGACCGTCTGCGCGCCGCAGTTGGGACATACAAATATCTTGGGTATGGTCCTCTTGGGCCTAACTATGATCTTCCTCCTCCTTCTCCGTCCTCCCACGTCGCCCCATACTGCCCGATATATAACGTTTCGTGGCGGATATCAAGCCGAGGTCGGCGCTCACCTCCTAGTCGTCACCGATCGGCGCGTCGCTCGTCCTCACCGTATATATAAACCGAGGCGGTTTTTATTTCCAGATGATGTAGTCAGGGTTACGGGCATAGATGGCCGGTGGCGCTTTGGCTGAACTTTTTATACGGGCCGGCTATTTACGCCGTGCTCGGAAGGCTTGAGGCCATAGCGGCCAAGGCCTCTTGGATCTTGTGGAGCCACTTCAAGGACGGCAGAGGGATAGAGGTCGTGGCCCGCCGAGGCGACGACGTGACGAGGGCCGTGGACGCCCAGATGGAGGAGTACATATACACGGCGTTGCGGGGGGCCTTCGAGGGCGGGGTCCTCATAGCGGAGGAGGGCGGGATCTACAGATGGGGCGACGAGCGCTACGTCTTTGTGCTAGACCCCCTCGACGGCTCTCTAAACTACTCCCTCGGGATCCCCGTATTCACGATCTCGATAGCGGCGGGCCGCAACCGCACAGGGAAGCTCGACGACTTGGAGTATGCCGTGTTGGCGGTTCCGTCCACCGGCGAGATATACTCTCTGGGGCCTGGATCGCCGCCGTCTAAAAACGGCGCACCTCTTAAGAGGGCTGAGACCGCGGCGAACGTGGCCTTCGTCGCCATGGGAGAGTCCGTGCCTCACGAGGTCTACTCGCTCATATCGTCAATGGGCCTCAAGGGGCGTAGCCTTGGATGCTCCAGCTACGAGCTCCTCCTGACAGGCCTCGGCGCCGCCGTGGGGTTCGCGGATCTAAGAGGCAAGCTGAGGGTGCTCGACGTGGCGGCGGCGTTGCTGATCGGCAGAGCTCTCGGCATGGAGTACATAATACTAGGAGATTACTCGCTGGAGGCGCGGGGGATATCTTTATTGGCAGGCACGAGGGAGTTCGTAGATGGGCTCGGCAGAGGCCTTGGAAGAAGGGGCTAGGCGCTTCCTTCTCGACCTCTCGGGAACCTTAGGCGTAAGGCTCTCTAAGATACTCGATCTCTACTTCTCGGTAGAGCCGAGGCGCGCCCGGATATTGGAGATCGTCGAGGAGAGGGGTAAGGTATTGGGCGTCCGCATGGCCGTCGAGTCCAGCAGCAGAAGAGGCGTGTGGCACTACGTCTCGGTGGGCCCCTACGGCGCTAAGTGCACTTGCGAGGCCAACACCATCAAGGGCCTTATATGCCGGCATATAATAATCGCGCTGATAACTTGGAACATGGTATCCCTCATAAAGACAGGACAGGGCGTGGATATAGGCTCGTTGGGCTGGCTCAAAAAACAACCTACAGAGGACTAAGCCGAACTCGCCGTGGCGAGCTCCTGTCCGCCCTCGTACGTTGTTATCTGCGTAGGGGATACTAGGTATATTAATACGCCATAAACCGATACGGTGCGCGTCGCTGTAATCGGCGCGGGACCCGCGGGTTTATCCCTGGCCTCGCGGATCGACGCGGACGTCTACGAGGAGCACTCTGAGGTAGGGCTCCCGCGCCACTGCACCAGCCTGGTCAGCGGACGATCTGCCGAGGAGGTCGGCATACCGCCCGATACGGTTTTGAACAAATACAACGAACTTCTGGTGACGGATCTACAAGGACACTGGATATGGTTCAAGGTGAGAGACGGCGTCTACCTCCTCGATAGGCCGGGGCTAGAGAGGCGGCTCTCTGAGGGCGTCCCCTCGCTGAAGCTCGGCGTGAGGGTGGAGGCGATAAGGGGCCAATATGTATACACGTCGGCTGGCAGGCGCGGGCCTTACGACTACGTAGCTATAGCTGAGGGGGCTGTCAGGAGGTTCTCGCATATTTACGGCGAGGTCACCAGATTGCCCGGCCTCCAGGTAGACGTGAAGAGCGACATAGGCCTCTCGGGTATAACCGTCGTGTATAACAAGAAGCTCTCGGAGGCCTACTTCTCTTGGATAGTCGAGATAGACAGAGGCGTATATAGGGTAGGGCTCGCAGACAGATGTTGCGTAGTGGACAAGCTACGCAAGTTAGTGAAGATGGTCGGAGGCACGCCTGTCGGCAAGCCTTTCGGCGGCGGCGTGTTGGCCGGACCTCCTCTCAAGAGGCTCGTCTACGGCAACGTCGCGCTTCTAGGCGATGCGGCCGGCCTAACTAAACCGTTAAGCGGCGGCGGCATAATACTCGCTATAAAGAGCGGGGCGTCTTTCGGCGAGGCGTTGAGGACGGGGGACCCTTCGGCGTATGAGTACTCTATGCGGCCCACTATCTTGAGGCTCTCGGCGGCCAGGGCCGTCTACGAGCTTATGTATGTCAAGGGATTTGTTCACGAGGCCTTAAGGATATTCCACGGCTCCGAGTTCTTGGCGATAGACTACGACGACCACGTCAAGACGCTCGCGCTCGCCATGGCGACCTCAAGAAAGGCGCCGCGTGCGCTGGTCGGCGCGCTGAGGCTCTTGATATCGCGCGGTGCGGGCGGGCCTTCGACGTAGGCCGCGTCATCTCGGCCTCGACTGCCTTTTAAACACTCGACGTTCTGTTATCGTGCAGTACAAGAAGGCGGTTAGGGATCCAGTACACGGCTTCATCAAGCTCACAGAGGAGGAGGTCAAGCTCATCGACGGCGAGCCGATCATACAGAGGCTCCGCTACGTCAAACAGCTCGGTTTCGTCTACCTGGTCTACCCCGCGGCGACCCACACGCGCTTCGACCACAGCCTAGGCGTCATGCACGTGGCCACCCTCATAGGGGAAAGGGTCATGCAACAGATCGGCGAGACGGACCCACGGCTTCTCAAACACCTGAGGGTCTCCGCACTGCTACACGATCTGGGCCATCTGCCCTTCTCCCACTCGTTCGAGGCGCTTTCGAGAGATCTGCTCCACATGGCGATCAAAAACAAGTGCGTCGACGTGGACCTCGCCCTATTCGACAGGGGAAAGCCGCATGAGGCCACCACAAGATTGCTCGTAGATAGGCTGGCGCCCAAGCTTTCCGAGCTGGGCTACGATCCCGACATAGTCAAGTCTCTTCTATTCGAGAGGGGGGGCAAGCTCAAGCTCTTCAGCAACATCCTCTCCGGATCTTTCGACGCTGATAGGCTCGACTACATAATGCGCGATATGTTCTTCACCGGGGCCGCCGTCGGCACGAGCTTCACCCACATCGATCTCGAGAGAGTCGTGGAGAACTTAGAGGTCGTGGAGGGGAGGTTCCAGTTCAACGAAAAGGCGAGGGTCAACCTAGAGGGGTATCTGATAACCCGCTACAACCTATACAGGCATGTCTACCTCCATCACAAGACTGTGTTGTTTACAGAAATAGCCCGCAATATACTCGCGGACAACATATACAAATGCGCCGAGGGTTCCGGCGATGGGGAAATCTGCGAATACTTATGCGACCTAGCCAGATTTGCGGCAGGTCAAGTCGATGGGGAAAACGTCTGGAAGGCGACCGACGACTACTTCACGTCTGTGATGGTGAGGGATAGGAGATTTAGGGATTTACTGTCCCGCAAACCGCCCGAGTACGCGACGTTGTGGAAGAGGGAGAAGGATTTCCTCGAGGTGTTCAAGGACCCGACCCGTATCAACGAGGCGGTGGATAGGCTGGGGCCCCTCCACTGGGCGGTCATGGACGAGGTGAAGAAGAAGCTCGTGGAGCGCCTGAACGTGGAGCTAGGCGAGGCGGCCGGCGGTTGTAGGCTGTCGCCGGACGACCTCATAATCTCCTACGTCAGTTTCGACCCATACGCCGAGGATCTCTACATATCGACGTCCATGGGCCCGCTACCGCTTTCCAGAATTTCGCCGCTTGCGGAGGCTGTCAACGAGGCTTGGAGGAGGGCCCCCCACATATTCGTCTACATCAAGAAGAGCGCCGTGGAGAGGTGCGGCGAGGACGTTGTAGCTGTGCTCAAGTCGGTATTAGAGCCCCTTATGGATCTCGCGGTGAGGAGGATCTCAGCCTAGCGCCACTCCCAACGTCCTCCTCACGTATTCGGCCACCACATCTCTAGTCGTCTTGAGGAGCCACCTCCCCTCGTCGGTCAGCTCGGCCACGCCGTCCCTCACCGCCACCTCGCGCCTCAAGAGCTCGGGCCATATCCTCCAGTCGTACCTCACCCCGACCCGCTCCACGGCCCTCTTGGCGAGCTCGTCCACCTCCTCGACGCGCGCCGGCCCTTGGGCCAGCCTCTGCATAATCAACAGGCGCAGGTACTCCCCCACTGGGCTGTACCGTGTAGACTGAACGTACATGAGGCCATGGGACTTCTCCGTATATAAGGTCGGCAAGTAAAAAACGTGAGTGGAGGGTGAGGGCTCTGAAAGTAAGCTCCGGCCTATAGCTGTGCCTGTGCTGTCGAAGTGGCAGATAGAGGACCTTCTACGCGGCAAGTCCGAGGTCTCCTTCGATCTTGAAATAAGCAGAACTAGGGTGATCTACGGCGGCAATGGCACCGCCAGCTTCGAGTACGGCCCCAACGTATACGAGATATCGCTGGATGAGCTCCCCGAGATCTCGGAGGAGAGCTGTGAGGTGTATGCGCTGATCGACGGAAGCTGGCGGGAGCTTTCGATCGCCGGCGCCCGCTTCTATAAACTGTGCGTGTTCGGGCGGGGGTGGGCCCCCACCTTGATGATAGACGGCATAACCATGCACAGCGTGTTGGAGAACCCCCTGTTGGTGACCAGACGTAAGGTGCGTTTCGTTAGGGGGAGGGTATTCGAATGTTGCACCGGGCTGGGCTACACGGCGATTGAGGCGACGAGGAGGGGGGCGCGCCAGGTGGTCACAGTGGAGGCCGACCCCAACGTGTTGTTGTTGGCGTCTTACAACCCCTACAGCAGAGGGCTCTTCTCGGGGGGAGTAGATCTGATACTCGACGACGCGACTAGATTCGTCGAGGCGCTGAAAGACGCCGCGTTCGACTACGTAATACACGACCCGCCGAGGCTCAGCCACGCGACCCAGGTCTTGTACTCCGAAGGCCTCTATAGGGAGTACGCGAGGATTCTGAAGCCCGGCGGAGGGCTGTTCCACTACACAGGCGCCTCTGGCTCTAAGTACAGAGGCGTCTCGGTATGGCGAGGCGTAGCCGAAAGGCTTAGGTCCTCCGGCTTTATAGTGAAGGCAGTAGAGAGAGGGTTCGGCGTATATGCCGTGAGGGCTTCCCCACGCCGCCGCTAGACAATATAGGGTAGCCTGTTCATGACCACGGCGCCCGACAGAGATACGTACACCATATTCTCTATCCTCACGCCGCCTATGCCGGGTATGTAGACGCCGGGCTCCACGGTGACCACCATGCCCTCTTTTAACACGTCGTCCGAGGCGGCGGACAGCCTAGGCGGCTCGTGGACCTCCACGCCGACTCCGTGGCCTGTCGAGTGGATGAAATATTGCCCGAAGCCGTAGTCCTCGAGCACTTTCCTAGCCGATAGATCTACCTCCCGCGCCGACACGCCTGCCCTAATGGCCTTCTCGGCCGCCCTAGACGCCTCGTAGACGGCGTACACCGCATCCTTCAGTTGCCTCGGCACATCGCCTACTAGGTAGGTCCTGGTCATGTCGGCGCAGTAGAACCTATATCTGGCCCCTACGTCGATAACCACAACGTCGCCGTACGTCACGCGCCTATCCCCGTAGTTGTAGTGGGGCCATGCGGAGTGGGGGCCCGAGCCCACTATGGGCTCGAACGCCACGCCGTCGGACCCGAGCTCTATCATGTGCCTGTATATCTCCGCCGCGATCTCCCGCTCTCTACGTCCCTCCAGACGATGCAGAGACGATAGGGCCTCCTCGGTTATCTCCAAGGCCTTTCTCATCCTCCCGACCTCCTCCTCGGTCTTGATGGACCTGACCTCCAGAATCTTTCCGGATACGTCCTCGCCGACCTCTCTACTATCCGACGCCACCCGTCCTCCCAGCGTCTCCTTCAGCTTCTCGAGGAGGTTCTTGGCAATAAGGAGCTCCTCGCCCGGGCCTCTCGGCGGTATTTCGGCCGTCGCGAAGGCGACGACTCTATCCGCCGCGACGGATGCCAGGGCCCTCCTATAATCCAGACGGGAGACGTACAGCGTGGTCCCGCCGGTCTTTACGTCGACCACTAGAGCCAGGCCGTCGGGGAAGCCTATGGCGTAGGCGAGATTGCTGGGTTTTGTCAACACCACGTAGTCGTAGTCCTTAAGGGCCTCGAGGAGGCGCCTCATGTCCTCTTTATCGCGTTTATAGATATTGGCTTCTCGTAGCGCCTGATCAACGAAAAACGTATTACCGAGACCACGTCGTCTAGGTCGATCCTCGGATATAGGCCTCTCAGCTCCGACAAGGCCTCCTCCAGGCTCCCGAAGCCCTCCTCCCTCAACACGTCTTCGCCGATATCCCTCAGCCTTAGGTACTCCACCTTAGTTATTACAGCCTCGCCGTAGAGCATGCCGCAACACGCTATGTACACTAACTGGAAGCGAGGTCTCAAGGCGCCTAGCCTGATAGTCACGCGCTTCTCCCCGCTCAACACCCTCTCCAGATATTTCTCCTTGAAGCTCAAAATCGGCCCCATCTCCTCCCGCACGCACAAGCCGTAAACCTTTATATTTATACGGTGCGCCCTCTCCGTGTGTCTGGCGTATAGGGACGGAGACGCTTTGGTCTTCGAGGCCCCCGAGCTGGAAAGAGTCGTCGCCTACCTCTCCTTGAGGAGTCTGGCTGAGAAAGTCGAGGAAGAGGGGGAGCGCATAAGGGCGACTCCCTACATTGACGGAGTCGAGGAGTCTCTGAGATCTCTGTGTGCGACGATGCCTAGCGATCTGAGGCTAGATCTCCTATACGCGCTGGCCAGCGACGGGTGGATAGTCGACAGGGATCTTTCCAGGATGCGTAAGTCTGTATCCTCGGGCGCCCGCGTAACGGTCGTGGAATGCGACTGCGTCAATAGGCGCCTCCAGCTCTTCTCCACGGCAGACTGCCGCGACTACCTTAAACAGCTCGGCTTCTCGGTGCGGGCGGTGGGAATGGGCATCGAGGCGGAGAGAGGCTTCAAGACCTTGATAGAGGCGCTGGACATCTCCGACTCCGTTCTGCAGAAGGCCGGCACATGTTAGGCTATCTGCTGTTGGCGTTGGAACTCGCCCTCCTAGTCTTTGCGATGTACACCGGGCGGAGGCGCGTCTTAAAGGCGCTCAACAACTCGTCGAATGGAGAAGATGTAGAGGGCCCGGCCGACGTCGATGAGCAGATAATCAAGTACTTAAGGAGCCGCGGCGGCTTGGCCTACCAAGGAGATATAGTGAAGGACCTAGATCTGCCCAAAAGCACGGTGCATAAGGCTATTAGGAGGCTCGCCGAGAGAGGCCTCGTAGAGGTGAGGCGGCAGGGCCGGATCAATATAGTCACGCTTAGAGAGCCGGCCCAACAACAGCCCTCCTAGGGCTGGACAGGAATAGGTCCAACAGCATGGACGGCGATAGGGCCAGCAACCTGCCCATATATGCCCAATGCACGCCGTAGGCCTCCTTGAAGAGGCCGGTCGTTATTTCCCTGAAATCCTCGGCCTTCTGGGCCGAGGCGGCTATCTCGACTATCGTGTTCGATCTCCCCCTAGTGTCCACGTACACGGCGAGTCCAGGAGCGTGATATATCTTTCCCCGGCGCTCGAACGCGCCGTCCGGAAGCGGTATCCCGGAGACACCCGCCAGCGCCATCGAGGCGAGGCACCCAAACACGCAGCCGGACGCGTACTCCCTCACGTAGTTCTCGAACGCCTTCTCCACGACTCTGTATTCGCCGGACTTGACGAAGCCGTTGAAGAGATCTACGTCGTGGATGCGCCTTAGCGAGGCCCGCCCATTCCTCACGAGGATTCTGTATCTGCTCAGACCGAAGCCGCCGACAATATAGAAGTCGAGGAACTCCGCCTCGCCGTTGCTGAACGGGCTGGCCGGGACGGCGCGCCGCGACACGCCCTTATACGGCTCCACTACTAGGTAGTCGATATCTGCACAATCTCTCCTAATTACGGGGCCGCCGCGCTCGTACTCGACACAGACGCCTCCGCCGGCGTCTATTTGTAGGCGCGGGAACATCTCTACTATCAGATAAGACGGCAACACGCACTTTCTTGGACTCCTCTAATTTAACGCCTATGGTTACTTCAGGGGCTTCAGCAACTTCACCTCGCCGTATTTCTCGAGGATGTCCATGATCAGCGGGAGCGGGGCCTCGTCGAGCGACGAGAAACCAGCTATCTTCACCCCTTCGACGAGCCTTATAAAACCCTTCCCCACCCTTATGGTGGCCTCTCTAGGGCCGAACACGACCTTGAACGCAAGCTTGTTCTCGGCAAGCCTTCTGGCTATCTCGCCGGCGGTCTCCAGCTGTTTTTTGGTAGGCCCGCCCCTCGGCTTTCTCTTCTTCAAGTCGGCGAGCTCGTCAGCGGATATATCGCCCTTCACAACCCCCCTGACCTTGTCGACCACGGCGTACTCTCCCTCGTAGCCGCTGACCTCTAAATTCTCGCCAGCCTTTATTCTCTCCACCAACGCCGACAGCGGGATCTTCTCCATGAACCTCCCTACAGTGGGCGTTATTTAAGCTCACATGAACCTTTTAATAGGGCCCATATGGTGATACCGTGGCCGTAGACCTAGAGTACCTATTGATATGCCCGTCGTGCGGAAAGCCCATGAACGAGGATAGCAGGATCATGAGAATCGAGCACCTGACAGGGAACAAAGTGCTGGAGCGGTTGCTCATATGCCCCCACTGCAAGGTGAAGATACGCGAAATAATCTACCTATCAAGATGAGCAGGGCGCGTACCCTGAAGGAGATAGAGGATAGGAGGGCGCAGTACAGCAGATATATATGGGCCGCCGTGGCCCTCTCCATGTCGGCCGCTGTGGCCGGCATAGCGATATACATGGCGTTTGGGCTACCCAGCTATTTCCTCTTCGGCGAGTTGCCGAGCGCTATGTTGATAACTTCCTACTTCCTATCCATCTTGGCGGCCATAACCGGCTACCTGTCTAAATCCGGCGTGTTGAGGGGCGAATACGGATCTGCCGCTAAGTTGCTTCTGGCGGCTTTGGCGTTCTCGGCGGTAGCGATAGCGCTGTCGGCCGTAGCCTTCACTCCGTTGATGGACAACATAGTCCAGATGATCTGCCAGACCCAGACCGCGGCCGTATCGCAGATCTCGATCTGCATATCTAGCTTTAAAATAAATATGTATATCGCATTTGGAGTATATCTTATTATAAATATAATTGCTATGGTTATGTATATACTATCTCGAAGAATCCTTGGATTGCTTTTCGCGTACTACGCGCCGAGGGCGGCTCGGCATAGCCGTCAGGCGTAGTTAAAGTAGCGAGACGGGTCGGCGACGCCTTCTATCAACGACAAGCTCAATATAGAGGCTAGGAGGTTGGATAGGGGGATCTCGAGGCCGCGGCAACCGAACTCGGCGCAGAACCACTTGAACTCCTCGTAGAAATCCCCGGCGAACACATACGGCGTACGCGCCAACTTCGCCACAACATCGCGCCTCAAGATGGCGGCCACCCATGCGGGGAAGGCCGCCTGCGGCGGCGCGCTCCTTAATGCCTTCACGAGCCCCATGAGCGACTTCATGAAGGCCACCGCTATGTCGATCCTCCCGTACTTCTCCGCCTTGCTCACCACCCTCCGCGACACGTCCACGAACACGTCAAGCTGGGGCTCAAGCGATTTGACGAACCTCAGACCTTCTAGGGCCGAGTCGCACCGGGATCTCTCGGGACATCTGGCGCATGTATCCCCTAGGGCCTTGCGGGCGCACTCGACGCATGTGCCCGTCAGCTCACATATATCTAGGCCAGGCATAGCGAACCCGCAAGAGGGGCACATGGCAACGCCACTACTCGCGCGCAGCCTCACTAGAGGTATGTCGTCTATCCTTATATAAGCTGAACTACGGCCCCTCCGTGGAGGTGCTCGTAGTCGCCGAGTCGTCAATACCAGACGAGCCTACTAGGGACGTCCTGCTGGAGCTAAAGAAGAGGGGGATCAGCAGTAGGTACGCGCCGATCCAAAGGCTGTCGGTCAGGATGTCCCAAGACGGCGTCTTCGTGGAGACGCGGAGAGGCCCGATAAGGCCCGACGTGGTGGTCATCCGAGGCATCGGCTTCCTCCTGGACGCCAACACTATGATAAGGCGGGTCACCACGCTCGAGATCTTGGAGGAGGAGGGCGCCACAGCTATAAACCCCGTCCGCGGCCTTATGGCCTCCAGAGACAAGCTGATGAGCCTCTACATACTTAGAAAGGCAAAGATACCGGTGCCTCCCACCGTAGTCACGGAGGATCTCTTCTACGCGTACAACGCAACTAAGGCCCTCGAGACCGTGGTAGTCAAGCCCATACAGGGCAGTAGGGGCTTCGGCGCAATGCTCTTCTCAGATCCCGATCTGGCTTTCCAGGTCATGAGAACCCTCTTGATATCTCACAACCCGCTTTATATCCAGAAATATGTCGAGAAGCCCAACAGAGACATACGCGTTATAGTGGTCGACGGCAGGGCCATCGGCTGTATGTACAGGATCTCCACCATGTGGAAGACCAATATTGCTCAGGGCGCGAGGGCGGAGCCCTGCGCCTTGAACCCGGAGCTCGAGGATATAGCTGTGAGGGCCACCAAGGCCCTCGGCCTCGTCTACGCCGGCATCGACGTAGGCGAGGCCAAGGACGGATACGTGGTGTTTGAGGTCAACGCCTCCCCCGACTGGAGAGGCTTCAAGTCCAGCACAGGCATAAACCCGGCCCAGTATATAGTTGAATATATCGCCTCGCTCAAGAAATGACGAAGTGGCTACTCCGTTGCACTGCCTGCGGCAACGAGCGCGTGCTGGACGTCGGCTTTAACTTAACAGCCTTCAAGGGCCGCATCTACATATATTGCAGAAAATGTAGGGCGAATAGGGAACACGCGGTGCTCGGGTACTACGACGACGACGGACGCCTCACACCGCCGAGCGACTTTGCCGGGGTGGATATAGCCGACTAGCAGACCAGCCTCAACTGCAACAATAAGGTGTTCAGCATCTGCTCTATCGACATTATGTTGGTTCTCAGAGCTATTAAATTGGCCAGCATGTCTTCCTCGTCCCTATCGAGCCTGTCTAGGAGCCTTTTGGCCTCCAGCGCCTCCCTCTTCGACTCCACGTCGCCGAGGAGCCTCTTCAGGTCGTCGTTTATCTTCACGAAGCTCCTCTCGGCCTCCATGCAGGAGGCTATCAGCCTCTTCTCCTTCTCCGCGATCCTCTTCTTGGAGTCCTCATATATCTGCATGCTGATGGAGCCCCTTATCAACGCCTCTTCGAGCTTCCTGTACGAGTCCTCTATGTTTCTCCTCTCGTCGCCGAGCCTCTTCACAATATCGTTGAGCTCTCTTATCTTTACCTCGAAGAACTTGGGCACCGCCGATATCTCTAGGTCTATGCTCTCTTTAGATATCTTGACCCTCACGTCGCTGGTGTCGAGCTTGTACTGAAGGCCTGAGCTGTCCCTTATGTGTAGGGCCACCAGCTTATGCCTCCGCACGTCGAACTCGCCGCGCTCCGCAGTGCCCAAGAACAACATGCCCCCTATATATACGGGCTTCCCCCCAACTTTGGGCAACTCCTTCTGCTTCTGGGGCGAGAACAGCCGCCAGAACACGATACCGGCGCGCGTCGACTATAAAAAGAGTAATAGTTAATTGTCGGTATTAAACGGCGTCCGTGGACGACAAGTTGCTGGAGATAGCCGAGCGGATACGCGGATGTACCAGATGCAGACTTCACGAGACCAGGCGGCTGGCGGTTCCGGGGGAGGGGAGGGCCGAGAAGGGCATCATGATAGTGGGCGAGGCTCCTGGCGAGAAGGAGGACGAGGAGGGCAGGCCCTTCGTGGGGCCTGCTGGCAGGCTCTTGACAAGTATATTGACTAGATACGGCATAGATAGAGGGCGCGACGTCTTCATAACCAACGTAGTCAAGTGCCGGCCCCCGGGCAATAGGGAGCCTCTGGAGGACGAGATAGCCGCGTGCACGCCGTACTTGGTGGAGCAGATCGCGGCGATTAGGCCACGGCTAATAGTCGCCCTCGGCGTGCACAGCGCCAGGACGTTGATGTCCTTCGCCGGCCGTAGAGTAGCCAAGATCACCGACGTGAGGGGGAAGTGCTTCAAGGTCCGCATAGCCGGCGTCGAGACCACTCTATGCGTAACGTATCACCCGGCCGCCGCGCTTTACAACCCAAGGCTGAGGACCACCCTCGAGGAAGACTTGAGAAGATTCCTCGGCGGTAGCGAGGGAGGCCTTTTAAAATACATATAGAGGGACTCCACGTGATGATTTATCCCCGGCTGGACCCCGGTGAAGAGCGCTCGATTGTCTGAAAATTTATTAAAGGACTTGTGGTTCCGTGGACTTGCTCTGCGCCGAGAAGCTCTCGTGTACTCCCGCCGATCATAGGGCCGAGGCCGAGAGGGCCGGCGAGCTCTATCCCCTAGAAAAAATACTCGAGAAAGTAGTAGACGTGCCCGGCGATGCGCTGAAGGCGCTTGCCTCGTTAAGGAGCAACAACATAAAGAATAGGGCTTTCAGCTTCCTCTCGGGGAGTCTCTTGATAGACTGCTCCAGCAGGGCCAGTCCATGCCCGTCGCTCCAAGCCATGGCGAGAGCCGGGCTGGCGGAGAGCTTGGGCGACTTCTACTACGTGCCCTACACCGCGTTGAGCGAGCGGTTGCTCGAATATCTGCCCATAGAGGACGAAGAGACACAACAGATCAAGAGGCCCTACGTCGTGAGCCTCTCCGGCATCGGCGGAGGGGACGTCGTAGAGGCGTTGTCGGGATACATAAGCTCGGCAGGATATTTCCTATGGGGCAAGGTAGAGAAGATACTAACTAAAATATCATTTATACCTCAATTAATAAATAAATATAATACACAAATAGATATTTTAATAAAATTAGAAAATAAATATATTATTGGCATTAAGTATCTAGACATTACAAGGACGGTGCATATGGGTTTCTCGGCCATCAACGACTATTTGAGGTACGGCTTAGACTACGCGATACTCCTCCACCCTCACGTAAATCCCAGAGTCCATAGATCTGTCGCTAATAGGATCGGCGAGTTGGAGATCTCGCCGAGCGGATACATGGCACTGGATCTCCTTAATGAAACATTATACATATATAGATTCCCTAAACACAACACATATCTAAGTAAATATATCTCATCTCATTCACAATCAATGGCTTTACGCTCATATATTGAAAGTCTATGAAGAGAACGTTCGAGGAAGTATACAGCAATGTCTTCAATGAGGCGCCAAGTATACTGTCATATATTTTATTTACAGTTATATTAATTACTATTATTATTAAAAGAAATGCATTATATATAATATCATTTTTACTATTTTACCTATTTTTCTTTTTTGTCGGACGCCGCCTGTGGACGCGGGCCGGCGTGTTCAAGGTCACCTCGTTCGCCCTGGGCCTCGGCGCTCTGTTTGATCTAATCCTCGAAAAGCCGCCTCTGCATTATCTACTCATCTCTTCCGTCGTGGCCTCTTCCATGTCTATGTCTCTGCGTTGCAAAGATAGAGTATATCTAGTGCCCATGGTACTGACGCCTCTATACTACCTTTACCTGCACGACTACGCGCTAGCCACAGTTGCCGCGGCCTACGCCGTGTCTATGCCCTTGTTGAAGAGATATCTAGCGGGTAGAATTAAAGGCGGCGATGCGCTGTGCATGTTGAACAGCTTTCTTTACTCCTCGGTCTCCGCCGAGGGCATGTTCGACCACGTCTTCAAGCCTCTGGGAGTTAGAGACCGCGGAAAAATCCATCTATATCTCATAGAGGGCGGGAGGAGGCATTTGATAGTCGTCTCCGACTTTCATCCCGGGCCCTTTAGGAATGTCGGAGGAGGTATCCTTGTGGAGAAGCTGGTGGCTAGGGGGCTCAGAAGCGGCTACGATGTGGTGTTTATTCACGGCGTCGGTAGCCACGAGCGGGACCCCGTATCGTCGGATGACGTCGAGAAGATAGTCGGCGAGATATTTAGGGTAGCCTCCTCGATGCGGGCGGAGGACGCGTTAAGGGGCGTGAGGCCTCAGAGGCTGGAAGTCGGCGATGTGAGGCTGACTACCTACTCGCTGGGCGTCGGCCCGCCGTTGGCGATAATATCTAGAGTTAGCTCGGCCTCCGACGACGTGCCGCTGGACGTGGCGCAGAAGGTGGACGCAAAGGGCTATGTTATCGTAGACGCCCAGAACAAGTTCGACGGTCCCCTCAAATGGAGCGACGAGGATGTGTCGTCTCTCCAGAAGGCGCTTGATATTGTTGCGAAGCCCGAGAGTTGCCGAGAATTCAAGGTAGGTATAGGCAGGGCCGACTCCTCGCTTGTGGACCCGCTAAGGCTTGAGTTAGGAGCGGGCGGAGTCGCCGCAGTGGTCGCCGAGTGCGACGGGCAGAAGAGCCTTCTGCTGATATTCGACGGAAACAACATGGACGGCTCGTTCTATAGGGAACTACAGGACAGATTCGGCAAAGCCTACGCTCTCGTCGAGGCGATTACTACGGATACGCACGCGTCGACCGGCATGGGCGTAGGCGGGAGCGGCTACAGAGTGGTCGGCTCTGGCATAAGGCGCGAGGAGCTCTTCAGGCTAGTCAACAAGGCCGTCGCCGCCGCCGAGAGCTCTCTCGGGGCTAAGAGAGTGGCCTATAGAGAGGTAGAGGTCGAGGCGGACGTGTTCGGGCCTAATTTCGCCAAAATAAGAAGCGTCGTGGAGAGCTACAAGAGGCTGGGCGTGTTGATGGTGGCCTATTTAATATTGGCCCCTCTATTGTTTGCCTCGCTCCTTTAACCCCGGCGGAAACATAACTTTATTAATGTCGGACGAGGTGGCATACATGTCGGATGTACCGGCCTCAGAGCCGATAATGGACTACCTGGAGAGCATGATGGAGCGGCTGGAGCAGTGGGTCAAGGAGCAGAGACGGATAGTGAACGATCTGGAAGCCCACGGCAAGGTCATGGAGGCTGCTGATAGGCTGACTCTGCTCTACTCGGCCCAGGCCATGCTGGGGTACATAGGCCGCGTGCTGAAGGACTTCGAGTCGTGGCTGAACAACCCCCTCGTGACCGCGATAATGCCGCTGGACATGCTCAGGCGCCTAGAGGGCATGTTGCGCGAAGTTGCCGTGAAGTTCATACAAGTAGATATAGACCACACGTCGGAGTACCGCGATCTGTTGGCCAAATACGCTAAGGAGGGCAGAGTCCCCGAGGTCATGACCCTATACATAATGCAGAGGGGCGGGCAAGGACAGGGCGAGGGCGGAGAGAGGAGGAGAGGAGGGCAGGAGACTCCTAGGTTCTTCTGACCTTCACGTCGATCCTTATTTTGTATATATGGGGGGCGTAGTCCCTCACGATCTTCCTACCCACAATAGAACATCCGGTGCACAACGACTTGACCAGCTCCTCGGCCTCGCGGAACGGGTCCTCCTCGGGGCCGGTATGGTAGAAATGTAAATATCCTCCGTCCTCGACGCAACGGAGAGCCGCGTCTAGGTAGTCCTTTGCGCCCAGCGGCAACGTCATCAACACCCTATCCGCCTTCGCGGCGAAGGCTGAGCAGAAGTCGGCCACATCGGCCCTGATAGGCACCACCGAGGTCAGCTTGTTTATCCTGACATTATCGACCATGTACTTGAGGCCCCACGGGTTCAGCTCCACTGCGTATATCCAGCGCACTTTCCGCCTCTTGGCTATGGCCACCGCGTACGGCCCGACGCCGGCGAAGAGGTAGAGCACCCGCTCGCCGTCCTGGACCATATCGGCCAGCTCGGCCCTGTCGCTTTGATCTCTGGGGGAGAAATATACCTTAGTAGGATCTACCTTTATAAAATATCCATGTTCCTTGTGTATGACCTCGGTAGGGCCTTCTATCAATATCTCGTAATTGTATAGCCTGTAGGGCCCCGATCTCGCCCCCCTCCGCCTTATCACGGCGCCTATGTTCTTGTTCAGCTTCCTAATGGCCTCGGCTATCTCGACCTTGTACGGCTCAAGCTCGTCCGGTATCTCTATTATCGCCACGGCCCCCTGTCTAGATCCTATTATGTCGAAGGACGAAGGCACCAAAGTCAATAAATCCTCCGGTATCACGCCCCTGAGGAGATTTCTGAGCGCCACGTACTGGAGTAGTCCGTAATATATTGTCAGTCCCTGACCCCGGCCTCACCTATCGGCGCCAGCAGGCTCTCCATCAAGTTTATATTATTAGGACCAATATTTAAGACGTGCCGAGGCCGAGGAGGAGAGAGGAGGCGCCGGAGGAGGCTGAGGTGGAGGTAGTGGAGCGGCCCTCGGAGAAACAGGCCGAGCTAGACGTAGAGGAGCTGGAGGGTATCGGCAAGGTGACTGGCCAGAAGCTTAAAGAGAGGGGTTATTACACAGTGAGGGATCTCGCCTTCGCGTCCGTCAAGGAGATCGCCGATATTATAGGCAACGAGGAGAGGGCGGCCCAGATAATAGAGGCCGCCAGGAGCATGCTGGGGCTGTCCAGCTTCATATCGGCTCTAGACGTGTATAGAAAACGCGTCAATATAAAGCGCATATCCACGGGGGTCCGCTCCCTCGACGAGTTGTTGAACGGAGGCGTGGAGACGGGCGCGGTGACCGAGGTAGCGGGCGAGTTCGGCGCTGGGAAGACGCAGTTCTGCCACCAGCTGGCCGTCATGGTGCAACTGCCGGAGGATAGGGGCGGGCTCAACGCCAAGGCCATATACATAGATACGGAGAACACCTTCCGCCCGGAGCGCATAACCCAGATGGCCAGAGCGCGCGGGCTCGACCCCGACCAGGCGCTCAAGAACATATACTACGCCAGGGCCTACTCGTCCGACCACCAGATGATCCTGGTCGAGCAGGCGAGGCGTATCATAAAACAAGATAACGTAAAGCTACTGGTGGTCGATTCTATAGTGGCGCATTTCCGCGCCGAGTTTCCGGGCAGGGAGAACCTCGCAGAGAGGCAACAGAAGCTCAACAAACACATAGCGGATCTCCTTAAGATAGCCGACGCCTACGACGTGGCGGTGGTGGTGACCAACCAAGTGATGGCTCAGCCCGACGTGTTCTTCGGCAACCCGCTGAGGCCCGCCGGAGGCAACGTGCTGGCCCACGGAGCGACCTACCGCATATGGCTTAGGAAGAGCAAGGAGAATATAAGAATAGCAAAAATCTTCGACTCGCCTTACCACCCCGAGCGCGAAGCCACGTTCAAGATAACTGAGGAGGGCCTAACGGACTAAATAAGGGATAAATAATTATATATATATTCGAATTTAAAGTTGTTTATAACGAAATTTCTAAATCTACTGTAAAGATCATATATCGGGACTCTCTTGGCGCGCAGGTAGAGCTCCTCGGCGAGGCTTCTAAAGCCGGCAACCGCGATGCTGACGGTGGCGTCTAGGGCCAGCGTGTACACGAGAGATCTCTTCACGTCGTCGGCCTCCACCGGTATGTCCTGCGGATTGAAGGAGCCCGCCAGCAGCTGGACGTCCCTCCGCGCTATATATAGGTCCACCACGCGCCTATATAGTGCTATCGACAACAACTCCGCGAGCTCGCCGCCTACGTGTTCAGGCCGCGCCCATATGGACGCCGCATCTACGTCGTTCAACGCGCTTATGGCGGCCAGCTCGCGCCATAGAGATAGCTTGTCGGGCCTCACCACAACCAACGCGTAGTGGCCCTCGCGCTCGATAGCCCTGGCTGTCTCCACATCGGCTCCCGCCAGCTCTCTTGCAGAATCCCTGTCGGCGAATATGAGGACGACGTCGACCGGCATCGCGCCGAACTCCCTCAACGCCGCCAGCACCTCCTCCATCTCTCTCCTATCCACAGGGCGTAGCTCCAGCACATCCACCGCGATCCGTGCCAGTAATGCTTTAAATCATCACATCGGCATGCGGTTATGGGCTTTGACGTGATATTGACCACGGACAGAGGCATGATGAGCAACTACCACGGGAAGGAGTTTTTGGGGTTCGGCACCACTGGGCCCGTATTCGTAGAGCTCCCCTTCGGCCTCTCCGAGAAGTTCCACACTTTTCTCTTCGCCCCCAAGATTAAGACGGACAAGATGGGGAGGCCCATACAGGCGCCCTACGGCATGAGGAAAATAGAGGCGAAGTTGCTCGACGCAGGGATAAACGCCGCCATAATAGATCCCGACTACGTCCCGCGATATCTTAAGAGCGCCAAGATCTTGATGTTGAGCCACCACGACTACTTCGGAGTAAATCCGCCGTCAAGCACATGGGGGGTGATATTGGGCAAGGAGACCCTCAACGCGTATCTCTTCAGGAAGTTCATGGAGCGGATAGAGAAAGATATATGGGAGGCCAAGAGGGCGAGCGGCCTAAAGGTTATGGTCGGAGGGCCGGCAGCCTGGCAGTGGCTCTACTACCCCGACCTAGTAGAGCGTTGGGGTATAGACACGATATTCGACGGGGAGGGGGAGAAGCTAATAGTCGAGGTCGTCAAGAACACGCTGGAGGGGAAGACCCCGCCTAGATATATCTACGTGGGGGCCTCCGAGGCTCCGAGCGTGGACGAGATCTCCACGATCAAGGGAGCCTCTATAAACGGCCTGGTCGAGATAGGCAGGGGTTGCCCCAGAGGTTGCGCCTTCTGCTCAGTCACTCTGAGGCCTCTGAGGTGGTACCCCCTCAGCAAGATCGAGGAGGAGTTGAAGGTGAACGCGAGAGCCGGCGTCGTCGACGGCATACTGCACTCGGACGAGGTGCCGCTTTACGGCTCTAACGGGGTGGAGCTGAACCCCACGGCGCTTATAGAGCTGCACAAGTTGGCCAAGAAGTACTACAGAAAAGTGGGGTGGAGCCACACGACCTTCGTAGCCGTCTTGTTGGCCGAGAAGAAGTACGGAAAGCTCATGACGAAGATCGCCGACATAATAAAAGACGAGCATCAGGACTGGTGGGGCGCCGAAATAGGGCTAGAGACCGGCTCTATTAGGGTGGCCAAACAGATAATGCCCGGCAAGGCAGCGCCCTATAAGATAGAGCAGTGGCACGACATAGTTGAAGAGTCCATGGCCATAATGCACGAGCTCAAGCTAATACCTGCAGTGACCCTCATAGTCGGCCTCCCCGGCGAGCAGCCGGACGACGTGATCCAGACAATAGAGCTGATAGAAAGGCTTAAGCCCTACAGATCTCTGATAGTCCCGTTGTTCTACGTGCCCATGAGCCACGTCAAGGCCGAGAAGACGGGGTGGCTGGACAAGATGAACCTCTACCCAGAACACATAGACCTCTTGAAGGTGGTCGCCAAACACTCTATCTTCTGGGCTCGCGATATAGTCAACAAGTTCTACTTTAAGGGCATCCACTACGCGCCTATTAGATTATTAACCAATTACTTCATAAATTATGTCGAGAAGAGGCTTGATAAGGCCGAGGCCGACATCGAGCGCTATAAGGAGATGTTGAGGGCTAAGTGGAGCGAGAAACGCCTAGAGGTTCTGAGATATGCCTAAGGCCTCAGCCAATTTCCTCGTCAGATCCACCACAACCCCGCGCCGCATATGCGCCTCCAGCTTTGCCAGTTCGCACAAGGCGCCGCAACTAGACCTGCAACACGACAGCTTGACCTCGCCGTCGCATTGAGCCGAGTCGATCCCGCCACAGATATGCTTGGATAGATAGGACCACGCCTCGTTAAAGAGAGTAGAACGGCTTATGCCGCTTTTCAACGCTATCTTATTTACTATTCCATAGATATCTGTAATATATATTATTGATTCATATCGATAATTTCTTAAAAGAGTTTCTATACATGATAGTTTATATCTAGGCAACTCCGCTATATTTAGGGTAGAAACCCCGCACGACGACATTATGTATCTGACCGCGTCGTCCACGGACTCGTCCGCCTTGACTACTGCTATTACGCCGTCTCTCCAGTCGGGCATGGCTATACCGAACACGTAAGGCCGGGCGTCAAATTTAATAAAAGCTCCTCCCTCTGCCCGCATGCCCGGCGAGGTCTGCTTAATATGTCAAGGTAAGGGGGATGGGTATCTCGCGGCGTCCACCGAATATAAATGCACCATATGCGGCGCCCGGATAACTTGGGACGACGCGGTGTCGCACTACATGAAGCACGTGAAGTTCTCGGGAAACGACGCCATCTGCGGGATATGTAATGCTAAAGTAAAGAAAACCGATATAAGAAACCACATACGTAGCCACTTCGCGATAGGCGAGGGCAGTAGGTATTTCTGCGGCGTCTGCGGCAGGGAGTTCGTCGACCGCGAGAGCTTGTCCGTGCATATAATGAGGACACACGAATGAGTATACTGCAGCTACTGGCATATTCACTAGTGCTTATATGGCCTCCCTACGTGGCCAACGGGCTGGCCGTGCTGGCCTCGGCTCTGCCGAGAAGACATCCGATAGACTTCGGCAGGAGTTGGCGCGGCTCTAGAATATTTGGCGACGGGAAGACCTTCGAGGGCTTTGCGATAGGGCTCGCGCTAGGCACTACCATAGGGTGGTTGCCCAATCTGCTGTACAGCGTCCTTAGCGTGGGAGATGCGGCGGTGCTCTCGGCGTCGGCCCTTGTAGGGGATCTGGTCGGCGCCTTTATAAAAAGGAGGCTGTGCCTTCCGCGCGGACACCCTGCATTTCCCCTAGACCAGCTGGACTTCCTGCTCATGTCTCTATTAGTCTACTCTCTATACGCGCAGATACCGACAACAGCTATATTTATTTCCGTGATAATTACGCCGGCCATCCACAGAGCGACCAATATAGTGGCTTATAGGCTGAGGCTGAAGAAAGAACCTTGGTAATCCTTTAAAATCTGTGCAGGCGAGCCGACATGTCTATAGTCCTCGGCGATAGGTACACTGTAGATTTATTTAAGTTAATGGGGTTCGACGGACGAGCTTTTACTGATGCGAAAGAGCTATATGAATATATATTGAAAAATATTAATATTTATAATGTATTTTTTATTTCATCTAACTTTGCTAAACAACTTAGAAAAGAGCTGGATGAACTTAGACTTAGAAATACAAATAAGATATTCGTGGAGATACCCAGCGTGTTGGAGAATATGGAGAAGGAGGTCAACTATCTTCAGCTAGTCCGCCAAATACTAGGCGGATAGCGGCGCCGAAAACACTTTAAAAATAGGCCTTTGAGGCTTCCATGAGTCTTTTCGAGGATCTCATAAACCAACACATAAGAGAATTGGAAGAACTAAAACAGAGGCTTCTCAGCGACCTTGAAACTAAGATTAGACAAAGATCCTATGAATTATTATCTAAATACTCTGAAGAAATAAGCAATGCTCAAAGCCAAGTTACGCTGGAGCGGGAAAGAATCCTCTATGAAGCCCTTATTGAGAATAGAAAAATAATATCAAATACATATGAAGATATATTAAGAGAAATTAAAAAAGATATAACTGACTATATTGATAAGAATAGAACAAATGAAAAATATATAAAATTTTTAGAGAACGCCCTTCTTAAGGCCAGAGAAGTAATTGGGGAGGACTTGATAGTGTACTCCTCCCCCAAGGATAGGAATACCTTGACCATATTGATGAGGAAGCACGGCTTAAAGGGCGAGGTAGTCGATAGAGATATGTCGGGAGGGCTCGTCGCGTCCTCGCGCGATGGGGCAATAGTGCTCGATATGACACTGGATACCCTATTGGAGACCAACGTAGAGGAGATAAAGAAGGCCGTCGCGTCGGTGCTATGAGCGGGCGCATAGAGTACATATCGGGACCCGTAGTTAAGGCCGATCTGCCTGGCGCCAGGCTCTACGAGCTCGTGTTCGTCGGCGAGCTTAAGCTGTTCGGCGAGGTTGTCAGGATACAGGGAGACAAGGCGTTTATACAAGTGTATGAGGACACTACGGGGATAAAGCCCGGAGAGCCGGTGGTCAGAAGCGGCGAGCCCTTAAGCGCCTGGCTTGGGCCGGGCATTCTGGGAAGGATATACGACGGCGTCCAGAGGCCTCTAAAGGTCATATTCGAGATGACAAATACGCCGTTTGTGGCCAGGGGTATAGGCTACGACCGAGCCCCGCCTCTAGATCTCAAGGCCGAATACGACTTCAAGCCGCTCGTCAAGGCGGGGGAGGAGGTACAACCGGGCGACGTATTGGGGGCCGTCCAGGAGACCTCATTAATAGAACACAGAATTATGTACCCGCCTCTGCCTGGCAACGGGCCGGGCGTGGTCGAGTGGATAGCCGAGGGTAAATACAAGGTCGACGACGTCATAGCCAGGATCCGGACGAAGTCGGGCGTCGTGGAGGTCAAGATGTGGCATAAATGGCCGGTGCGCAGGCCCAGGCCCTTCCGCGAGAAGCTTCCGCCAGTGGAGCCCTTGATCACCGGCGTGCGCACCATAGACACCATGTTCCCCATAGCTAAGGGCGGCGCCGCGGCCATACCGGGGCCCTTCGGCTCGGGGAAGACCGTGACCATACGCACGCTTTTCCTATACGCCCAAAGTAGGGTCATAGTGCCTGTGCTCTGCGGCGAGAGGGGGAACGAGGCGGCCGACGCGCTTCAGGGCTTGCTGAAGCTGAAGGACCCCTACACGGGCAAGTCGTTGCTTGAGAGGACCACGATAATAGTGAACACCTCCAACATGCCCGTGGCGGCGAGGGAGGCGTCCATATACACCGGCGCCGCTATAGGCGAGTACTTCCGCGATATGGGCTACGACGTGTTGGTCTCGGCCGACTCTACGAGCAGATGGGCGGAGGCCATGAGGGAGGTGGCCCTACGTATAGGCGAAATGCCGAGCGAGGAGGGCTACCCCGCCTATCTGCCGACGCGTCTGGCCGAGTTCTACGAGCGCGCAGGCCGCGTGGTCCTCATAGGTAGCAAGGAGCGCGTCGGCTCGCTGACCATAGCAGCGTCCGTGAGCCCGCCCGGAGGCGACTTCACCGAGCCCGTCACCTCCAATACTCTGCGCTTCATAGGGGCTTTCTGGCCGCTGTCCCCCCGCCTCGCCTATTCGCGCCACTATCCGGCGATAGACTGGCTGATGGGGTTCTCCCGCTACGTGGAGACCGTACAGGAGTGGTGGGCTAAGAACGTCGACCCCGACTGGCGCCGTATCAGAGACGTCTTCCAGTCCATACTGAGCAGAGAGGCCGAGCTACAGGAGGTCGTCAGGATCCTCGGCACAGAGGCCCTTAGCGAGCAGGAGAAGCATATACTGAACACAGCCTTCTTGATAAGAGAGGGCTTCTTGAAACAAGACGCTTTCAACCCCATCGACACCCCGTCTATGCCCAAAAAACAGGCCCTATTAATGAGGGCCATCTACACATACTACGAGGCCGGAATGAAGGCCATAGAGGCCGGAGTGCCTGCATCGGCCCTCAGAGAACTCGAGCTGGTCAAACGCCTCCCCAGGCTGAGGATGGAGATCAAGAACGACGATGTAGAGAAGGAGCTCGGCAAATTCATAGAGAGCCTCAAGGCAGAGATCGACGCCCTTATCGCAAAGGCCAAGAGCTGACGGGGACGGGCAAAAAAGTTTTAAATCGGCGGGTGGAGGAGGCGTGTGAGCAAGAAGATATTAGAGCACGTGCTGGGCCCCGTAGAGGTTTCTATCCTCACCAAGGAGGAGGCCAGAGCGCTTCTGAGGAGGCTCCACGTAAGGCCTTGGCAGATACCTTGGATTAGGTCGAGCGATCCCTTGGTTAAAGCCGTCGGGGCGAAGCCCGGCGACGTGTTGAGGATAGTGAGGCGTTCGGAGACCGCGGGAGAATCAGTTATATACCGCCTCGTGGTGCCGGGCTAATGGTAGATCTGCTCCCGTTGCCGATAAGGTATAGGGCCGGGGACGGCGGGTTCCCCACCTCAGACGACAGGTGGGCCCTGGTCAAGGCCTTTATAAGAGACCGAGGAATAGTCGACCACCAGATAAGGGCCTTCAACGACTTCATCGACAGGAAGTTGCCCAAGATAATAGAGGAGATGGGCGTGGTCGAGACCGAGATAAAGGGTCTGAAAGTCGCCATAGAGCGCGTCGAGATAGGGTGGCCGAGGATAAAGGAGCCGGACGGCTCGGAGACGGTCATATACCCCATGGAGGCCCGGCTGAGGAACGCCACGTACAGCGCCCCGATGTATCTGACCGTGACTCTCTACGTCGACGACGAGCCGTACGCTACCGAGACCATATATGCCGGCGAGTTGCCCATAATGGTCAAGTCCAAGAAGTGCAACTTGACGAGGCTGAAGCCGGAGGAGTACCCTAAGCGTTTCGAGGATCCCGAAGATCCCGGCGGCTACTTCATAATAAACGGGAGCGAGCGGGTCGTCATAAGCCAGGAGGACCTAGTCACCGATCGGCCCATATACGACGTCGGCGATAAGCCGACGATCAGATATTTAGCTAAGGTCATATCGACCGGGCCCGGCTACCGCGCCACGATGACGGTCGAGTACCACAAAGACGGCGTCATCTACGTGACTCTATCCGCCATACCGGTCAGGATCCCGTTCACGGTATACATGCGCGCCATGGGCCTAGAGAGCGACCAAGACATCGTGCTCGCCGTCTCGGACGACCCGGACATACAGAAGGAGCTCTTGCCCTCGTTGCTGGCCGGCCAGGAGATCGCCGCCACTAGGGACGACGCCCTCGATTTCGTAGGCGGAAAGATCGCCGTGGGCCAGCCGAGGCCTATAAGGATAGAGAGAGCCCTCCAGATATTGGACAAATACTTCTTGCCCAACCTCAACCCGCAGAAGCCCGACGAGAAGGCAATGGAGGAGGCCAGGATAAAGAAGGCGTTGCTGTTGGGCCAAGTGGTCAAGGGGCTTATAGAGATGCAGTTAGGCAGGAGGAAGCCCGACGACAAGGACCACGTGGCCAACAAACGCGTGAGGCTCGTGAACGACCTCCTGGCCCAGCTGTTCAGGACTGTCATGAAGCAGTTCCTCCAGGAGCTCAAGAACCAGCTTGAGAAGTACTACGCGAGGGGCAAGATACCGCACCTGCAGACAATAGTCAGACCCGACATAATAACCGAGCGCGTCAAGCAGGCGCTGGCGACCGGCAACTGGGTCGGCGGCAAGACCGGCGTCTCGCAGATATTGGACAGAACGAACTACCTCTCGACCCTCAGCTATCTGAGGAGGGTCGTCTCCTCGCTCAGCAGGACCCAACCCCACTTCGAGGCCCGCGATCTCCACCCGACGCAGTGGGGCCGGCTGTGCGCCGTCGAGACGCCCGAGGGGCAGAACGTAGGGCTTGTCAAGAACTTGGCTCTGCTGGCCGAGATAACCATCGGCGTCGACGAGGCCGTCGTTGAGAAGACGCTGAACGAGCTGGGCGTAGTGCCGGTGCTCGAGGCGAGGAGGGGAGGGCTTGAGGGCGCGGAGGTCTACCTAAACGGGCGGCTCATAGGCATTCACCAGAACCCTGAGGAGCTCGTCAAGACTCTACGCAAGATGAGGCGGCAGGGCAAGATATCTGATGAGGTCAACGTGGCGCATCTGGGCGACGCGGTCTACGTGAACTGCGACGGAGGCCGTATCAGGAGGCCTCTGCTGGTAATCGAGGACGGCAAGTTGAAGCTCACGAAGGAGCACGTCCAGAAGCTCGCATCGGGCGAACTGACTTGGAACGACTTAGTCAAGATGGGCGTCGTGGAGTACCTAGACGCCGACGAGGAGGAAAACGCCTACATAGCGGTGGGGCCTGAGCCCGATATGAGCAAGTACACACACATGGAGATAGTGCCTTCCTCTATCCTGGGCGCAATAGCGTCTATAATACCCTATCTAGAGCACAACCAATCGCCCAGGAACCAGTACGAGGCCGCTATGGCCAAGCAGTCGCTGGGGTTGCCGCAGGCCAACTTCATGTACAAGCTGGACTCGCGCGGCCATATGCTCTACTACCCTGAAAGGCCTATAGTGACGACCAGAGGGCTCGAACTAATTGGCTACTCGAGAAAGCCTGCGGGCCAGAACGCCGTAGTGGCGCTGTTGACATATACAGGCTATAACATAGAGGACGCCGTTATCATGAACAAGTCCTCGGTCGATCGCGGCCTCTTCCGTTCGAACTTCTATCGCACCTACGAGACCGAGGAGCAGAAATATCCGGGGGGCGAGGAGGACAGGATAGAGGTCCCCGACTCCTCGGCCAGAGGATATAGGGGGCCGGAGGCCTACAGCCACCTGGACGAGGACGGGATAGCCCCTCCTGAGGTCTACGTGACGGGCGGAGAGGTCATAATAGGCAAAACCGCTCCGCCGCGCTTCTATATGACCCTCGAGACTGAGAAAATCTTGAAGGAGAGACGCGACGCCTCAATCCCCGTGAGGAGGGGCGAAAGAGGCATAGTCGATAGGGTCGTCATAACAGAATCGCCTGAGGGTAACAAACTCGTCAAGGTGAGATTAAGGGAACTACGTGTGCCCGAGCTAGGCGACAAGTTCGCCTCGCGCCACGGCCAGAAGGGCGTCATAGGCATGTTGTTGAGGCAAGAGGACATGCCCTTCACGGAGGACGGGATAGTCCCCGATATAATCGTTAACCCCCACGCCATGCCCTCGCGCATGACGGTCGGCCAGCTGTTGGAGTCCATAGCGGGCAAGGCCGGCGCGTTGACAGGTCAGCTTATCGACGCCACCCCCTTCGAGGGAGTCACTGAGGGGGAGCTGAGGGAGCTCCTCA
Source organism: Thermoproteus uzoniensis 768-20 (assembly GCF_000193375.1). Lineage (GTDB taxonomy): Archaea > Thermoproteota > Thermoprotei > Thermoproteales > Thermoproteaceae > Thermoproteus > Thermoproteus uzoniensis_A. The sequence goes on from NC_015315.1 coordinate 1,589,852, forward strand.
TGAAGCTGGGGTTCAGGTGGGACGGCAAGGAGGTCATGTACAGCGGCATAACCGGCGAGAAGCTCGTCGCCGACATATTCATAGGGATAGTGTATTACCAGAAGCTACACCACATGGTCGCGGATAAGATACACGCCCGCTCCAGAGGGCCTGTCCAGATATTGACTAGGCAACCCACAGAGGGCAGATCCCGCGAGGGCGGGCTGAGGCTCGGCGAGATGGAGCGCGACGTGCTCATAGCCCATGGGGCTTCCGCCCTCCTCTACGAGAGGATGGTCGAGTCGAGCGACAAATACACCATGTACGTCTGCGAGCTGTGCGGGCTTCCGGCCTACCTAGACGCGAAGACGAACAGACCGAAATGCCCCATACATGGCGAGTCGGGCCAGTTCGCCAAAGTCGTCGTGCCTTATGCATTTAAGCTACTGCTACAAGAGCTGATCGCGCTAGGGATTTACCCGAAGTTGGAGCTGGCGGAAATCTTAGAGTAAGGAGATTTTAATAGCCAATATTATTTTTACTATTATAAAATTATATTGGAGTTTATAATATTTGAGGTGGATCTATATTTGCTAGCTTTATACGACCATTCGGCGAGGATCCGGCTCAGACGGAGGAAATATCCTTAATAAAAATTTATATAGCGACTTCCACCGGTTGGCGTGGCCGTTCAACAACAGGCCGATGTAGTCCCTACTAAGGTTATCAAAGATATCAAGTTCGGGATTCTCAGCCCCGATCTAATAAGGCGATATTCTGTTTTGGAAATCACGACATCCGAGATATACGACGAAGGTGGGTTGCCTATCCGCGGCGGCTTGATGGACCGCAGACTCGGCGTGGCGGAGCCGGGCGCCAGGTGCGAGACTTGCGGACAACCCTACGACGTATGTCCTGGCCACTTCGGCCATATAGAGCTCGCGAAGCCGGTGATCCACGTCGAGTTCGCCAGGTTCATATACGACGTGTTGAGGGCCACTTGCCCCAACTGCGGCAGGATAATGCTGAAGGACGAGGAGATAAAGAGATACAGCGAGCGCCTTCAGAGGCTCAAGGGCAGGTGGAAGCTCTTGGCCACCAACCTCCACGAGAAGATCCTCAGGAAAGCCGCCGAGAGGACCACATGTCCTCACTGCGGATATAAACGCAACAAGGTGAGGTTCGAGCGGCCTTACAACTTCTACGAGGAGACAGAGACGGGCGCCCTGGTAAAGCTGGATCCTGAGACTATATTGGAGCGGCTGGTCAAGGTGCCTAACAGCGACCTCGAGCTACTAGGAGTCGATCCGACCGTCGCCCGCCCAGAGTGGGGCATACTCAGAACTCTCCCAGTCCCGCCTCCCCACGTTAGGCCCTCCATACAGCTCGAGACGGGCATAAGGAGCGAGGACGATCTGACGCACAAGCTTGTCGACATAATGAGGATGAATGAGAAGTTGAAAATAGCGCTAGAGACAGGCGCGCCGACTAATGTAATAGACAACCTCTGGGACTTGCTCCAGTACCACACGGCGACCTACTTCGACAACGAGTTGCCCGGCATCCCGCTAGCGAAACATAGAGGGGGCAGACCCCTAAAGGGCATAGCGCAGAGGCTTAAGGGCAAGGAGGGGAGGTTCAGAGGGAGCCTCTCGGGCAAGCGCGTCAACTTCTCGGCCCGCACCGTGATAAGCCCCGATCCCAATCTGAGCATAAATGAGGTCGGAGTGCCCATAGACATAGCCAAGATATTGACGGTGCCCGAGAGAGTCACCGAGTGGAACATAGACGATCTCAGGCAAGCCGTGATGAGGGGGCCAGAGACTTGGCCGGGGGCCAACTACGTGATAACGCCGGAGGGCAGGCGCGTCGATCTGCGATACGTCAAGGACAGGAAACAGCTCGCCGAGAAGCTGGCCCCCGGCTGGATCGTAGAGCGCCACATAAGGGACGGCGATATAGCCCTCTTCAACAGACAGCCGTCGCTGCACAGAGTGTCCATGATGGGCCACATAGTCAGAGTTCTGCCGGGCAGGACGTTCAGGATACATCTGGCCGTATGCCCGCCCTACAACGCCGACTTCGACGGCGACGAGATGAACCTACACATACCGCAGACGGAGGAGGCGAGGGCCGAGGCGAGAACTCTAATGTTGGTCCAAGAACATATAGTGACGCCGCGCTACGGCGGCGCCATAATAGGCGCTAGACAGGACTATATAATAGGCGCCTACCTACTCTCCCGCAAAACCACGTTGCTCACGAAGAAGGAGGCGGCATATTTAGCCGGCGCCATGAAGCTGGAGGGAGATCTGCCCGAGCCGGCCATAATGCACCCCGTCGAGCTGTGGACGGGGAAGCAGATAATCAGCATGGCGTTGCCTAAGGACCTCAACTGGGTGCAACCCACAGCGTTTAAGTCGGCTTGTAAGGAACCCTACACGTGCGAGACCGACGAGTGGATAATAATAATAAACGGCAATATGGTGACGGGCACCTTGGACAAGAAATCCATAGGTGCCGAGCAGGTAGACTCGCTCTGGCACCGCATAGCTAGGGATTACCCGTCGGATGTGGCCAGGAAATGGTTAGATTCCTCGCTAAGAGTGTTCTTGAGATTCCTAGATCTCAGAGGCTTCTCCATAGGCCTGGACTCGCTCTATATACCCAGCGAGGCCGTTAGAGAAGTCGGCAAGATAATTGATAGCGGTATAAATAAGGCCTTAGAGCTCATAGAGCTCTACAGAGAGGGCAAGCTGGAGGCCATGCCGGGCTACACTGTGCAGGAAACTCTGGAGAACAGACTGGCCGAGGTGCTCTCAAAGGTGCGTAGCGATGCTGAGGGAGTAGTGGAGAGGTATATAGATAAGAACTCCGAGGCCTATCTAATGGCCAAGACGGGGGCGCGCGGAAGCTTGACCAACATAGTCCAAATGGTGGCTACCTTAGGCCAACAGACCATAAGAGGCGAGAGGATCAAGAGAGGGTATAGGACCAGGACTCTGCCCCACTTCCCTGTAGGCGATATAGGGCCGTTCTCGGGAGGTTTCGTATCCTCCTCATTCGTCAAGGGACTTACGCCTGTAGAGTACTTCTTCCATGCGGCCGGCGGGAGGGACGGCTTGATAGATACAGCCGTCCGCACGGCGCAGAGCGGATACATGCAACGTAGGATAATAAACGCGCTACAAGACGCGTATGTCGCCTACGACGGCACCGTGCGTTACGGCTCCGGGCTTCTCTTGCAACCTCTGTACGGCGACGACGGCACCGACGTATCTAAGTCGGATCACGGCAAGCCGGCAAACGTAAATATAATGAGGCTCTACATAAGGTGATGTCGGTCGCGAAACTGCTCGAAGATCTGTCGTCTGTTATTCCCAAGACCTTATACGAAGATCTCAAGAAAGCCGTAGAGGGCCTCGACGAGGAGACTGCGTTACGAATAATCTACAGAGCTCTGAGACTCTACGCCTTGTCTCTAATAGATGCAGGCGAGGCCATAGGCATAATAACGGCGCAGTCTATAGGCGAGCCGTCGACCCAGATGATCTTGAGGTCGTTCCACTTCGCCGGTTTGAGGGAGTTCTCAATGGCGCGCGGTCTGCCTAGGATGATAGAGATAGTCGACGCCAGGAGGAAGCCCTCGACGCCGCTTATGTATGTATATTTAAAGCCTCCCTACAATAAATCTAAAGAGTCTGCTACTGAAGTTGCTAAAAAGATACAATTGACTACTATAGAAAATCTGGCTAAATCTGTTGATATAGATTATATAACATATAGCGTCGTAATAGAGCTTGACCCAGAGCAGATGAAATATAGAGAAATAAATATAAAAGATATTGAGAAGATACTTTCAAGAATGCGGGGTAAAGGCGTTTCTATAGAAATAGAAGGGTATACTATAACTATTAGGCTTGCAACCCCCGATATGTTGAAGCTAAGGAAGCTACGCGATAAGGTGCTTCAGACGAGGATAAGCGGCATAAAAGGCGTTAGGAAGGTCTTGGTCGATCAGGACAGGAATACGGGGGAGTGGTACATCATAACCGAAGGCAGTAATCTGGAGGGAGTCCTGCAACTGGACGAGGTCGACCACACGAGGACCTACAGCAACGATCTCCACGAGGTGGCCGAGGTATTAGGGATAGAGGTGGCTAGGACGTTGATAGCGCTCGAGATTAGGAGAGTCCTCGCCGAACAAGGCCTAGACGTTGATAGCAGACACATGTATACTGTAGCCGACGCAATGACTTGGCTAGGCAAAGTGAGGCCCATCGGCAGACACGGCGTTGTGGGTTCCAAGGAGTCGCCGCTGGCTAAGGCCGCGTTTGAGGTGACCGTAAAGACGTTAGTCGAGGCGTCGGTGAGGGGCGAGGTGGAGCCGTTTAGGGGCGTCTTCGAGAACATAATAGCAGGCCGCCATATACCCATAGGGACGGGCATGGTTAGACTGCTGATGCGCCTCTAGGCCTAAAACTTATATATGCATCTCAATCCCAAGGGCCGTGAGTTCGTCGATAGATCTAGCTAGAGAGCTCCAGGTGGCTATCGCGACGGGCAAGGTGTCTATCGGCTACAAAAGCGTCAAGAACGCCGTGCTTAGCGGACGCGCCAAGATGGTCGTCCTAGCGGCCAACGCCCCGCCGAGGATAAGAGGAGATCTCGAGTATTATTCGAAAATTGCGGGCACTCCCATCTTAGTATTTCCGGGCTCCAGCCTAGAGCTGGGCGCGGCTGCGCGAAAGCCCTTCAAGATCTCGGCCATAGCGATTGTAGATCCGGGCCAGAGCGAGATATTGAAGTTGGCTGGACATGCCTGATATAAGGCTTACAGACGAAGAGATAAGATACGCTACGCTTTTCGAGTCGATGACAGGCGTTACTCCACTCGATGTGGTTGTCGATAGCGACTACAATAGAATAATTTTCGTAGTGGGCAAAAACCAAGCCGCGTTGGCGGTAGGCAAGGGCGGCAACAACGTGAGGATGTTGAGGCAGATAATAGGGAGGGATGTAGAGGTCGTCGAATACGCTGAAACTCCAGAAGAGCTTATAAAGAACAGCCTATACCCCGCGAGAGTTATAGCCGTCAAGGTGACCAAGTCGCCCTCCGGCAACTTGGTCGCGATAACCACGGTCGTGCCCGAGGATAAGGGCTTGGCTATAGGCAAGAACGGGAGGAATATAGCCAAGGCTAAGTTGTTGGCCAAGAGGTATTACGACGTAGATAGGGTCGTGTTGACTTAGCGGCTCCGCATCAAACTTTATATACGGGCAGAAACAAGGGCTAGTGCCCGGCAAGAAGTCCCCTGTCGGCTTATTCGCAGCGAGGAAGTTGAAGGAGAAAAGGCAGAGGTTTAGGTGGAACGACATAACCTATAAGAGAAGGGTTCTGAGGCTCGCCGAGCGGTTCGACCCCCTCGAGGGCGCCCCGATGGCTAGAGGCATCGTGCTCGAGAAGGTGGGCGTCGAGGCGCGGAAGCCCAACGCGGCCGTGCGGAAGTGCGTCAGGGTCCAGTTGGTGAAGAACGGCAAGGTGGTGACGGCGTTCGTCCCCTACGACGGCGGGCTTAATCTAATCAACGAGCACGACGAGGTGATAATAGAGCGTATCGGCGGGCCCGAGGGCAGATCCCTCGGCGACATTCCGGGCATAAGGTTCAAGGTCACTAAGGTCAACGGGGTCTCGATCCTGGCCGTGTTGCGCGGCAAAAAGCAGAAGCCCACGCGTTAATGCCGTCTGCAAAGGTCCTTGAACGGGACAACCTCCATTTAAAACTGTATATAGAGGGCGTAAAGCCTTCTTTGATAAATTCCATAAGGCGAATTATCATATCGGAGGTGCCTGTCTTCGCTATAGATCAAGTATTGATAGTGAACAACACGTCGTCGATGTACGACGAGATGTTGGCGCACAGGCTTGGGCTAATTCCGCTTACTACTCCTCTCGATCTTTTTCCGAAGATAGAGGAATGCGAAACCGGTATGGTGGACCCCGCCGAGTGCACCGTCAGATTTACCCTACAAGTTACTGCCGACGATGCCAAGACTGTGTATTCCGGCGATCTGGTGTCAGACCACCCAGATGTGAAGCCCGTGTATCCAGACATACCCATAGTTAAGCTCGTTAAAGGCCAGTCCATTTCGCTTGAGGCATATGCCAGGCTCGGCCGCGCAAAGGAACACGCCAAGTGGCAGGCAGGTCTAGCTACCTACTATTACTTTCCCAAGCTAATTGTCAAAGGCGAAGATCCTCAATGCCTAGCTCAATGTAAGTCCATATGTCCAGATGCCTTTGGAAATAGCCTAAACGAATTCAACCCATATAAATGCACATTTGGCAAGCTTAAGACTTGTGAAAATCTCTGCGGAGGCCTACTGGCAGTTGACTGGGATCGGTTTAAGTATATAATGAATATTGAGTCCTATGGCAACATGGATGTTGATAAGATGTTAAGTGAGGCTTTTCGCATCTTCAAAGTTAAATTGAATACATTCCTAGAGACACTAGAAAGAGAGGTCTATAGATCGGCCAGCGCTGAGTCTGGAGAACCCAAGGCCGAGAACGTTTAAATACGGCTAGAGAAGAGGCGGCGTGCCGCCTAATCCCACAGGCCCTACTAACATACAGCTGAGGATGTTGATCAGATTTCTTAGGAAAGCCGCAAAGTCCAACGAGGCGCCTATCTGGGCATACGTGGCCGACTTGCTAGCCAGACCGCGAAGACAAAGGGTAGCCGTAGGTCTGGGGAAGCTGAATAGGCTTGTCAATGACGGCGATGTGGTCGTAATACCGGGGAAGTTGTTGGGAAACGGCAGATTGCAGAAGAGGGTGACGGTGGCCGCTCTGGCCGCCTCTAGATCAGCTGCCGAGGCCGTAGTCAAATCAGGCGGCCGATTAGTTCCTATATCGAATCTGGTGAGGGAGAATCCGAAAGGCACCAATGTCAAGATAGTGATATGAGCAAGCCGTTACCTCAACGGATAGAGAAGGGGACTATCGTCATCGACGCCACAAATCACGTGGTCGGGAGGCTGGCCTCGGCAGTTGCCAAGATCCTCCGCGACAATAGGAACGTGAACGTCGTGGTGGTCAATATAGATAAGGCGCTCATACTGGGCAGTAGAAAGATGGTGGTGAACTGGTACATGAGAAAGATATCTCTGTGGAGGACCCACTACAATCCGGAGAAAGTGGGGCCTAAGATACCTAGGAGGCCGGATCGCATATTCAAGAGAATCGTCCGGGGCATGTTGCCGTATAAGCAAAAAGAGGGACGATATGCGTTAAAAAGGCTTAGGGTATTCATGTCGACGCCTCCTGACCTAGGCGGGGAGCTCTATTACATCCCTGAGGCTTTGATAAGGCCCAAGCCTCTATATAAGGCGGTGACGTTGGAGGAGCTCTGGAGGCATATAGATCCCAAGGCTTGGAATAAGTGGAAGGAGGCGCAGATGTTGTCGGAAAAGATAAAATCCACAACTAAATAGGGGCCATGACAGAGGCCGCTACTAGGGCCTCCGGCGCCTACGTAGCACAGGAATCGCCGCGCGTAGTTCTCGCTGTTGGGAGGAAGAAGACCGCGATCGCTAGGGCCGTGATAAGGCCCGGCATAGGCCGTGTCAGGATAAATGGGTACCCCTTGGAGCTCTGGCCCATCGAGATGGCGCGCCAGAAGATCGTCGAGCCGCTATTGCTGGCCGGAGATCTAGTGAACAAAGTCGACATAGATGTAGAGGTCCACGGCGGCGGCTATATGGGCCAAGCCGTCGCGGCTAGAATGGCGATAGCGAGAGGGCTCGTGAAATATTTCGAGGACCAGAAATTGAGGGAGCTATACATGCAATACGATCCGTACATGCTTAAGGGCGACCCTAGGAGGACAGAGCCCAAGAAGCCCGGCCTCAAACACGCGCGCTCCAAAAGGCAAAAGGCGTATCGTTAAGGCCATGATGGCGCCAATTCGATGCTTCACTTGCGGAAGGCCTCTGGGCCATCTCTGGGAGCCCTTCAAGCGGAGAGTGCTGGCGGGCGAGGACCCCGGCAAAGTGCTCGACGAGTTGGGCGTGACTAGGTATTGTTGTCGCAGGACTCTATTGGCCCACGTCGATTGGATCGACGACGTCCTCAAGTTCGAGGCCCGCTGACACATCTCCGTAAAATTTTATTAACGGGCTTGAGGGGCTTAGCAATGTCGAACAAAGCCCAGCAGTTGAAACTGCCCTCGCCGTTGAAGGTGCTCTCGAAGATGGTGAACAAAGTGGTCGTGGCTAGGCTTAAGGGCGATGTGGTCGTGCGAGGGATCTTGAGCATATACGACTCCTGTATGAATTTAGTTCTCGACGAGGCCGAGGAGCTCGACAAGAACGGCGCTACGAAGATGAAATACGGCAGAATCCTCATAAGAGGAAGCCAGATAATTTATATCTCCAGCGAGGAGGCGGCGGCATGATAACGGTAACGAAAGCCAACAGGATACCTGTAGAGGAGCAGAACGTCGAGATCGTAGAGCGGAAGGGGCAGGGACATCCGGACTATATCGCAGACGGCATCTCGGAATACGTCAGCCTGTACTTATCTAGGTACTATCTACAGAAATACGGCGTAATACTCCACCACAACGTCGACAAGACGTTGGTAGTCGGAGGACAAGCAAGGCCGGTGTTCGGAGGCGGAGAGGTTATCCAGCCCATATACATACTCGTCTCGGGACGTGCCACAGTGGAGGTTAGACGAGGGGGCGAGGTCGAGCGCATACCTGTAGGGCCTTTGGTATTAGAGGCGGCTAGGAGATGGATTAGGGAGAACTTCAGATATCTAGATCCAGATAAACACGTGATAATAGACTACAGAATCGGGCAAGGCTCCGCCGACCTTACAGGAGTCTACGACCTGGGGGCTAAGTCGATACCTCTCGCAAACGATACGTCTATCGGCGTAGGCTACGCTCCTCTATCGCCGCTGGAGAACTTGGTATATAGGGTCGAGCGCGCCTTGAACTCCGTGGAGCTTAAATCGAGGTTGCCCGAGGTCGGCGAGGATATCAAGGTCATGGGCATAAGGATAGGCCGAGACGTAAAGCTCACTATTGCGGCCGCCATGATAAGCCAGCTTGTGAAGGATAAAGACCACTATATATCGGTCAAGGAAGAGGTGAAGAGATACGTCGAGGACCTTGCGGCGAAGATAGCGCCGGGATACAACGTGTCGGTGGACGTAAACACCGCGGACAAGCCGGAGTACAACATATTCTATCTGACAGTTACCGGCACCAGCGCGGAGCACGGCGATGACGGCATGACGGGCAGAGGCAACAGGGCCAACGGCCTCATAACCCCCATGAGAGTTATGTCCATGGAGGCCGCCGCCGGCAAGAATCCCGTATCGCACGTAGGCAAGATATATAACATACTCGCCCAGAAGGTGGCGGATCGAATATATGCAGAGGTGAAGGGAGTTAGAGAGGTCTCCGTTGAGGTGGTTAGCCAGATAGGGAAACCCATAACTGAGCCGAGAATACTCAACATCGAGATTATTACCGACGGCGGCGAGCTGACGGGCGAGGTGAAGAGAGAGGCTGAGGCAATAGCGTCTGAGGAATTGAGCCGCGTGACGTCGATAACGCAACTAGTCCTGGAGGGCAAGGTCAGACTGTTCTAGCCCGGCAACCGCCTTCTATATTCGTCCAATAGTTTCTTTAAATCGATCCTTCTTTCGGTTAATGCGTTTCTTATCCTCTCGGCCAGCTCCCGCCTCTTAAATTCATCAATTATATAATAGCCTTTAGATCTATATCTAGTGACAAGCCCTACAGGGACGCCGAGTACGCCGTTGTTTACAGCCTCCTCTACTGTAGAGATGTCGCTGCAGAGGATGCCGCCGGCTTTCCTACATTCGGATATCTCGTCTTCCCTATACAGCTTGTATCTGCCCGATACCAAACCCAAAACAATTTCCATGAGCTCCTCTGCAAACTTCTCCTTCTCTTCCATACAAGCCTTGAGGGAGGCGGAAAGATCCTCAACACGCCTCTGTAGCTCCCTATACTTGGCATCCCTCCACAACGAGTCGTTGAGGGCGCGGGACAACGAGGATACTCTGGATCTAAGCTCCTCTATTTCCTTCTCAAGCTGATTTTTTTCATATTCTAATGCATTTATCATCATTTTATTATATTCATCTATATTTTTACAGGGTTTCTCTATCGGTATATATACAACCTTTGTATAGCCCATATCCTTATTTCCTTTTAAAACCTCCGCGACCGCTTGTGCTATCGATTTGCCTCTCGCCACAAGCGCCTTAGCCTCGGCGAGCTGCCGCCTTGTCAATATCGCCCCGAAATCTCTCTCAAGCCTCTCGAACTTAGTCCTATACTCCGCAAAAGCCTTATAGGCGGCCGCCAGGGCGTCCCTCTCGTGACTCGTCTCGACGGGATACCCTATCTTCTCGGCTATTGAGCTCTTCTCGCTCACAGAAAGATCTTTTTCAGGCTTGTACAGAACCGCGCCGCTCATAGCGGCCAGCTTCTTGACGTAGTCGGGAACGTCGGAGACGTCGGTGGCTATTATGACGGGCACCCCCCATTGGTATATCCTCCTGAGCGATTCGCCCCTCGACAGATTCCTCCTGGCCTCGGTATGAAGCACTTTGCCCTCTAGGTCCATTATGGCGATCCCCGTCACTATTCCGGGATCTACCCCGACTATCAGGTACTGGTCGCCCCTCTCCGACTCGTAGGATTTTACGGGTTCTGAGAAGACCCTTATCACCACGTCGGAGCTCTTGAGGGGCTTGACGTACCTCCTGACCAGATCCCTCCTGGCGTAGACCACAAACTTCGCAGATGTTATGTCGCCCGACTCCTCCTTGAAGAAGAGGTCGTAGTCTAGCCCGACCTCGTTGAGCCGTCTAGATATGCGGTCGGCCAGATCCCTTATCCTGTGCTTAACATTACGCATATACCTATTACGGCTCATCCCGCCGGGGCTCGTGGAGGAGACGCGTTTTATCAGGATAACGGTTTCCTCCTCATACAGCTTAATCCTCGCCCCAAGCCCCCTCTCGGCTAACAACGCCGCGAAGAGGGACGTCTCCAGTGGGTCTAGATGGCTTCGGGATACCTTGAAATACTTCTCAGCCAACACCTCCATTGGAATGCTCGTGTTGTCCTCCGTCCGCGTCACCTCGACGACCTCTACGTTGAAGGGCAACCTGCCCAACGCCTTGACGACGATCTTTCCGTGCTCCATCAGCTCCGATATGCTGTCCACCGCGAGCACCTCGGGCTTGTATTTCTTTATGACCTTGAGTAGATCGGTAGCCGAGGCGGTGCCCTGCTCTAATGCAGATCCGGCCTCCACTACAGTGTAGGCGAATTTATCTCTGCCGCTTATATCTAGCCCCAATACTCTCATGTACCTACAAATGTTCTCAGTACTTTTTTATATATATCTTCAATATCTATATTTTTATATTTGTGATTATATATAATATTAAATAATCTATCTTTATCTATAGTTATATTAAGTTGCGAAAAGAACTCCTCTATACGTGCCAGATCCCTCGATAAAATCTCGAGCGAGTTGGGGTGAGACGCCGGGATCCACTGGGGCCAGTCTATGACGTATGCCCTATCGCCTATCAGTATATTGTACGGCGATAGATCGCCGTGGATTATGCCGTTCTCCAACGCCACTTTTACCGTCTCAATGACGTCCCTAGCCACCGACGGAGCATCCTCTGGCCTGACCCTGTACGCGTCTACGCCCTCGATATACCTCATCACAACCACATGCCTATTTACGGCGATGGGCTCCGGCACAAGGCCGCCTCCGTCGAACACGGCGCTGAGCGCCGCGAACTCCGCATGGGCCGAAAGCCTGGCCTCGTACAGCTTAGTCAAATGCCTCCTCTTGCCTAGGAAGGCCCGCACCTTCCTGGCTCTGATAAACGAAGAGGTCCCCGTTCTGTGGAACTTCACAGCCACCTTAACGCCGCTCGGAGTCTCCCCGGAGTAGACCACAGACTCCTTCCCGACCCCTATAGGCGTTGGAGATATGCTGACTAGTTTGCCCGATTTCCTTAATGTGTGTAAGGCCAACACGTCATAGGCGCCGAATGTTAGACGGAAGCCCTCGTAGGGGCCTCTGAATCGTTGAATCAGCTTGAGCCTATTCAACTTAGAAAGCGATCTCCCAACAGCCTCTTCGTCTACTCCAGCCCAGTTCACGACCAATCTATAGGGTACATACTCGCGCCTGGCGTGCGCCACCTCGAGCAGTCTGAGAACTCTGAGGTCGAGTTTATCTAAGGCGTTGTACGCCTCTACCAAAGACCTAATGGACACCGGAAGATATATCCGCAAATAAAATTATCGTAACGTCGCACAGCCGCCTCGGCACCAAGTCGGCGCAAATATTTTATCGCTAATACTAGCTCGGCCGTTGTGGGGAGGACCGTAGTTACTCTGGTATCCAAGGAGCAAGCCGAGGTTGGCCATAGATTTAGGGTTGTAAGGATACCGGACGAGTGCTCCAGCTGTAGGCTGTATCAAGTCTGCATGGGAAGGCTTAGGCCGGGTAGATCCTACGTGATAACCGAGGTGCGCCCTTCGTTGGGCCAGAGGTGCAAGATCACGGGCGGCGAGATGACGCCGGTAGTCGTCGAGGAGGTCCCCCTTAGGCTTCTACTGCCTAGAAAAAAGGCGCTTGAAGGCGTCATCGTGACGTACGAGGGCGAGTGTAGGGGATGCCGGGACTGCCCCGACGAGAGCACGTTAAGTCCTGGCGAGAAGATCTTGGTGGAAAAAGTACTCGGCACGACTATGTGTAATGGGCGCGAGTTCTTCGTCGTCGAGGTTAGTCCCGTATGAGCCTCTCGACTTTCCTAAAAAGACCGGCGAAGCCCTTGTAAAGCCTCTTCTCAAGCGCCTGCTTCTTCAGCTCTCTATAGAGCTTTTTGGCCTCTTCCTTTTTGCCCTGCCTTATCAGCTCCTCAGCTTGCCTCAAGCCGGTCACTATGGACTTAGCCGCTTCCTGGAGCTCCTCGGCCATCGATTGGGCTATTCGCGCTATATTTAAGTATTGACCAAAGGCTTTTAATAGGCTGGGGCCTTCGCCTTGTGGAGCGGGCGGAGATATACGTGAGGAATCTGGAGCGGGCTCTAGGAACCCTCAAGGTTCTCGACGATAGGGCCAGAGAGGTGGTCGAGCTGGCCGAGGCTTATTTAAGGGATTCGAAATACTATCTCTCCAGAGGCGATGTGTTCACGTCGGTGGCCGCGGCGTCATATGCCGAGGGGTTGCTCGACGCCTTGAGGCTTTTGGGCTACGCCGACTTCGTGTGGAGCAGGCCGAGCGAGATCGAGAAGAACTACAAGAAGGTCTTGATAGCTGGGACCTTCGAGCTACTGCATCCTGGCCATATAAGCTATATGGAGCAGGCTTGGCGCCTCGGCCGCGTTGTCGCCGTCGTCTCCCGAGACACAAACGCGGCGAAGATAAAGGGCCGTAGCATATCCGTACCTGCCGAGAATAGGGCCAGGGTTGTGTCGAGCATCTACTACGTGCATAAGGCGAGGATAGGCTACGAGGACGACATGTTGAGAGTGGTCGAGGAGGAGAGGCCCGACGTCGTTCTGTTGGGCGCCAACCAGCCGTTCGACGAGAGATCCCTCGCCGAGAAGTTCAGGCGTAGAGGCATAGAGGCCCAGATACTGCGCGCGGAGCCCTACGAGTGCGACCTATGCTCCACCACGAGGATAATAAATAAAATACTGGAGACTTTCTGTGAAGGTTCCAGAAGGGTTTAGAATAGATCTAGCGAGGAGGGTCCAGAGCAGGCTAGCCGAGAGAGTCGTGGAGGAGCCGCTGGGCGAGTTCGACGTAGTGGTGGGGCTCGACGTAGCCTATAGAGGGGACCTAGGCGTCTCGGTGGCCGCAGCATACTCCGTCCGCGAGGGCAAGGCTGTGGGCTATAGCTGTTCCGTAAACAGAGTGGTGTTCCCCTACGTGCCGACTCTCTTGTCGTTCAGAGAGCTCATGCCGATGGTCAGAGCTCTGAAGAGGCTGGCGATCAGCTACGACGTAGTTATGGTGGACGGACAAGGGATAGCGCATCCATACGGTCTAGGGATAGCGGCGCATCTAGGGGTTGTCCTGGGGGTGCCCACGATAGGGGTCGCGAAATCCAGACTATTCGGGGATGTGGTAGGCGATAGGTTGGTCGATCCCCGTAGCGGGAAGGTGATAGGCGCGGTGGTGAGGTGCCGAAAGCCTCTCTACGTCTCGATAGGCAATAGGATCACCTTGGACGACGCCGTCAAGGTAGTGAAGGAGCTATGCGCGGACAGCTCCATGCCGCTACCAATACTTCTGGCCCACAACAAGGCCAACGAACTTAAGAGGAGGGCCGCAACTACGGCCTTCGACAAGTGGGGCGAAGCTAGCTGTTAGCCCACGACGGCGGATACTTTTATCTCCTCCTCGCTAACGCCGTCGGCGGTCACAGTCACTAAATCTATTCCGCCGCCCGAGACGGGGTCTCTCTCCAACGCGGCCCTTATTGCGTTTATGGCCAGTTTCCTGGCCCCAGACACATCGACGTCCTTGCTGTAGTTGGCGTCTAGTATGCTTATGGCCATCTTAGCCCCAGTCCCCAGAGCCGCGTAGTCGTCCTCTATCAAGCTACCCACGGGGTCGAGGACGAAGATATGGGGACCCTCCTCGTCGTAGCCCCCCACTAATACCTCTGCTATAAACGGCATGATCCTCCTGTTGAACATGATGACCGACAGCAGTTTCGCCATAGCGGCGATGCTCGGCTTTCTCCTAGACTCGAGCTCGTACATCTTGGCGTTTACTCTCAATATCTTCGCTATCGTCTGCATATCGGCGATCACTCCGGCGGAGGCCAACGCCATCCTGTCGTTCACTACGTACACTTTCTTTCCCGACGAGCTTAGAGAGTAGAAGCCGTAAGTTATGCGCTTCTCCGCCGCAAGGACGACGCCGTCCTTGGCCTTTATGCCGACAGCTGTGGCGCCGATGCCGTATTCCTCCGACATGGCCCTATCTCCGTGCTGTCTTTTAAATATTAGGCCCGCTCTGAGGAGCTGGCGCGTCGGTCCGCCTCACGTATCTGGCCACGAGGTTTATGGGCACGTAGGCGAAGCGGCTCTCGAGCCTCCACGTGGGTAAGATCTTGCCCGCTATGTTTATCTTGGCGCCGCAGAACTTACACCGATACTCTCCGCCCCGCTCCACTAAGTTGACCTCGACTATATCGAAGCCGTACCTCTTGATGACAGGCCTCCCGCACTCTGGACAGTAGGTGTGCTCGTACTTGTGCCCCGGCACGTTGCCCACGTACACGTACTTCATCCCCTCGGATTTCGCCAGCTCCACGTGCCTCTCTAGGACCTCTACCGGAGTGGGGGGCACGTCCAACATCCTGTAGTCGGGGTGGAAGCGGAGGAAGTGTATCGGCACCTCGGGCCCCAGTATGTCGATTATGCGCCTCACCATGTTCCTTGCGTCCTCCAGGCTGTCGCCGTACTTAGGCACGACCAAATCCGTTATCTCGACCCAAATGCCCCTCCTCTTCATCTCCTCCAACGTCTGATATATCGGCTCCACGTCGGGCACCATGGAGAATCTGGCCAGGAACTTTCTATTGCCGTTGCCCTTGAAGTCGACAGTGGCGGCGTCCAGGAACTCCGAGGCGTACTCGACGGCCTCCGGCGTCATGAAGCCGTTTGTGACGAACGTGTTGAAGAGGCCTCTCTTGCGCGCGAGCACGCCTATGTCGTGCGCGTATTCTATGAATATAGTTGGTTCGTTGTAGGTATAGGTAATCCCGTGAGCCCCGTAAGTCTCGGCGAGCTCCACCACCTTCTCCGGCGCAACTTCGAACCCCTCGACCCTCCTCCTCTGACTTAGGTCGAAGTTCTGGCAATATTGACAAGCCCAGTTACAGCCGAACGTCGACAGAGAAAGCACCATGGCGCCTGGATAGAAATGCGTGAGGGGCTTCTTCTCGATGGGGTCTACTGCTATAGCTGAGATGAGGCCGTATACCGATAGATACAGCTTGCCTCCTACGTTGGACCTAACGCCGCAGAACCCCCAATAGCCTTTAGGGATCTTGCAGTATCTGGCGCACGCCGTACAGACCACGCGGCCGTCGGCCAGAGGCTTGTAGAGGACAGCCTCCTTCACGAGAGGTCGACACGACCATCTATAGAAACTTATCCCCACACTTTTTAACCGGCTTTGTACCGGGCTATGTGAGTATTCTAAGGCGTTGGTTCACCTCGGGATGGGACGCCATGATAGATCGCTTAAAGGCGCACGTAGGCTATTCGCTTCAGGCTCTGGAGCTAATACAGCAAGTTATAGCCAAGCCCGATCTAACCGAGGACTATCTAGACGAGGTTGTCAGGAAGATAGCCGCCATAGAGCGGGAAGGCGACGAGATTATTAGGCGGCTGGACGACAACATATCCAAGGGGGCCCTGGTCCCTAGCGTAATAGGCAACGCGGAGCTGTTGCTCGATAGAATAGATAATATACTTGATAATCTTTATTATATATCGAAAGAAATAAGACGGGGATATATCGTGTGGAAAAACGATAATATTAGAAAGATAGTTGAGGGCAAGTTTAGGGAGATGTTAGACCTCGACAAGACGATAATTGAGTACGTCGGCGCTATGCTTGAGAAGACCAGGGACTTGGAGTTCTGTAGCAGATATGCGAGGATGGTCAGCACGCTTGAGGAGGAGGTAGACGAGGTGAAGGAGTATATACTGGACGAGGTGTACAAGCTGAGCCTATCCGCAGTGGAGTTCAACCATATAATATCGCTGATATATAGCGCGGACCGCATAGCGGATAACGCGCAAGACGCCGTGCAGTTGTTGCTGTCGATAATTTCTGCGATCTAGCCGGGGCGCGGCCCCGCCATCCAATTGTTATATAACTAGCTCCAGACAGCCCCATGATCTCGGTGGAGAGAGCAGGCGGCTCGATCAAGCTGAAGGCGGTTGTCTCGGGCAAGGAATACGTGGCAATAGGCCTACGTTCGGACTACCCGACAGTGTTAGGCTTGCTGGTCATACAAATGTTGAAAGACGGCGTTTCTCCAGACCATATCTGCCAAGCTGTGAAAGAGGCGCTTCAGCACTTGTAGACCTCCACCTGCTCGCCTACTTTAAGGCCGAGCTTCTCGGCGGCGTTGCCTCTGTTCACCGCTATCTCGAGAAACCCCTCGCTGTTTATTAGGAGGATGGGCTCGCCGACCTCCGAGTACCCATAAGATCTCAAGAACCTCATCTCGTACACCCTCCCGGAAATTTTCACGCACAAGCGGTCGCCGAATTCCGCAATCTCCTTTACAAGTTTCTCGTCTATGGATGTAAATACATTTCCAAACCTATCAATATATATTAATTGACCCCTCAAGACCCCGCCGTCCTTAACGGCCTCGGGCCTCTCAAGCCTTACATAGTCGGCTATCCTCACGCCGAGATAGCCCGGGGGCACGCCCTTGGATAGGAGCGCCGCCGTATAGGCGAACACGTCGCGTCCGTGGAACGTGCTTGAGGCCGACGGTAGCTGTGCAGTTATTCTATACGCCTCCTCCACACCGTCCTCCTCGGCGGCGAGGCTCAGCAAGCCGTTGTCCGGCCCCACGAAGAAGTAGTTCCTTGTCCTCAACAAGATGGGCGCACGCGCCGTGCCGACGCCGGGATCCACCACGGCGACGAAAATGGTACCTCTCGGAAACCACTTGTAGGCTCTCCACAACACGAAGGCGCCTGAACGTATGTCTTGTGGCGGTATCTCGTGCGTTATGTCGACTACAACCTCGTCCTTATTTATAGAGAGTATTACGGCCTTCATCTCGGCAACGAAGTAGTCCTTAGTCCCGAAGTCTGTGAGGAGAGCTATCATGTAGGCGTAGATCTACCCCGTTTTATTTCTGAGTACCTATACAAGGCCCACAGAGCCCGCGCGGCTCTTCTAGGCGAGTTGTATACGGGGACCTTGCCCTTGAGCCGCCTCTCTAGCTCCTTCACGGCGGGCGAGTTGCCTATGCTCACCACAACGATGGGCTTCCCCCGGCGCGTCGACTCTATTATATAGTCGGCCAGCCTCTCGTCGAGGCCGGGGGGATGTATCAAAGCCGCGACCAGCACCATGTCGAAGTAATCGAGCGCGCGTTCCAGCGCGTTGGCGAAGTCCTCGTTGGTCGCGCCGCCTGTGAGATCTATGGGATTCCCCAAAGAGGCCAGAGGCGGGAGGACTCGTCTGAGCTCTTCTTCGAGGGCTTGCGGCGTCTTCGGCACCTTGAGCCCCTGCTCAAGCAAGAAGTCGGTCGCCTGCACGCCTATGCCGCCCGACGACGTCACGACGAGCGTGTTCGGCCCCTTCGGCAAAGGCAGGAGGGCCAGCGCTTGCGCCATGTCGAAGAGATCCAGTAGATCCTCCGCCTCGATAGCCCCCGCTTGTCTGAACAACGCCTTGTAGTACTCGTAGTTGCCCGCCAAAGCCGCCGTGTGTGACTTGGCGGCCCTCGCCGAATCCGCGCCGCGGCCCGCCTTGTAGACCAGGACAGGCTTATCTCTGGAGAACTCCTTAGCGGACCTCAAGAACTCCTCGACCTCCCTACGTCTCCTAAACCCCTCGATGTACAGCGCCGCGACCTTCACGTAGTCGAGCCTCCTCAAGAGCCCTAGGATCTCCCCCTCGCCTATATCGGCCCTATTGCCCACGTTGACAGCTAAACCTATGCCGATACCCTCTGCAGCCGCCCAATCCAAGATGGCCGTCATGACGGCGCCGCTCTGGCTTATAAAGGCGATGGGCCCTCCCGCAGGCCTTGCGGCCTTCTCCTCAGGCAAGAACATGGTGTCCAGCCCAACCTCGGCGTTGTAGACGCCGACGCAGTTGGGGCCCAGGACGCGCACTCCATATACGCCCGCGACGCGCGCGACCTCGGCCTCCAGCTCGGCGTTGCCCGCCTCCGCGAAGCCGCCGCTGACTATTACGGCGACCTTGACCCCCTTACGTCCGGCCTCCTCCAACACCCCCGGCACGGCCTTCGCCGGCACGGCAACTACGGCCATATCCACCTCATCCTCTATGTCCAGAACCGATCTGTAGAACTTCACGGTTCTTCCCTCTATTACTCCCTCGCCGTAGTTCGGATTTACTAGGTAGACCCTTCCCCTAAATCTCTTGATCAACTGCGCCGAGATCGTATAGCCTATGGTCCTAGGCTTTGCCGAGGCCCCAATCACCGCCACGGAGCCCGGCGATATAAGCGCCTGGAGCGTCACTGATGCGCCTAATCAGTTTATTTTAACGTTGATTTAACAGCGTGCAGGCAGTTACCATAGACGGATCCTACGGAGAGGGGGGAGGACAGATCTTGAGGACGTCTCTGGCGCTATCCAGCCTGCTCTTGAGGCCCGTCGAGATATATAACATAAGGGCCAAGAGGCGCAACCCGGGCCTGCAACACCAACACCTGACAGCGGTGAGGGCGGCCGCCGCGTTGACAGACGCCGAAGTCGCCGGAGCCGAGATAGGATCCACCAGGCTCGTGTTCTCTCCGCGTAGCCGCAAATGCGGCGAGTTCTCCTTCGATATAGGGACGGCGGGAAGCGTCGGCCTCGTCGTACAGACCGTGTTGCCCGTCTTAATGTTTTCTCGGTGTAGATCCAAGATTACCATAAGAGGGGGCACCGACGTCCCCATGGCCCCTCCCGTGGACTATTTGGCCAACGTCATGTTCAAGCTTCTGGCCCGTATGGGCGTGAGGGCCTCCATCAACCTAATAAGGAGGGGGCACTACCCGAGAGGGGGCGGGCTCGTCGAGTTGTCCGTAGAGCCGGTGGAGCGGCTCGCGCCAGTGTCGTGGAGGGAGAGGGGAGATATAAGGAGGGTCGCCGGGATCTCCCACGCGGTGAATCTGCCGCGCCACGTGGCGGAGAGACAGGCGAAGGCCGCCGAGGAGGCCTTGAGAGGGCTGGGCGTGCCCGTAGAGATAGCCGTGGAGCATCGACAGGACGGTCTAGGGCCCGGCTCTGGCGTGGTTCTGTGGGCTGAGACAGACAGAGGCTTAGTGTTGGGGGCGGACGCGCTGGGCGAGAGAGGAAAGCCTGCGGAGGCGGTCGGCAGAGAGGCCGCCGAGAAGCTCTTGAGGGAGATCTCGTCGGGCGCCGCCTTGGACGCCCATATGGGCGACATGATTATGCTCTACATGGCTCTGGCCGAAGGGCCCAGCGAGGCGTCGGTGTCAGAGATCACATCCCATTCGAGGACCAACGCCTATATAATAGAGAGGTTTCTGCCGGTTAAGTTCTCGCTAAAAGACGGAAGGCCTGCGATTATCTCGGTCAACGGCGTAGGCTTTAGGGCCGGCCCATATTGATGATTTATAAGGATGTGGATCGTCCCCTACGTGACGACGCTGAGCTACGCTGATCTGTGAAGAGTGGACACATGCTGATTTATATAGGGACCATGTAGATCCGTGCGTTTCAACACGCCGTATGTATATTCGCCGGAGGAGCTGAAGAGCTACTTCTTCGGAGTGTACAAGTCCGCGGAGGCTAAAAGCCCCTCGACGGAGCCGGGCCTGGAGAGGTTGAGGCGGCTCGAGGCGGTGAGGATCAAGAAATCGGCGAGGGGGCTGGCCGACGCTCTCAGGGAGATGGCCGTCTCTATGCCCTTCGTCAACGACCTGCACCCGTTCTATAGGGAGCTCTTGGAGCTGGGAGTGGGGATCGCAAAGTACAAACACGCGTTGGGCAAGATAGGCAATGCGGCCGTGGCGATTAAGTCGATCTCCGGAGAGGCCCTTATGGCTCTGAGAACAGCGTACTCAAAGGAACAGATATACCGGATCAGGAAAGCCTACATAGCGAGGGTAGTCGACTTGATAGAGGACTTGGCGCCCGAGCTGGAGACAGCTAAATCCGCCGCGGCTTTTCTGAGGAGACTGCCCGACGTGGATCCAGATCTATTCACAGTCGTGGTGGCGGGCGCCCCCAACGTGGGCAAGAGCAGCTTGGTGGGCTGCCTCTCGACCGCGAAGCCTAAGGTAGCCGAATACCCGTTCACCACGAGACAGATCCACGTGGGCCACATATTCGTCAGAGGAGACAGAATTCAGGTAATCGATACGCCGGGCCTGCTGGACAGACCCTTCGACGAGATGAACAAGATAGAGCTACAGGCCGTGCTGGCCTTGAGATATCTCGCCAAGGTCGTGGTGTTTCTCGTAGATCCCACCCACTACGGCGGCTTCGATCTCTCTATTCAGATAAATATTTTTAATAGTATTAAAAATAATTTTAATATACCTATTATAATAGTTATAAATAAAATAGATTTGGCTAATGACGACGATATAAAGAAAGCCGAGGAGCTGTTCGGGGAGATCCGCATAAGGATCTCCGCCAAGACGTGCTCGGGCGTCGAGGAGCTGAAAGCGAGGATCTTGGAGGACTACTACGTGCCCTATATGTTGCAGAAGCTGAGACAGATCCGCGCCGCCGAGCGGTGAGCTTCAGCAGTTCCAGCGTCGGCGATATGGCGCCCCTAATGCCTTGTCATCACCAGAGCCTATCTGCCCGCAACTAAATTAATTATATCGCCGAGGCTCCGCACCTCGTAGGTCGAACACTTCTCCATAGCGGCCGCCTCCTCCACGCTTATGTCGTTATACATACGCACTGGGAAGTCCATGTTATCGGCCGACAGAGCTCTCAAATCTGCGAGAAACACAGAGGCGGAGCCGCCTCTGGCCAAGACCACGAGCTTCCGCGAGCGGATCCTGGCGTACCTCAAAACTTGCTTGGTCCAATCGTTCGGCCTATCCCGCGAGTAGTCCACCTCGAGTATTAGGCAATCGGCCTTCTTAGACCCTTCTGCCCTTACGGCCATGCGGAGGCCTTATGGTGTCGTGCGGTATCGGCGTTACGTCCTCTATCCTGCCGATCACTAGACCGGCTCTGGCCAACGCCCTTATGGCCGCACTAGCGCCGGGCCCCGGCACCTTCATGCCGTAGCCGCCGGGCCCCCTCACCTTTATATGCACCGCGTTGATGCCTCTAGCCAGAGCCAGCTGGGCCGCCTTGTAGGCCGCTTGCATCGCGGCCCAAGGAGATGGCTTGTCCTTGTCGGCCTTGACCACCTGGCCTCCGCTGACTCTCGCCACCGTCTCGGCCCCCGTCAGATCCGTTATGGTTATGATTGTGTTATTGCTACTGGAGTATATCCAAGCTATGCCCCAGCGCAATTTCTGGGGCTTGGCCTCCGTGGTTGGCTGCTCGCCGGCAGACACAAAGGGGGGTTATCCCCCGTTAATATACTTTGCTACCGCTACTGCGCGTCAAGACTGGGCCCAACTGGGCGCCTCGGACGCAACTGCCGACGCCGCTATCGCGGCCACCACCTTCTCGTAGTCGCCCCTCACCCTAAAGACCTTGACCCTCGACGACTCTCCGTATATCAGCTCGGCGCTCAGCCCAATCCTCTCGAAAAATCTATAGGCAGCCGCCACGTCTCTGAGAGGCACCTCCTCGCACGCGTATAGGACCAGGTCGGCGCCCTCGACGGCCAGCCTCTCCTCGCCGTCGGGACAGCCCTTGACCACGACAAGCCTTAGATATATCCCCTCCGGCGTGTGCCACGCGTTGTGCTCTACGACAGTCCTTACGTCCATTACGCCTTCTCCTCCACCTTCTTGGCCGTCTCCGACTTAAACGCAACGTAGGACCTCGCCAGATCGCGAACTATGTCGAAGCCAGTCAAGACGCCGACCAGCCGACCTTGTTGGTCGAGTACAGCCAGCACTCCGTGTTGCAACAGCAGTCTGGCGGCTTCCTTGGACTTTAGCGTAGGCGGCACCGACGGCGGCGGGTCGTCGGCTATGTCGAGCGCCGTGAGCGTGCCCGCCTTGGGGTATCTCAACCTGCCCGATCCCTCCCTCCTCGACCCGCTTTTGGTGACCACGAAGACGCGCTCGCCTCTGAGGCTCTCCTCTATCGGCGTCAACGACAGCTTGTTGTCGACCACGGCGCCCTTTATGTCGCCGCCCTCGGCGACTAGCACGCCGTCTAGCTCGTATTTCTTCATTACCTCCACAACGTGGGATACGCTGTGCATGGGGTTGACGACCGCTATGTCGGCAGGCGTCATCAGCTCGGCCACCGTGGCGTCCTCCCTCCCCCTATCGGCGTAGGCCTTGACCAAGTCGTCCCTAGTCACTATGCCCAGAGGCTCGCCCGATCCGCCCACCACGAGGACGTAGTCCAGCCCAGATGAGAGCATGGCGTACGCGATCTCCTCGGCCGATGCATCGGCGGCAAGCTTCGGCACGTCCACCTTCATGAGCTCGGACGCCGTCCCCTCCTCTCTCAACACCTTGGCCTGTTCGCCGGGCATCACGCTCTCCTTCAACACGAGCCTCTTCCCCTTCTGGACTTTCCAATATCCCAGAGACCTCTCGGCGAGGTAGAACAACAGATCGCGCCTGGAGATGAAGCCAACGGTGTTTCCGTCCTCGTTCGCCACGGCGACGACAGGGGCCCCAGTCCTCACCATCACGCGCCTCACGTGCGATACGCTGTCCAGGAGGCCTACGGTAGGTATGTCGGTCCTCACGAGCTCGCGGGCTCTGATGCCGGTCGCGAACTTGACGGGCTTCGCGGCGGCCTCCCTCGGCCTAGCCTCGACGGCCTCAGATATGGGCCTCTCGGGCTCCACGTCTTCTCTGCCCTCCTTAGGCCCCTCGAAATACGCTCTGAGGACGTCCCAAGCCGTCACAGCCCCGACGGGCCTCCCATCCTTGTCCACGACCGGAAGCACGTACACGCCTAGAGACGCCATTGCGTTGGCGACGTCCTCCACAGACGTCCTGGGAGACGCGGCGGGCACGCCGGTCGACTCTAGAGCCCTCACATTCAGCTGTTGGGACCCCTCGGAGGACCCCCTGCTGGCCCCCTTGCCGAAAAGGGGGCGGGGCTCCCTTCTGGGCCTCAGCCATATAGAGGACTTGACGAAATCCCACACTGTCAACACGCCTGAAACCACGCCGTTGACGTTGGCGACCACAGCCCCCTCTATCTCGCCTCCCGCGAGCTTCTTCGCCGGCTTATCCACGGGATCTCCCTCCTTCGCCAAGACGACGGATTCCCCAAATGCGCTGTACACCGCATTTACGGATCTCGCCTTGGGCTTCATGTGCCTTACGGCCTCGAGGAGCCCGCGGAGGGTCGCTATACCTAGATATTTCCCGTCCTTATCCACCACGACGGCCCCAGGGGCTTTCCTCTCCTTCAGCAGTTTGTACAGATCCTCGACAGACGCATCCGCCTGCACGAAGACGGCGTTGTTGACTATATCGCCCACTCTTCTGTCGTCGGACCTATCCTTAAGCAGGAGGATCGACTGTGGGTATACGACTCCTTCCACCACGTCGACAAACGCGTTCTTGAATACCGGGAACATGTCGTGCGGAAACTCCCGGAAGTAGCGCCACACGGCCTTCAGAGTGTGGGTCGGGACTATCCTGACGGCGGGGAACTCGATTATATCCTTGACGAGCTTCGGGGGCGCGACCTCGGCGCCCCTCTCGGCGAGCTTCGCTTCGATCTTCTCCATAGAATCTTACGAAGCACCACTATAAATATCCATGGACCGGCGACCCGGCGACATATCCTACATATTCATATTTATTGATCTTATCTATATATTTATCGAGAAAGTTCGAGAAACGCCCACTAATAGGGCCCACTACTATATACGATTCCCCTTTTATTATATCTATAGTTTTAGTTATTAATATAATATTATTAACCTCAAGTTCTTTTAATATATTAAATATTTTTCTAGAGTAGGTTATGATAAAACCACCATATTTTAGGTACAACAGATACGAGATCAGCACAGACTTCGGATCGTCGCCGAGCACCACCGGGTACCTCAGATCCGGCCACGAGCTCAACCCGCCCACCAAATCCCTCAAAACCGGCGCGCCCGGTATCTGAGGATCTATGCGCCGGGCGCCGCCCGACTTGATATATGTATACACCTCTTCAAACACCTCGCGGCTCGCGAGCCCGTAGAGCCCCATGACGGCGGCCACGGCCCTAGCCGCCTTGTCGGCGGGCGCGTCGAAGAGGTTAGCGGTCGTCGAGGGGGCGCCGCGCGGCGACAGTATATACGTCTTGCCCAGCCTATTCGCGATCCTCTCGGCGATCTCGTCATTCGTCACGACCACAAGCGGCGTCTCCACAGATCCCAGCTCCGGGAACAGTAGGTACAGATACTCGTCGAGCAACTTCTCGAACTCTCTCCGCGCGCTGTCCCCTGTTTTGACCGATAGGGGCAGACACCGGAGGGCCCTACAGCGGTACAGCAAGGCCTCGCTCGGCGAGAAGAAGACTAGTTCGCCGTCTGCCGCGGCGCCTCCGCGGGCCAGCGCGTAGAACGAGTCGGGCCCCTTAACTATCACCTTATGCCCCGCTAGGGCCTTAAGCGCCTCTGCGGGGCTGGTCGCCGTTGTATATATCCTCACCAAGCCGCCTCTGCTTGCCTTAAGTCCAGCGAGGTAGCCTAGTGCTATAGCCGCCGCCAGCGCCAGGAGCCTTGGAGCGCCAGCTATAGGCAACTCGACCGCCAGCCCGAACAAGGAGAGCGACAGCGCTATTTGGGGATAGAACGGCGCCAACATAACGGAGGCGATACCCAACAGCAGGGCGAACACCTTAGCCGCAGACACCGCGCGTATCAGGATAATGGCGATCAGCGACAGCAGTGCGGCGGCTACGGCCTCTCTTTCTATTCCGCTATATATCCTGTACAGCTTTATGTATATTCTTATTCTATTAAAAAATAAAATAATAAACAAAATTAAAATTATTAAAAATATATTATGAAATATTATAAATAATATAAGTAGAAGTAATGAAATTAGCAACAAGCGCCTTACGCCCACATATTAAAATACTGAGCCGTATATATCGTCTACGTGGTAGTACAGGCGAGGGTACAAATAGGCATAGTGGGCAAGCCCAACGCGGGCAAGTCGACCTTCTTCGCGGCGGCCACCATGAAGGACGTCAAGATAGGGCCCGTGCCCTTCACGACCGTGGAGCCGAACGTCGGCATCGGCTACGTGAGGAGGGACTGCCCGTGCAAGAACCTCAAATGCAACCCCGTGAGCTATTTGGTCCTCGACGGAGTCTGCTACATACCTGTGGAGCTAGTAGACGTGGCGGGCCTAGTCCCCGGCGCTTGGCAGGGCAGAGGGCTCGGCAATCAATTCCTGGACCACATAAGGAGGGCCCCCGTGCTGATACACATAGTGGACGCGTCTGGATCCACCGACGAGGAGGGGCGGATGGTCAAGCCCGGCACCAGGAACCCTGTGGAGGACGTGGAGTTCTTGGAGAGGGAGATCGACATGTGGCTTGTGTCGATCGTGAGGAAGGACTGGGACAAAGCGATAAGGTTCTCCGAGTACGGCAAGAGGCCTCTCGCCGAGCTCCTCATGGAGAAGCTGGGAGGGCTCGGCTACAGGAGGACACAGGTGGAGGACGTGCTGGAGTCCACAGGGCTCTCGAAGAAGCCGCCCAGCAAGTGGACGGACAACGATTTCCTCGACTTCGTGAGCAGATTGAGGACGTACAAGCCCATAGTGATAGCCGCAAACAAGGTGGATCTTCCCGAGGGCGAGGAGGGCTACAAGGCGCTCAAGAAGGCCTTCCCCGACAGAATTGTGGTCCCCACCAGCGCCGAGGCGGAGCTGGCGTTGAGGAGGGCGGCCAACAAAGGGCTAATACGCTACAAGCCGGGCGACCCCGACTTCGAGGTGGTGGGCCAACTAACGCAACAACAGCTGGCCGCTCTGGAGAGGATCAGAGACGTCATGAAGAAGTTCGAAGGCACCGGCGTAGTCGCCGCCGTAAACGCCGCCGTTTTCGACGCGTTGAGGTACGTAGTGGTCTACCCCGTCGAGGACGAACACCGCCTCACCGACAAGAACGGCAACGTTCTGCCAGACGCGCTGTTGGTCCCCGGCGACGCCACGGCCAGAGACGTGGCATATATGATACATACGGAGATCGGGGAGAGGTTCGTCTCGGCCGTCGAGGCCACTACAGGCAAGAGGCTAAGCGCCGAGAGCAAAGTTAGGGACGGGCTAATCCTGAAGATAATCACCCGGTGACGCGGCTCCGCCGGCGCTAGGAACTTACGCCCTATCCAGCAACCTTCACTGGAACGACCTCCCCCTAAGTAGCTTCACCCACGCGTTGCGCCTTATGAAGTCGGGAGCCCCGTCAGCAGGCTCCGGAGCCTCTGCCGCTTTGCTCTCGACTATCTGCTTGCCGTCAAGCAACTTCTCCAGCCTCTCCAGGACGTACTCGAGCCTCTTGACCAAAGGCTCCAAGTCGTCGACGCGCGGCGTCTGTGGAGGGGCAAAGCTGTATATGACAGAGGAGCTGGCCATGGGCATCACCACAGCGTAGTAGTTGTAGCTAAGCCTTTGCTCGCCGTCCTCAGGCCCGGGCGTCTCCGCAATCCTCCTATGCTTGGATAGGGCCTTGTAGACTGTGTTGATGGAGATCCCCAGCCTGTTGGCTATATCTCTAGGCTTCAGCCCTGAGTTGTAGAGCTCCACAACGCGTTGCTCAGTAGCGGTCAGCTTCACGGCACTCAGTACATGGTGGCTATTAAAGGTGCTGAGGTATTACGTACGGCGCTGACATGCCGACTCCATAATCCGAGGTCGGAGGTATGCGATCCCGCGGTTGGAGCGCCGCTCATCGAGGCCCACGCGGGCCGACTCCGGCTCCGATTAACGCCGGGCCTATATATATAAGCTTTCCGCCGAGGCGATCCCGCGGCGCCGCGGGCTATTCCGGCAAGACGAGCGAGCCGGGATTGGCGCCGTTCCTCAACACCTCCAACAACAACGCAGGCCTCCTCCCGTCAACGATATACATAGGTATCCTCGACCTCTTCAAGATCTCGAGGCTCCAGAGATCGGCCAGCTCATAGGTGCCGGGGAGGGCGCCCGATCTCAGGAACGTAGCGAGCTCCGACGCCTTTATCACCTGTATCTTCCTGGCGTTGGGGTTCCTTCTGGGATCGTCGTCGTATATGCCGTCCACGTTGGCGCAGTTTATCAAAGCCCTAGCCCCCACGGCCTCGGCGGCCAGCGCCGCCACCGTGGCCGTCGACTGCCCCGGCTGGAGGCCGCCCATGACCACCTTCCTCTTGTACCCCAAAGCGGTTAGCAATTCGCCGAGAGACTCGGCGGGTTTGGGGTACGCATCCTCGCCGAGTCCGGCTATCATAAGCCAGGCGTTCAACCTGCTCGCCTCTATCCCGATCACGTCAAGCACGTAGTTACCGGCGCCTAGCTCCCGCGCCGCCTCTATGTAAGACCTAGCGACCGTCCCGCCGCCGGTGATTATGACGGCCTTCTCCTCGACCGACTTGAGGATGGAGGCGTATTCCTTGACCAGCGACCTATCGTCGAAGACCCTCCCGCTGAGCTTCACCGCTATCATTGCCTGGCCAGAAACCTCTCGACGCCCTTCTTTATGCCCTCCTTGACGTAGGACGGCATCTCGAGACCCTCGAGCTGTGGAGACACGCCGTCACATACCTTGGAGAGCTCGTCCATATGCCTAACCGCGTACTCTATGGCGTCTCTGTCGTTGGTCGCATACACCGGCTCCAACACAGCCTGGTCAGAGCAGTCTGACTGCAGCCAAGCCGCCCTCGACCGCGCCTGCGAGATCTTTGTTAGGAACTCGTTCGGGTCGACCTCCTCGCCGCGGTACACGACCTTGATAGATTTACCCAAGAGCTTCCTCCTGACCTCTACCTTGACGGGGCCGGCCTCAACAGGCCGCTCCTCGGCGATGGCCCTCATTACAACATCGGCTACCGAGGCCAGCTCAAGGTCGGCCGAGTACTCCCTCCTCAGCCTCGCACACTCGCAGAGCCTCGCCAACATCGAGTAGTACCCCTCGGCTATGGCGCCTATCGCTATCTCTAAAGGCGTAGGCACGCCTTTAATTACCTGCAATAAATATATTGTGATGAGAACAGGCTAGCCTACAGGTGACGAGGGATCTAAGCGCTGAGATCCTTCGCAGACCGCAACTTATGCGACCGCAACCTGGTCTGGGACCGCCGTGAGGCACGCCCACGCCGGGGGCTGGGGAGCTCGCCGGTTGTTCCAGGCCGCTCGCTCTACGACGTCCCAGTGGCTCCAGATGCTTTAGTAGCTCTTGAAGCGATGACCGCCATTACGCCGGCCGACCGCGCGCCTAGGGCAGACCTCGAGGAGGATAGGCCGCTTGGAGACCCCACTGCGCGATGAATACATCGCCAGATCGCCTAATTAGCGGAGGAGTCCCCTGGGGGTTTCTGGCTTAACTGGCGATTTGCTAGTAAGAGTGCCGCGGCGCCTATTCTCGTCAACGTGGCTACTAATAGAATAGCCAAGGGCGGATTTAGCGTCGCCCACAAGGCGGCAACTACCGGCGTAGCGATGCCTGGGAGGTTGGCCATAAGGACCGCGTTTAACGCCACGAGCAAGCCTCTATGAGTTTTAAAGATGTCGGATGTGTAAATATTAAGAGCCGCTCTGTAAATTGACGCCAGAGAGACGCTTCCCAATATGGCATATGCAAACACCGGAGCGACGGGGCTTAACAACGCAAACGTAGCAACAAAGGGGGAGTCGATGAGGAGAAGCACCGCCAGAAATTTAGGAATAGAGTCTTTATACTTGTCCATCAAGTGGCCTAAAATCAGCGAAAAGGGTATGGGCACAAGGTTGTAAAACGTG
The DNA here is from genome assembly GCF_000193375.1 of Thermoproteus uzoniensis 768-20. Classification (GTDB taxonomy): domain Archaea; phylum Thermoproteota; class Thermoprotei; order Thermoproteales; family Thermoproteaceae; genus Thermoproteus; species Thermoproteus uzoniensis_A. The sequence goes on from NC_015315.1 coordinate 1,619,727, forward strand.
AAGAATAGCGCAATTTCGTAATCCGACATGCCAATTACGTCTTTTAGAAACGGGGCTAAAAACGGCGAGATAGCGAAAGAAATGCCTAAGAGCGCCATCACGGCGACTATTCTGGCATATTCACGCGACGTAAGGACATATTTCAACTCTTTTAGATAGCTCAGTGAGGTGGAGGTGGAGACTCTCCTCAAAGTCTCGATTAGGAAAAACCGCGCCATAAGCCCGGCGATGGAAATCACAAGTACCACGTAAACAGCCGACGTACGTCCATATAAGGCGGCGATTAGCCCCAAGGCGAAGGAGCCCGCCGCGTATGACGCGTAGGAGAGCGCCGGGCCGATTGATATAATCTTTCCCCTCCAGTTCTCTGGGACGGACTCGATACGCATGACAAAAGAGGCCGAGGTGGGCAAGCCGTCTGCAACGAAAAACAAAACCACGGCTAGGGGGAGGAGCTCCGGCCTCAACAGACAGAGAATAGACGATATGTATACAGCATCTGAGATAATTAGCGTGGGCTTTCTGCCTATCTTGTCCGCTAGATAGCCCCCCGCAAAATTGGCCAGAGAGTCCAGAACTTGCGACACGAGCCTGACGACGGCGAAAACCCCCAACCCCCAGTCGTACAACCTAAGCGAGAGATACCACGATAAGAACCCGTTTATAAAGCCCTTGCTATACCCAACGCCGTAGAGTATTGCGACATTTCGCTTAATCCACGTCATCGTCGCATGCGCGCCCATCAACTAACACGACCTTTATAGCAGGTTTTTCATATGTATTATTCACCAGCCTCTTCATGATTTTTGCAGAAAAAAGGTTTAAAAATTTTTCTCAGAGGTTTTGCGCCGCCAGGCCGGAGCGTGTAATAAAGCCGGCGTTCCCCCAACTGCAAATTCGTGACAAGTCGCTGTGTCTGTCGGACAGCATGCGTAAAAATGCCGGCTAAGTGCGAAAGCTGGAATAAAGCCGCACGGCCTCCCTCCTCAACTCTCTCATCCAGGGACTGTCGCTCTGCCACTCCGCGGGAGTATACACTATGAGCTCTATATTTAGCAACTACGGGGACGCTCCCCACAAGGCCGTTACCACGATCATCTCGAGGATCCCCCGCTTCATACCTTCTTGAAGACGAGGACGTGGGTTCCGCTCCCCCACTTCCCCGGCCCCGTGGAGTAGACCTTGTAGTGGCTCAACAACCTCAGCCCGCGCTCTGCCGCCTCGTCTACAAACCTGACGGCCGACGTCCTCCTCTCCTCTATATTGGCTATGCCAAGTAGCAACGCAGAGAGCTCTAGGTAGAAGAAGTTAAGAAACGCCTCTTCTGCGCCGATGCCCAGCTCGCCGATTTTTCGTATACTTCTGCAGTTATAATCAAGATCGCACAAAGCGGCGAACACCTCGTCTAATATTGAAGTAGCCTATCTAGTTGAGACATAGAAGAAAGATTGAAAGTGCGAACATATTTGGTGGGGCCGCCGGGATTTCTGGGCGGCTACGCCCGAACCCGGGATCTCGCGGGCCTGCTCGCGGCCGACGCCGCTCCAAGCCGCGCATCTTACCAGGCTCGACTACGGCCCCGGATCAAAAGTATGTCGATTTTAAAAAATTAAGAGGGCGCCTCCGCCAGCCTCTCGAGCGCTATCTTCTCGGCCAAGAAATCCCTGATGCTGATCACTCCGTAGATCTCGTCGCCCCTCATCACCACCATATGCCTAATTCCCATCTCCCTCATGAGGCTCCAGACCGCCTCGACGTCGTCGTTGAAGTTGACCGTGACCACCTCGCGCCTCATGATCTCCTCGACGGGGGCCTTCGGCGAGGCCCCCGAAGCGACGGCCCTAACTATATCCCTCTCCGAAATCACGCCCACCAATCTGCCGGAGGACACCACGGGGAGGAAGCCGATGCGCCTCTCCGCCATTATTCTGGCCGCCTCCTCTATCGTCGCGCTGGGCTCGACAGTTATCACCGGCCTTTTAGCTATAGCCCCAGCCTTCACGACAATATTACACACAGAATTTTAAAAATATTGACTCCGAAAATCGTGAAAAAGTTTATATTTATGAGAAATATGTATATATGCCAAGTCCTATTAAGAAAAATCCTAAAATCAATAAGCTAAGTCTACCAGCTCTAACTAGTATTTGAGGAGCCCTAACCAAGCTGACCAAGCCCCTGTAGGCCAGCATCACTATACCCAACTGGCCTAGGAAGGAGCCGAAGCCGAAGAGGAAACCCACGAGCGCGGCCGGGAACCAGGGCGCGGCCGCCTTAACCGTCAGCGCCAGGAGGAGGACCACGAAGAAATCCCCGCCGAAGGCGGCGCCGAGGCCGTGTATCCATATCGCCTTGTAGTCGGGCGCCGCCTCCCCGCCCTCCTCGCGGCTTTTCCTCAAATATATAGCGGCTATCGCGATCATGGTGACCCCCACCAACACGTCCACAAGCCAGTCGTAGACGCCTCGGAACAGGGCTTCGGGGAGAAGGCCCACCAAGGCGCTCATGGCCGTCCACACGAGCGTCAAGGCGCCTGTGAAGGTCGCGGTGGCCAGCACAGCTCTGGCGGTATCCCTCTGCATCATGGCGTAGGAGATCGTTATAGGCCACGTATGCTCGTCCGGCTTGAGCCCGTGCACCACGCCTATCGCCAGCATGGCCGCCGGCAGTACGTAGCCGAGAGACGAGAGGATAGCCCTAGCTACCGGCTCAAGTATATCGGGCATGGAGAGTATGGCTATGATTATCGCCGTCGCGATAACCACGGCCAAGACCACGTCGAGCCTAAGGCCGTTGTGCACTCCGTCCTCCGTACCACCGGCGGGATTCCTCGTCGCTCTGTGCATTGCGTAACTCAGCATCCTGCATATTTAAGCTTTTCGCCTACGCTATTAGATAACAGTAAACAGCAACGTTTACTAAAATCCATGTGTTAGCTTGGGCGGCTTAACAAAGCGCGCTATTTCGCCGCCCTTTCCGCCAGCTTTTCCGCAAGGGCAGTCCAGAAAATCTCGGCGAGTTCGTTTTTCTTAGGCTGGTGGCTCCTCGCCGCCTCCAGAACCACAGAGGCGAGCCTCCTCTCCTCCTCGCCGGGCCTCAGCCCCAGTAGCTCCAACACCCACGGATTTTCCCTAAGGAACTCTGCCGCCGCCTCGAAAAGGGCTTTCGCAAAGGCCTTCGCGGTTTCCGGATCGAGGCAGTTTCTCCCCTCCGCGTTGCTCCCCTCCTCTTTCTCCTCGACGTTTTCGCCCATTTCCTTCCTAAGCCTCTCCACCTCGTCTTCAGGTATGAGCCATTTATCCCCCTCGCGCACCGCCTTTATCTTGCCTTTCCTCGCCCAGTACCTCACGGCCGCAGGCGTGACGTCGAAGATCCTCGCGACTTCCTCAGTGGTGTACATCCTCACGTACGCCCGAAACGGCGCGCGTAAAAACGTTTTCCGTAATATATAGATATTATCGAGAAAATTTTTCTCAAAACACGAGCCGAGAGAAACGCAACTCCGCGGCGCCACTAGTCCTAGGAAACCTATAGTTGTGCTCACCTAAGTGACGGTAAGCTACACGACTCCCTGCCACTCGAGGACGGCGCGATCGAGGCTGGGCTGGCCACCGAGGCCGAGCTCGACGTAGCGAGGCGGACGGCCCTTAAGGCCGTAACGGCGTTGCGCGAGCTGTACAGAAAGGCGGATTGCGGCTTGCTCGACGTCAAGTTTGAGTCCAGTCGAATAGACCGCGATCCTAGTCGACGAAATATCGGGGGATACGTTCAGTGTGCTGTGCGGAGGCGAGCATCTAGTAGGAAAACCGGAGATGTCGTCGGCTTGGTCGAGCGGTACAAGAAGCTCCTAGAAATTATAGGAAGCTACTCATGCAGGGCTAGGCGTGTCGGAATCGCCGCGAACTCCTATCCGTGATATTTTTTACCGACTTAGCGCGTATTTATTTGTACTTCTTCACAGCAATGTAAATATATAGTCTAAATAACACGACGAATGGAGCAGTCGACTATAGCTGGTCGGTTAGAAAGAATCCCGTGGACATCGTTCCATACGCGCTTGATTATATTACTAGCGATCGGCGAGTTCTTCGAGCTCTACGACCTATTCGTAGGCGGCTTCGTGACAGTCCCGGTGTCGAATTACTATAATATCTCCCTTGCGGCGTCTATATACTATGTAGTCGCTCTGCTGTTTCTCGGGGCCTTTGTAGGCGCCATAGTCTTCACGCTTATAGGGGATCTATGGGGCAGAAGGACGGCGCTTCTCTTCAACCTAGCCCTCATGAGCCTCGCCTACCTCGCCACGCCGTTTGCGCCGAGCCCCGAAGTCCTCGGCGCGTTGAGGTTCGTCGCGGGGCTGGGCGTGGGGCCCGAGGCCTTGATAGTCCTCGACATAATGATCTCGGAGTTCTTCCCGGCGAAGATCAGGGGAAGGGCGCTGGCTACTGCGTACACGATAAGCTGGACCGCGCCTCTGGCGACGGCCTTGCTGGCCTACTATCTGGTCCCCCACACGTATCTGGGGCTCCAGGGATGGCAGTGGATGTTCGTAATAGGCGGGCTCGGCATACTGCTGTTCTTGCCGTTCCGCTTCCTGATCCCCGAGTCTCCCCGTTGGCTTGAGGTCAAGGGCAGGACCGCGGAGGCCGAGAGGATCGTGGCCAAGATAGAGGAGGTGGCCGTTAGGGAGAAGGGCCCGCTACCGCCGCCGGTCCCCGTGCCTGTCGTGAGGGCTGAGAGGGTGCCTCTCGGCGAGCTCTTCAACGAGGAGTACAGGCGCAGGACCATAATGCTGTGGATATTCGAGTTCTTGCAGACCGGCGTCTACTACGGCTTCGCGAGCTTGGCCCCGGCCGTGCTTTACAGCAAGGGCTTCACCCTCGTGAGGACCCTCGAGTACTCGGTGTTGATATACACGTCGTATTTCTTGTCGTCGCTTATATCGATATTCGTGATAGACAGCGTCAAGTTCGACAGGAAGTGGCAGGTTGCCCTCGTGGCGTTGTTGATGGGCGTAGACGGGCTGGCGTTCGGCTACTCCACCACGCCGGTGCAGGTAGTGGCCACGGGCTTCATATTCGGGCTCCTCGCCAACATATTCTCCAACGCGTTCCACCAATACGGCGCAGAGCTGTACCCCACGAGGATAAGGGCGTTCGCCGACGGCGTCCAGTACTCCTTAAGCCGCCTGGGGAACTACGTCTGGCTGTCGCTCCTCCCGCTGGTGTTGAAGGCCTACGGCGCCTTCGCCATGTACGCAGTGGTCTTCGCCATGGCGGTGGCCGTGTTCCTCGACGTAGGGATACTGGGGCCGAGGGCGTCCCAGATAGAGCTGGAGAAGCTCTCCAAGTGACGGCCGCTTTTGCTAAACTTTAAAAGGACCTTGCGCCCCGCCTTGCGGTGGGGCTGTTCCGCTATATATTGGCCTCTAGGGCCGTATACGCGCTCCTCTGGTTCTACTTGTCCCCCCTCCTCCCCGCAATGTCGAGGGACCTCCACGTCGCCGAGGCCCAGCTGGGGTTCCTGCCAGCCGCCTTCATAGCGGGCGCGGCCGCTGCCCAGATCCCGGCCAGCGTGTTGGGGTCGAAGATAGGCGACGTCAAGGCGGCGGGAATCGGGCTGTTCCTGCTGGGTCTGGGATCCGCGCTGACGGCCGCCAGCCCGACTTGGGGCGCCGCGTTGGCCCTAAGGGCGGTCGCCGGCGTCGGCGCAGGGCTGTTCTTCTCCACGGCAGGCGCGGCGTTGGTGGCGTTGAGGCCCGGCGAGGCGGGCAGAGCGCTCGGCCTATACAACGCGTCTTTCAACATAGGGGCCTTCCTCGGCTACTACTGGGGCTACGTCGCCGGGCCGCTCGGCTGGAGGGCCGCGGCCGCCATCCCCGGCGCGGTCGCGGCTGCCATGGCGCTTCCCCTAATCGCTCAGGGCGGCTTCAGACACGGGGCTAAGCCGACCGCCTCGGCCCTCTGGCTGGGCCTCGCCTCGTTTCCTCTATGGGGCGCGGTGTACGCCGCCAACAGCCTCGCCGCCTCGTGGCTACACTACTACAGAGGCCTCCCGGCCTCCGAGGCGGGCGCGATAACCTCAGCGTCTATGCTGTCGGGCCTTCTAGGAGGCTCCCTCGGAAGCGTCTACGACAAGGCCCGAGATAAACGCGCGGTGTTTCTCTACTCGGCGGCCCTCTCGGCGGCCGCCATGGCCGCCCTGCCGTATCTCCCCGCCGCGGCGGCGCCCCTGCTGGTGTTCGCGTACGGCGCCGCGTACACCGTATATATCACGGCCATCTACGCAGAGGGGTCCAAGAGGGGCTCGCCCTCGTCGGCCCTAGCAGTTATAAACGTGGTCGACATGGCGCTCGGCCTCAACATCAGCTATATATTCTCCTTCGCCATGGCGGCCAACCCGCCGTCCGCCTGGGAGATAGACGCAGGCCTCGCCCTAGCCTCGGCCCTAGCGACATCGGCCCTAATAAGGGACAGGAAGGCGGCGGAAAGACGCAGTGGGCCCGCCGGGATTTGAACCCGGGATCTCCCGCGCGTGAGGCGGGCTTTAGGGAACGGCTTTCAATCCTACCGCTAGACTACGGGCCCTTTACGTATATTTCTATCGGTTTTAAAGCTTTGCCCCGCCGCTTCCAGCGGAGTTCCAAGACCGGCGCGCGGCCCGCCTCGGCCTAACGCCACCGCTGGGGCTCGACGGACTCCCTGGCCAGATCCTCGTCGGCGAACTTCCAGAGCCCCCTCCTGGGATCGAGTATCACTATCCCGAGCTCGCCGGCTAGATAGTCGCTTATCAGCACCTCGTCTATATGCGGGTTGACCAACACATTCGCCGTGCGCCTTCTCCCCTCGGCCTTTATATCGACGGACGCCTCCCGTATCCGCAACAACGAGCTTAGCCCTTCTAGGAGGCCGCAAGCCGATTCACCAACGCGGCAGTCTCCAGCTCCCTACTGCCCGCCCTCAGCCTTGCCCTCACCCTCACCGCCATATATCACGCCCACCACTTTCTTCACCCGTATATAGCCTACAGGAGGCCTCCCTGAACGTCTCCAGGGCTATCTTGAGCTCCTCGGGCACGTCCTCCACGACACTTCCCCCGCACCGGTATATAAGCAGATCGGCTTAGGCGCGTACGCGGGAGGCGCCCGGTAAATAATAAAAAGCCTAGGTCCGGCGGGTTATATGCCGTGCGTCAGCGATGAGGAGGCCGTGAAGGCGGCGAGGAGGAGGGCCTTGGGCCTCTTCAGCTCTCTGAGGAGGCCGGAGGCAATCGCCGTGAAGTTCGGCGACGATTGGCTGGTGGGCTTCGTGTCGGCGAAGTACAAGGACGACGAGACGACGCTGGAGGTCAAGTGGTCCTACGTGGACTGCAAAGGCGTGGCCCTCGAGCGCATCCCTCCCGACGCTGAGGCGGCGCTTAGGTCCCTGCTGGAGGACCTGCCCGGCATAATAAAGAGGGAGGTGGAGGCCAGGTCGAGGAAATGATCTTGGCCATAGACGTGGGGGGCACCTGGACGAGGGTCTTGCTGGTGAGGCGCGACGGCTCTGTCGAGCGCCGCGAGAAGATAAGGACTGGGGCGGATCCCGTGGGCGACGCGGCCAGGCTCGCCGACGGCTGGGACTTCGAGGCCGTGGGGGTGGGCTCCATAGGCCCTATGGATCTGAGGACCGGGTGGGTCACCGCGGCCCCCAACTCCCCCTCCAGCAGATTCCCTCTGGTGGACCCCCTCCTCAAGTTCAAGAAGCCCATATACGTCGCCAACGACTGCGTCGCCGCGGCCTGGGGCGAGTACGTGCTCGGCGGCTGGGGCGTCGAGAATCTGGCGTATCTGACCATATCCACGGGGCTGGGGGTGGGGGCTGTGGTCAACGGCCACTTGTTATTGGGCAAGGAGGGCAACGCGCACGAGCTGGGGCACGCCGTCATAGACATACAGGGCGGCGTCAAGTGCGGTTGCGGAGGCCTGGGCCACTGGGAGGCGCTGGCCAGCGGCGCCAATATACCCAAATACTTTAAGACATACGCCGAGAGGCTCGGCAGGCGGCCGCCCGACGTGAGGACGTCGGAGGACGTCTTCAAGCTCTACAGAGAGGGCGACCCTCTGGCCCAGGCGTTCATAGACCACTGGCTGGACGTGAACGCGGCCGGCATAGCCGTGATAACGGCGGCGTACGACCCTGAGGTGTTGGTGGTGGGGGGATCCGTGGCGCTCAACCACTGGGATATCTTCAAGGCGGTCGAGGACAGGCTGAGGAAATACACGCCGCTCACCCCGCCGGCCGTCGAGAGGGCTAAGTTCGGCGACGACGAGGTGGCCATAGGGGCGGCCGCCCTCGCGATAGAGCCCCCCGACACGCTCAAGAAATTCGGCTACCCCAGAGGGGTCTAGCGAGGGCTCCCCAGCGCGGCTATTGTCAGTCAAGTGACAACAATAAATAGGGCCATTGTCAGTTAAGTGACAATGGAGCTCGTCGACAAGTCCAACCCCTGGTGGTGGGATCCCGAATGGCACACGCGGGATCCGCACATATCTGCCTGGGAAGCCCAAAGGGTCAAGTGGACTCCCCAGTGGTTGCGGGAGATCCCCCTGGAGGAGCCCTCGTTGACCTTCGTCTACGGGCCGCGGCAGATAGGGAAGACCACGGGACTGAAGCTGCTCATAAAGAGGCTCGTCGACGAGAGGGGGCCGCGCTCCGTCGCGTATCTGGACCTCGACGTGATGGCGTCCCTGGCAGAGTTCAGACAGACGCTGGAATATTTAGTCAGAGAGAAGAGGCGGCTGGGCGTGAGGAGGCTCGTGTTGATCCTAGACGAGGTGACGGCGGTTGAGGGCTGGTGGAGAGTCCTCAAGTACTTCATAGACTCCGGCGATCTGAGAGGCGACGTGGTCATCGCATCGGGCTCCTCCGCCGTGGGCCTGGCCAAGACGCCCGAGAGATTCCCCGGAAGGCGGGGGGCGGGGAGAGACATCGTCGTCCTCCCCCTCTCCTTTCCCCAATACGTCGAGGCCAGAGGCTTCGACAAGAGGCGCGCCGCCGCCGACCCGGCCACCGCCTCGGCCCTCTTCGAGGACTACTTGAGGACGGGGGGCTTCCCCAAGTCCATAAACTGCCACCCAGACGCCGAGAGGTCCCTCATGGACGCGCTGATATCGGAGGCCTACAGACACGGCAAGAGCCCCAGGCTCCTCCAAGACATCCTGGGAGCTATCGTGGACGCGGCGCCGGGGCCCACCTCATACCACGCGGTGGCCCAAGAGCTCGGGATATCCCACAACACGGTCAGAGAATACGTCGAGTTCCTACAAGACATATTCGTGATAGGCGTATCCCACCTCAGATCCGGAGGCAAGATATACAGGAGGAAGGAGAAGAAGCTCTTCTTCAGAGACCCATTCGTCTACAGGACAGCCGCGTTGTGGACAGGCAGACAGTACAGGCAGGAGGCGGCCCTGGAGCACGTAATCGCCGAGCATCTATACCGCAAGTGGGGCGAGATCTACTACGAGCGGAACAAGGCAGAGGTGGACGCAGTCGCCGGGCCGCTGAGGGTAGAGGTCAAGCTCTCCCGACCCCGCCGAAGCTATCCGCCCGACGTAGTCGTCGTGACCATGGAAAACGCCCCGAGATTCCTGCTGGAGCTCTAGCCCACCCCGCGCCCATAACGGGCAACAGGCGGCGGACGGCCGATATTGACGGCTATCTAGAGGCCTCGCAGTTTCAAGCTTTCGTCAATAACGACGATGCGGGGGCCGGGATTCGAACCCGGGTCCTCCCGGTTGCTCGGGCCGGGAGCCCTTTATGAGCCCTACGCGGGGCTACGCCCCTGGGCGCTCCAACCAGGCTGAGCTACCCCCGCCAGTCCCCACATATATTCGGGTTTAAAGCCTTTCTCTCACATGTTTGTGTTCTTGACCGCGGTCCTTCTCGATCGGCTCGAGCAACCGGGAGGACCCGAATGAAATCCCGGCGGCCCCACCACTACTCTCAATTTCCGGCGATTCCGCTCGCCCCTCCTATGGAATAATTAGTAGATTTTTGTTGAAAGGTATTCATCGGCACAGCCCCAACGCTCTGCACACCGGCTCTAGGCGCATGAGGGCGTCGAGGGCGCCGCCCTTGAGCAGTATCTGTTTTTCCTTTCTGCTCCACTTCTCAATGCCGAGGGCCTTAAGCAAGGCGGCGGTCCTCGCGTAGTCCGCCTCGCGCCCTCCCTCCGCGCCGGCGTGTATGTTGACGTATCCCATCGCGGCGCCGTCTCTGGCCTTGTAGAACCTCACCTCTTTCTTTACCGCGGCTTCCTTCTCCGCGTCGGAGGCCTTAGCCCTCGCCCTCACGACAAAGTGCTCCTTTGTGCCGCCGCGCTCTACGCCGGCCTCAACCTCCTCTATACGCACTTTCAGCCGCCTGCCCCCGACCTCAACCTCCTTCTCTATTGGCGGCTTCACGGAGCCCCACATCTCGCCCTCCCGGAAGTACTGCTCCAGCCGCTCGCGCGCCTCCTTGCCCCTAACCTCGGCTTCCTTTAGGAGCATTTCCTTCAGCCACTGCGCCCTCTCCCTCGCCACGCCGTGGAGAGCGAGCCACCCTATGTACCTCAGCCCATCCGCCGTTATGCAGACAAAGCCCCTCTCGCCTCCCTCCGGCTCTCTGGCGGTGAAGTGGATAAAGCACCAATCGCCTTCACAGCTGTCCCTCAGACCAAGCCCCTTCAGAAGCTCGACGGCCTTTCGGAGGTGCCGCGTCCGCGACTGCGTGTAGGGCCCTCTCGGCCTCTTCGAGATCTGCCGCTACGGGCACTTTCCCCTAGGCAGAGAAGCGCCAGAGCCGTCCCCCGCATCCACGAAGGCCGGCCCAAAGCCTGAGGTAGATAGCCAGCGATGAAGCCACAAACGTCTTGCCGACGCCACCCGGCCCAACAACAGCAAGCCTCACAGAGAGGGAAAGACATAAAGCCAACTGACACAACAGCCGCGCCCCAAGAGCCGCAATAGACACGCAACCCCAACAAAAACAGCCATTTATTACTACAGGATCTGGAGAAGCCGGATATATGTATCTAGATTGGGTTATTGGAACATTCGGAGTTCCCTATGAGATAACTATACCATAAGAAAAAATAATGAAAAATTAGCTATAAAAGTTACCCTCTTTTTGTTGAACAAATAGTAAGCTATATCCATTTCCAGCTTCATATCCCCAAGGTATTAGTGTATTGTTATTCATTACTATTACGTAACTTCCTACAAATTCGTTATTGTAGCTTTGTAATGATTTTATTTCATAAAATATAGATCCGGGATATTGGCTTATCCATATTGATGACATAGGATTTGCGTATGCAGATTCCTTATATCCAGTATCTAATGCATACATTAGTTTGTTTACATCTTTTGGGTCTGTAACTAGTATTGTCCAGTCTCCTGGATTTACCCTATCCAGCAGTATTGTGTTTCCCTCTATGGGTATTTTCACTGTCCCTGTCGTGTTTCCGATAACTACTACGTAGGCTAGCGGCTGGAATTGTGTGCCGTATGGCTGGGGTAGCGTAGTTCCCGTATATCTCTGGTTGAACTGCTCGATTGTGCTGACTGCGTTCTTCAGCGCTGTGCTTGAGGCGTTGTATGTGCCTAGGCCGTGCCAGTTTCCTTGGGTGTCGTAGTAGCCTAGCTCGTAGACTCCTCCCCTAGGCAGTAGAAAGACGTAGGGCGCCTCCACAGCCACGTAGCTGACCGGCGGGCCCGAGGGGCGCGAGAAGAAGAGAAGGAGGACAACGACGGCAGCCACGACGGCGACGGCAACAGCCGCCACAAGCCACAGACGCATACCCAAGACAAGCCCCTCATTTTAAAAATTGACTACGCGTATTCACGTCTGGACCGCGGCCGAGAGCCTCTTAGCGTCATCTTCGCAGTATTTTCGCCCCCTCCACTCGACGCATCTGACGAACGCCGAGGCCCACACGACGGCCGGTATGACGAAGTTCCCCAGGGCCCACGTGGCCAAGACCTCCAACGGGCTTGTCCTTATGCCCGCGTGCCTCTCCACGCCCTTGGCTCTGACGAAGTCCTTTGCCAGGTTGATCAGCGGTATGGAGAGGCCTAGGGCGAGCGCCGGCGCGCCGGTGGCGAGGCCTGCCGCGGGCATCGCTATGCCGAAGGCGAAGTTCAGCGTATATATGGCTAGGCCCACGATCCAGCCCCGGCGCGCGTACCATTTAACCATGAGGACTTGCCTCACGGCCCACTTGAACATGTCGCCCCATCTGCATAGGGGGTCGGGCGTCGGCGCTATGGACCTCCGGGAGAACCATATTCTGCCTCCCAGCTCCTTGACGGCGCTGTAGGTGGCGTAGTCGTCGCTGATGTACTGGGGGAGCCTCTCGGCTATCCTCCCTCTTTCGACCACATCCCTCCTCAACGCCGTGGAGCCTCCCCAGAGGAATCTCGAGCGGGGGTCCTGCATGGCCGAAAAGGCGGTGTTGCTGACGGCGGCTCTGGCCCTCGTGCAGAGGCTCCGCCCCACGTACCACCTATATGTAGTCGCTGCGTCATACGCCGACAGAGGCGCCGTGAGGCCCTCCAGCCACTCGGGGCCCGGCCTTATATCGTCGTCGGCCAGCACTACGCAGTCGCCTCGCGTGGCCTCGAGGGCCTTTGCCAACGCCCAGCTCTTGCCGGGGACGCCGGGCGCCGGCCTTGCGATGAGGATCTCGCCGAACTTCGACGCGACGGACGCCGCGGGGTCGCCCGCGTCGTCGACCACGAACACGTATCTGGCCCTGCCCCTTGTGAGCCTCTGCCGCGCCATCGCCGCCAGGTTCTCCTCCAGGCCTGGAGGGGTTCCTCTCAGGGGGACTATCACGTCCACCTCGCGGCAGGTCTGGCCGTGGCGCTCCTCGACCGACCAGAACTTCGCCTCCCTGTACAGGCCGGCGAGGGCCAAGGCGGCGAGCGCCAGAGAGACGGCTACGAGGACGGCGATCACCACGCCGCGGCGGCGCCGCGTCTTTTTAAGCGTTGTTCCCGCGGTTTAAATAGCCAACGCTCACGCGGCGTAAGATCAGGGATGGGATCCATTTTGAGAATTGCCTGTTTATAAGTCGGCGCGCCCCCATATATGGACGGCGTAAGGGAGTTCGACTTGACCTACGAACAGCTTTTCAGCGCCCCAGATAAGGAGGGGTCCATAGTGTCGGTGCGCGTCCATAGGAAGGTGAAGTCGGTGCTGGAGGAGCTGGCCAGGAAGGAGGGGCTCGACGGGGTCTCGGAGCTGGTGCGCTACCTCATAGCGGGCTACCTCATGGGCAAGTACAACATAGTGCGCCCCGAGAGGCGGGTGGTCGTGGAGCCCATAGTCCTCAACATAAACGTTGCGAAGGGAGGCGGCCGCGACGACCTCGACGTGGAGCTCGCCTTGCAGGAGGTCGAGAAAATTGTAAGCGATGCCGAGGACTACTTGAGGAAGTTGGCCATGGGCGTGGTCATCAAGAACCCCGAGTATATCGCCAAGCTCAACAGACAGCTCGTCAAGGCCGCCAAGACGGCCAAAAGGATGGGCTTGGACGAGGTCTACGCCAAGATCTTGAAGCTCAAGTCGCAGCTCATGGTGTTGGGCTGAAAGCTTATTAAGACGGCCGTTTGCGCGGGCATGGTCTGCGAGAGGTGGGAGAGGCTTATGCAACAGGCCGAGAGGCAGGGCAATAAGGGCAAGGCGCTTGAGTTCAAGGAGAAGCTCGTGGAGTGTTTGGTCTACCAAACGCGGAGCCTCGTAGCAGAGCGGAGGCTCGACGAGGCGGAGGCCTTAATAAAGCAGGGGAGAGATGTGGCCAAGAAATACGGGATAGAGGAGCTTTCATTCCACCTGGACCTCGCCGAGAGGGAGATAAAGGCTATTAGGGAGAGGCGGGCCAAGGCGACTGCTCAGAGCTCGTAGACCTCGTCGAGGAATTTAGACAGCCTGTTTATCTTCCTCCTGCTGGCGCCCACCACAGCCCCGTACTTTCCGAGCCCCACCGCGAGCACGTCGACGACTACGCCGCCCACCTCGCGGCCGGCGAGGACGAGGTAGCCCTGCGATCTGTACCTCCGCCAGAAGGAGTAGAGCCGCTCCGCCGCCTCGTCCCTCCGCGCCCTCATGGCGCCCGCCCTCTCCAATGCCCGCCCCAGCCCCTCCGCAACGGCGTAATAGTAAGGCGGCTTCTGAATCTTCCTTATCTCCATCTTGAGGCCGGGCACCCCGTCGACGGCCGAGAGCACGACGTAGGTCCCCGGGTATCTCGCCAGCGCCGAGAGTCTGTTGAGCACCGCCCTCTTGGCCTCGACCACGGGCACCACGGGCGTGTAGAGGCCGTGGCCCCTATAGGCGGCCGGCAAGACTGCGCCGAAGAGGTTGACGAAGGCAGGCCTAAGGCCTCCCGCCTCGAGGAGCTCGGCCACCAGATACGGCGCCGCCTTCCTTATGCTGGACCTCCCCGGGCGGTAGAGCTGGAGGTTCCTCCTGAGCAGTCCGTGTAGCTTCGACGAGTTCAGCTCGACTGCGCGTCTGAGGACGTCCTCGTTGACGTCTTCCCAGCCGGCGAGATCGCCCAATATCTCGGCGATCAGCCAGCCAGGTGCGTCGTATACTCCGACAACCTCTCCAACGACCTTTCTTAAGGCGTCCACGTTCCCCAACACGGCATCCGCCGGCAATGGCGTCGCTATTTAAAAAGTTATCCCGCGAGGGACTATATGAGGTGGGCCGAGCTTACCTGGCCGGAGTTCGAGAAGGCCGATAAGGCCGTGGCGGTCCTGCCCGTGGGGGTTGTGGAGGCGCACGGGCCGCACCTCCCTCTGGGCACCGACGCCTTGATGGCCATATACGTGGCCGAGAGGGCGGCGGAGGAGGCGGGCGCGCTCCTTCTGCCCCCGATCTGGTACGGCACGACCTACGTCTTGGATAGGTTCCCCGGCACCATATCCATATCTGCCGAGACGCTCTATAGGCTGTACAGGGACGTCTTCGCCGAGGTCGCGAGGAACGGCGTCAAGAACCTCGTCGTGGTTAACGGCCACGGGGGAAATATAGACGCCTTGAGGATGGCGGCTAAGGACGTGGCGAGGTCGGCCGACATGACCATAGTGGTCGTCAACTGGTGGATAGACCTAGCCAAGGAGGCCCGGCGCAGGGTCCTCGAGACCCCGGAGGGCCACGCGGCGGAGGACGAGACGAGCGAGGTCATAGCGGCCTACCCGCATCTGGTTAAGGCCGTGCCGAGAGATGCAGACGAGTGGGTCGAGATGAGGTACGCCGTATACGGGCGGAGGGCCTACGAGGCCATGTACGCCAAGGCAGTGCAGGGCTACCCCTCGAGGGCCTCTAGGGAGAAGGGCGAGGAAATTCTCAGAGCCGCTGTCGAGGAGCTGAAATCGCTGATACTCGACCTAAAGGCCGGGAGGTTGCCTCTCGAGAGGAGGACGTAGGCCTGAAAAAGCTTTTTACGATGCGCAGATCTGCCCGTTGGCTCCGTTTACGTTGACCCAATAGACGCCGCCGGACTGGAATATCTCGAAGACGTACTGCACGCCCGAGCTCGGCAGAGTTATGTTGGCCTCGTACAGGGTATACCCGCCGTACGTGCCCACGGGCTTGGCCAAGACGTCGTCGACGGGCCACCACCAGCTACCGTAGCCGTAGTGCAACACGGGGTAGACCGTCCCGCTGGACTGGACGGCCACCACTATGCCCACGGTGGAGCCCGCTGGGGCGTAGACGCAACCGGGCGCGGACGCCGGGCTGTAGGACGCGTAGCCGCCTCCTCCGTACACCCTGACCTGATACACGTAGGCGCTCTGCACGATGCCGCTCGGCGTCGGCAGAACGGTTATCCAGTAGTTGCCGTCGGCTGTCGACGTGGCGTGGGCGTAGTAGGTGTTGGAGCCCTGTACTATGTAGATGAATTCATAGTTACCCGGCTTGAGGTCCACCGTCGCCGTATAGACGTAGTTGTTGCCGTAGATCCCGCTGAAGTTCATGGGGACGAAGTATAGATACGTCCACGGCCCTCCGAAGTAGTTGACAGGGCCGAAGTGCAATACTGCCCTTATCAGCTGCGCGTCGGCGGGGTTGGGAGGCGAGTAGTTAGGCGACCAGACTTGTACGCTGAAGGTGTACGGCCCCTCCACCGTCACTATGCGCTCGAAGGGCGAGCCAGCCCAGCCTATCTGCGCGTTGCTCGAGAAGTATATGGGCTCGTCGAGAGGCCACGTATAGTTATAGCGCGCCGCCGCACAACGCGCGAAGGCTCTGAAGAGGTCGTCGAATATATACGGCGTCGCCGAGGCGAAATAACCGCTGTACCAGAAGAACCAGTCGCCCGCCTCCGCCTCGTACATGCAAGTCCAGTTGGCCACGTCCTGCCTCACGTTGTACAGAATAGTCCACGCCAAGTTCTGCTCCCAGTTGCCGACCCAGGTGGAGAAGTCGCCGGCCCAGGTGGAGGCGACCACGGGCCTCTCGAGCGGCAACGCCTTGGACTTAAGCGCCTCCACCGCCTCTAGAGTTGTGGCCATCTTCATGGTCCTATCGCTCTTTATGAGCCCGTAGAGGTACGTGAGGTACTGGACGCCGTCGTCCTTGAAGTACTGGAACGGGTTCTCGCCGTCAAGCGCTATCAAGACCACGCCCCTCTTCACGCCTGCCTGCTCCAGCTGGTACTCCACCGATTTGATCATCCAATAGGTCTTATTGGCGGCGTAGAGGGGGCCGCGGCTGTTCACGTCGCCGCTGGCGCCGAACCCTATGTAGTTCGATATCTGGTCGTCCCTGGCGAGTATATAGAGGCGGCCGTATTCGGTGGGTATGTACCACAGGGCGTAGTTGAGCACGCCGGGCGGACGGCCCAACGTTAAGGCCAGGGTGTCGCCCGATATGTAGGTGTAGTTGAAGCCGGCCTCCGCGACCAGCTCTAAAGCTTCCTGCGACACGGCCATCTCGGGCGGCCAGAGCCCTCTGGGCACGAACCCAAACGTCTGGTTATAGAAGGTCCTCGCTTCCAGCAACTGCCGGTACACGTCCTGCGGGTAGCTGAAGCCCGTGGGCGGCACTATTAGATACGGATTGCTCTGTAGAGCCGACGTCAAGTTCGCCACTAGAGGCATTATTGGGTAGTACATGGGGGTAGTCACGAACTCTATCGAGCCCGACCCGCCACCCCTCTCCTCTATCAGCTGGAGGAGCCTCTCCGCGTATCTCTGGAACCCCGCCAGCAGGAGATCCCGTTGCTGTATCGTGAAGTGAGTCGTACAGTTGCTGGCCAGCGCGTAGAGATATATGGGCCTTAGCTGGGGGTCGCGCTCCAGGATATAGACGTTGTACCAAGCTAGGTTGAAGAGGGTCTGGAGATCTAGGTAGTCTTGCGGCGTGAAGTTCTGGAGGGCCCACTGGATGCCGTTCTGCTTCACCTCTTGATATATGCAGTAGTACCTAGGGTATCGCTCTATCTGTATAGGCGCTACATCGAAGAAGCGCTCCAGTATGAAGAGCTTCTGGGCTTCCGATAGGGAGTACGGGTCGGCCTCAGAGGCTTGGAGGTAGGGGTCGTCGTATTTCCCCTGGGCCACAATCTCTATCTGTTCGAGTAATGTCGGCGTGAAGTCGAAGGTGACATGGGCGTGTTCGGCCAGAGCCAATGCAACCATGGGGTAATAGCCCTTGGTGACCCAGAGCCGCGGCCAGGGCGCCAACACCATGCCGTTCGGCAATACGTAGGGCGGCTGGTGCATGTGCCAGAGGAAGACCACGTACAGCCTAGTGTGGATCGTATAGGCCTTGGAGGAGCCGTTCACCGCGGCTAGGCCATACGAGGCCAATGCCAACAGCAACAAAACCGTTACGGCTAATATTAGTTTCTTATTCATAGAGAAATATAATGTAGGATCTTTTTAACAATTCCGCATATAAGCGCGATAGGCTTGCGCGGCACGCCGGCCGTCTGTGGACATTTATACAGAACCCATTACATGAGGCGGAGGATTGTGGCGGGGTCTTTTGGACGCCTCTGGGAGTATTGGGAGCCTTTGGGGATTCCTACGGGCTGCGTTCGGGCTAGCCCTGGTCGCGTTGTTGTCGACCCTCATATTTGCCTAGTGTGGATCTACAGGAGACTTTTTAGACAACTGGCCGCCCGCACGCTGGGCCCTAGCCCGGCCAGGGCCATCTTTTTAATATTCATGGGCGACGTCGTGTATGGAGGTGCCGGACTACAACGGCGGCGGGATAGCCGCCGTGCCGAACACGTTGCTGGCGCACTTCGGTCTGCCTCCTAGAGGTCCACAGATAAGGTTCGGCCTAGGCCTCTCGTCGAGGAAGATTGCGCTGATCTTGTTAGACGGCCTCGGCTTTAATACGTTCGCTAAGATAGCCGGAGAGTACTCCGGGATGTTCAGGGGACTCTATAGGGCGACCTCGGTCTTCCCCACGACCACATCGGCGGCCTTGACGTCCCTATCGACGGGACTGGCGCCGTGCCAACACGGAGTCGTGGCGTGGAGCTTCTACCTCAAGGAGGCTGGCGCCGTGATAGACTCGCTGAATATGAGCCCCATGTTGGGCGAGAGGGACGGGCTGAGCAACGCCGGCTACGAGCTCAAGGCGCTCTTCAACGCGCCGACGGTATTCGCCGATTTGGCCAAGGCCGGCGTGAAGTCGAAGGTGTTCCTCCCGAAGGGGCTGGGCGGAGGGATTAGCAGAATACTCTACGACGGCGCCGAGATCTTCGAATACGTATCGCACTACGACGCGTTGATAAACGCAGGTCGCTTCCTCCAGCAGAACGATGCGGCCTACGCCTATGTCTATATATCCACAGTGGACAGCGTCGCCCACAGATACGGGCCGCGCTCCGACGAGGTCCTCGTAGCTGCGAGGGGAGTCCTAGACTCCGTGACGAAGCTGGCGGGGCAATACATGGCCGGCGCCGACGTCATAATCACGGCGGATCACGGCCACGAGGAGATCGCCCGCAACGAGAACTTGTCAAAGGACGTAGAGTTGTTGGACGCGCTCAGCATGCCGCCGTACGGCGATCCCAGAGCGCTGTACCTCAAGCCCTCCGCAGAGCCCCGACGCCTCGCGGAGCTCTTGGCGAGACACGGCGAGTTCTCGCTGATGTCCAGAGAAGAGGCCCTCAAGGCAGGCCTCCTCGGAAGCTGTGAGGGGCGGTTCGCGGAGAGGATCGGCGACTACATAGCGTTGCCGGGACGCGGCCTCTCCGCCATCTACCTCTACAAGCAGAAGAACGAGGACCCGCTTAAATTTAGAGGACACCACGGAGGGCTTACAGAAGACGAGCTCTACATCCCGCTTATACTTCTATAGCTCATGGGGCCGCCGTACGTCGCTCGGGCCGGTGTATGGGTCTAGGGCTTTCCGGCAATAGGGTCTGGTCTCATCTCCTCTCCAACGAGGCTACGTAGGCCAGGAGCTCCGCGGCCACGTCCACCCCGCTGGCCTTGGAGACGGCCTTAAATTCGGGCACTACGTTGACCTCTCCGACGAAATAGCCGTCGGGGCTTATCAGTATGTCGACGCCGGCGTAATCGGCGTTGAGGGCCTTCGCGGCCTTGACGGCGAGCTCCTCGACGTCGGGCGGGGGCTTGATGCCCTCGACGTGCCCGCCTCTGGCAGCGTTGCTACGCCAGTCGCCGGGCGGCGGCCGCCTCACCATGGCGGCGGCTACCCTATAGCCTATCACGAAGGCCCTTATATCCGTCCCGTCGCCTACCCGCTCCTGCACGAGGTAGACCTCGTCGGGCTCCGCGCCCTTGAGCAACGCCTCGACGTCCTCCCGAGACCTCGCCAGGGCGACCTTCCTCCCCCAGCTACCGAAGGCTGGCTTGACTATGAGCTCGGCCGCCTCGGGGGCCGCCGGGGCCAGCCGAGTCCTCGGTATGGGCAATCCCGACGCGCGTAGTAGGGCTAGAGCCACGGCCTTGTTCCACCCCGCCGCGAGGGCCCTCCAGCCGTTGACGGCCACGGCTCCCGAAGCCTCGATGTGTGCGGCCGCTATGGTGGCCTTGTTGTGGCTGAGCGTCCTTATTAGATAAACGCCGGGATCGACGTCTTCCGAGAGGTTAAGCCCGTCTACCCTCACCAGCTCGAGACCTACGCCGAGCCTCTCGGCCGCCTTCACTATCATGCGCTCCTCCTCCTTGACCAAGTCGACTACGAGCCTCACCACGGCTCTACCCCGAGCCTCCCGCCCTTCCTCAACCAGTCGAAGGCGGCGGCCAGCTCCAGCCCTAGCGAGGGGTGCAACACGAGGGGGGTCGACGTATCGGCGGCCACGCGCCTTATGGCGTAGTCCCTATCCGGCGTGACGCCTGCCGTGATCACTATGTCGACTTTCTTCCACTTAATGGCCTCGACGATCTCGGGCGACGGCTCCAGTATATCCAGCCAGGAGAGGCGCCTCTTTATCTCCTCTATCTCCTTCGCGTAGGACTCGTCGAACGTGTACACCAACGCGTTCCTCGACGGGATCTTGTTGGGCGGGGCTGACAGCCAGCTCTTGAGGAGCGCCTCCTCGAAGACGTCGCCGAACGAGGCGACCTCGCCGGTGCTGTACATGACGGGGCCCAGCCTCGGGTACGCCCCCCTCACCCTGCTCCAGGAGAACTGAGCCGTCTTGACCCACCACCTGGATGGCCTCAGCACCGTCATATCGTCGTCGTAGGGCAACCTCTCCCTAGTCAAGACGTCCGCTGTGAGCGACATGTAGTTGACGCCGGTCGCCTTGCTCACAAACGGCATGGAGCGGCTCGCCCTCAGGTTCGCCTCTATGACGTACACGTCGTCAGCGACTATGAACTGCACGTTGAGGGGCCCTCTGACGTCGAGCTCTCTGGCTATCATATAGGCGATCTCCGCCATCTTCCTAACGGCGGCCTCCGGCGCTCTGCGGGGCGGCATGACCATGGTGGAGTCGCCCGAATGAACGCCGGGCGGCTCCACGTGCTCTATCGGCGTGACGACGACCCTCCTTCCGTCGGACACAGCGTCTACCTCGGCCTCCACGCCCATCGGCATGAACTTGGACACCACCACGGGGTACTCGCCGCTGACTCTGGCGGCCTTGGTCAGAAACTCGGCCAGCTCTCCCCTGTTCCTGGCAACCGCCATGTAGGTCCCGCCCAGGACGTAGCTGGGCCTGAGCAGCACAGGATAGCCGAGATCCTCCGCGAGCTTCTCCGCCTCCTCTATGCTCCTCGCGTAGAACCAAGGCGGCTGTCTTATGCCAAGCTTGTCGAGGAGGCGCGAGAACTTGCTTCTGTCCTCGGCGAGGTCTATCGACGACGCGCGGGTGCCGCCTATTTTGACCCCCAGACCCTCCAGCTTGGGGTACAGCCTCTGCCCTATCTGCCCGCCCGCGTAGAGCACCACGACAGGTCCTCCCTCCTTTTCGTATATATCGAGGATCCTCTCGGCCGATATCTCGTCGAAGTACAGCTTGTCTACCACGTCCCAGTCAGTCGACACGGTCTCGGGGTTGTAGTTGAGTATAGCGACGCGGTAGCCCCTTCTCTTGAGCTCTAGGGCCAGGTTGACCGTCGCCCAATCGAACTCGACCGACACGCCTATTCTGAAGACGCCGGCGCCGACCACTAAGTAGTCCACCTTCGGGGAGAGCTCGTCGAACTCCCCGCCGTAGGTGAGGTACAGGTAGTTCGTGTCGGCGGGCCACTCGCCCGCTAGCGTGTCTATCTTCTTGACGACGGGCCTCCGCCTGTTCTTGGCCAGCTCCTCCGGCTTGGCCCCCAACGCCAACGCTATCTGTTCATCGGAGAACCCCAGCCTTTTAGCCTCCTCGAGGAGCTCGGGAGACGCGCGCCCGGATTCGAGGACCTTCCAGACGTCGACAACCCTCTTTATGGCGTTGAGGAAGAATCTGTCCACCTTGGTGAGCTCGTATATCTGGTCCACGGTCGCGCCTAGGTAGAGGGCCTTCGCGGCGTAGATGGGCCAATACGGCAGGTGGCGCTCGAGGGCGCTCAAGGCCTCATCCAGAGTCGCGGATCTGAAGAGGGGCCCCCCGACGAGGCCCGGCTCGCCTATGTCTATCATCCTCACGGCCTTCTGCCAGGCCTCCTCGAGGTTGCGGCCTATGCCCATGGCCTCCCCTATGGACATCATCTCCGGCCCAAGCCCCTCGTCTACGCCGAAGCGGTCGTTCTCCCAACGCGGGTGCTTCACCACGATGTAGTCGAGAGACGGCTCGAAGGCCGCCACAGTGCGCCTAGTCACTTGGTTCATCACCTCGTCGAGGCGGTAGCCCAACGCCAGCTTGGCGGCGATGTAGGCGAGGGGATAGCCCGAGGCCTTCGAGGCCAAGGCGCTGGAGCGCGACATGCGGGGGTTGGTCTCTATGGCGTACTGCTCCGGCCCGGCGTAATTAACGGCGACTTGGACGTTGCCCTCGCCGATTAGGCCTATGGCCCTCTCGACGGCTATGGAGATGTCCCGCGCCGTCTGATACTCGTCGTCGGTGAGCGTCTGGCACGGCGCCACCACTATGGAGTCGCCCGTGTGGTACCCCATGGGGTCTATGTTCTCCATGCAGACAACAGCCGCCACGTTGTCGTGGGAGTCCCTCACGACCTCGAACTCTATCTCCTTCCAGCCCTCCAGGTACTTCTCGACCAGGACCTCGCCTATAGCCGACTGCGCGAAGGCCTTATAGATGCGGGACTCCAGCTCGGCTCTGTTCCTCGCCTTGAAGGCGCCCGCCCCTCCTAGGTTGAACGACACGCGCACCATCACGGGGTAGCCCAGCTCCTCGGCCGCCGCCAACGCCTCGTCCGGGCTCCTCGCCGAGCGGCTCGGCGGGATGGGCACGCCCGCCTCCCTCATGGCTTTCTGGAACAGTTCCCTAGACAGGGCCCTCCTTATGCCCTCCACCGGCGTGCCCACCACCCTCACGCCGTATTTTGAGAGAACCCCGGCGTCGTGCAACTCCACGCAGGCGGACAAGGCCGTCTGGCCGCCGAAGCCGCAGGCTATCGCGTCGGGCCTCTCGCGCTCTATGATCTGCTCGAGAAACTCTCTCCTGATGGGGAGGAAGTAGACCCTATCCGCCAAGACCTTCGAGGTCTGTATAGTGGCGACGTTAGGGTTTACCAGGATCGTTTCTATCCCCTCCTCCCTAAAGGCCTTGAGAGCTTGAGAGCCGGAGTAGTCAAACTCGGCGGCCTCCGCGATCTTTATAGCGCCTGAGCCCACCACTAGGATCTTCCTGACGTCCATGGCCGCGCAGAGAGGACGCGCTCTGCTATATAGGCGTCTGCAGGACTGGAGGCGGCTATGTTCGCCCCGCCGACATTAACCCCCTCAACCAAATCCCTATATAAGCTTTACAGCGTAGGATGGGCCGCACGTCTTAAAGATCCCGTAGCCGGCCTCAGATCTTGCGCCAGCGCGGCGCCGGGGCTATCGGGCTGAGGCCGACGACCTCCATCGCCGGCGCTATCCGCCGGCGCGTTAAATATCGCATAGTTCCAGGAAACAACGTATGAAACGGCAACTGCTACCATGACAGCTGGGAGTAGCTGGACGCCGCCGATCATCTCCACAGCCATGGCCATGGCCGACAGCGGGGTCTTCGTCGCGGCCGCCAGCATAGCCGCGATTCCTACGACCACGAGGGGCGTTATCTGGAGCGATGCATGTGGGGCCATGTAGTGTATTAGGAACCACATGTCCACGCCAATGAACGCGCCGATGAAGATCGCCGGCGCGAACAAGCCGCCGCTTCCGCCGGATCCGACGGTAGCCGCCGTAGCCAATATCTTGAGTACTGGGAGAAGCGCGAGGAGCGCCACAGTTGGCAGAACCGGCGAATAGAACTTGCCGAATTCGCCCGCCTCCGCTAAACGCACCCACGCAAACCCCTCCCCGACGACTTGAGGCGCCAGCAACGCTATCGAGCCGGCGATCGCCATGCCGGCTATGGGCCTTACGTATCTCGCCCTCATCGCGCCGAACGCCCGGCGGGCCAGGCTGAGCGCCTCGACGTACGCTATCGCGGCGAGCCCGGCGACGAGGCCCAGAGCCGCGTAGACTGCGAAATCGATAGGCCTAAGGGACCCCGCGTAGAGTCCCAGGAGGGGCATGTAGCCGGTGAAGCCTCCGAAGACGGCGTAACTTGCGGCCGACGCCACTAAGGCTGGGTACACCACTCTTGTCTCGAAACCACCTCTCCGAAGAGCCTCCGCGGCCAGCAACGCGCCCCCTATAGGCGCTTTGAAGATAGCCCCGATCCCGGCCCCCATGCCCACGGCCACCATGACCTTCCGATCCTCCGGCGATAGTTTGAGTATATCGGAGATAAAGGAGCTGAGGCTAGCCGAGTACTGTGCGGCAGGCCCTTCGGCGCCTCCGCTACCTCCCGAGCCTATAGTCAGCGCCGTCGCCACAATCTTGACAGGCGCGACTATCCATCTGATCCTTCCCTGAAGCTCGTGGTAGGCCCGAATAACGAAATCTGTGCCGGAGCCCTCGGCTTCGGGGGCTAGGGAGTATATGACCAGAGAGGCTAAGGCGCCTCCCAGCGCGGCCGAGGCAGGCAAGAGGTAATACCTACTCGCGCTAGGCCAGACGCCGGACGCCGAGGAGCCGACGAGACTCACCAGGAAAATTCCCTCGAAGAGCTTCAACACGTAGTAGAAGGCCAAGGCGGCTAGGCCGGACACAACGCCGACCAATAGGCCTAAGACTAGCCACCTTGCGAGGTAGCGCGCGCCGTCCAGATAGGCAACTGGGCGGGCCATCGGAGTAAGGAGGCCGATCTATTAAAGGTTCTTACAACGATAACTCCATGGACGTCGGCATAGCCGTTACTCTGGCCGCACTCGGCGCCTCGGCCGCCTCCTACCTAGCTGCCCGTATAGGCTTCTCCCGCCTCGCAGAGGGGCTGGGCATAGAGCCAACGCCTCTATTCGGCGCGGTGTCGATTCTGCTAGCCGCCGTGATCTTCCTAGGCGTGGAGACCTTGGCGTACAACGTCTATGCTCTCTTCCTCTTGATGGTCCTATTCCTGGCGTTCGCTCTGGCCGGCCTCTTGATAGCGCTCAGGCACATGATAGAGGAGTACTTCACAGGAATCGTCGTCTCTAGGGTGCACGGCATCCACATAGGCGATTACGTACAGGTGGGCAAGACGGCGGGCTACGTAGTAGCTATGAGGCCGACAGCCCTGGTGGTCAGAGACTTCAGGCGCAACCTAGTCCACATACCTTATACTAAATTAATACATGAACCATTTAATTTAGTAAAAATAGAAGAAGGACATGAAATTAGGGTATATATGTATATGCCGTATAAAATAGATGTAAATAAACTCAGGGCTGAGCTGGGGGCCGTCGCCTCGGAATATGGGGTCGAGAACTTCAGAATCGACGTAGATCACATAGGCTATAGGGGCGTCGTATTGGCCGCGCGCGGCATATTGAGAGATCCGAGGAGGGAGGAGGAGGTCAGGTACGCGTTGCTTGATAAGGCGTATTCACTTCTTGCGTCGAAGAGCTAGCAGAAGAGCGCCGGCCAGAGCCCACAGGCCTATAATCCAGAGCTCGCCGAATCTCACAATGGCCGACAGCGCTAGACCTATCGCCGTCATGACCGCGCCAGCGGCGCCCACTATTGAGATCCCTCTTATGGTGGGCGACCTCATCGCTCCGTACAGCTCGCCGCGCCGGGTCTCGATCAGAAGCGCTAGGGAGACCATCAGGTAGTTCACCAGCGACGACACGGCGTAGACATCCACTATTAAGTAGATCTCGCCCGGGGCCAATAAGGCGAGGGCTATAGCCGCCGATAAGATGAGCGATACGTGCGGCGTCCTGAACTTGCGGTGTACTTTAGAGAACGCTTGAGGCAATAGCCGCTCCTCCGCGAGTCTATAAAGCAGACGGGAAAAGGCCACGAAGCCCGCGAGCGCGGCCATTATCTGAACCACGGCAGTGACGATACCCACGGGCAAGACGAGCCATCTGCCGTAAGACGAGGCGGCCGCTATCTCGACCACGGCGGTGGCGGGGTTAGAGACCACCGCCGAGTACGCCACGCCGTTCATCAACAACGCCGTTAGGCCTATGCCGTATGCAGCGCCCAGGCCGGCCGCGAGGATCGTCGCCCGCGGGACTTGGACCAGAGGCATCTCCGCCTCGCCAGCCAGCTGGCCTATCGCGTCCATGCCCGTATATCCCCTCGACGCGTAGGACAAGCCGGCCCATATATCCTTTGCGTCGACATCTCCCCACGAGAAGTAGGGCGGATACGTCCTCAGCTCTAAGACGAGGCCTAGCGCCACCGTCAAGAAGCCTATTAGTACTATGTCCAGCACCGCGACCAGGGCGGAGGCCCTCGCCGACTCTTTTATGCCGATTAGCGCGAGCACGAAGAGGCCTAAGGCCACCAGAAACGAGAAGGCCCTCGCGGCTATGTAGGGCACCGAGATCCCGTAGTAGGACAACATATTTGCTATGTACAGAACGCCGTCGAGAGAGCCGTACGCCACCATCACCGCTTGGTCGAAGGCGAGGAGCCATGCGGAGAAGAAGCCAGCGGTGCTCCCCAACGCGGTCTTGACATACAAGTAGGATCCGCCCGTCTCTGGGAACCGGGAGCCCATCTCGCCGTAGGCCAACGCTATAGCCACCATCAGCGCGGTGCCATATAGCACCACCAGGAAGGTCTGCCTCCCCGCCTCGGCCGCTATGACGCCCAACACGAAGTAGAACGTCGACTGGCTGTCTGCGTGAACCAATGAGTATATGTCGAATACGCCGAGCCTGCGCCTAAGCCAGTCTCTGCTCATGACGAGAGGTCCCTCAAGGCCTCTAAGGGCCCCATGGCCATTAGGTAGTCGCCTTCCTGCGCCACGGCGTCTGGCGACGTGATTATCTCGTCGTTTCTTATCAAGGCCGCCTTAACGCCGTAGGACTCCTCTATCTCGGCCAAGCTACGGCCGAGCGGTCTGGAATCCGCGGTCACGAACATCTCCAGAAGCCCGAAGTCGCCTCTGAGAGGGGTTATCCTTGTATACTTGAGGTTAAGTAGCCTGTATAGTCTGCCCAGAATACACTGCGAGGCGCTCACGGTCACTATGCCGTACTTCTCCGCCTCCTCCTCCGCCGCTTGGTTCCTCAACGTCACTACAACGCGCGGCACGCCTCTGGATCTGCACAGTTTTGCCAGAGACATATTGAGCGAATCGTTGGGGGAAATGAAAAGGGCCGTCTCGACGTCCTCAAGGCCAATTCTGTCGACGAGCGCCTCGTACGTCTCCGATTTAATCGTATGTATATAGACAGGGTACTTGATGAATTCCTTACCTCTGTATTCGTTGGATATGAGGTGTATGGTATATCCGTTATCCGCCAGCGCCTCCACGACGAGTTTGGTCAAGTCGTCGCCGCTGTCCAGCACAAGCGCCTTTCTGGCCACGTCGAATCGTTAAAGCATAAATATAAGCTAAGCCGCTTTAGGATAGAGATCGTCATCCCCAGCCTATGGCAGTTATGGGCATGGCCGTCGTGAGCGCTAAAATATTACATATACATAAATAAAGGAAACATTATAATTATAATAAAGATATATATCGATAATAAATATATGTTATTAATAAATCTATTAATAATCTTATAGTATATAAAAGCACCCAGTATGAGCAGGGCTATCGACGCCGGCAACGGCGTCAGAGCCGACGCGGCCGCCATGGTCGACGAAATGCCTGTAGCCAGCCGCGCTAAGTTCGTGTAGCCTCTATCGGTAAGCCTGGCCCTAGCGAGCCTCTTCAGCACAGCCTCGCTTGCGACCGATAGGAAGTAGTTCAACATGAGTATGGCGAAGAGTATCAACACGTAGTAGGCGCCGGGGTTCTGGTACGCCGGGGCGAACTCCGCCGATATCTTCGGCAGAAGCGCTACCGAGGATAGTAGGGAGAATAGGAGCAGGTGTTCCCAGGGCGTGTGGGCCGCAATAGGATCGCCGAGAAGCAAGACGAACTCGCCCTGCGTGTGGGTGAGCCTCGAGCGCAACGGCTGGCGCCAGCTACCGTAGCGCGTCTTCATGAGCTTCACAAACAGGTCGTGCGATCTCAGCCCCATGGCCCTAAAGACGTAGATATCGGCCTCCACCTCCAGAGCCCTCACCAAGACGAAGAGCAGGTAAACGGTCGAGATTACCAACGCCACCGAAAACACATAGACGTAGGCCGGGAGCGAGCCCAGGGAGGCGTAAGTCGCCGGCAGGGCCGCCATCTCTCCGTAGAGGACGGCGCCTACCGCCCATATCTTGGCCGGGTGTTTGAGCCTCGCGTGAGCCTCCTCGTGGAGCTCGACGAACCTCTCCAAGTCGGGATCCTCCCCGCCGCTCAGCACCACGAAGGACACCCACCGCGTCAGTCCGCCCGTGGTGAAGCCGTAAGGCTTCGCGCCGTCTATCTTGATCTTTATCAAGTGGATTCCTCTGCCTACCCTGAATATCTTGCCGGCCGCGAGCTCTAGGGATAGAACCAGCGCTAGGAACATGCCGGAGCCCAGAGAGGCCAGCGCCAGGTACGGCGTCAGCCCGTCGTAGGGCCCGGCCGCAATCTTGTTCAACAACGGCGCCATGAGGCGCGCCAGCCGTATTTGGGCGTATAGTAGGGCTAGGCCTGAGGGGACCAACGCAGACGACGCCGCGATCAGCAGACTGCCCGCGCCGATCCTCACGTAAGGTGCGATCTGTACTATTTTAGCCGATATCGCGAATCTTTAAAAACTGCCCCATACTGGAGGTTATGCATAGGGATAAGGCTGTCGGCATAGGTCTGTTGATCCTGTCGGTGTTGGTGATCGTCGTCTACGCCTGGCTCGTCTTTCTGACTAAGTACGACATAGTGGTCCTAAAGGCCACTGCGTTTCTCGCCGTGGCGGCCGTGTTCGGCATATTGGGCTGGGTCGGCTACGCGCTGGCGACTACTCCGCCTCCGAAGCCCATAGAGGAGATAGAGAAGGAGGTGGAGCAGGCCTTGAAGGAGATAGAGAAACAGATGCAGGAGCAGGACAAGGGACAGACACAGTAGCCGATAGGCCTTGCCCGCGCCGGGCTTGCCGCTCTGCGCCAATCCGGCCGCGGCATATTTGCAGACCTTCGCCTACAGCTCAGCAATCCGTTGATGCAGATCTTCAGACCCTACGTGGACTGGTCCAAGTCTGCCCGGATACTGGACAATAAACGGCTCGGCAAACAGAGGGTGGAGGCCAAGCAGGTCATAATGGCTATTCTGAGGCGCATGGGCGTTCTGAACGACGGCAGGAGGGGCTGGCTTAACCACCCCGTGGTGTTGATGTACTACAACGACGGGCGGCCCTATCTGGACGACTTGGTGGGGTACTTCGAGGCGGCGGTGGCTGAGTGGAGATCCAGAGGATTCAGGAACGAGATATCGCTGGACGATATAAGGCCGTTGATAAAGTCAGCTACGTCTGCCCCCGGCACGCCCATAACTCACGTGCACGAGGTGGAGTACAGGAGGGTGCTCCTCCTCAAGGATCCCTGCTACTATATCGATAAGTTCTCCAGAGAGGAGATAGAGGAGATCTTGGAGACGGAGCCCGTGCCCATCAAGGGCGTGAACACGTGGATCTTCGACGTCTACGACGTCTACAAGCGTTTTGTGGCCGAGCTCAAATCCGGCAGGAGGATCTGCGCGCCTATATTTCCGAAAAAGCCCGCGTGAGCTTGGCGAAGCAGGCCTCGCAGAAGCCGGGCCCCTTAAGGTCGGTGTCTCTGACCGTGTTGCTGAAGTACATAACGCATCTGGGATCTGCGCAGTGGCCCAGCCCAAAGGTGTGGCCCAGCTCGTGCACTATCTCCTTGGCCAGCCTCATCTCGAAGAGCTCAACGGCCGATCTCAGCCTCTCCGTGAACACGACGGCCTTATGGCCGTGGGCCACGCCGAAGACGAAGTTGAGGCCCGGCACGTAGCCGTCGCCCTCGACCACGTAGACGTATCTATCCCATCCCCTCACCGGCCTCAACAGATCCAGCAATAGATCTGCCCTTATCTGTCCCCTGGCCTTGTTATACGCCCTTGCCTTCACGTCGCCAAGATCCGCCGCCACGACATCTAGCCTTATCAAGCCTCTGAACGACGACTCGACGACCTCGACGACGCGTCTACCTATCTCCGCCTCCGCCGTCAGAAGAACTCTGGCCATGTTTTAAATTTAGAGATCTATTTTTCCGTGCATAGAGTCCTCGAGGCGCTTTCGAGGAAGGCTGTGATCGGCCACAGAGGCTTCCCTCTTAAAAGGCCCGAGAACACCGTCGCCTCCTTTATGGCTGCTATAGAGGCCGGCGCCGATGTAGTCGAGATGGACGTGTGGAAGACCGCGGACGGCGTGCCGGTGGTAATCCACGACGGTTTGGTGAAGACGCCCGGCGGCGAGTTGAAGGTGAAAGAGGCGCGTTGGCCGGAGCTGGCTATCCACAGAGTGGGCGGCGAGCCGATCCCCACTCTAGAGGACGCGCTACAGGCCATAGGGGGAAGGGCCGGCGTGTTCGTAGAGGTCAAGGACCTCGATGCCGCAGAGCTCGTGGGCGAAGTTTTGAGGCGCGTCGGCGCCACGTCGTGGGCCGCCGTTATAAGCTTCCACGAGGAGGCCTTGGCCCGGCTTAAGGGCCTTGTCCCTCTCGGCTTAATATACGCCAAGCCGCCGGGCAGAATAGCCGACGCGAGGCGCCTGGGCCTCGACTTTGTGCTCCCCCACTATAGGCTCGCGACCTCCAAGGCCGTGGAGTTCGCCCACAGAATGGGCCTCAAGGTCGTTGCTTGGACCGTCAACGATGGGCGGGTCATGGAGGAGCTCTGGTCTCGGGGGGTTGACGGAATAGCCAGCGACGACGTGGAGCTCGCTGTCTCTGTGCGGAATAAATTTAACCGGTAAATTTGTCTAAGGCAAGTGCGCAACGCAAGCTATTGGGGCTTGATACTGGCCGGCTCCTTGGTGGGCTTCATATGGGGCGCCAACCAAGTGGCCCTCTCGATATACCTAGTCAAGATAGGGCTAGATGCCGCGCAGATAGGCGCCGTCTACGGCGTCTCCACCGCCGCGATGACCGCCGGCTCTTTGTTGTGGGGCTACCTAGCAGATATATACGACAGGAGGCGCCTCTACTACGCCCTATCGTTCGCCTCGGCCACGTTCACCGCCTTGATGGCAACGGCCAGACCCTTCGTCGTTGCGGCGTCCTACATCTCGGCGAGCTTGTTGAACAGAGGGGTGGTATACAGCGCAATTCTCGGCGACTATGCCAAGGCTAGAGGCCTCTCCAACGAGGCCTTCTCCCTCTCCTCGTCTCTCTCCTCGTTCTTCGCCGCGCTGGGTTCCCTCTCGGCCTCCATAACCGCCGCGGGCATTCCCGGCTTCCAGACGCTCTTCCTGCTGGAAAGCCTCGCAATAGCCGTATCGGCCGCCTTGCTATCCCTATCGGAGCCTATCGCCGCCGTGGAGCGAGGCGGGCTCTCGCTCAATCTGAGAACTCTTAGATCCTACTGGTTGCTCAAGCGCTTGATCCCGGAGTCCTTAATAGGGTTGGGGGCCGGGGTCATAATACCTCTATTCTCTCTATGGTTCTATATAAAGTTCCACGTGGCTATGGGAAGCCTCGCGGTCTTCTACGCCGCGTCTGACCTAACGCTCGCCTTGGGGGCTGCATCTGCGCCTTTGATAGCTAGGGCGTTGCGGAGCAGAGTCGACGCCATCGTCGTGTTGCAGTCGTTAGCCACTGCGTTGTTGGCCTCGATGCCCTTCGTCGGCTCGGCCGAGGTCGCCCTGTCCCTCTTCGTGGCCAGAACGGCGTTGATGAACATGGCCAATCCTCTGCTGTCGGCGTTGATAAACGATCTGGTGCCCCAGGAAGAGCGCGGCAGAGTCTTCGGCTTGTGGAACACGCTCAGCAGTGTGCCTAGAGCCGTAGGGCCCGCCATAGGGGGGTACCTCATGGGCTCAGGCATGATAGATGCCCCGTTGTTCATAACGGCGGGGCTATACGCCGTAGCCGTGGCCCTGTTCAAGGCGCTTTTAGGCCAGGCCGAGTCCAGGCTAGCGCGCGGCTAGAAACGCCAGCAACCCGTCTGCGTCCACGTCGCATCTGGCCCGCTTTAAGAACTCCTCCGACCTCCTCAACGCGTCGTCCAGCGAGACGACCACGTCGGCATCCGCCGGCGGATCGGGCCCTATATGTATTTTGAAGCCGAGCTTGGCATCCCTAAAGCCCTCTATCACCACGAGGTCCGAATCTATGCGGCACAGCGATAGTCTGTCCGAGAACACGGCCCACATGCCGCCGCCTCTCAAGACGACCACGTCGGCTCCAGCAACCTTCATCCTGTAGCTGTCCTTACCCGGCACGTCAGGGGCGTGATGGCTCTGTTTGACGGCAACCACCCTATACCCCAAGGACCTAGCTATAGATATGAGCCTCTCGGCAAGCGCCGTCTTCCCCACGTCCTTGTTGCCGGTTATCTGTATCACGCAAACCACCTCCCCATATCTCTGGGATCTCTGTACAACAACATCAACACCTTGTCGCCCCTCTTGGCGCCTCCCGGCGGTATCAGCAACACGCCGGACGCGTCGGGGTCGGTGAACGAGTGGTGCTTCGTCCTCAACGGCGTGGCCACTATCTCGCCGTCCTTGTACTCCGCCTTCGCCCTCACGAACTGGGCCAACTCGCCCGTCACGTCGGCCGCCAGCGTGGCGTATACCCAGCCATTGCCGGGCCCCGCGACCACGTTGGCCATCTTCCTCATGACCGGCTCGACTATGCGTATCGTGCCGTGCAACGCGCTGATGGGATAGCCCGAGAGCCCGAAGACCACCTTGCCGTTGACCACGGCCACAGAGGTGGGGCGGCCGGGCTTCATTCTGAAGCCCCTAATCCCGGCAAAGCCCAGCTTGTAGAAGTGATCTATCTCGCTGGGGCCCGCCCCGCCAGTTACTATAACAGCGTCTACTTTCTGCAACGCCTCCTCGACGGCCTTCTTAAGCGCCTCGTTGTCGTCGCCCATGACCCTCCTATCGGCGATCTCGACGTAAGGCATATAGTTGCGGATGTACCACTCCACCAGAGACCCCGTCGACTCGATTACCTTACCCCTGAGGACGAGCTCGGCGGCCTCGTCGGGATCTATAGGCGGCTTTATCAACTCGTCTCCAGTGGAGAAGATCGCTATCTTGGGCCTCCTGTACGCCCTCACCTTGGTCACGCCAACGTCCAGGAGGGCCACTACGTCGAATACCGTGAGCACTTGGCCCTTCTTGACGAGGACGGCGCCCTTGGGGGCGTAGGCGCCTGGGGGATCGACGTTGTCGTAGGCGTTGTACTTGCGCGACACAGAGATCCTATCGCCCTCCCTCCTCGCCGCCTCCTCCGGCACCACTGCATCGGCCCCTTCTGGGAGGAAGGCGCCTACAGTCACGTAATACGCCTCGCCGCGCCCCACCCTAGCCTCTCTGTACTGGCCCACCAGTATGGAGCCCACCACGACGAACTCGCCCGGGGTCTCCGCCGAGTTCACCGCGTAGCCGTCGTAGGCGGCTCTAGGCCTCGGCGGATAGTCGTGCGGCATCACCACATCCCTCGCCGCCACGAAGCCTGCGGCGTCCCAAGTCGGAATGGTCAAGACGTCCTCGATAGGCCTTATCTGGGACAGGAGATCAGTTATCTTAGAGAGAGGCGACGGCCTCTCTAAATAACGCATATACCTCCAGCCTATTTACAATATATACTTTACCGCGTCGGAGCTACAGCGGGGTTAAACGCGTCTTGCTATGACCATCGCGTGCGCCACGTCGTAGGGCTCGAGGTGGACGGTGTCCAAAATCTCGTATCCGCGCTCTTTCAACACATTGATCTCCTGCTTGAAGGTCTCCGACGGCTCCTTGGTCACATCTATACTCATCGCCTTTATTACCAACATTACATGGCCGCCCTTCTTTAAGAAGTAGTCCGCGTTGTCGGCCAATATCTTCGCCTGCGCTGGCTGTGCTATATCTATGTAAACCACATCGACGCCCTTGATATAGTGCGCGTACTGGTACGGGAATCTGGCGTCGCCGAGTATCGGCACTACGTTCTTCCTGCCTTGGTCGACCAGCTTCTCCATGAACTCCCTGAAGACTCTCGGCGAGAACTCGACGGAATATATCAGCCCTCTTTCGCCCACTATATCGCTCACGTGGCTCGGCGTGGTCCCCGAGGCGGCGCCGAGATATAGTATGTGCGACCCCTCAGCTATGGGCATCTCCTTGAGCCCGTTCAGTATGGCCGCGGCAAGCTTAGATCTATAGGGGTTCCACTCCCTATACTCCACGTCTCTCCACTTAATCAACCTCTCGCCGTACACCCTCCTGCCCGGCGTCAAGTTCCTCGTCGCCAGTCTCTCCGAGCCGTCCTCGAACTTCGCCACGTAGACGCCGGCGAACCTCTCGTGAGGCCTCACATCGACGACTTCTATGGACATATCCCTACGCCTCTCCCATGCTTTTTATTCTTTCTTCGACGGCTTCTTCGCCGAGGGCTTCTTCGGCGGAGGCCCTTGCCTCCTCTCCGGCGCCCTAGCCGGCTTGACCGCAGGCGCTCTGGGCGGCGGCTTGGCGTATAGGGTCTTTATCTCTTGGATACGCGCCAGGAGATCCTCCTTCAACTTAGCCGCTATGAAGTTGCCGGTGAAAGCGTCGGCCTTAGCCGCTATGGCCAACTTGGCGGCGAGCGCCCTCGCTATCTTGCCGCGTTGCCACCTAGGCGCGCGGAATATCTCGGGGTACTGGAATATCACGCCGTGTTTCGGGGGCTTGCCGCCGGTGCGGAGGGCTCTGAACAAAGCCTTCTCGGCGCCCAGCACCTGCACCGTAGATGCGGGCAACATGGCGAGGCGGGAGAGGCCTCCGGCCAACTTTATGAGCCTCGCGCCGAGGAGCGGCCCCACGAGCTCCCTTATATTCGGCGCTACGTCCTTCATGGCCTCGTCTATATACTCCGACAATTTGTTTCTATAATCATCTAGCCTTAAATATATGTCTGCATACGTCCTTATCTGGTCGAGATCCCACTCGGACATGTCGGCGCCTATGCTCTTCCTGGCGGCCTCCACTATCCTCTTTACCCTATCCTCGGGTGCCCCCTTCAAGACCTCCTTGACGGCGTCGGGCGAATACTTGGACCTATGGCCTATGTTCTTGACCAACAACACGTACTCCTTATTGTCCCTGACTAGCTCCTCCAGCTCTGGGAAGTGTATCCCGTACCACTCCCTGATGCGCGACGCGATGAGGTTCAACGTCTTGTCGATATCGTCGACAGTGCTTATGGACTGAGCTATGAACAGGTCGCGCTTCTCCACGGCCTGCCTCAGCTTGCTCCTGGTGATGAGGTCCGAGACCTCGAGGAGGAGGGAGTCGTACTCCTCCTTGCTCACGCCTAGGGCGGGCAGATAGACGTCCCAGAACTTGCGTCTGAACTCGGCAACTACCTGGTCCGGCGACTCGCTGATTATCTCGACCCCCTGCAAAGCCGCCGACAGCCTTCTGGCCAGTTCGGGATCCTCCAAGACTATTTTATCCCCCCGGCCCTTAAGCCTCTCGACGAGCTCCAAGAGCTCGGGCACGGGAGTGGACTTCTCCAGCTCCGCGAGCTTGCCCGCTATGACGTCGGCCTTCCTATCGAAGAGAGCCTTGTCCACCACGTCCCCCTTGTCGTCCAAGGCTATCAGACCCAGAATGTCCGTAGCTATATGTATCGTCATCGGAAACCACTAGCAGGTGCCTTATTAATATTACTGCCGACCGGCTATCTCCTTGAGCGCCCTGGCGACGTCCCCGGCGTCGATCCTCCCCCTATACCTCCTCATGGCCTCCCTCAAGGCCTTGTCGGGGCCCACCTCCTTGACCAGCCCCTCCACTATCTTCTTGACCTCTTCATACGGCATCCTCAAGAGGCCCAGCCGTCTGGCCGCGTCCAACACTCCCTCCCCCTCCTTCAATGACCTCAGTATCTCCTCCACGGCCTCCTTAGTTATAGTCCCCCTATCCAGCTCTGCCAGCACCGCGTCTATCTTCTCGGGCGTGACCTCGACCCCCTCTCTGGCCAGAGCCCTCGCCGTGTTCAGGAGAAGGCTGGCTATCTGCGTCGGCGGCACGTTCCTGTACCTCTGGACGAAGTCCTCGAAGTACTCGAGCCACGGCGACTTCACGAGCCTCAAGGCCATGTCCTTGTTCACGCCGAGCGACGAGATCCTCTCTATCTCGGCCTCCAAGCTCCGCGACGCTATCTCCTCGGCCTTCTTCTCTATCTCTATGGTTATCCTAACCGGCGGCAGGTCCGTCTCGGGATACATCCTGGCCGCGCCCGGCCTAGGCCTCATGAACCTAGTCGTGCCGTCGGGGTTCGCCGCCCTGGTCTCCTCTGGGACCCCCTCGAAGGCTTGCCTCAGCCTATGCACCACTACGTCCACGGCCTCGGCGACCTCCCTCGGATCTGCCCCCGAGAGCAACACGAAGGAGCCCGCCCCCAGCCTCTGCTCCACTGCCCTGACCTCGTCCGACGTTATCCCGTAGCCCGGGAGCTCGTCTGAATGCATCAAGCCGCCCAGCTCAGTCCAGGCCCTCACGTAGTCTGCCAGCTCGGTCCCGAAGCGGCGGCCGGGCTGGACCTCAAAGCCCAGAAGTTTCTGGAAGCCGGGCGCCTTCACCGCGTAGACCACGCCGCCCGCGTCGAGGACCCTCCTCAGAACTCTGGACTGCGTGTTCCTGAACACGTCGGTGACGTCTGCGTAGCCTCCTTCGGGAGGCTGGGCGCCTCTGTTCTTGAGCTCGTCCCTTATCTTCAAGAGGTTCAATTGCCTCATTACCTCGTACTCTACGACCTTGGGTATCAACTCCAGCTTGGGCACGCCCTTGATCTCCGTCTTGGCTCCCCCCGCTATGGAGACGTTGACGTCTTGCCTCACGGTCCCGAGGCCCCTCTTGGCCCTGCCGGTCACCTTCACGCTGTAGCCTATGATCCAGGCCACCTCCTCCATCTGTTGCGGGTCGTACTCCATAGGCGACGTGGATATCTCCACCAGCGGTATGCCCAGCCTGTCCAGCCTATAGTAGACGTATTTGCCCTCCTCCCTTATCTTCCTCGCCGCGTCCTCCTCCAACGCGATCGTGTCGACGCCGATGTTGTAGCCCAATATCTTCGCCCTCCCGTCGTGCGCCACGAGCATAGTGCGTTGGAACCCCGAGGTGTTGGAGCCGTCCACAACGATCTTGCGCATTACGTAGATCTCGTCGTAGAGCTTCGCGTTGAACATCTTGGCCACGGCCACCGCCGTCGTGAGGGCCTCCTCGTCGGGCAGATGCGGCGGCTCCTCGTCCAGCTCCACGAGGCATGTAGTGTCGCGGTACCCCTCGTAGACGTAAAGGCGCCTCTTGCGAACCTCCCAGACAGCCGCAGGGTCCACCGAGCCCAACTCGCTGAGCGCTACGTAGAGCCTCCTGACAACGCGGAAGTGCGGCTCGTCGTCTCTCAGCACAGGGGGACAGTGGCAGAAGAGCTTCCTGCTGGTGTTTAGCTGGATATGTATCTCCAGCCCCGTCTTCAAGCCCAACGCTCTATAGTCCACATAGCGGCATTTGTCCACACTATAAAAAGACGAAAGGCAGCCCTCCAGCCTCGTTACATGGGCCGACCTCGGCAGGGGCTCTATCTGCCTTTATCATATATACCGGATAAGACGTGAGGAGGCGGCTCGGACAGCATATGCTGAGGGATAGATCTGTGGCCGAGTACATGGCGGGCTTGGTGCCCGAGGGCTCCGTGGTGCTCGAGGTGGGGGCCGGCACGGGGACCCTCACGCTCGAGCTCGCCAAGAGGGCCTCCAAGGTCTACGCGATAGAGCTGGATAGAGCGCTCGCGGCATACCTATCGGCGAGGGCGCCTCCCAACGTAGAGGTGATAGTCGGCGACGCCTTGAGGCTGGAGTGGCCTCCCGCAGACTTCTTCGCGTCCAACATACCGTACTATATATCGTCGCCTCTGCTTCTGAGGCTCGCCGAGAGGAGGATGCCGGCGGTGGTGATGTTGCAGAGGGAAGTCGCAGAGAGGATATCGGCGGAGCCCGGCTCCGAGAACTACGGCAGGCTGACCGTGGCCGTTAGGTGCAACTACGACGTAGAGGTCTTGAGGACTGTGCCTCCGCGCGCCTTTTCGCCCCCTCCCCAGGTGTACTCGGCGGTGGTGAGGCTGACGCCGAGGCCTCCGTGCGTCGACGATTTTAAATCGTTCGAGAAGTTCACGGCCATGTTGTTCTCGCAGAGGCGGAAGCTAGCGAGGAAGCTCTGCAGGGGCGCCCCCGAGGGGAAGAGGGTATATCAGCTCTCGCTGGACGAGGTGGTTGAGCTGTTCGGCAGATGCCGCTCTTGAAGTTGCTCTTCTTGGGGACGGGCGGGGCTGTGCCGAGGGCGGACAGGAGAATGCCCGGGATATACCTAGAGGATTGGGAGGGGCACCGCGTGTTGCTCGACGCGGGGGAGGGCGTCCAGTACGCTTTAATGGCCAACGGCATCTCGCCTGCGTCGTTGAGCTACGTCGCCATAACTCACGGCCACGAGGACCACGTGCTGGGCCTGCCCGGCTTGTTGAGCACTGCCAAGATGGCCGGGAAGTCCTTGAAGGTCTTGGCCCCGCCGAGGTTGGCGTCGGCGTTGTCGAGGGGCGGCGTCGAGGCCGCGACGTCGGCCTCCGATAGGCACATGTCGATCAGATGCGTCGAGGTGTGCCACACGGTCGAGGCTTGCGGGTGGCTCTTCGAGTGGGACGTCGGGTTCAAGCTCGACTTGTCCAAGGTCGAGGGGTTCCCCAAGCAGGCTCTTACCAAGCTCATCAGAGGCGAGGCCGTGGAGGTGGGCGGAAGGGTCGTGAGGCCTGAAGATGTGGCGGAGCCCGGCCACAGGAGGTGGAGGAGGCTTTTCTACACCGGCGATACGGGGCCTTGCCCCAAGGCCTTGGAGGCAGTGGGCTGGACCGACGTATTGATACACGAGGCGACCTTCGCCGACGACGTGGAGCCCGCGAAGGCCCACGAGGAGGGCCACTCGACAGTCCTCGACGCGATAGAGGCGGCGAAGGCCTTGGGGGCGCGGTTGCTCATACTGACGCACATAAGCGCTAGGTACGACGACCTGGGGCGGCATAGGGCCCTCGCCGCGTCTTACAGACACGCCGTGGTGCCCGAGGACGGCGACTGGGTTCTCGTCAGATTTTAGCCCCCGACACGAGCCAACGGCCGAGCGTCTCCGCCACGACGACCTCGGCGAAGTCGGCCAGAGCCCTCGCGTCGTCGAGCCGCTCGAACACGGTTATGGCAAGCGCCGTGTCGAAGCTCTTCTGCCTGAGGGGAAGCAAGTAGGCGTCGGCCAACAGCAGATCGGCGTCGGGGTTTCTAGCCGTTGCCCTCCTCAACATACCCAGCGATATGTCGACGCACAGGACGTATCGAGGCGATAGGAGGCCTAGGCCGAGGCCCGTGCCGCAACCGACGTCTAGGATTCTCGACCCCTTTACGTAGGCCAACGCCTTGAGGTACTTGACGGTCTGCTCCTGTCCGTAGAGTTCGTCGTATATGTTAGCCAGCTTGTCGTAGTACTCGGCCACGCGCTCCACGTAATAATTCATGTAGTTTTATTTTGAACCTAGAGGGCGCTGTGCGGTCCGCGCCGGCTATCTAGTGACCACGAGATCCTTCATATCCTGTAAGATCTTCGCCCCGGGTCCTTGGAAGAAGGCGCGTATGGGCTCCAGAGCCTTTATCAACGCGTCCGCCGCCGCGTTCTTCAAATCAGCAGGGTGTATCTGGCCCGCCGCGTAGGCCCTCTCCAGCTCCTCGTAGCTCGAGAACTCCAGAGGCCCGCCGTATTTAGCTGGCCTCTCCAACACGAAGGGCTCCTTCCTCTCCTCCCTAAACGCGGATATTCTGAGGATCTCCAGGACTGGGTTATACTCGGTGTCCCTCGGAGGGCAGTAGGCCTTGGAGATCTTCTGCCGTATCTCCTCCGGACTGTCGTGGACGAATATAGCGCTTTGGGGTATGCTCTTCGACATCTTCATCTCGCTGAGCTCCTCCTTGCTCTTGGGCTTGTCCGATATGTTGAGGGCTGGCAGGAGCTTGTGGTGGAGAGCCACCGGCTTTATCCTCTTGCCGTCCACGGTCAGGGGGTAGAACCTCACCTTCAACGCAACCTCTCTGGCCAATATATGGGCTCTCCTCTGGTCTATGCCTCCGTGGGGTATGTGGGCGCCCAACGCGAAGACGTCGGCTACCTGGAGCGGAGGGTACACCAGGTAGGCCAGAGGTATCGACTCGCCCATCTTCCTGCCGAGTATGGTCAAGCTGTGGCGCACCTCTGATAAGGTAAGGTTCCTCACCACGTCCATGAGGAGGAACCAATACTCGTCGTTGTTGTGGTAGAGGTCGGAGCCCAAGACGAACCTGACCCCGTCCGGATCCCCTCCCAGAGCCTCTATTATCTTCTTGAACGTCGCCGTGTAGTAGGACACGGCCACGCGCCGGATCAGATCCAGATCGCCCCCCAGCTTGTTGTTGAGCCAAGAGTGAATGTCGGCGAGGAACACGGTCGGCCTAACGCCTGCCCTCTGCAGATCGACCACCTTGGACATGCTCACGAGGCCCGTCCCGATATGTATATAGCCGGATATCTCAAAGCCTATGTAGTGGTTGAGCTTATAGCCCGACTCGAGAAGACCTCTGAGCTCCTCCAGCGTGAGCACCTCCTCGGCGGGGTATCTGGTTATCAGCTTCAGCCTCTCCTCGACGTCCATAGCCCTTGAGGAAGCCATATTTTTGTGTTTATTTACCGACGTGGCGCCGGCTACACGCGTCGTTAAGGACGTGATAGTCGGCCGCGGCCATCCCAACGTGACCGCCAGCAACGCGCGCACTCTTGAGATAACCAAGGACCTCTACGTCA
Organism: Thermoproteus uzoniensis 768-20; assembly: GCF_000193375.1. Classification (GTDB taxonomy): domain Archaea; phylum Thermoproteota; class Thermoprotei; order Thermoproteales; family Thermoproteaceae; genus Thermoproteus; species Thermoproteus uzoniensis_A. The sequence goes on from NC_015315.1 coordinate 1,660,786, forward strand.
CCAGGCGGGGCGACTGCATAGTGGCTTGTTGCGCCGACAAGGCGGGGCCCGAGCTGGCCAGAGATCTGCTGGACGCTCTGAGGAGGCCGGGGACTGTCAGAGTCGTCGTGGAGGCCGGCGGCATCGCGGCCGCCGTTACCGGGAGGACTCCGCTGGCAACGCCGACGAACCCCTATAGGCTCGTCGTCAGGAGGAGCCGCTACGTGGACGACTCAACCTTGGCCGTAGAGGCCGACAAGGCAGCGGCGGATCTGCCCAGAGATCTAGTGTCTAGGCTGAGGGACGGAGTGGTGGTCAAGATCGAGATATCTGTCGAGCCCGACGATCCGGCGTAATACGATTTAAAAGCCGCCGGGTAGATCGGCACCATGGACGTCAGAGGGCTTTTAGTGAGGAAGTCGTTCCACATAGTCGGCGCCGTCCTCTTGGCCGTCCCCCTTTTCGTCAAGGTCGAGCCGTCGCTGTACTACGCCGCCTTGGCTCTGGCCGCCGGCATATTCTACTCTATACAAGTCAAGCGGCCGCAGATACTCCTCGACCTAAGGCGGGACATATTCGAGAGCTTGGAGGACGTCTTCGAGAGCTTGGACAAGCTAGTGCCCGTGGGGCGCGCCGATCTGAAGGTGCAGTACGACGCCTTGCTGGACTCCATAGAGAAGGCCATAGAGGCTGCGGAGAGGGACTACGAAAAGCGCGGCGGCTATTTAGGCCTCTTGATGGGGGCAGTGGGCATTCTCATATCCTACAACATATTCGGCCCCACGGGGCTCCTGCCGGCGGTGGTCGGCCTAGCCGTATACGACAGCTTCTCGGCCCTCGTCGGGACGGCGATGGGCAGACACAGACTGCCCGCCGTCGATGCGACCGTCGAGGGGATGCTCGGCGGCGCGGTGCCCACCTTCGCCGTGCTTATAGCGGCGGGCTACGGGCCTCTGGCCTCGTTGGTGATAACAGCATTCGTGGCGGCGGCCGAGGCGTACGGCATAGAGGACAACTTGGCCATACCCATAGCGGCCGCCGCGGCGGCCTACATGATGTCCCTAGTGTAGAGGTCTCCGTCTCGGCGTACGGGGGATTCGCCGACTCTAGAAGGCCGCCAACGCCCAGCGATTCACGACGGCCGGATCTCTGTGCGAGTGAGGGCGTAGCGGCCGACGCAGTAAAATTCCTATTCCGAATTCGCGAGGCGGCGTAGGTATCTTTATAGGGCTGAACGACGTGGTGCGTGGAGGCGGAGTTAGAGAGGCCGTGGAGAGATCTAGGCAAATATATCGAGGGGAGGCTGAGGGAGGCCGTATACGAGGCGGAGCTGGCCCTGAAATTTCTCGAGGCTGGCATGTATAGGAACGCGGCGGGCAAGGCATTTCAGTCCTTCAAGGCGTTGTTGGCCGCCCTAGCCGCTAGGCATAGAGAGCAACTAGTCCAGAGATACCCTGGCGCCAAGGCCACTAGGGGCGGAAAGAAGGTCCAATATGCCGATTGGCTCATAGCCGTGATGCCTACGGGCATGATGTTGGAGGTGGCCAGAGATCTGTCCTCGGCTGAGGGGCAAGATCTTCTGCAATACGCCAACGTGGCCCTAAACCTACACGAGTTCCGGTACAACGGCTTGGATAAGAGCGGTGTGCTGAGCAGATACGCGCGCCTCAGCTCGGTGGAGGAGGACATAAAGGCTCTCGCCAGCTACGTGTCCAAGAAAGCCGCGGAGTTGCGCCAGTATTAAACGAGATCCCGTCTCGACTGCGAGGACTCTTTCCTCGGCCGAAGTCGATAAGGCCGATTGCTCCGCTCTCTAAGCCCAGCGCCGCTGTCCTCTCTCCTCGGCCGAGCAGTCTAGACGTCTCGTGCCCACAGCAACATCCTCGGCTACGGCCGGACGTATCGGCGCGAGGCGTCCTAGGTGGGGCTGAATTGGAGGCTGGGCAGTCTAGGTCCGGGAGCTGGGGCCTCGGCGCTATTTGACGAAGTAGAAGCCCTTGACCTTGACGCCGAGCTTCCTGGCCGCCTTCGCCAAAGCCACGTCGTCGGTCAGAAGCGTGCACCCCGTCTCGAGGGCCAGCGCAAGCGCCGATAGATCCGCCTTGCTGAGGCCCGGCGCCTTCTTGGCCAGCCCCTCCGCCCTCCTCTCGTCCACGTCGACGACCTCCACGCCGAGTATCTCGAGCGCCGCCTGCGCCCTGGGGTCCTTGAGCTCTTCGAGGATCTGTCTGGTGGTCAGCAGACGTCCCTGGAACGCCCTCATGTCGCGTCCGTGGAACAAGGCGCTGGCATCCAGGACGTAGCAACTCACGGCGACAGGAGCCTGGAGAGCACTCTGTCGTAGTAGTCGTACTCGCCGAAGACCGCCAGCCTCAGCCTCCTCGCGCCTTTCTTGATCGTGAACGACCTGCCGCGGAGCCCGCCGTAGCCGTCGCAGGTCAGCTCGGCTTCCTGAGCCGTCGATATCTCGAGAGGCTCTTGCGGCACCACTAGGGGCCTCAGATAGAGGGTGTAGGGGGCTATGAAGGATATGACAAAGGCCTCAAGCCTGTAGTCCACCACGGGGCCCCACGTCGACACGGCGTAGCCCGCCGATCCTTGAGGCGTTGAGATTATTATCCCGTCGGCGCGGCCCCCTATTATAGGGGCGGAGGCCGTGATCCTGAAGGAGAGGAGCTTTCTGTAGTCTGCGTTGCGGATCACCACCTCGTTGACGGCCGTACAGCCACCGGCGTCTATAGTCGGTAGCTCTACAACGTTTAGATCCCGCGAGAGGACCCTCCTCGCGACCTCCTCCAAGGAGGCCTCGCCAATTCTCGTGGTTCTGTAGAAGTTTATACGCCCGCCCCCCACGTGGACAACCAAGGAGTCGAGCACGCAGGGGTGCCGGTGTATCGCCTCCAGAAGAGTGCCGTCGCCCCCGACGACCACGGTCACGTCGGGCCGGCCCGCTGAGCAGTCGAGCTCCGAGGCGCCCAACAAAGACTTCAGCCTCGCCGCGAAGTCGGCCAGATCGCCACGGTAGGCGAGGGCGATCACGTAACAACAGACTCGCTATATAACATTCGACTATTGGGGATCTGGCAGAGCCCTAGCTATTTTATCGATAAGGGCCAGGACCTTGCGGTACAAGCCCGTCCTCAAGATCTCGTCGACCCTCGCCGCGTCCACCGAGGCGTAGCCACACACCACCACGTTCCTGAAGCCCACGATCGAGCGGTATAGTCTTAAATCCTCGGCGTCGAAGACGCCGCGTCTGAAAAGCGACTCGCCGGCCTCGGCGTATGTCTGGGCGGGCTCCCCCAACAGAGATGCGGCCCTCTGCGCCGCGTCTACCAGCGCTTGGGCTTGAAGCTGAAGGGCGTGGAGTATCGCCATCAGATCGTCCCAGTCGGCCAGATCGTAGCCCCTCTTGACGACTCCGTCGAGATACGCGGTGAGCTTGGCCGCGTACTCGGCCAAAGCCCTTATCCTCGCCATATCGACTCCAGCGCCGTCTCGAGAAGGGCCAGCTTCCTGGAGTCTATCTGTTGGTCTTGACAGATATTGAAGTATCTATATACCTCATCCCAATCGGCCACGTACAGCGGCACGCCCCTCAAGGCCTCCAAGACCAGAGGACAGGGAGTCCTCTCGTTTACGATCAACAAGTCTATGTAGTCCTCCAGCAACGAAAGCCTCTTAGCCAGCTCGGCCAACAGCTCCCCCAACGCCTCCAGGCCTACGTCCGATATCGCTATGTCCAGATCGCCCGCGGAGCCCCCCGAAGTAGCCGAGCCGAACAAAAAGGCGAACCTCACGTATCTGTCCCAGGGAAATCCCTTGAGGGCGTCCAGCGAGACCCTATACGTCCCGCCCACGGAAATCTCCACGAGGATGTTTAGGGACGTCCTTAAGTAGGTATAGCCCCAAGGCCCGCCGCGTAGGCGGACAAAGCTTATAACCCCGGGAACGGATATTGGCAGAGCGGGGGTGCCCGAGCCAGGTCAAAGGGGCAGGGCTCAAGACCCTGTGGCGTAGGCCTACGTGGGTTCAAATCCCACCCCCCGCACCATTCTACTCTTCTGGATGTGCTGAACGTCCGGCGGCGCAGTTAACATACGGCGCGCTCTACTTAAAGCAATACCAATGCCGCTTAAAGTCGTTCACCAACGCCATCAATGTAAAAGATAAAACGAGGGGCAGACGGCGGAATCCTCCGCGCTACAAATTCGATAAAAAACGCATGGCGCCTCTGTCTACAGTTTAGCCGATATCCCGGCTCCGGGCAACCTAATTTATCGGGGTAATCCCAAGCCGATAAGCACGGACTTTCACCTGCGTGGGAGATCTATTAGCGGGATCCTCGGCTAGAGTCCTGCCCTCGTCGACACGGGCTAATTTCTATAGGCCTACGCTGGTACTTGGGAACAGGCTAAGGCGGCCGCGGCTTTCTGGGATAGGCCTCGGAGGCCGGCCAGCCCCTTATTGCGGTGGGGCATCCTCTACCTCCCGAGAGCCCGCGGCGTAGGCCAAAAGCTCAACCCTCCCCCAATCGCCCAGACGCGTCTGCTGGGCGTCGAAGATAGACGTACGGGGGACGCGTATCGGGACCGGATACTAGAACAGGCCCTTATGTTCGTATAGTATCTGGGGCGCGATGGGCTTTATCGTCCAAGATATGTTGAACTGCTTCGCCGCCTGCATCAACATGTCGAGGCTCTCCACATCCCACTCGCAGACGGCCACCCTGGCATCCTGCGAGATGCTGACCCTCTCCAGCTTCATCCCCCTAGGCAACTTCTTGCCCTTAGCCATCTCGACCAGTTGCTTGAAGAAGTTATTCACGGCGTCTTTCTGGTCCTCCCTCCACTCGTGTATAACCATCACTTTCATGATAGAGACTTGTAAGCTATATTTAAATTAAATCTTTCCGATCGATCCAGAGCCCAACCCTCCAGCCCAGACCTCATCTCTCGATCCCTAGGCCCTTCTAGACAGAGCCAAATATATTCCTCTGCCGCCGTCAAGAGGAGCTTATCGTGTAGTCCAGCACCTTGCAGTTCTCTAGCCTGTACTGTCCGTACGGCGACATAGGAGTCCAGCTCACGCCGGTGGGGCTCGCGAACATAACAATCGTGGCCAACACACCGGGAGGCGGAGTATATCTAAACTCAACCTCCACAAGCCAGCCGTTTTGGGTTTTCTGGACATTGTACACATCGGCATATATCGTGGTCAAGTTAGGATAGTAGGCGTTCGCGTTGGGCGGCAACGCAATACACCATCGCTTCTTCGCAGTAATTCGCAGAGCTTGTGCGTTCCCAGCCCCGCTTACGCGGACCTATTACGCGCAATTGACAGCCTCCGACGCGGACGCCAGCCCGACAGCACGGAAAAGATTAAATATCTCGGCGTAGGCGGAGTTCGGCCGGGGTGGCCGAGCGGCCCAAGGCGCGGGCCTGGAGTAGGCCCAGAAAGTCCGTCCCCGCAAGGGGGCGTGGGTTCAAATCCCACCCCCGGCGCCATTCTTCTCTTAGACGTGTCGGAAATCGGCTATGTCCATAAGTCCTCGACGACTTCTCGTCAAAGAAACCCATGTTGCCGTAAACCGCGTATTGCCGAGCTTAGGTTTTCCTGGCCGGTCGTCTGCTCGGCTGCGAAGCTCTTCCGTATCACTACGTCTGGCACAGGTAAGTTACCCTTAAGCGACGAGAGACCGCCTAGCGGGCGGTGGTCGATCGCTCGGTGGTAGATCTCTGGAGATAGACGTTACAGGCGAGCCCCGCCGCGTCTTGTCGCCCTCTTTTCGGCTCAGTGCGGCTCACTACGTCGAAAGGCTCCACTATGCTGAAGCCCTCCCTCAAGCTGGCACGTGCTCGGCGCTCCTGAACATGCCGCCGTCCAGCGGCATACGGGGATGCAGGAGGCGCTTACGGGGGACAGATACCCGCCGCGGGTACTCCCCGCTGATCTCCGAATGAGGGGAAGCACGGAAAAGAAACGCGGACATAACACCGCCGAAAGCCTCTAGCGTGCCGACCGCCCCTAGGCTGGGGCGCCTCCGGCGCCCTATATGCATAACGGGCCGAGATTAAACGCCTCGGCCCGGCGCGCTCGCTTTTCTGCCGTCAGTCTGCCTCCGCGCAGTCCACGGGGGTTTTCGCGGCCTTCTCGACGACCTCCCTGATGCCGCGCCAGTGTGAGCCTTCCCAGTAGACCGAGCCGCAGTTGGGGCAGGCCCAGCATCTGTCGGAGCGTATCGGGTGGCCGGCCCTTTTCTCGGCCTCTGCGCAGGGTATCTCCTCGAGCTCGGCGTTGCATTTGGGGCATCTGGTCTTCTTGAAGGACTCCACGCCGAGGGCGCGCATCAACGCCGATATCCAGGCCACGTGGTCGTCGGTGAGGAGCAGGACAGCGGGCCCTCTGCGCCTCTTGAAGAGCTCTCTGTCTCTTGTGACCAAAAGGCACGGCGTCTCGGCGAGCTCCTCGTCCGACTGCTCTCCGTATCTGGCGTCTACTCCGAGGATCCTCAGCCATCTGGCGAGCCAGCCGAGCATGGCGTCGACGGCGACGCAACTGGGGGCCGCCCCGCCTTTGCGGAGGCAGGTCACCACGTGGAGAAGGCGGCCTTTATCTCGTCCCAGCCCATGGGCTGTCCCGAGCCCCACTCGCCGATAGTCGACGGGCCGGGCAACGCGGCGATGATCTCGTCTATCAGCTGCTCGGCCTTCCACCTCCTCGCGATCTCCTTGGCGACTCTGCTCTTCTCGCCCGAGCCCGGCGTGACGACTACATACCTCTCCGCCAACGCTGCTATCGACTTGGGCGGCGCCGCGACGATCCGCCTCACGCCCCCGTCGTCCCTCACCCCGACGGCCAGCTCCAGCCTCACGTGCCGTATGTAGTTCTTGGAGCCGTATATCATGAAGCTCCCCCTCGCCAGGTACTCCCCAGACGGCGGCTGTTTGCTGACCTGCCTCCCGGGTACGTAGAACACGTCTACTGCGTGTATTCCGGCCCTCCAAGCCCTGCTGTAGGAGGCCGCGAACTGGGCCAGCTCGAGCAGAGCCGCCTCGTCTTGCGTCGGCTTGGCCACTACGGCGGAGGCTCCAGGCACGTCTGCGTGGAAGAACAAGTAGTCGTCTTTCAGGTATCGGCGCACCGCCGCCTCGTTCTGCGACGCGTCTCTCCCCCCTATGGCGGGCACGCGGCCGAGGGCGAGGAACCACCTGAACTTCTCGAACCAAGCCCTCTCGGCGGCTTTCCTCACGCGCTCCGCCACGGCCCTCTCGGCCTCGGCGCGCTCGCTCTCGACCCGCGCCAGCTCCTCCTCCAGTCTCTTGAGGGCCTCTTCGGCTTTGGCGGCCCTCCTGGCGTAGTCCTTCGCCTCCTCGAACACCTCCTCTATCTGTCTGCCCACAGGCCGGTCCAGCCTCAGCTTGAACCTCAAGCCGGAGTGTTCGAGGACTGCCTCCTTGCTCGTCCTGTTTACGTCTAGTATACGTATACTTGCCCCTATCTCCTCGTTGCGCAATATTGCCTGCATCGCCTCCTCCAGCTCGTACTTCAGCGAGAGCATGGTCTTGGCCAACGAGTACAGCTCCTCGCTCCTCTTCCTGTACTCCTGTATCTCCCCCCTCAGCTTGGCGATCGACTGCTCCAGCTTGGCCTTCTTGGCCTTGAGCTCGGCCGTCTTGAGCTCTACGGCTTTCCTGAGCTCGACGTCGGCGAAATATCTGTCCAACGCCTTCCAGAACGCGTCGTATTCCTCCTCCAGCTCGGCCCTCACCGATATGTACTTGACAGGTGTTACCGTGACGGGGACGCCGCCGGCCATATATACCGTGGGCCTCAACTGCCCGCTGGAGACCTCCTCGACGAGGTCCCTAAGAGCCCTCAAGGCGGCCTCGGCGTCGCCTGAGGATCTGGCGTAGACCTCCTCGGCGACTTCCGGGCCCAGGCCCAGCTCCCTCGACAACGCCCTCTTCACGTCCTGCGCTCTCCTCAAGACCTCAGCCGCCTCCTCGGCTCTGGCCAACGGGTCCACATAGGGCATGGGAGGGGGCGTGTAGGGCGCGCCCGCCTTGACCTCGCGGTCCTTGCCTCTGTAGTGGTGGTCGAGCCAGACCACCTTGCCGTCCCTCACCGCTATCAGGTTGAAGGGCCTTAGAAGCTCCGCCACCAGCTCCACGTCGCTGAATTTGAGGACCAGCAACTTGTCGAACCTCGGCAGGTAGACGTCGGTGAGCCTTTCGTCGCGTATGAGTCCCCTTAAAGTCTCGGCGCCTCTGTAGTCGCGCTCGCCGACTGTCCCCGTTAGCGAGGCCCTCGCCTCGTTCACTGTCAGGTAAACGCCTCCGGAGAACTTGAATAGATATCCAGAGGATGTTGTATATATATTCTCGACGCGCCTCCCCACTAGACTTTTGATCTCCCTCGCCGAGGCGTATAGATCTACGACCGTCAACGAGGTCTTCACTAGACGAGCCTTACGCCGTGTTTTTCAAGGATTTCCTTCATGAGGAGGGCGTCTTGATCCAGAAGAGGCGACTCGCAGATGAGCGTTATCGCCACGTCTCTCTTGCTCAGCTCCTCGGCCAGCGGCTCGAAGGGGGGCATGTTGGCCGATATCGGCTCGTGCTCGTCGACGTATCTGCCGTTCCTGTACTTGACCGAGGTGAAGTGCGTGTGCATGTGCTCGTCGCCGAAGGTCGTGCGCCAGAGGTCCAACACGCTTCCGTAGTCTATGGTCCCGCCGTTTCTGGCGTAGAGGTGTCCCCAGTCCACCACGGGTCTCACCCTCTTGAGCTCCTTGGCGAGCCCGAACGCCTCCTCCACGCTGCCGAACTGGTTGTTTCTGGCCGTTATCTCGACGCCTATAAACACGTCGTCTATTCCCTCGTCCAGCATTTTGTCGGTCAGCTCGCCTAAGCGCTCCTTCACCGCATCGTAGCACTTGTCGGGCCCTAACTTGCCGTAATACGCGGCGTGGACCACGACGATCCAAGCCCCCATTCTGTGGGCCCTATCCACGGAGTCCCAGAGCCTCTTGATAGAGGCCTCAACCTTCTCGGCCTCGTCGGAGCAGAGGTTTATGAAGTAGGGCGCGTGGACCGAAAGCTTGACGCCCAACTCCCTCGCGGCTTCGCCGGCCCTCTCGGCGGCCTCCACGCCCATCCTAACGCCTTGGACGAACTCGACCTCCATGGCGTTTAGTCCCAGCTCCTTGACGGCTCTAATGCCCTCGACGGTGTCCTTGGCCCTTTTCGCGTACTTCGGGATCCCCGCGGGGCCTAGCCAGACCCTGGCCACGGATATTCCGGAACTTGTTTTAAATAATCGGATCGTTGTCGATGGGATTATTGGACAACTTGATCGGGACAGCTCCGCCGCATGGTACGGCCATGCCTATTGTGAGCGCAGACGCCAAGTATAGCGGACTCCTCCAGGGACTTGCTGGGCCGTAATCGTATACGTGGACGTTCTCTGAGAAACATGCTTAGGAGAAAGGCTATGCCTACGGCGACGAACGCCGGCGATGTATCCCGCCGCATTGCTGGGAGGACTCGAACCGTCGACGGCGCTGTGCCGTTATTTAAAACTGTCCGGAGATCCAATCGCCGTGATGCCTCGAGCTGAGGAAAACAGCCGAACGGCCTCTATATGTAGGACGTGCGTAGACGCCTCGCCGCCGGGCTATATAGTTAGGCGGAGGGACTGCCATGAGGAAGGCGCCTAGCTTCGACGTATCTCTAGGTCTAGAGTGGTATATCACGGACACGCGCCCTTGCGGCGGCGTTATAAAGAGGGCGCCGGAGGACTTCGTAGTCGAGGAGATACTGGAGGGGGGCCTCGTGGTCTCCGCGTCCGGCTTCGGCGGAATTGGGGGGAGGCCGGGGCCTTGGCTCTGGGTGCACGTGGTGAAGCGCGATGTGGATACTCTGAAGCTCGTGGAGGCCTTGAGGAGATCTCTGGGGCTGAGGAGGGGCGATATAGGCATAGGCGGGATAAAGGACGCGAGGGCGGTCGCGTCGCAGATAATATCGCTGTTCGGGGTCAAGCCGGAGGATCTGCCGAAGATACCGGGCGTGGAGTATAAAGGCTTCTGGTACGCCGACTCGCCCGTATCGCCGTCGAGGATAGCAGGGAATAGGTTCACCTTGGTCCTGCGCGACGTGGATGTCGAATGTGCCGCCGAGGCTCTGAGGGCCTTGAAGGCGAGCCCTCTGCCGAACTACTACGGCTACCAGAGGTTCGGCACCGTGAGGCCCGTCTCCCACTTGTTGGGGAGAGCCTTAGTGCGGAGGGATCCCGACGAGTTTATCGAGGTCATGTTCTGCCGGGTCTTCGAGGCCGAGTCGCCGGCGGCCAGGGAGGCGCGCGAGCTGGCGTGTAGGGGCGACTACTCGGCCGCGTTGTCCAAGATGCCCAAGTCTCTCCTGGAGGAGAGGCGTTTGCTCAAGGCGCTCGCCTCGGGCGAGAATCCGTGGAACGCGATAATGGCGGTGCCCTACAGCATTTTGAAAATATTCGTGGAGGCGTACCAAGCCTACCTCTTCAACAAGATGTTGAGCCTCAGGCTCGCCGACGGCCCCCTCGGAGCCGCCGAAGACGACTTAGTCCTTGAGGGGGGCTATCCGATCCTCGCCGCGAAGGCCAGCGATAGACAGCCGGTGTTGCCGGTGCCGGGCTCGGGGCTTATAATCCCCGAGAGCAGGGCCAGAGACTATCTGAGGAGGGTTTTGGGCGAGGAGGGGCTCGAGTTGAGGGACTTCGCTCTATCCAGGGTGGGCGTCGCCGGGTCGTATAGGCGCATCTTCGTGTCGCCTGTCTGGATCTCCGAGGATCTCTCTGACGGCGTCGCCAAGTTCTCCTTCGACATGCCTAGGGGGAGCTACGCCACCGTCGTGCTAAGGGAGATCGTGAAGCCGGAGCTCCCGTATCGCCACGGCTTCTGAAAATAGATATATTTAGGGGGGTCTTAGGTTTCGTGATAACGGCTCTAGGGCCAGACGCGCTCCCTGAGATAGAGAGGAAGGACGCGTTGATATTGTTGGCGGTCCACAGCTACATCCCAGTCCCCTCCAATCCCCGCCCCGAGATGATCGAGGCGATCTTGGAGAGGTTGCAGGGACGCGACATAACTATAACTTTCTCCATGTCTAAAAGTTATTTCGAAAAGGCGGTTAAGATATTGGGTTTAGAAAAGCTTGCGAGCAAATATAAAGCAAAAATAATACAAGTTCAAGGGAACGCCAAGGAGAAGATAGAGCTCGTCTCGCCGACCGGGCGTAAGGTCCAAGTCAAGGCTCTGCCGCAAGCCTTCGACGAGTCCTTAATGAAGATAGCGTTGGCGATGCCGGTCAGCCACTCCCAAGTGATCCTCTACCTCAGCATGCCCACGGCTGCGCTCAACATCGTAGATCCCAAGGACTCGCAGAACCTCTACGAGGGCTTTAGGCCGCTCTACAAATACATAGCGGACATATACAAGATGGAGAGGAACTTCGTATGCGTGATAGACGGCAAGTTCGTGGTCGAGGGAGACGGCCCCGTCAAGGGCTTCCAGAGATACTGGGGCTTGACCATATACGGCGACAACTGCGGCGAGGTCGACTACGCCACGTCGTGGGGTCTAGGCGTGCCGCCTTTCGATTTGGGCTATCTATACTTCTACTTCGACGGGAAGGAGCCCGCCGTGGACATACCGAAGATGTTGAGCGATAGCAGGACCAAGATAAAGCTGTCCTCCAACGTGGGGATACAGCTCAGTTGGAAACGCCAGCTCTAGCGCGTCAGCCCGTCCGTCGTATATCACCGCTCAGACACCAACGCGTCGCATCATCGTATGACCCCACTGAAATAAATTAAAAAACTCTCGGATCGGGCTCCTCATGGCTAAGAGAGGCGGAAAGAGGCAGGTAGGCGCCGGCTACCGATTCCACGTTACTCCGGGCGTCTTCCTCAATAGCGTGGTCTCCGTTGCCGACAACTCGGGCGCCAAGCTAGTCAAGGTCATAGGGGTGGTGGGCCACATAGCCAAGGGCACCCACAGGAGGGTCAAGGGCGCCGGCGTCGGCGATATGGTCGTCGTGATAGTCAAGGAGGGCAAGCCAGAGCTGAGGAGGCAAGTCTTCAGAGCGGTCGTCGTGAGGCAGAGGAGGCCCTTCAGGAGGCCGGACGGGACTTGGGTCGCCTTCGAGGACAATGCGGTGGTTCTGATGACGCCTGAGGGCGATCCGAAGGGCACGGAGATAAGAGGCCCTGTGGCCATGGAGGCGGCTCTTAGATGGCCGAGCGTGGCCAATCTGGCCAGCATAGTCGTCTAGCCGGAAGATGGAGCACAAGGTCAGGGATCCAGCTCTGGCGCCTAGAGGCAAGCAGCAGATCTACTGGGCTGAGCGGAACATGCCGGTTTTGATGAGAATACGCGCCAGGCTCGAACGCGAGAAGCCGCTGGCCGGATTGACGGTCGCCGCGTCGTTGCACGTGACCAAGGAGACGGCGGTGTTGGTGAAGACTCTAGCGGCGGGAGGCGCGCAAGTTATCTTGATACCCTCGAACCCGCTCTCGACTCAAGACGACGTGGCGGCTGCCCTAGCCGAGGAGGGGATAGGCGTGTATGCTTGGAGGGGCATGAACGAGCGCGAGTACTACAACGCCATAGGCTTCGCTATATCCCACAACCCCGATCTGACGATGGACGACGGGGCCGACCTAACCGTGTCCTTGCACAAGCTGGCTCACGGCATCGCCGACAAGACTCTGGACTATGTGACCGAGGTGGCCAAGGGGGTCGACTTCGTGAAGGTAGCGAGTAAGATAAGAGGAGGCACCGAGGAGACCACCACGGGGGTGATAAGGTTGAGGGCTTTACACAAGGAGGGGAAGCTACTATACCCCATAATAGCCGTCAACGAATCGTACACCAAACACCTATTCGATAACAGATACGGCACGGGCCAGTCGACGTGGGACGGCATAATGAGAGCCGCCAACGCGCTTATAGCGGGCAAGGTCGTTGTCGTTGCGGGCTACGGCTGGGTGGGGAAGGGCATCGCCGCGAGGGCTAGGGGGTTGGGGGCCCGGAGGGTCATAGTCACCGAGGTTAACCCCATAAGGGCTCTCGAGGCCGTGTTCGACGGCTTTGAGGTCATGCCCATGTCGCAGGCCGCCGAGATTGGCGACGTGTTCATAACGGCGACAGGCGACATACGCGTAATAGATCTAGACGACATATTGAGGATGAAGGACGGCGCTATTTTGGCTAATGCGGGCCACTTCAACGTCGAGATAGATGTCGAGGGCCTCGAGAGGATCGCCAAGTCCAAGAGGACTATAAGGCCCTATTTGGACGAGTACGAGCTGCCCGGCGGCAAGAGGGTGTACCTAATAGGCGAGGGAAGGCTCGTGAATTTGGTGGCGGCGGAGGGCCACCCGAGCGAGGTCATGGACATGTCCTTCGCCAACCAAGCTCTCGCGGCCGAATATTTGGCCAAGAACAAGCTGGGGATCGGCGTCTACAAGCTACCAGACGAGCTGGATGCAGAGGTGGCGCGGCTGAAGCTCGAGGCCATGGGCATCAAGATAGACGAGCTGACTGAGGAGCAGAGAAAGTATATATCCAGCTGGGAGTTAGGCACTTGATGAGCGGATCCTATTTCTGAGAGCTGATGTCACTGACCTGCGGCGAACACCTCTTCAAGATGCCTCTGTAAAATCTGGCGAGGCGCCTCGCCTCTCGCATCCTCCTCACTAACGTAGTTAGGTCCGAGGGCGATATGCCGTTGGAGCGCAATTCCCCGTATAGGCTCCTCAGCCTGGCGAGCTCAGAGGTGTAGTAGTCGAGAAACGCCTTGGCCTTAAGGCACTCTGCCGACTCCCCACCTCCGACATCGACTTGGTCTAGCCCTAAAACCCTCCTGACAGCCTCGCCCGAGTCGTCCCTACGTAACGAGTCCAAGACCCTTTCCACGGATATTCCGCCTAGGTATTTGCCGTATTTGGATACTATGAACTCTAGCTCCATGGCGCAACTCTCTTGAGGATCGCCTCGCCTAGATATCCCTCCTCTACCACCTCCACGGACTCCTCGAACTGCTCTACGCTCTCCTCAACATCCTCCTCTAGATCCTCAACCGGCTCCTCGTCCTCCGCGACGGCCCACCTGCTTCTACGATCAACCGACGTCACGGGGATGTTGGCTAGCCGTGCGGCCTCCCTCGCCGCATCTATCCCCGACTCTAGGTATATCAGTGCTATCAATCTCAGCCTCTCAGCTAGTGACAGATCGGCCAGCTTATGAAGATGGGCGACCAGCCGCGCCTTGACCGCCACAGAACATAAAGGCCCTCCGAATATAAGCGAAATAATTAAGAAATGTTCGGTGGACTTTCCTAAAAGTGATGAGGACTTCAAGGGCTCTCGATGGCCGGCTATCGCCGCACTGAAAGATAAAAGTCCGGCGTTGACTACTGCTATGGATATCAAAAACCTGGTTTCCGATGTGGGCGTCAAGGTGGCGTATCAGACCGTGCGGGGAATAAACAACGCGATGAGGCCCAAGGAGTTGGACGCTCTTATAAAATCTGCCGAGGAAGAAGTTAGAAATAAATATAAAATAGAAGACTTAAAAAATAATAAAATTATTAGAATATATAGAGATTTTTATTGGAAAGTTATAAAGATAGATCCGACTAAGCAACGTCCAGCCCAGGAGGCGTTGTTGCGTAGAGTGCTCCACGGAGAGCCTCTGCCGAGGATAAACCCGGCGGTGGATATAGGCAACGTGGCGTCGATAAAGTGGCTCCTTCCAGTGGGGCTCTACGACATAGATAAGATAGGTAGCGAGTCGTTAGAGCTTAGATGGTCCAGGGGCGAGCTCTTCAGACCGATAGGAGGCAAGCCGGTCCAGGTAAACGGCCAGATAATACTCGCCGCTGGGGACGTGGTGTTGCACGTATATCCCTATAGGGATAGCGAGCTTACTAAGGTCGACGAAAGTACCAAGAACGTATTGATAGTGGTTGCTGGGCTAAAAGAAATAGAGAACGACTCGCTTATCGAATGCGCTAAGTTCATTTCTACTAATTTCGAACAATTATTGGGAGGAAAAGCCGGCGATATTAAAATTATTTGATCTTCTCAAGGAACATATCTATGATCTCTTTAATAGAGGGCCCTTCAAGTATTTTTAGATCCCATTTAACCCTAACAATAGGTTTAGTTATCTTTATAACCTCCTCTATCCTCGCCGGCGTCCCTATGACGACGACGTCGACGTCGGCTCTGGCGATGGTCTCCTCGAGATCTCTCTTCTGCTCGTCGGTGTAGCCCAAGCTGGGCAACACGGGCCCCATGTGGCTGTATTTGGCGTACAGTTCCTTTATGGACCCCACGGCGAAGGGCCTGGGATCGACCACCTTGGCCCCGTACTTCTGCGCGGCGATATACCCGGCGCCGTAGGGCAAGCCTCCGTGGGTGACCGTCGGCGCATCCTCGATGACTAGGACGCGTCTGCCGTTGACGGCGTCCGGCCTCTCGAGAGAGACCTCCAGATCGGCCTTAGCCACTACGGCTCTCGGGTTGTTGCGCCTCGCGTTGTCCTCTACGACCTTCACCTTATCCGGCCCGGCGTCGCTCACCTTGGTGATTATAACGACGTCTGCTATGCGTAGATTGACCTCGCCGGGGAACGACCCCACCTCGTGGCCGGGCCTCCTGGCATCTGCGACCACCACGGCGAAGTCCGGCCTGAAGAACGGGAAGTCGTTGTTCCCCCCATCCCACAGAACGACATCGCCCAGCTCCTCGGCCTTATTCAAGATCCTCCCGTAGTCCACGCCGGCGAGCACCGGGATCCCCATATCCACGTACTGCTCGTACTCTTCCCGCTCCTCGAAGGTTATCTTGGCGAGATCCTCCTTGGTCCTATACAGCTCGACCGCGCTGGCCGCCAGATCTCTGTAGGGCATGGGGTGTCTGACCGCCACCACTCTCAATCCCCTGGCCGCCATCTCTCTGACCAGAGCCCGGCTGACGGTGGACTTGCCGGCGCCGGTCCTGGTAGCCAACACGGCCAGCACCGGCTTGATCGAGTTGAGGTAGGTGTCGTTGGGCCCCAATATCCTGAACGACGCGCCGGCGCTCAACGCCGATGATATTATGTGGCCCACGTCCTCGTACAACAAGTCGCTGTACGCCAACACCACCTCGTCTACGCGGAGACTACGTATCAGCTCAGCTAGCTTATTGTAGTCGCTCCACGTATATATGGGGATCCCGTTGGGGTAGAGATCGCCCGCAAGCTCTCTCGGATATCGTCGGCCAGGTATGGGTATCTGGGTCATTAAAAAAGCCACCACCTCGTACTCCCTATTGTCTCTGAAGAACGTGTTAAACACGTGGAAGTCCCTACCTGCGGCCCCCACTATCGCCACCCTCCGCATAGTATATAGATATCAAAAGTTTATATAGATTGTAGTATTAAAAATGGGCGAAGGTGCGCCGCCATGCTCGTGCTGTCGGACATACACATAGGATCGCGGAGCTCGCTGATAGGGGAGCTCAGGAGGTGCCTATCGGGCGTCCAGGTAGATGTGTTGGCCATCGCGGGGGACCTCTTCGAGGACGAACACCGCCGCGTCGGCAGAGATGAGGCGACCAAGCTGTTTAGGCGGCTGCTCGCGGTCTTGTCGGTGAGGCCCAAGATGTTGGTGGCCTCCCTGAGCTCGTCCTCGCATGACCCCATCGTCGGCCACTACGCCGATATGATAGACGGAGTTGAGGTGTTTGCCTGCAACTGCCCCATAAGCCTTAACTACGGAGGCGAGCGAATGGTCATAACCCATGGCGATATAGCTGTAGGCGACGGGATTATAGCCTATATAATTGACCGCATAAGGCCTGGGACCGTCGGCAGGTGGGCCAAGAGGAAGCTCGGGCTTCCCAAGGACGTCTGGCTTATCTACGGCCACAGCCACGTGCCGTATCTGAATGTGGACGAACGTATACTGAACCCAGGCTCGTGGAAGATTTACGGGATTAGGAGGGCTAGAGGCGCGGTGTACGAGATGCCCTCAGCCAAGCCTTTCTGCGAGCCAGATCTTTAGCCTCTCCAACGCGTCGGGCAACGCGCCGAGGATCTCCACATCGCCCTCCTTCCGCCTAAGCCCGAGACACCTCCTCCAATCCAAGAGATATCTAGAGTTGGCCTCGGCCTCGCGCCTAAACTTATCGGGCCCCGGCTCTTCGGGATCGAGCAAGGCCCCCCTGCCTACGTAGGCCAGGGCGTGGGAGTATCTGAGATAGATCGGCACTCCCTTGACATCTGACAAGGCCTTCTCCAAGGTGGACTCTCTACAGGTGGGAAGGTTCATTATCTGGACGGTGTACCCCCATCTGGCTATGGCCAAGCCCAAGCCCAGCCACCGCTCGGCCTCGCTGGGGGGCGGCGGGATTATCGACACGCGCCTCGGCCCGTTGCTCACGACTATATCCAGCAAGCCGTAGTAGATATCCACGTAAATAACGAGGTCCCTATTTAGTTGTGATGAGGATGGTCTTTGCCGATCGATGAGGAAGGGAACGAATGCTGATTCCTGAAATATGGGGTGGGCAAAAGTTTCATTCAACTCTACTCCGATTATCTTAAATATAAGAGACTATATATGGAAATTGGGGGATGATATGGCTGTTAAGGTCATCAAGGCGTCTGGCGCCAAGGAGGACTTCTCAGAGGAGAAGCTACGCATATCTCTTGTTAGGGCAGCCGCCGACGTTGGCGTAAGCGTGGACGGAGAGGTGAAGATAAGGCCGACTTCCGATATAACCAGCGCTGAGCTGTCAGACTTAGTCGAGCTCGAGTTGCTCCGCAAGGCCATAGACAAGCCGGAGCTAGCCGAGGCGGCCAAGTCGCACCTGCTGGGCAGAATATATAAGGAGGCCTTGGGCAAGGACTTTCTGAGAGATAAGTCCAAGTACGGCGAGAGGGTCTTCGCCTCAGTGGAGAGGCTGGTCAGCGCCGGCCTTCTCAAACAAGAGGCTCTCTCGGCACTACGTTGGGTCGAGCTGAAGCCCGAGTTCGACCGCTCTCTGAGCTACAACGCATTGAGGCTGTTCACTAATGGCAACTACGCCCTGCGCGGCCCCGACTTCAAGATAGCGGAGACGCCGGCCGCCGCGGCGGCGAGAGTAGCCACGGCGGTCGCCGGGAGCCCCGAGGCGGCCAGGCTGTACTACGACGCCATAACATCGCTGAGGATAGTCCCGGCCTCGCCTTTCTGGTTCAACGCGTGGACCAAGAAGGAGATGTTCGCCTCCTGCTTCACTCTGGAGGTGGAGGACTGCCTCTCCTCCCTCACCCATCCGGGGAGGTACTGCATATACGACGCCTTGGCATACTCGGGCATAATACAGCAGTTGGGCGGCGGCGTCGGCTACGACTTCTCCCTACTCCGCCCCGAGGGCGACGTGGTGAGGGGGAGTGTAGGGGTTGCGTCGGGCCCCATCAGCTTCATGAAGCTCTTCGACGCCAACGTAGACGTCATAAAGCAAGGCGGCAAGCGCCGCGGGGCGCAGATGGGCACTCTCCACGTCTGGCACCCGGATATCCGCAAGTTCATCAAGGCCAAGACAGGCGAGTTGAAGGACGCACATCTGCAGAACTTCAACATATCGGTCTTCGTGGACGACACATTCATGGAGAAGGCGCTCGGCGTAGATCAGAACCCGAAATACCCGTTGATAAACCCCCGCGTCTTCTACGACAAGACGGGGCAGAAGGCTGTGGAGCACGTGGACGTATACAAGGAGGCCGAGGTGCCCAGAGACGCCATATGGGGCGAGGTAGACGCCAGCCAGCTCTTCCGCGAGATATCGAACAGCGCTTGGGATTCCGGCGATCCGGGCCTTATATTTAAGGCCAATCTAAACGCCTCTAACCCGCTCTTGGGCGAAGAGATAGAGGTCGCCGGATATCGCTTTACATATATATGGAGATCCGTTAATCCATGTGCAGAGACTGTTCAAAATCCATTCGAGGTATGTAATCTAACTCACATAAATCTTGTAAAGTTCATAAAGGATAATTGTGCCGGTAGTTCATTCGAGGAGAAGCTGGCGTGTATAGATTGGGAGGGCTTGGCCCAAGCCGCGAGGTTGGGGACGCGCTTCCTCGACAGTGCCATAGACAGAAGCCGCACAGGTATAGAGATAGTGGACGAGATGAACTCGGCCACCAGGAAGAACGGGCTGGGCATCATGGGCTTCGCGGAGCTCCTCATAAAGCTCGGGATACCCTACGCGTCTTGGGAAGCCGTGGAGTTGATAAACCGCATCATGGGCTGGATATACGTCAATGCGCTGGACGCCTCGGCCGACCTCGCGAGGGAGAAAGGGCCGTTTAAGTATTTCGAGAAGTCGATATATGCCAGAGGCGAGCTGCCCGCTCTGAAGTTCCAAGACTTCGTCTGGTCGCGGTGGGAGCGGGTCAAACACGTCTATCCGCCGGAGCTGAGGGATGCGGGCGATCGCCTTAGGGAGATCACGGAGAGGACAAGGCAGTGGCTTCTGCCGTATATAGAGAAGCTTAAGGAAAAGGTCAAGGGCGGCGTGAGGAACTCCGTGGTGCTTTCCATAGCCCCGACCGGCAGGACCAGCATATTGGCGGGCACGACCAGCGGGATAGAGCCCGTGTTCGCGTTGGCCTTTCTCCGCAACGTCACGGTGGGCACGTTGGTGGAGTACTACGAGCCGGGGATAGAGTATCTCAAGGCGAGGGGCCTCTGGACGCCTGCGGTGAGGAAGGCGGTGGAGGAGACCGGCATGTTGAGGGACGCCCCCGTGCCTGAGGACGTCAAACACTTGCTGGCGACCGCCATGGAGATAGGCTGGCTCTGGCACGTCCTCATGCAGGCGAGCGCCCAGCAGTGGGTGGACCAAGGCATCTCCAAGACGATAAACATGCCCGCCAACGCGCCGAGCGACGACGTGTATTGGGCCTTTGCGTTGGCCTGGGCGCTGGGGGTCAAAGGCATAACCGTGTATAGGGATAAGTCGAAGTCTGTGCAGGTGATATACACGGGCTTGAAGCAAGAGATAAAGAAGAAGTTGGCGGAGACGAAGATAACGGTGAGGCCTATATCGCTCGAGACGTCTATAGACGAGGCGGCTAACGAGGTCAAGCTGAAGGCCTTGGAGGAGGGCAAGGATCCGTACTGCAAGACTGGCGAGTGTAGCTAACTGTAGGTGACAAAAATCGCGGGTCCGCGTACCACATGTTCGATCTAATAGTCAAGGCGGTGAGAATAGGCCTAATGGTGCTGTTGGGCTCAGTCATATATTCTGTGTTTTATCTCTGGTTCTATGGTTTGTTTGATGTTAGAATTATATTAATTGGAATATATACAATGACATTAATATCAATAATTCCATATATATTTATAAATATAATCCATAATATTAAGAATAGACATGACGGACGTTGGATAATCTACATCGCGCTGTCCGTATCGCTATTGTTTTCCATATCGGTAGCATATGCTAGGTTGCTATCTCTGGAGAACTATATCCAGCCCGTATCTGTCCCTCAGCTACGTTACGACGGCACTCTGGCGCTGTCCCTCGCATTGTTGGGGCTGGCCTCCCTGCTCTATCTCGGCTCTGTGGTTCCCGACATAAGGAGGATCGCCGACAAGTTCGTTCTGGCGTTGAGGGAGGGGCGCGAAGAGGAGTACGAGGTTGAGATAGTTTAGCTTTTTATTTTGCGCGGATACTCCCACACGGTGAACGACTACATGGAGCTCGTGAGGTATCTGGAATCCCAAGAGTTCTACCGCTTGGTCGACGTCATAAAGTACAGAGGTGGCCGTCGCTATATATTTAAGACTTCGATAAGGGACGGCGAGGTGTATATACATCTAGTCTTTTACAAAGATAGAGCGTATCTGGAGCTGTGGCCCCAGAGCTTCGCCATACCTATGGCCACCTATGATCTCGGCAAACAGCCGCTATCCACGCCGTTGGCCTTAGTCAATATACTTCGGAGGACGTAAGGCGCGTTAGAATAATAAGGAGGGCCTAAACGCTCCATATGTCTTGGAGCGTGCTGGAGGCGTTGCGCAACAGCCCTGACGTAGTCAGGAAGACGTTAGTCGCCCGGCGTATGGACGTCACGTTAGTGGACAGATTTCTCGATCTTGACTCCAAGTGGAGGGAGCTGAAGAGGGAGATCGACGAGTTGAGACACCAGCACAACGTGTTGTCGAGGGAGGCCTCTAAGGCCCCGCCCCAAGACAGGAAGACAATAGCCGAGAAGGCGAAGGAGCTCATCGAGAAGATTAAGGGCCTAGAGGATCAGCTAAAGGCTGTTGAGATGGAGCGAGAGAGGCTTCTGTTCTCCTTCCCCAATCTGATACACGAATCGGTCCCCGTATGTCCTGAAGGCGTCGACTCGATCCCGGTGAGGTATTGGGGCACTATAAAGGTCGCTCGGGAAGATCTGGAGAAGGTCTTGCGTCTAGATCCCCGACCTGAGTACGTGGTGGTGGATAAGGCGCCGGTGGGACATGCCGACGAGGCCGAGAACGTGCTCAAGATGGTCGATACGTTGAAGGCGGGCGAAGTGGCGGGCAGTAGGTTCTACTACATGCTAGACGACTTGGTGTGGTTGGACTTCGCGCTGTCTCTCTACGCCCTAGAGCACTTGACCTCGAAAGGCTTCAGGCCCATAGTACCCCCCTACATGTTGAAGTACGACGTAATCAGACGCGTGATAGATCTGGACACCTTCAAGGACGCCATATATAAGCTAGAGAACGAGGATCTGTACCTAATAGCCACTGCGGAGCACGGAATTGCGGCGTACCTCTACGGGCGCGACCTCCTCGAGGAGGAGTTGCCCCAGCTCTACGTAGGATGGTCGCCTTGTTTCAGAAGAGAGGCCGGGGCCGGCAGTAGGGACATAAAGGGGATCTTCAGAGTCCACATATTCCATAAGGTGGAGCAGTTCGTCTTCTCGCTGGCCGAGGAGTCCTGGACATGGCACGAGGAAATAACGAAGAACACAGAGGAGCTTATGCAAGGACTCGGCCTGCCGTATAGGGTAGTCAACATATGCGCCCACGATCTCGGCGCTCCGGCTGCTAAGAAATACGACGTAGAGGTATGGTATCCGGCCCAGGGGACCTATAGGGAGCTCGCCAGCTGTTCCAACGTGACGGACTGGCAGTCGTATCGCTTGGGCATTAGGGTTACGAGGAGGGGCATGAAGCGCGAGTATGTCCACACGCTTAACTGTACAGGTCTAGCGACTACTAGGACTATCACGGCGATTTTGGAGAACTACCAGAGGGAGGACGGGGCCGTCGAGATACCCAAGGTCTTGAGAAAGTACCTAGAGCCCATAGCGACGGCCCCCAAGGATTATATAGTGCCTAAAAACGTCCGTAGATAATGAAGCCGGCGAGGCGCTCCGCCGTCCTTTTTTAAATAGACTTCTTGGCGATAGTCGGTGATGAGGTAGCTCGCGGCTTAGCCGGTGACGAAGAGGCATACTGCCTGACTTGTTTAAAAACACGTGGCGACACGGCCTTGTGAGGGTGGCGTTTATAGGGCGGTTCCAGCCGCTTCACTTGGGCCACGTCAAGGTGTTGGAGTGGCTTTCGGAACGGTACGACGACGTTGTAGTAGTCATAGGCTCTGCCGATAAGGGCATCACTAGGGACAACCCGTTCACTGTAGGCGAGAGGATCGAGATGTTCCTGCGCACCTTCGACAAGAGGTTTGTCCTATGCGCGGTGCCCGACACCAACGGCGGCTCCAGCCTATGGGGGGCCTACGTGAGGCATTGGTGCCCCCGCTTTGAGGTGGCCTTCTCCAACAACGGCTATGTGAGGGCCGCGTTGCGGTATGCCGGCGTAGACGTCAGAGAGCACCCCCTCTTCGATAGAGAGATCCTCTCCGGCAAGCATATAAGGGAGATGATAGCCTTGGGCGATCAGAAATGGCGCGAGTTGGTCCCGCGTAGCGTGTCCGACCTCATAGACGAGGTGGACGGCGTTAGGAGGATAAGGGATCTATACGAGGAGGTTAGGTTTATATAGCGGGCTGTCCTGGTCGGCATGGGCGAGGAGGGCGCAGAGGAGGTGAATCTCGGCGAGGCCGCCGGCGCCTCCGGCGAGCGGAAGATCTATATGTGTATGAGGTGCGGCCGTACCTTCTCCAGGAGCGAGATGGAAATACTGCCGGGCATACGCTGTCCTTACTGCAATTACAAGATAATACTTAAGGTGAGATCTCCGATGGTTAAACGGATCCCCGCGATCTGACTGCGTCGAGTATCCTCGTCGCGGTCAACATAAGTCTGACCACCTTGGTGGCGCCTACATCTGTGGGGTCGTTGACGGGGGAGTACTCAACTATGTCCACGGCCAACGGCCTGGCGGCTAGCAACACGTCTACGTAGATGCCCTCCAACTCTCTGAAGCTGAGCCCTCCCGCCTCGGGCGTCCCCACGGCGGGGAACTCCGACGGATCCATGACGTCTAGGTCGAGGGACGCGTAGACGGGCCCCGTCGACGTCGACAAGGCGTCTAGGATCTGGCTTCTGGAGATCCTCCTATTGCCGTCGACTACGTAGAACCCGTTGGACTTGGCGTATCTAAGCTCCTCGTCGTCGAAGGCCCTCACAGCTATATATATTACATAAAGGCCGAGCTCCTCGGCGGCGCGCCTCACGAAGGTCGCGTGTGATAGCTTCTGGCCAGGCGGCCACTCGTCCCTTGTGTCCATGTGGGCGTCTATGTGCACGTAGGTCTTCGGCCGGGCTGCTCTGAGAGCCGCCAGGGTTGCTGTGTGCTCGCCGCCTATCATCACCCAAGGCGGTCCCAGATCCCTCAAAACGCGTTCTATATTCGCCAGGTTCTCGGCGGGGGCTCCCCGTAGTAGCTCCACATCGCCAACATCGCAGGGACTTTCGACGTTGCCGAAGACCGTGTTGTACTCTAGGTAGGGCAATATCTGCCTTATCTTAGCCGGCGCGAATCTCGTGCCTGGCTTGAAGCTCAACGTATCCTCCATGGGCACTCCGACCATCTTGACTGCATCGCTCCTACACGCCCGGATCACGCCGCCACGCCCGTCGGGCCTTAAATTAATTTAGCAGGCTCTTCTAGGGGCTATGCAGAGGAGCGAGTTGGTCGCCGACATAGCTGTCAGAAGGGGATTCTACTGGCCTTCGTTTGAGATCTACGGCGGCGTGGGGGGTTTCTACGACTACGGCCCCTTGGGGACTCTCACCCGCCGCAACATAGTCGAGAAATGGCGTAGGACCTTCATACTGCCGTACCAAGACATTATGATAGAGATAGAGACGCCTGTGATAATGCCGGAAGCCGTCTTCGAGGCGTCCGGCCATCTTGAGCATTTTACTGACTACGTAGTCACCTGCCAGAAATGCGGCAGGAAGTTCAGAACGGATCACTTGATAGAGGATGTGCTCTCGCAGAAGGGGATAAGGCTAAGTCTAGAGGGCCTCTCCGGGGAGCAACTTGACGAGATAATAGCTAGGTACGATATAAGGTGTCCCGCGTGCGGAGGCCCTCTCGGCAAATCGGAGAGGTTCAACCTATTGTTCAAGACAAACATAGGGCCCTACGCAAACGAGTACGGCTATCTCAGGCCGGAGACCGCGCAAGGCATGTTCGTGGCGTTTCCTCGACTCGCCGACTATATGGGCAGAAAGGTCCCCTTCGGCGTGGCGCAGATAGGCAGGGTGGGGAGGAACGAGATCTCGCCTAGACAAGGCCTGATCAGGCTCAGGGAGTTCTCGCAGATGGAGATAGAGCTTTTCTTCGATCCCCAGAACCCCCACTGCCCGTACTTCGCCGAGGTCGAGGACATGGAGGTGCCCATAGTCCCCGAGGAGGAGGTGGCCAGAGGCAACACAGAGCCCCAATTCCTCACGGCGAGGGAGATAGTGGCCAGAGGCCACGCCAACGAGTGGATGGCTTTCTTCATGGCTCTTTCTGCCAAGTTCTTAAAAGAGTTGGGCGTGCCCCTCGAGAGGCAGAAGTTCTTGGGGAAGTTGCCGCAAGAGAGGGCGCACTACAGCGCGAAGTCCTACGACCAGATGGTCCTCACCGAGAGGTTCGGCTGGGTAGAGGTCTCAGGCCACGCATATAGGACAGACTACGACCTGTCTAGACACAGCAAATACAGCGGCCACGAGATGTATCTGGAGCGTAGGTTGAAGGAGGCGAGAGAGATAGAGGAGGTCAGAGTATATCCGAACCCGAATGCGTTGAGGGAGAGATACGGCGATAGGATCGGCGAAGTGATTAAGGCAATACAGAAAAACTCGCAGACGATCGCCGCATCGTTTTCGAGCGGCGCCGAGAGGGTCGAGGTAGAGGGCTACGAGATAACGCGGGATATGGTTTTCTTGAAACGCGAGGTGAGGCGCACCGATGTGGAGAAGTTCATACCACACGTGGTGGAGCCCTCCTTCGGGCTCGACAGGATCCTCTACGTCGTATTGGAGAGCGCGGCTGTTGTGGAGGATGACAGGAAGTATCTGAGGCTCCCGCCCGATATAGCGCCGATAACCGCGTGCATCCTGCCCATAGTCAAACGGCGTGATTATGTGGCGATAGGCGTCGATCTGGCGAGGAGGCTCTGGCGCGCCGGGATAACTGCGTTGTACGACGACGAGGGCACCATAGGTAGCAGATATGCCGAATGTGACGAGATAGGGACTCCTATCGCTGTGACTATAGACGAGATGACCCCGAAGGACAACACTGTGACTATTAGAGATAGGGACTCGCGGAGGCAGATCAGGATAGATATAGGCAAGGTGGTCGACTTCGCCGTTGGGATCAAGGCGGGGGGATCTTTCGATGAGATATCTAGGCGTCTAGGCGGCGTTGTCTTCAAAAACGCTTAAATAAGCGCTGGGCCATCCATACTATATGGGCGAGATAGAGAGGGGCCGTAAGGTCCTAGTTCCGCCGTTCTTGAAGCCGCAGAAGGAGGAGAAGAAAACCTCCCGTGAGGAAAGGCGGCTGAGGGCGAAGGCTATCGACGAGGTCGAGAAAGGTAGCGTCAAGATCAACAAGTCTATTGCGGAGGAATACGGACAGCTCGAAGAGGTCGAGATAGTGGGGGGAGAGAGGAGAAGGACGTTTAAGGCGCTCGCGGATGAGAAGATCCCCCAGCAAGAGGTTTGGCTAAACCCCGAGGATCTGAGATCGCTCGGGATTGCCGAAGGCACTATAGTCACCGTGAGGAAGACTAAATGAGAGGTCGCCTGAGGGGCTTAGCCGTTGTCGTAGAGGATGTCGAGGAGGCACGTAGGCTCTACAAGAGCGGGTTCTACGGAAAGTTCTTGCTCAAGGACAAGGTGAAGCTGGAGGAAGTGGATAAGATAGAGTCGCCATTGGTCCTATCGCTGTACGAGGCCCTATATCTCGCCGAGAGGGGTTTGCTCGAGATCTACGACGATGAGAGGAGGATAGATATCGATGAACTTAGAAAAATTGGCGAAATTAATTTGAAAAATTTTAATGAAATTTATTTAATTTATAAGTATTTTAGAGACCTAGGATATATAGTTAAATCAGGTTTAAAATTCGGAGCCCTATTCTCCGTCTACGAGAAGGGACCTGGAATAGACCACGCGCCCATGGTCGTGGTGTTTCTAGAGCCCGACCGCGGCATCAGCGCTACCGATATAGCTAGAGGCGGCCGGCTTTCCCACTCGGTTAAAAAGACGTTTACCTTGGCGACGGTGTTAAAACCGAGCAACGAGGTGGCGTTGATAGGGTTTAGGTGGGCTAAGCTCTAGTCTATCTTCAACTCGGCGGTCCCCACCTCCCCAGCCTTTATCGCAGATATTTGGAGCACGCCATCTTTATATATAGCTCTTGCGCTATCCACCCTTAGCCTAAACGGCAACTCTATACGTCTCTGTACGGGGAAGTTAGCTGCCCTCTCTCTAACGACGGCGCGGCCAGGTATGTCGGAGTTGGGCAAGGCCGTTATCTCAACGGCGTGTTCGAATAGCTTGACCTTTATCGAGTCTTTCCGGAAGCCGGGTAAGTCTATCATTATCAGTAGGTTCTCGCCTTGCTCGTATATATCGATATCGGGCTCGCGCTCTATCTTGCCTACGTTAGCCGCGTAGAGCTCTTTCAACCCCTCTTCTATCTTTTTTATAGGTTCCATACAGATTTGAGGGAGATCCTCTAAATTGGACCCTTTAAGCAATCGAGATATTTGAAAAGTATCCCTGTATTATTTCTTCTGCTTCTGCGGCTTCACCTCGCCCACAATCTGGCCGTACATATTTATTGGGAATTGGTATCCGCATTTGGGACACGCTATGCTGAAGCCCATGTTGTACCAGCTCTCCCCTATCTCTACCTCGAATACGTGCCCGCATTTGGGACATTTTGCCTTGACCTTCAAGGTGCGCTCAGGTACGCCGCCCGCATACTCCCAGTCCTCAGGGAAATTCCACTCTTCTCCCTCCGACATGGCAAACCCCCTAGACATGTTTTTTAAAGGTTATCGGACGACGGTTTTTAATAGAGGACGAATAGGGCACGTGTCGCTTTCTAGCTACGTGGAGGGGCTGGAGGATCTTCGGACGTACGACCCGCCGTATGAAGGGTTCCGGATAGCGCGGATACTTAAGGAGACGGAGGGCTCGGCAACGCCGTATTTCAGGGAGGTGGGGCCCGGCATGGATGGCGTCGGCAACTTGGTTGATAGGAGATCTAAACTTTTGAAGATCCTAGGCGCCCGCGACGACGAGGAGGCGTACAAGGCCCTCCTCTCCGCCGAGGACGCTCCTGGCAAGCTCGACGTGGTCGGCGCTTGGGTCGACGAATACAGGACTATCGACTCGTTGCGCAAGCTTCCTCTGGTAAAGTACTACGAAAAAGAAGCAGCCCCGTATATCACCTCTGCGGTTATCATAGCTAGAGCGCCAGATGGGGCCTACAACGCCTCTATACATAGATTCACTCCTATAGGCGACGATAGAGCCGTCGTTAGGCTGGTCCCGCGACACCTATACACCATATACCACAAATGGCGCGATATGGGGAAGGACACCCCTGTGGCTGTGGTATGGGGGACGCACCCAGCGGTTTTGTTGTCCGCAGCATCGTCGCCTCCCTACGGCGTCTTCGAGCTCGCCGTGGCCGCCCGCCTTATGAACGGCTTAAAGGTCGTCGAATTGGACAACGGGACATATGCCCCATATCTGGCGACGGTGATCATGGAGGGCTATATAACGGGCCAACTAGCCGATGAGGGGCCCTATGTGGATGTCGTGGGCACTTATGACGTAGTCAGAAAACAGCCCGTGATAAAGATAGAGCGTATATATGTTCTCAAAAGCTCGCCTATAGTTAACTATCTATTGCCGGCTGGCCTGGAGCACCAGCTGTTAATGGGCTTCGAGAGAGAGGCCAAGATATGGCGTGCTGTATCCTCGGTGGTCCCCAAGGTTGTTAAGGTAAGGCTCACACGAGGCGGCTTCGGCTGGATGCACGCGGTGATCTCCATAAAAAAGAACGTGGAAGGCGACGCCAAGAACGCTGCCCTTGCGGCGTTCGCGGCGCACCCCAGCTTGAAACACGTGGTGGTGGTCGACGAGGATATAGATCCGGACGATCCGCGGGACGTGGAGTGGGCCTTGGCCACGCGCTTCCGCGCAGATAGGGGACTGTTCGTGATACCCTATGCGCGCGGCTCCACGCTCGATCCGATGGCCCTCAACGAGGAGGGCTTGACCTACAAGGTAGGCGTCGACGCCACGCGGCCGCTGGACAAAGATCCGCGTATGTTCGAGAAGGCGAGGATACCATGATAGAGGCCGCGGAGGCTGTCCGCAAGATAGCGGATGCGGTCTCAAGAGGCGAGGTCGTCGAGATTGAGACGGCGCACGTGTCGGGCGTATCCTATCTCACCTTGGGCGAGTACGGCGTGAGGTTCATAGAGGAGCTGGCCGCGTCGGGGGCCAGAGTCAAGGTCTTCACCACGTCGAATCCTCCCGGGATCGATCTGCACTTGTTGCTGGATGTGTCGCGCGAGTTCGTGACGGGCCAGCGGAGGGTTTTAGACGCTTTCCTCAAGATGGGCATTTCGCCTATCTCCACATGCGCGCCCTACGAGTTCTTGAGGGTTAAGCCGGGCACCGTCCACGCATGGGCTGAGTCGAACGCCATAACGTACATCAACACGTTCAGGGATGCTTGGTCAGACAAGAACCCCGGTCCGCTCGCCTTGTTGTCGGCTATAGCGGGCTTCGTGCCTAAGACCGAGATGTATACCTTAGAGGGCAGGCGCCCGACGGCGGAAGTGCGCGCGGAGGTTGCGGCAGATCCCCTGAAGGCCGGCCTAATAGGAGCCTTCATAGGCGAGACGCTGGGCTCGGGCATCCCGTACATCTCGGGCCTAGCGCTAAACGGCGAGGAGGCCCGCCGCGAGTTCGCCGCCGCTCTCTCCACCTACTCCTCCATAATCTTCGCAGTGCTGGAGGGCATCACGCCGAACTGGAGGCTGTATTTGGCTGAGGCCGACTTCAGAGATAAGATAGCCATAGCCGAAGAGGATTTATCAAAATATCTTAAAGATATGGATAATCCAGATGTGATATATCTAGGTTGTCCTCATTTAGATATAGATACTTTACTTAAAATATCTAGGATAATATTTGAAAGAGGTCGGGCAAAGAGGCCCGTCTACATATCGACATCGCCTGGCGTGTACGGCGCTCTGAAGGATCTAGTGAATAAACTGAGGGAGTATAACGTATACGTCTTTGCAGGCTCCTGCCTCGTCGTATCCCCCTATACGAGGAGATTTAGAGCCGTGGCGACAGACTCCATGAAGTCCGTCTACTACATACCGAGGCTTCACGGGGTGAAGACGATACCCTGCGAGACCATCAAGTGCCTTGACTATGCCTACGCTTAGGCCAATAGTAAAAGGGGCTGGAGTCGTACGGACCGAGGTAGTGAGGCTCGGCCCCATATCGTTCCTCGGCGATCTGAACCCAGAAAGCGGCGAGATCTCGGGCGTCAAGATCTCGGGCAAGATTCTCGCTGTGCCCTACGTGAGAGGCTCCACCGTCGGGCCCTACGTGCTCTGGCATGCGGCAGCTAGAGGCAATGCGCCGCTAGCCATAGTGGCGAAGTCCGTAGATTTGATGTTGATAACCGCGTCGGTTCTGGCAAACGTGCCGCTGTTCCAGGGCGAGTTGTCCGAGGAATGTATCGAGATAGATCTCTCGACAGGCCGCTATGAGCGTTGTCGATAGAAAAAAGCTGTTGTCCGAAATAGCGCTTTATATATTGGAGGAACTGGCGCTCAGAGGAGGTAAGGCCAGGGCTAAGTACTTGCGCTCCTACAGGGCACTAGAGTTCTGGGCGGGAGAGGACGTAGCGCGCGACGTAGTTAAGAGGCTTGCCGAGGGAGGATATATAAAACTAGAACAAGGCGATGTTATAGTATTAACGAAAGAGATATCAACAAAAAGAACTATTAAAGAAATAGAGAGATTATCGTTATCTATTGCAAAATCTCTTTATAAAATCTAGGAATTCTTTCGGGACGGCGTAGGATCTGTCCCCATACAGCACGACCCTTCCAGCCAGCCAGAGCAACGTATCTATATGGAGCGGCGGCACGCCGCTTCTCTCCGCTATCTCGCTCCAGATTCTCTGGACCTCTTCCCGTCTTCTCAAAGCCCCCTCCGGGTCGGCCTTTATTAGGCCGAGGCACGCAGTTAGCCTAGCTACTCTGTAGTCCACGGGGATAGGTATATCGTTGGGCAGAGCCCTATCAACGCCTCTGCAACACATATAGACATAGTTCAACATCTTCACCGTAAATACGACCGTCTTGGCCTCGCCGTCAGATCCCAGCAGGCGAGCTAGGTCTCTCCACGTCCTGGAGAGATCGATTATATCGGGGTCGTAGTTACATACCTTTCTTATTCTCTTAATTCTAATATCTCTACCTATTGCTAAATAGGGACTTGTCTTTATATATTGTATGAATTCTTCGCAGATATTGTTCCCTTTTCTCCTGGAGAAGAAATCTGCGAAATAATGCCAGTGCTCCTCTCCTTTGCCTGTGAGCCTATAGCTTATCAAGGCATTCATCATGACGAGCCGCGCCGTATCCAGCTCGCCCCTATTACTGCAGAGACGGCATACTGACTTATACTGGGGATCCTCCTTCTCCAGATCCAGTATAGCCTTAAGCCCTATTTTCCTCAACAGCAGCGCTATCTCTTCTGCGGCCATATTGTACCGGGTTCTTCACTCCGCATCCCAAGTTGGTGGGGCAGAGGCCCCAGGAGTTCATGGTCTCGCAACTAGGCACCGAGTACTCCTTCCTGCCGCCGGCCTGTCCCGCTATGTGTTGCACCTGGTACCGCGTGATCTTCTCGTTGAAGTCGGGGACCGACCTGAAGAGGTCGACTATGCGGTCGACGTCCCACCCCCGCTTCAGCAGATAGGTGGTTATCGCAAAACGAGCCACGTGCGGGAGGTTCTCGCCGCGCCTCAACGCCTCAAGGATGGCGGCCATACAAGGCGGCGCCTCGCCCGTGGGCGCGGCTTTGACGGTGATGGGCCTATAAGATCTCAGCTTTTCTAGGAGGGCAGAGATTTTATCCACCTTGCCTAGGACGCCCGCTATATACCCGACGTCCTCTCTGGAGGCGAGCCTCAGTATCTTTGACTCGTATGCCTCTTCCAAGATCCTCTCGAAGTCGTCTATACGTAGAAGGACCCAGCCTCTCACCACGGGCCTATTTATCATAGACCAATCGGGATCTTGCGGCGCGTATCTTAGGTAGTGGATCCATTTAATCGCCAGGGGGTGGGTTACGGCGAGTACGGAGCCCTTGATTATGTCATGTGTGAGAGCAGTCTCCACGCCCAGATCGGCGGCTATTTCTGCTTTACATTCAAACGACTGAATGCCCGGCGTGTTCCTGATTCTGAAAGTGAATATCTTGCTTTGGGAGTCCGCGAATCTCCTCAACACGTACGAGTTTGTTGAGGTTGCGACGATGTAGACCGCCAGTCTAGCCGCGGCCGCCTCAAGTTCTTGGTTCGAGGAGCACGGAGCGGGTTTACCCTTGCGGAGAGAGTTCTCGACTATTTGTATAGCCCTCTCTATAATAGCCTCAGACGCCAAGACGTTCTCGAGCGTGAGCCCGCGAGAGTATAGATACTCCCCCGACTTGTCAAGGTAGGGGAAGAGGCACGCGAGCTCCTGCGATGTGGCGTGGCAAGGCACTGAAACGCACGCTTCTCAAAATAAAAAACTGAGGGCCAGCCGATACCGCTCTTGGGCATAGGCCTTAAGGCTAAAAAGACGATGTACCGTATATTACGTGAGGACTTACTCCATGGAGCCAGGCGATATCTTCAGAGTTGAGGGACCTGCGAAGATAGACGTATTGGAAGGCGCCATATACGCGGTCGGGGCGCTCTACACTAGCGGGAGCCACTTCACCGTATTGAGGGCCAGAAGACTTGCGTTTAAGGCTGTTGACAAGGCCAAGATAAGCGTCGTGTTGGGCCCCAACGCAGTCTTGGAGCGCGCAAGGCCCGAGGAGGAGGTTCTCGACGAGTGGGAATCCGCGGCGTCTAGCGTGGACCTAAACGGCGTCACTGTGGTTATTGGCGCCATCGACGTGGGCAAGTCGACGATGACCGCCGTGTTGGCCAATAAGGCCCTCTCGCGCGGCCTCAGAGTAGCTGTAATCGATGCCGACGTCGGCCAGAACGACATAGGCCCCCCAACTACTATATCGGCCAGCAGAATTGTCAAGCCTATCACAAGTCTGAGGCAGATCCAGGCCGAGAAGTCGGTGTTCATGCAGTCGACGAGCCTCGAGAGGATATGGCCGCGGGCGGTAGAGGCCATAGGCAAGTTGGTGCTCTACGCGCGCCAGGCGTGGTCGGCCGACGCCGTTATAATAAACACAGACGGCTGGATCTCCGGCGAGGAGGCCGAGGAGTACAAGAAAACCCTATTGGCGAAGATCAAGCCCAATAACGTAGTCGCTATCAGGATCGGCAATGAGCTTGACGGCATATTGGCGAATTTCTCGAACGTTGTGTTTGTGAGGCCTCCACCTGCCGTCGGGACTAGGACGAAGGAGGATAGGAAGATACATAGAGAGATGAGCTACGCGCGGTTTATATTCCCAGTGAGGGAGGTGTCGGTTGATTTAAACAAAACGCCATTATGTAACATAGGCCTCTTCAAGGGGCTTGACCTAGAGGGCGAGTTCAAGGCCATGCTGTCGCGTGCCATCAACGCGAAGATTACCTACGCCAACCAATTAGGCTCGGCGTTGTACGTTATAGCGGATCAGTGGATCACTAGGAAACTCAACTCGTTTAAAGTCTTCGGCTTTCCCGAAGGTTTTGAGAAAGGGTTGCTTGTCGGCGTCGAGGATCGCGACGGGTTCCTGATAGGGTTGGGAGTTCTTAAGAAGATATATTACGATAGAAAGAAGGCGGTGGTGTACATGTCGTCGAGGACCGAGAAGGCTTTACAGAAAGCCGCGTGTATCCGCGTCGGGTTCATACGGCTTAACGACAACTTCGAAGAAGCAGAAAGAGTAGTTCAACTGTTGAGATATGATTTATATACGTATGCCCAGAACGGCACGATGAGGGGAGCGGGCAGCGCCTGATCTATGATGTCACCATCTCAAGCCGAGAGCTCTCCTCTCCACCTCTCTCCTTAAGGAAGAGATCCAGAGTCCCGAGGAACGTGAAGTCTGTCAGGTAAACTTCGGCGAGTTCTGGCCTCAACTCCACATATCTTAGGATAGTCCTATCGTCGGCAGTCAGTTGCGGCAGATTGGCTATGTCAAAGCCCGTTATTAGGGGGTGCGAGGCTGGAAGAATAACAATTTTAATATCTTCATCTAAATCATATTGTTTATTATACATCTTTCTCATTAAAGTACCTTTATTCTGTTTTATCTTAATTATAGCATGTTCTCTGGTGACGTACCCTATCTCGTCTACTATTGAGACCGAGGGGTGTGTGTGGCCCATGACCAAGACCTCGGCTCTTGCCAAGTCCTCGGGACGAGGCTTGGCATGTCCATGCAATAGTAGGGTGGGCTTGACGCCGTCGAGCAGTACCCCTCTGCTGTCGGCTAAGTAGACGCCCTCTATGCCTTGCGAAATCTCGTCGAGCAAGCCGTCGTGGTTTCCCGGAATTAATATAACCCTCTCGTATAGCTTCGCGAGGTCCTTTAGGAACTGTCTGACCTCAGCGGCGGTCTCCCGCGGGGTAGGCAACTCGTGTTTCACGTCGCCGAGTATCGCCAGAGTGTTGGCCCCCGCCTCCTCGCCCCACTGTTTTAAGTTGTTAAGAAGCCTGCTCGTCTGGCTAACGGCCCGTATTCCTCTGAGCCTGAGCTCGGCTTCGTAGCCGACGTGGGTATCGGCTACAAGCAATACGTTGTCGCCATCGACCTTGAAGACAATGCCCCTCACACATTCCTCCAGCTCTTAACTATTTAATCTTCTTGCTATATCCACAGCCGCTTTGACCATCTTGGCGACTCCCACGCTCCTTAACTTGATAGGATCGATGCCATTAGCTCTATATATACGCAATTGTTCATCGAAAGGAATTAAATAGATTTTACTATATTTGCTATATAATATCATGTATTTTAATTTAGGTCTTCCAATTATCATGTTAATCAGTATACCTAGTTTTCGCCCTCGGGCGAGTTTCAAGAAAGTCCCGGCGGACTCCAAGGTGTGCGGGTCCTCGTCGGCCACGAATACAATATTTCTACAGGAAAGATAGAGGGAGAGCAGATCTCTATCGCCTAAGTGAAAAGCAGGGAAATCGTAGATCTTTATATCTCCATCTACCATGTCTGTCTCGATATCTATATCAGTTTTTATTCTATACGGAATTTTAGAGAGATTAATTATAATAATATTTTTTTGATAAATATATTTTAAAACATGCGCCATAATTATACTGAAAGTAGTCTTGCCGGTTCCGCCTCTAGAACCCGATGTGATGCAGATATCCACAAGCTGTCCGGATCGTTAAAAGCTACGTTGCTTTTTAGGCTATCGAAAACCGTGGATAGCTTAGTCGAATACCTCTACATATCAGGAGAAATTTCGCTAAAGGAATTTATAGATCTTTTATATAACTATAATTTACTTAAAAGAATTATAGTGGCTATGAAAATATATTATAGAAAGAAAATAAATTATTTATGACAAAATATTTCGAAGTATTTTTTATCAGTCAGCTCCATTCTGTAGCCGTCCTCTCCATCACTGTAATAATTCTTAAGCGTTTCGACTATTTGAAAACCAGCTTTTCTGTATAAATCTATAGCTTCTTTATTACTTACTCGAACTTCTAAATAGATTTTCTTAACAGTATTTACTTTCAAAAGTTTTAAAGCGGTGCAGAGAAGGGCTGATCCTACTCCTTTGCGTCTGGACTCCCGCCTTACGGCGATAGAGATTATATGAGCCGCCGGTCCCTCTATACAGGTAATAATATATCCGATAACTTTATTATTTTCAATATATATATACGAATTATCATAACAAAATGAGCAGAGAAATTTAAGTAAATCAATACTATATACATCTTCTTTCTTAAACGAGTCGAGCTCCACCTCATATACCTCGTTGAGCCTTTCGGCAGAACAGCGCTCCAAGGGCACTATAGCCGATGGATGCGGTGTTTATAGGCGTTGCGTAGCGCTTTTTGTCCATAGCGGATATATTGGCATTAACGACGAATTGGCGTGCTTAATATTACAGACTCGCCGTTCAACCCATCAGGGGTTACCCATCTGCATAGGCTACATCGCGCGCTCGGGTTCGACAAGGAGCTGGCTCAGATCGCCGATCTATTCGACCTAGTCGCAAAGACCAGGAACAACGTGCTCGCAGTAGTCGTCGCGCCCTACGGCTACGGCAAGAGCGAGTTCCTAGATGAAGTGCAGAGGGAGGCGGATTCGAGAGGGCTTAGGACCATACGGGTGGCTCTGACGCACACGTTCAAGGAGGATGTACTGAGAAGTTTACAGGAGAAACGCCAAGGCGAGCCGCTGTTGGTGTTAATCGACGAAGCCGACGAGCTGTCGAGAATAGCGGCTATGCACAGGCTGGGCGCTTTGTCCAACGACGAGTTTAGGCAGGCGGTGATGGATCTGGCGTCTATAGTGCGGGCGTTGCTCGAGCCGAGGAACTACCCCCACGTGCTCAAGAACCCCGAGAATTACGATAGGGTGTTGGTGATCGCCGCATTAACGCCGCAGGTCTACTACACTATACTCAAAAACGTAGTGCCGGACGTCTTCGACCTAACCACCGGCCGGGTGTATAAGGAGATAGTTCTCGACACGCGATACCCGTTTTGGCTCTTCGTCGAAATGGTGGCGTCGAGGCTAGATGCGTATATCAGAGCCAAAAGGCCGGACAAGCTTTGGCCCTTCACCCTAGGCGAGCTGGCCGCCCTATACAATATAGCCATGAAGAAGGGCGAGGTCAGTCCGAGATATCTGTTGAAATTGGCGGCCCGCCTATTCGAGCTGAAGAATAAGGGGAAGGGGCTTGCCGAGCTCGCCGAAGAGGAAGGAATATATATTCAGAAAAAGGAACTTGTTGAATATATATTATCTGGGCTTCCTACTATTAATATAGAAGAGAAATATATAGATATTTTTAAGAAAAAATATCTATATAGAATACCGTTTAGCGATAAGGAGGCTGTGGCCGCCGTCAATAGGTTCCTCAAGTTAAGAGGCGGGGAGATTAAGCCCACCGACGAGAGATCAGCCTCATACGAACCGAATCTATACTACACGATAATGGAAAACGGCGAGTTGATGATATATTTCGTCCACGACGAGGTGCTGGAAGAACTGAGAGAGTACCTGCTAGGCGAGGCCTATGTCGTGAGCGGCGACGTAATTTCCGCGACTGACAGGAGGGAGGATACGTATAGGATAAGCAAGGAGTTGCTTGCCAAGTTGCAAGACCCCCAGCAGTTTCTCAATGAAATAGAAAAAATACTTGATCTAAATGGAATAAAAATAAAAATATGTTGCGGAAAAGCTATATGGTATAATAATTTAGGATTTAGAGAATTAATATTGTTAATATATCTAGATAAAGAAAACGATATAAATAACATTAGGAGCTTTATGAGCAAGATAATAGCGGAAGGAGCACTAGAGGAATATCCAATAGACTATATAATAGCATATATATTCTCAAATGTTTTATTAACCGACGAGTTGGAGGCCTCGATCTCTCAACTGCTTAAGATTAGTTGGAAAAATCTATATATAGATAGCGCTGGTAAATATGTTTATTTAAATATATATGGTGCAGATAAATTAGATAGGCTGAAAACCGATATTGTCAAGTTCCAAATCGATAGAATACTGGGCAGAGATGCCGGGCCTCTGGAAATGCTGGAGAATCTCAAGCTGTATAGAGAGAAGGCGCGGGAGAACGTGCTCAAGTACACGCTGGCGTTGCGGAGAGGTAAGGAAAGGAAGGAGCTCTCCCTGCTGAAAGTCGCCGAGCAGCTTATCTCGGGCGAAGTGCCTGAAGGTATGGCCGCATATCATAGAATCGTCGACGTGCTTATCAGAGGTATAGAAAACGACATGCACGAAAAAGAGCTCAAGACGTTTATAGGCAGGCTCTTCCCGGTAAACCTCTGGAGAGATCTACGCGAGGACGACTTGGTGACCCTTATGGTCTACACGGGCTATCTAATTCCCCGAGATAGGGTCTATGTTAAATTTAATATGGAAGACGCACGTAGATATCTAGAGGCTTTATCGAAAGAATTATATGCCTATTCCGAGATCGCGGTCTCCTTCAAGAGCAAGATTTTCGGAGAGATAAAGCTATCCAAAAAGCTCGACGTCGAGAAGATACCCCTCGAGTTTAAAGACGCCAAGGAATATGCGGCGTTAGTCGTGCGCCTCAAGAAGGCGTTGCTAGCGGCGCAACAGGAGGCGGTCGCCGTGAGAGGCGAGTTGGAGCAAGAGCTTAGGGCCAAGAAAGACCTTGTAGGGATCTTGGAGAAGCTCGCAGAAAGGATGCCGCAGAGGATCAAGTACATGGCTCTCGACGAAAAGATAGCTGAGAGGGAGTCCGCCATCCTCAAGGCAGTGGACGAGATTACGGAGATCTGGAAGGGCTTGCATCCCCTGGCGCGCGAGCTCGGCAAGGCTATCTCCGTCGAGGCGGATCTCGGAATTCTGCTGAATTTGCCGGAGCCTTGGGTCGAGGACTATCTGGCCACGCTAAGGCTCTACTCGGTTAAGCTCAGGGAGGAGTACGAGGCGTATAGAAAGGACTCAGAACGCCGGAGGAGAGTTGCCGAATGGGTCAAGGTCCGCCTGGGCGCGTCCGACGGCGTTGACGAGGTCTTGAAGAAGAAATCGGAGGAGCTCCAGGTACCCTACCGGTTGCTGTACGCCATAGCGTCGCGGGGTCCCGGCGCCGAACTGGACCCGGATGTGCTGGCCTCAGAGGCCTCTATGGAGGTCCGGCTGGTGTCCAAATACCTGGACTTGTTGGCAGAGAAGGGGCTAGTTGCGAAGAAGTATGTCTCCTAGAGTGGTCGTCATAAGGGAGGGGGAGTTGAGGCTCGACGGCGATGTGGTGATAGACGCCCGGCCGCCCTACGATTTCTACGACGTAGTGATACTGGAGGGCAAAGAGTTGCGCTCAGTAGTCGCCGTGGGCGAGGCCAGGGGAGACGCGGTGGTTGGATGGGGCAAATACACCGGCAAGCCGGTCGCGGCCCTCCTCAAAGGCGTGTTGTACCTAAGGGCGGTCCCGTTGACGCTGTATCAGGAAATGGGGTATCTGGAACGCGAGTTCTCTACAAGAGAGGAGGTCGACATAAAGAAACTGGTGGAGAGGCTGAAGAAGATAGTGTTGGAGGAAAGACGAAAGTACAAGAAATCATCCTCGTTACTCGCCTTGCAGAAATTCGTGAACGGCGATGCGCCGTTGCCGAGCTATCTAGCAGACGTCCTCGGCCCTATTGGCAAGGACGTTGCGGCTAAGGTGTTGGAAGCGCTCTACAGCGAAATATATTGATGAGACAGCTCATATCCGAGATACTGCGCCTTGCCGAGATGGAGATACCTAAATATAGAGATAAATTGATAGAGCTAGCGAGAGATATAGATGAGTATAAAAAGGAGGCGGTGGAGAGGCCCCGATATGTGGATACGCCGGACTATATCGCGATAGACTCCGGATATGCCGTGATTCAGTATAGATATTTAAATATAGCCATAATAGTTGTAGTTATAATTGATAAATATATAAATAGTGAAACCATATTATTTAGTTTTAAAAGAAATGAGGATATAGATTTAAATAGTTATATAAGAAAGCAGGAACTCGCACGTGCCGAAAAGCACAGCGGATATGTTCTGTCCGACGGCCCGTTGTCGCCCTATATGAAAGAACCTAGAGGCTTCATCATCGGCGTCTCGAAAGATCCGGTAGCTCCCAGGTATTGGAAGGGCATAGGCGGCCGTGTAGGCGAATGGCTCAGGGAAATATCCGGCTACGTATCAGAGCTGTACGGAGCCGAGCTTCTGCTTCGGGGCGAGCCGCCGGGCTCTATGCTGAAGCCCGTAAAGCTCGGCAAATATCTTGTTACATATATAAAGGGTGACTCTGTATTTTATGTAGAATTTCCTGAGTATATACCCAAGGATATTGTTGCATCATTTTTTAGGTATGGATATCCAATCAAGCTTAGAATCGCGCATAGGTATGCAAAGATTACTCGGGAGTATTTGAGGACCGTTAGGACGATAGCGCCTAGACTTTTAGATATATCGACAAAATATAGGGAGTATCTATAAGCCTTTATAAATATATATTAGGTTAGCTATGGCTAGATTAACACAATCATCTAGGTCCAATTCATGTTTTTTACAGATTTCCTTGAGCGCCTTATATTCGGCGGGTTTGAGCGAGATCACGACACGTTCCATACATCTATTGGTGTATATATTAAAAGAGGATTTGTTAAAAATGTATACGTCTACTTCAATAAGCTCGTTATTTGCTGGAGCTTGTTCTTGACCTCCTCAAGCTCTCTGCGCAATCTGTCGTTCTCGGCCCTAAGCCTCTCCACCTCCTTAGACAGCTCCTCCTTCTCCCTCCTCAACGCCTCGTAGTCGGGCGCCGCTTGCCCGCACCTATCGCTTCTGACCCAGTAAATAAGTTCCGTCTTGTCCTTGTTCCACGTTATTTCGCCGGTGTCGGGATCTACGAGGAGCTCTGTCGATATCATAAATATGTCGCCGCGCTCCAGCTTATGCTTGGGCACAGCCTCCTCGAAAAACCACTTCTTCAACCCGTCGAAGAGCTCTCTGGAGGTCTCCCTAAACTTTTCTGAGTCCCTAATCCGCGCAAAAATATTCTCGCCATCGGGCCCGAACTGCTCTCTGAGCGAGCCGGCAACGGCTCCGAAGAGTAGCTTGAAGAACTCGGGCCGGCCGCCGGGGCCATACCGTCCGAAGAGCCTGCCTGCCGACGTCTTTCCCGTGTTCCATCTGATCAACAGAAGCCTCTTGCCCTCGCGGGTTACCAGCTCTGAGCGGACCTCTCCCCTCTCCTCCTCCCTCACCTCCTCGCCCATGGAGTATATGGAGCACGTTTTTAATATTGAGTCGGGATCGCGGTGGTGTATTATAATATATACAGAGGCCCCCTCGCCAAGGGATGCGACATGTGCTTAGTGGGCGCTAAGGCGGTTATATTCATCACAGGCCTCTGCAAGTATAGGTGCTTCTACTGTCCGGTGGATAGGGAGAGGTTCGGCAAAGACGTCGTCTACGTCAACGACGTGAGAGTAAATACGACGGACGACGTTGTGCGCGAGGTCGCCGCGTCGGGCGCCGCGGGGGCTGCCATAACCGGCGGAGATCCCCTTGAAGTCCCCGACAGAGTGGTGGAGATCGCGTCGGCGTTGAAACGCGCGTTTGGGAAAGAGTTCCACATACATCTATACACCAGGCCTGCCAGCTTGGACAACAAGACGACAAACGCCCTAATAAACTCCGGCGTGGACGAGGTGAGGCTCCACTTCTTGGGCTACGGCGAGGTGGCGGGGAGGTTGCACTACATCGCGGCGCTTAAGTACGCCGGGCTTTCCCTAGGCGTCGAGGTCCCCGCGATACCCGGCCTCGAGGCGAGCATATCGGCGGCTATAAACGCGTTGGCCGCACGCGGGTTCGTCGACTTCGTGAACATCAACGAGCTCGACGTGTCCGACAGCAACATAGACATGTTGAGGCGTCTGGGCTATAGGGTGGGCGACGGGTCGGCGTACGGTAGCTTCGAGGCGGCCAAGAGACTAATGGAGCTTGTCAGAGGAGTCCCCGTCAATTTGTGTAGGAGCAAGACAAAGGATCTGTACCAGATAGGGGCGAGGGTCTTCAGAGAGGCCATGTTCTCCGCGGCGTCCTCGGAGCGCGTGCGCGACGACGGAACTATAGAATACACGGAAGACGGCGTGCATCCCGGCCATAGGCTTGCCAGAAATATCAAGGTGAAGATCAAGCTCGGAGGGAAGTATCTAGAGGTCGCGTAGGTGTTTTTAACCATGAAGCAGTTTACATGAAGCTGTGCCTGGCGCTGATAGCTATAGCCGTCGGCGTCTACGCGTCCGCCGTCAACGGCACAAACGCCACAGCTCCTGTAGGGGTCCTAGACAATATAAATAATATAATAAATAATTGGTTAAATATAGGTACAAACTTTCTAGTTAATCTAGAATATACATTAAAGTATTATATTGTTAAAATATCGGAAGTCGCGGCCGTCATTATGGCCATGATAGGGGCGTTTCTATATTTCACAAGGCTAAGTAAGTACACCGGGCGTAGTCTGCTCATAGGCGCCGTGTTGCTGTACCTCTTCGCAGAGATCCTAAAGGGCATCTGACGCCGCGTGGAGCTACACCACGGCGGCCGTCCCAACGTAGTCGGAAAGCTTTAAAAGTATAGGGAATATACGTCAAGGGGCCCGTAGCTCAGCCCGGTAGAGCGGCGGTGGACCCAGCCAGATCCGCCGAGGCTTTTAACCCGTAGGTCGTGGGTTCGAAGGGGGACGGCCCCCGAAACTCCCACCGGGCCCGCCAGCGCGCCGTTTACGTAGACATCAAGCCTTTGTAGTCTGAAGTCTATATAAAAACGGCTGGTCTTGGCTTCGTGCAAGAGGCTTATTATCAAATAAATAGAGGAAAAGCTGTTGTGAGAAAACTCATCGCCGAGATGGCCTACATGGGACTTGTCGGCACTCTCGCAGTGCCTCCTTTCGGCGTTTTGAGAAGCCCGCTGTCCTCTATTATAACGCCGGAGATAGTCTCGGCGCTTGCCCTCGAGATCTTGAAAGACGACCCTAATGCCGTCCTCAACTCGAGATTGGGGCTGAAGCTGGGCGGGATCCCCGCTTGCGATATGTTGAAATACCACGAGCTGAACGTCTTATGTAGACTAGTTAAGGAGAACGGCGATAGGCCTCTCTACGCGGTTGTGGACTTGCTCGCGCCCCATCTAGGCGTGGCCTTATCCAACCTGGGCTACAGGGAGGGCGATCTCTTGATAACGGCCCTCAGAGTCTTAAAGGGGGAGGCCGGCTCGGCGGAGCAAGCCCAGCTGTTCAAGCTGTACGACGAATGGGGCCTT
Source organism: Thermoproteus uzoniensis 768-20 (assembly GCF_000193375.1). Lineage (GTDB taxonomy): Archaea > Thermoproteota > Thermoprotei > Thermoproteales > Thermoproteaceae > Thermoproteus > Thermoproteus uzoniensis_A. Next base: position 1,703,537 of record NC_015315.1, read on the forward strand.
TACGCGCACATTAACGTTCGACGTAGCGAGCGGACGCCCTGATGCGCCTCACGCCCTCGCGGACGTCCTCGGCCAGGCGCCCCAACGCCGAGTAGCCATCCCAGAAAGCCCTCTTGTAGTCCTCGCCCCTCTCGCCGTATGTATCCAACACCCTCAACAACACGTTGACGTCGCGCGCGAACTCCAGCACGGCCCTCCTGCCGGAGCCCTCTACGAAGTATCCGAGGCCCATATCGATGAAGTAGGGCCTAACGCCGCCTCTATAGATCACGTTGGTGAGGGCCAGATCCCCGTGGACTATGCCCGCCGCGTGTAGCCTCGCTACCATAGAGCCCACGTCGCCCAACACGTTCTTGCCGCTCTCCAGAAGATCCTTGGCCGTGGGGCCGTCGATATATTCCATGACTATGGCCGCCCGCTCCACGTCGAAGAAATACACGGCGGGCACGTCGACGCCGGCTTCGCGGGCCTTGGCCATAACCCTGACCTCGTTCAACGTCCTCCTAGACCTAATGGCCTTATCCAGCTCCGGATCCCTATAGCGCTTGGGCTTTCTGAGCTTCACGACAGCCCTCATGCCGAACCAGTCCACCTCGTAGAGGTCGGCCTCGGCGCCTCTGGCTATGAGCCTCACGAAAAATGAAAAAACCACAGCCCTAAGAACGTTGTGGCCTGGGCCCTCTACAGGCCCGACGCGGTGGCCGTATGGAGCGACGAGGTGGTGAGGGAGCGGCTTAGTTGGTACTACGCCGTGATGCGGGACAAGGCTCCGTCTAAGTTCCACATAGCGGCGCGCGTCGAAGCGCCGCGCGACTACGCCGAGCTCGACGACGAGAGGTTGTGGAGGCTCCACGAGGAGCTGGGCAGAGCCTTCGACGAGGAGTGGTCCGCCCAGAGGGAGAGGCCGGACGTGCGCCTGGTCGAGAAGGGCCTGCCGGAGGCCTCGTTCCTAGACGTCAAGATAGAGCTGGCGCGTAGGCAGCTGAGGCGGTGCAACTTGTGCGAGAGGCATTGCGGAGTGGACAGGACCAGGAGGAGGGGGGCTTGCCTGCTCGACGACAAGCCGAGGGTATCCAGCTGGTTCCTCCACATGGGCGAGGAGGCCCCGCTCGTCCCCTCGGGCACTATCTTCTTCGCCGGCTGTAACTTCAGATGCGCCTTCTGCCAGAACTGGGACATATCGCAGAGGCCCGAAAACGGCGCGGAGGCGACGCCGCGCCACCTCGCCCTAATACAGATCAGGCTGAGGGCTGAAGGAGCGCGGAACATAAACTGGGTGGGCGGCGAGCCTACCCCCAACATACCCTCCATACTCGAGTCCTTGAGGGAGCTCGCGGCGAGGAGGTTCAACGCGCCCCAGCTGTGGAACAGCAACATGTACCTAACCCCCGAAGGCCTCTCGCTCATACTCCACATAATGGACATCTGGCTCCCCGACTTCAAATATGGCAACAACGCCTGCGCCCTCCGGTACTCGGTGGCCCCCAGATACGTCGATGTGGTGGCCAGAAACCTCTCGACGATATGCAGACGGGGCGAGGACGTGATAATCAGACACCTAGTGTTGCCGGGCCACGTAGACTGTTGCACCAAGCCCGTGCTCAAATGGATAGCCGAGAACTGCCCAAGGGCCTTGGTGAACATAATGGACCAGTACCACCCCGACTATCTAGTCCCCACAATGGCCAAATACTCTGACATAAACCGGCTTGTGTCCGACGCAGAGATGAGAGAGGCCTACCGTTACGCCGATGAGCTGGGCCTCGCCTGGCGCCAAGTCAGCTAGGCTCTACAGAGCGTGAAGCCGGCACGTCCAAGATAGCCAGACCGCGATAGCGCGAGGTCGCTGGCGGGCCCGGTGGGATTCGAACCCACGACCTCCGCCCCCTCTAGGGCCTACGGCTCGCTCCGCTTCCGCTTAGGAGGCACGGCGGACCGGCCGGGTCCACCGCCGCTCTATCCATGCTGAGCTACGGGCCCCTTGACGTATATTTCTATCTGTTTTTAAGCTTTTCCGCCATCTTTGTCCATCTCCAGATCTTTCCGCGAGGGTCGAACGCCTCCTGTCGCCTAATACGAAAGGCGGCCCTCGCCCACACATTACGCCGGGCTTCTTGCGATGAGCCGCCTCTCCTTGCATATTCCATACTGTCCATCTCAACGCCGTATCCCCCGCCGATACCTTAGCTTATGCCGCGGTATGTACGTTACGTAATGCCGTCCGGCTTGGCGTGTAGCCTCCGCGCCTCGAGGGCTGGCAAGGCCTTTCGTAATTCTCTTTACGTTTTTCGACCGAGGTTTTGAGGACACAGCGACAAGTAGCCCAAGTCGCCCTCACAGATCCTTCGCCGGCTTGGTTTTGTGCGTGCTTGGACGGCGGGGCTGTGAAGAGGCGGCCGTGCCCGGGGCTGGACGATATATGTAAATTTTTAGGGTTTGTACCCAATCATGGAGATCCCCGAGGTGAGCGAGGTGGAGCTCGAGAACCCGTCTTTCTCGGTAGCTGGACCTGCAGAATACACGATCTCTTTCGGAAGTCCCTGTAAGGTCTCGGCCAACGTCAGGATGGACGTGCTCATGTTTTCATGGCCCCGTGTTTTCTCGAAGGCCCTAGTGGCGGTCTACAAATGCGGCGACTTCTGGCCGCACTTCGACGTGAAGGTGAGGGCCCTATCCTTCGGCAAATCGATATACCTATTGGTCGACTCTGTGGCGCGACACAACGAGAGCGACGCGGAGATCGTGCCTCTGGAGCGCGGCCCGCTCTGGATCTATTTGGCCAAGCTGGGCGCGATTGCTCTGTGCAAGACCGTGAGGGAGGTCCTCAACGTGCAGGGCAAGTGCAGGACGTATATGTCAGCCGGTACGTGAACACGTCACCGATCGGCTTCGGAGGCTTTCATCCCGACACATCTAGCTCGCCTAGATAAGTCTTATTGCGGAATACGGGAGCTCCCGCGTTGCGGCGAGGCTATGCCGTGGGCGCCTCCCTGCCCGCCGTCTTGGCGCCAGCGGGCTCTATAAGGAGGCTCCGCGGCTGGACACAGGCGCTTTGTTTAATAATCGGTTGGTCGGGAGGTTATATGTTGTGCATAAGCTTGGATGCTTGTCTGTCGGAGTATCGTCCCGAGTCCGTGGATGTGGCGACCCGTATGCTGGGCGGGCTCGGGCTTAGGGAATTGGCGTCGCGGGTAAAATCGCTTAGAGTAGTCACCCAAGGGCCTATCCTCGGGAAGCTGAAAGTCCTCGAAACAGTGGACAACAACGACGTGGAGGTGCGCTACGTTCCAAAGCTCTTCTCGTCTTTCTACGTCTTGCGTAGGGGGGATAGAGTCTGCGCGGTGTTCGGCGGCGATCTGTTCCTGGACGCCGTCGAGGGCTCCGCCTCAGGCCTCTTGATGGCCAACTGCGGGGACGACGCGATAGGCGCGGCCGAGCTCTTCGAGAAGCTGTGGTCGAGATCGCGGAGCATATTCGACGTCGATCCCTATCTGTTGGGCCGCACGAAGGACTGGGGCGCGTATAGGATAATAGCAGAGCTCAGGCGGGTTAAGGTCGAGGGGGAGGACGAGGAGGATCTAGTCGATAAAATAGTGAGGGGGCACGCCAGGAGGATATTCGGCATAGACGACTCGGACGAGGTCGCCAGGAGGTTCTGGTCGGCGATATTCGCGACGCGCGATATGTCTGTAAAGATCATGGACGACCGGTCGACCGGGTTGCCTGTGACGGCGCCGCTTATATACTACTCGGTCAAGGTCTTGAGAAGCCCGCCGGATAGGTGCCAGGACGGCCCCTGCCTCAGGACGACGGCTAAGCTACTAGAGCGCGCCCTGCGGCACGTGCCCCAGTCTAGACTGCACGACGCGTGGAGGGAGGCGTTGAAGAACGGCGCAGAGAGGAGGAAGATAGAGCGCTCTCCCTATCTGCCGGCCTTGTTGTTGTTGACGGGAAAGGTCGAGATAGGGTACGACAAGTCCATAGACGCGCGGATCTACAGGCTCAGACGCTAGGCCGCGGATCCGAATAGAAGCTTTCAGATACGAGCTTCTTAAACCTAACCGCATCGTCGAACATATATATATTATTAAACATAACATATGGATTTTTTAAATCTTTTATAGAATTTCTTAATTTTATTAAATCATTGTCAGTATATTTATATTTATAGTTAACTTCGCCTTTGCCCAGACCGTGTAGTCTAAAGTAATGCACGGGGGATCTCGGTACCTCCCTCCTTAGGGGATCAACCACTAGGGAGACTCCGACGTCGGCTAACATCGCGTCGAGATCCCTTACGGCGGCCACCTCGCCCCTCGGCTCCCAGACGAACGCGCCCTCGCCTCTGATCGTTCTGAAGAACTCCAACGCGTCTCTTAAGAGATCGGCGCGCATGCTCGGCGGCGTCTGGAACACGTAGACCTTGGGCCTAAGCGGCGCGACCAGCCTCCTGAAGAGATCCCAAAGCTCTAGGTTCTCCCTCGTCGGCCTCAAGAGGCCGTGGCCCTCTCCCGGCTTGAATCCTCTCGTCCTCTTATAAGTCGGGCTGCCGGCGGGATGGGTTATGCCTTGGAAGACCTTGACCGTGAACGCGAACCCCTCCGGCGCCTCTTTGGCCAGCTCGCCCATGCGGCGCTCGTTGGGGAGGTTGTAGAAAGTCTCCTGTAGCTCTACGGCGTCCAGCGATCTGTAGACCTCCCGTCTGCTTCTGGGAAAGCCGCACGTGCCTACTATCACGTTAGCTGTTGCCCATATATTTAAAACCCGCCGCCGGTTTGTGGGAGATTCCGCATCGATATACTCGGGTATCAGGAGTTGCTACGCGAAGATGGACGGCATGTACGTCGAGACGGGGCCCATGGACTTAGCCAAGGCCGCGGCCCACCTATACCTCCACCTCAGAGATCTCGAGAGGGGCTTTACCTACGACCACGAATGTAGGCGGGTGCCGATGTCTTGGTCTCTCTTCGAGGCGCGTTCTAAGTATTTGGCCGAGATATGCAGGAAGCAGGGCGGGAGGGAGTGCGGCGAGATAGAGGAGCTCGTGGAGGAGGTTCTGAGGCATAGGGCCTTGCCTAGATGGGCCGAGGAGCTGGCTACGAGGAAGATAATACGGATTGGCCGGTTGATATGATTTATAAATAGCACTCATTCGCGCTAATGGGTGAAGAGGAAGGACGCCGAAGGTCGAGAAACGTAGACGTCGAGGGTGAGCTTTCCAAGTTGCCTGTTGACGTGTCGAAGGAGGACGACGAGCTCGTGGTCAAGGTCGGGAAGGGCCGTCGGTTGCCTGAAGACGAGTTCAGGAACACTATATCTAAGCTCAAGAAGATGGGCTTTAAGTTCGACCCGGACACAAAGACCTGGCGCAAAAGGGCGTAGGCAAAACCTTTCTTTTAGGGCCAAGCATCCTCCCGGCGAAGGGCGACTCGCCTAATCTGCCTGCCGGCGCCCCACGCCCTGGCCATGGCGGCTGTGTTGAAGGCGGCCGCCACTTTGCCTCTCCTGTCTATGCCGAGAAGGCCTACCGTGTCTTCGCCGAACCTCTCGGTGACTAGATCCACGACTCTTCTCAGCGCCGTGTCTATGTCCAGTCCGGCCCTCATGAGCTCGACGGCCCTCAGAGAGGCCATAGTTAGGATTATCGCCTCGCCGACGCCTGTCGCCGATATGGCGCCTATTGAGTTGTCGGCCCAGAACCCGGCTCCCGGTATCGGCGAATCGCCGACCCTCCCATCTAGCTTCAGCCACACGCCTCCTGTCGACGTGGCGGCGGCCAAATTGCCGTCCTTGTCGAGCGCCACAGCGCCGACAGTATCGCCGATTCCAAGCCTCTTCGCTATCTCCAACACCTTCTTGTAATGCCAACGGCCGGCCGACGTCTCCTGCAACATCTGCCTAAACCTCTCGTTCTTACGTTCGCTGTAGAACGCCGCCTTGGCGGTCAGAAGCCCGGCTATGCGGGCCAGATCCCTGGCGCCGTCGCCGACGACCAGCACGTGGTCGGTGGCGTCCAACACGTATCTGGCCAGCCTCACGGGGTTCCTCACGTCCTCAACTGCCGCGACGGCGCCAGCTCTGCCCGACGCGCCGTCCATCACGCCGGCGTCCATCTGCACGCGGCCCGAGATGGTATAGACGGAGCCCACGCCGGCGTCGAACACGCCCGAGTCCTCCATATACGCGACGGCCTCCACGACCGCGTCTACTGCGTTGCCCCGCGCAATTGCGGCGAGTCCGGCCTCGACAGCGTCGGCGAGAGCCCTCCGTGCGCGCGCCTCCTCTTCAGGAGTTACGCTCCATCTACCGGCCCCTCCGTGGACCGCGACTACGGGCTCCATTTATTGGGCCTGCTGGGCTCCGGCCGCTATGGGGCTACCGGGCGCGTAGGAGATCTTGTCCTCTAGATCTCGCGGGACTAAAAAGCCGGGCGACCTCACCCTCCTGCCGTTTATGGCTATATGTCCGTGGGTTATCAACTGTCTGGCTTGGTACGGGGTCTTCGCGAACCCCTTCCTATACACTATCGTCTGGAGGCGCCTCTCCAGTATGGCCCTCACGTCCAGAGAGAGCACTCTATCGAGGGGGATATTCACGTCCTCTATAAACCCCATCTTGTAAAGCCTCTCCTTAAAGGGCAGCTCCAACGGCGCTCTCTCCTCGGCGCGCATCGAGAGCAAGCTTCTAGCGCGCCTCACTATATGTTTCAGAACCGACCTCGCCTTCCACAACTCTCGCTTGTTCCTAAGGCCATATTCGCCCATGAGCTGTAGTTCCTCGAGCAATAGTTGCGTGTTCCACAGCTTCTTGGGCTTCCCGTCGAGATACGTCTTTCTACTTTTCTTCTTGCCGCCCATGGCTACTGCTTAGCGCCTCCGCCTGGTTGCGCCTCCTTCTTCTTGGCCACTCCGGCGGTCGGGCCGAACCTGCCAGTGGTCACCGTGCGTTGCCCTCTGACCTTCAGCCCGGCGGCGTGCCTCATGCCCTTCCAGCTCCTCAGCTTCTTCATTAGATCTATGTCGCTCTTGGCGGCGAGGATCAGCTCCGACCCTATTAGGTGGACGTCGCGTCCGCTCACGGGATCTCTGCGTCTGTTGAGGAACCAGGCCGGCGCTATCTCGTGCAAGTTCCTCACCGCCCAGTCCAGTTTGGAGATCTGCTCCTCGCTGAGAGAGCCCAGCGGAGCGTAGGGATCTACGCCAAGCCGCCTACATATAGCAAATGCCGAGGAGATGCCTATGCCCTTAATGCGGGCTAAGGCGAAGGCCACGGCCTTGGCGCCTTCTAGGTCCGTATCCCCAACGCGGACTATAGCCCTTACTTCAGACACGAAGGTGCGAGAACAAAGTGTTTAAAAGTTTAGTAGGCCCTCCTCGGGCTGAGCAAGCCGAGGGACGTATTTGGTTGCGCCTTGGCGGGTCAACACCATATGGCTTCTCGTGCGCATAAGCTCGAAGAGGACGTTCCCCACATGGTTCAAGAGCGTGATGACCTCCCGCCCACGATCTAGTTGGGCCAGCCGCCTCTCGGTCCAGCGGACCCAAGCCCTCGCTGCGTTGATATAGGCGCAGATCTCGTCGAGACATACGACCCAGCCCAGCGGCGCGTCGGAGGCCAGCACATAGGACAACTTAACGGCCTTTTTGAGAGATTTAAAGGCCTTGGCCAGATAGGCGCCATCCCCCGTGGACAAATAGAAGCCTGCGTACTGCAGAGCCCATAGGACCAGCCAGAGGATCCGCCTTGTACGGCCCTCGGCCTTCACAGCGGCGAGGTTTACGTGCACAGTCGCCGCCTCGAGGGCGCCAAACAGCTTTACTATTGCAGAAGCCTTAGACACGCATTTTGCCTCGCCGAACCACAACACCTCCGTCTCGCCGAGGTCCCCGGGACAAGAGCCGGTCAAGATACAGGGCTTAGCGAGCTTTGCCACAAGAAATGATTACACTATTATAAAAATACATATAAGAATAATAGATTGGTGGACCGGCCGGGATTCGAACCCGGGATCTCGGGCGCGGTGCGGCTCCCGCGCGCAAGGCGGGCCTAAGGGAACGGCTTTCAATCCTTCCGCTAGACGACCGGCCCTTTACATATATTTCCAGTAATTTTTAAGCCTTTCGCCCACCTACTTGGGCTATACCCTATGCCCATGCGGCGGGCCTAGCGCTGATTTCAACATGCGGGCGGCCCTGACGCCGACTTCCTCGGGGCTCTCGCCGAAGGCTTTTACGAGGACTTTCCTGGATCCGTCGACGGAGGCCCAGCCAGCTAGGAACTCTATCCCGTTGGGCGTGGCAGTGGCGAGACCCCCTACCGCTACGTGGCACCCTCCACCCATCTCCTTAAGGAATGCCCTCTCGGCTCTCGCCTCCAGGGCGGCCCTAGGATCGCTGGCCTTTCTCAACAGATCGATGATCCCTCTATCGTCTTTCCGCGCTACGGCGGCTACTATGCCTTGTCCCGGCGGCGGCGGGATCTCGTCCGGCTTAACCCTCCTGATCTCCACCGGCGGATTCTCGCCGTAGAGTCTCCTCACGCCAGCCTCGGCGAGCACGGCGGCGTCGACTGCGCCGGATAAGACCTTGCCGATCCTCGTGTCCACGTTGCCTCTGAGAGGCTCTATATGTAGATCGGGCCTTATAGATTTCAGAAAAGCCCCCCGCCTCACGCTCGACGTGCCGACTCTAGCGCCTCGGGGCAAGCCCCACACGTCGTAACCCCTCGTGCTCGCTATTGCGTCATAGGGTGAATCCCTTTTTGAGTAGCCCGCTACGACCAAGTCCTCGTGGATTTCCGAGGGCAGATCCTTAAGGGAATGCACGGCCACGTCCGCCTGCCCCCTCAGCACGGCTAGGTTCACCTCCTTCTCGAAAACGCCCTTGACGCCTATGGCATATAGGGGTCTGTCCTGGACTAGATCCCCGGTGGTCTTCACCACGACTATCTCGAACTCCAAGTCCGGCTCGACTTCCTTTATACTCTTGATAAACAACTCGGTCTGGAGCAGACTTAGCTTGCTGCCTCTCGTGGCTACCCGCAACTTCACGCGGTGGCCAGATTCTGTCTTAAAAACGTGAATACAGCTTAAATACCTCAAATATAACGACAGGAGTGGCGGCCCTCGACAAGCTATTTTCGGCCTCCATAACTTTTCGAGAGATACCGACAGATAAGCTGGGCGAGCTGGGCAGGAGCGTCATGGAACTGCTCGGAATAGCGCCTTATTTCCCCGTCCCTCTTTTCGTTCTGCATACGTGCAACAGAGTCGAGGTCTACGCCTGGGACGTTCCCCAGACCGCCGTCGAGCTCGTTCTGGCGCATTATAGGGACTACGCAGATAGGGTCGTCATAAGGAAAGGGCGCGAGGCCGCCCTACATCTGCTGGAGGTGGCGGCCGGCCTCGACTCCATGCTGATTGGCGAGACCGATATATTGGGCCAGCTCGAGGAGGCCTACGACAGCCAAGTCAAGGCGCATATAGCACGGGAGCCTCTTAGGACCGTCGTGGAACGCGCCATAAGGTTCGGCAAGATGGTGAGGACCCGCACGAACATCTCTAGAGGGCCTCGGGGCCTCGGAAGCCTCGCTATAATATACGTAAAGGAGAGGTTCGGGGATCTGCGAAACTTGAATATAGGCATAATAGGCGCGGGCGCAGTCGGTAGCGGGTTGGTCAAGGAGTTGAGAGACGGAGGCGCCGGCCGTATCTACGTCTTGAACCGCACGTTGGATCGCGCGGAGGAGGTGGCTAAGAAATACGGCGCGATAGCCATGCCGCTAAACGGCGAAAGTGTGGCTGAGTGTCTGAAGACCTGCGACGTGGTGTTCACCACGGCCCTCTCGTTTGAGCCCATAATAACCGAGATACCGCCGGGCAGTAAGGTGAAGGTGATAGTGGATTTAGGCGTGCCGGGGAACGTGCCGAAGGGTCTGCCCGTGGACGTCGTTAAGCTCGAGGATCTCGAGGACATAGCGGCGCGCTACAACAAGGAGAGGGCTTCCGAGATAGAGAAAGCGAGGGCTTTGGCCCTCGAGGAGCTCGACAACGTCGAGAGGGCGGTTGCTAAGAGGATCGCCGAGATGGAACTTAGCGAGTATATGCAGTTCGTTGAGGCGGCGGCCCGGGAGGAGGCCTCGCGCGCCGGGTCCGATTCCTTGACGGCGGCCCGATCCTCGGCAAAGAGGGCTGTGTTGCCCCTCGTAGAGGCTTTGAGGGAGCTGGCCGGAAGGGGCAAGGTCGAGGAGGTGCTGGAGATTATAAACGAGGCAAGGAAGCGCGTGAAGAGCCCAGCTACAGAGCGGACTTCAGCTCCCTGAAGGACTTCTCCAGGGAGCCTAGGGCCCACTCCACGACCTCTTGCGTGTGCGCCGACGTGGTGAAGTTGACCTCGTACTGGCTGGGGGCCAGATAGAGGCCGTGCCTCAGAGCTATCTCGTGTAGCTTGAGGTACAGCCTCTCGTCGCTTCTCCTCACGTCGTCGGGCGTCTTGACATCGCCGCGCTTGAAGTAGAGCTGGAACATCGACGATATTTGTTTAACCACTACGTCGAACCCGTATCTGCCCGCGACATCCTCGATGCCCCTCGCCATCCTCTCGGCGGCTTTATTGGCGACCTCGTACGGCCTGCCCGTCTCGAGCTCCTCGAGGACGGCGAGACCGGCCGCTATCGATACGGGATGCGCGTTGTACGTGCCGGCGTTGTAGACCGGGCCCTGCGGCGCCAGCAAGTCCATGATCTCCTCCCCGCCGCCGAAGGCGCCGATGGGGAAACCGCCTCCCAGAACCTTCCCCAGGGTAGTCAAATCCGGCCTTACCCCGAAGTGGCCCTGGGCCCCCGACAGCCCGAGCCTGAATCCGGTTATAACCTCGTCGAAGATCAGCACGGCGCCGGTCCTCTCCGTTTCCTCCCTCAAGGCCTTGAGGAACTCTTTGTCGGGTATTATCAAGCCGTAGTTGCCGGCCACCGGCTCGGCTATAACCGCGGCGAGCCTATCGCCCACCTCCCTGACCGCGCGCACGAAGGCCTCCACGTCGTTGTAGGGAACGACGACGGTGAGCTTGACCACATCGGCCGGTATCCCGGCGCTGGTGGGGATGCCCCAAGTCGCCGCGCCCGACCCGGCCTTGACCAAGACGTAGTCGTGGGATCCGTGGAAGTTGCCGTCGAACTTTATTATCACGTCGCGTTTGGTATAGCCTCTGGCCAGCCTTATGGCGTTCATGGTGGCCTCCGTTCCCGTATTGACGAACCGGATCTTGCGTATGGAAGGCATGTGCGACCTTATCTTCTCTGCCAGCGCGACCTCTTGCTCAGTCAACAACGCGTAGATCCACCCGCTCCTCAACTGCCGCTCGACGGCCTCCCGCACTCTCGGGTTGTTATGGCCCAATATTATGGCGCCGAAGGCCGAGCAGAAGTCCACCAGACGCCCGCGATCTGTGTAGAGGTACGGCCCGTCGGCCCCTAAGGCCACCAGCGGTCTGGCGAGGTGCTTCAAGGCCCTCGCCGGCGAGTTGACGCCGCCCGGGAACACCGCCTTGGCTCTCTCCCAGATATCCATGGTTAAAAACTGGCACCGGTTAAATTTAGTGGGCAAGGTCTTCATCGTAGGCGCAGGTCCGGGCGATCCGGAGCTGATCACAGTGAAGGGCTTGAGGCTGATAGAGAGGGCAGACGCTATATTGTACGACCGCTTGGTGCCCAAAGCGCTTCTGTCCCGCGCGAAGCCCCAGGCGGTGTTGATCTACGTGGGGAAGAAGCCCGGAGGAGAGGGCCCTTCGCAGTCAGAGATAAACGAGATGTTGTACGATCTGGCGCTCCGCCACGACGTGGTGGTCAGACTACACGGCGGCGACCCCCTGGTGTTCGGCAGAGGCTTCGAGGAGTGCGAGTACCTAGCGTCTCGGGGGATAAGTTGCGAGTTCGTGCCCGGCGTAACCAGCGGCCTCGCGGCACCTGCGAAGTACTACATACCACCGGTGGCGAGGGGCACCGCTAGCTCCGTCGCTTTGGTAACCGGGAGGGAGGATCCCTCAAAGGGGAAGAGACAAGTCGATTTCAAGAAATTGGCTACGGCGGTAGACACGATAGTTATCTACATGGGAGCATCATCGGCGAGAGAGATAGCTATGGAATTGATGGAGGGCGGCCTGCCGCCGGATACCCCAGTCGCTGTGGTGGAGTCCGCGTTCTTCGACGAGGAGAGGTTCTACACGACCACGCTAGGCGGACTCGGCGCCGTCCGCAACCCGGCAGTGATAGTGGTCGGGAAGACCGTCGAGAGGGGGTTACGGCTGAGGGAGGCGTTATGTCGGTTGTAATAGTCAGGCTCAAGGAGGGCCCTTGCCCCAAGGGCGCCGAGTGTATATCTATAGGGTCCATATCGCCGCGCGCGGGCGTGTCGATACCGGATGGAGACTATCTGGTCGTGATGAGTCCCGCAGTGGCGCGAGCAGTCGACATAAAGGCCGTCAGGGAGAGGTTCAAGTGCGTCATATGCGTCGGGCCTACGACCGCGTCGGCAGTTGGAGGCTGTCTCGTGCCGCGGGAGTACAGTAGCTACGGCGTCGCGCGCCTGATTAAGGAAATGGCGCCGGGAAGGGTCGTGGTCTTGAGATCCAGTGCGGGCAACGACATATTGAGGAGGCTTCTGCCGGACGCGGTCGAGGTGCCGGTGTACGACATATCCATAGACAAGGATAAACTGAGGGAGGCCGCGGAGATGGTCGCAAGATCTAGCGTCGTAGTGTTGACCAGCGCTACTGTCGCCGACAAGATCGCACCGCTCGTCGATCTTAGGGGCAAGAAAGTAGTGGCTATAGGGCCTGTGACGTCGGCGCGTCTGGCGTCCCTGGGCATACCCCACGTAGTTGCGGCCGAGTCAACGATAGAGGGCGCGTTTAAGACTGCCCTATCGCTTCTAGGGCAGAGCTAAAAACACCGGCCTAACCCCCTCCTATGAGGATCCCTTTGTGGATTGAGGCCTCTAGACTGAAGGTGGTCGTCTTCGGCGGCGGCTCTGTGGGAACTAGAAGGGCTAGGCTGTTTGCGTCGGCCGGCGCCAGGGTTAGGGTAGTGGCCAAGGAGGTGAGCCCCGATATAAGGGCTCTCGGTGTGGAGGTGAAGCTGGTGGATCTCCGCGAGTACGAGCCCAACGAGGACATAAAATGGGCCGACATAGTGGTCGTGGCCGTGAACGACGTAGCGCTCGCCGAGAGGCTGTTCACATTGGCCGAGTCCATGGGCAAGCTCGTCAACGACGCCACAAATGCGGCTCGGACACACGTGGTAGTCCCCTACTTCAGGGAGGTGGAGGGCATAAAGGTGGCAACGACCAGCGAGGGGGCTGCCGGGACGCCGGCGCGCCTATCGCTCGACTTAATAGATGAATGCATAAGGAGAAGCTGGATACCTACGTTCTTCAGAGCATATGCGGCGGCCAAGGAGGAGGCTAAGAGGCGGATAAGCGACGTCAGGCGTAGGCTTGCGTTCTACCGAGAGCTGGCCGACGACGGCGAGTTCATGGATTACGTCAAGAGGGGGGATCTGGATTCCGCCTTGAGGAGGGCGCATGAGATATTAAGAAGATACGTATGAGGCGCCATGCAGGTGCAGCTGTCTTTCCCCACCTCGAGACCTAGAAGGCTGAGGGCTAACAAGCTCGTGAGGGATGCAGTGGCCGAGACGTCGCTATCGCCCGACGACTTTATAATGCCTATATTCGTCAAAGACGGCGCGGGCAAAGAGCCCATAGACTCCATGCCGGGCTACTTCAGATGGCCCGTCGACGGCTCGTTGGTCGAACACGTGGAGGAGGCGCTCAGCCTGGGCGTGAACAAGTTCATACTCTTCGGCGTCCTGCCTGACGACGTTAAGGATCCCGAAGGCAAGGCGTCCTACGATCCCCAAGGCGTGGTTCCCCGGGCGATTAGGCTACTTAAGGAAACCTTCGGCGACAGAGTTCTCCTATTCGCCGATGTGTGCCTCTGCGAATACACCGACCACGGCCACTGCGGCGTCGTGGTCCGGGACGGGAGAGGATGGCGTATAGATAATGATAGGACGATCTCTATATACGCCAAGGAGGCGGTCGTGTACGCAGACGCCGGCGCCGACTTTGTTGCCCCCAGCGGTATGATGGACGGCCAAGTGAGGGCAATAAGGCAGGCCCTAGACGCCGCCGGGTATCAAGACGTAGGCATAATGGCTTATTCGGCCAAATACGCGTCGGCGTTCTACGGCCCCTTCCGTGTCGCGGCGTCTTCGGCGCCTAAGTTCGGCGATAGGAGGACGTACCAGATGGATCCGCGCAATTCGAGAGAGGCCGTGAAAGAGGTCATGTTAGATATCGAGGAAGGCGCTGACATAGTCATGGTCAAGCCGGCTCTGGCCTACCTAGACGTGGTGAGGCTGGTCAAGGACTGGTTCCCTTGGGTGCCCCTGGCGGCCTACAGCGTATCCGGCGAATACTCCATGATAAAGGCCGCGGCCAAGATGGGGTACCTCGACGAACGGCTGGTAGCTCTGGAGGCTCTATTTGCTATAAAGAGGGCCGGCGCCGATCTGATACTGACATATTACGCACTAGACGCCGCTAGGTGGCTGAGAGAGGGCACGCCGTTTTAAGTCGACAGTTGCACTACACCCAACGCCTTTCCCCATCAGCAAGGGATGAATCGGCAAGCTCAAGCCCATTTGGAGTCTTCATCACACGCTCTTAACGCGCCGAGTTTTTAAACGCTATTGCTCGATGCGCCGTACGCGTGCCCGCCAGTGGGGCGTCGCAAGGAGGAGAATTTTTAAAGATGCGGCTTTCGGGGGAAGCGTGTCTCAGCAAGGCAAACGACTTGCGGTCTACAAGAAGATTCTCCAGGACAACGTGAAGAGATGGATGATAAAGGAGTTTCTCGAATATAAGCTTGCCAGGCTCGGCTACGTCGATTCCGAGATCTTGAAGACGCCTCTAGGGACCAGGATCGTCATATATGCCGAGAGGCCCAGCAGGATAATAGGGAAGAAGGGCGCTGTGGTTAAGGAGCTGAGCCAGATCCTTGGATCTAAGCTGGGCGTGGAGAACCCCCAGATAGACGTCATAGACATCTCCAAGGTGGATGTGCCCGAGATGTTCCCCAAGGTCGTGGCCTATAGGATAGCCAACGCGATGGCCAAAGGCATTAGGTTCCGTAGAGTGGCCTTTATAGCGATCAGACAGGTCACGGAGGCTGGCGCTAGGGGGTTTGAGTTGGTTATAAGCGGTAAGCTGTCCACCGAGAGGGCCAAGTTCGAGAAATACAAGATCGGCAAGGTCTACAAGACAGGCGCCGACTCGACGAAGACTATGAGAAGCGCCGTTGTGCACGTGTTGCTCAAGCCGGGTATATATGGGATAAAGGCTACCATAGCGCCGGCCAACGCCAGATTCGCGGACGACTTCAAGCTGAAGCTCCCGGTCAGACAAGAGGCTCAAGCCCAATAACGTTTTAAAATAGGCCATATAGTGTCGGCATGTCCTCACCCCCTAAGAAGTTGAACGCCAAGACCTTGAGGCAGATGAGTAGGGAGGATAGACTGAAGTTGCTTGACCAGCTTAGAGCAGAGTACGTCAAACTGCAGACGCAACGCGCCAGAGGCATAGTGGAGAACTCGGGGAGGATCAGATTCATTAGGAGAGCCATCGCGCGCATTCTGACCATAGAGCGCGAGGAGGCTAAGTGAGCTGTTGGGACCTCCTCGGCCGGAGGGTCAAGGCCGTCAACTGTAGCCACGAGGCCGAGGGTTTAGTGGTGGGCGAGAGCAGAGAGGCGCTCTATATCCTCAGAGGCGCCAGAGTGGCGTTAGTGCCTAAGAGGCTCTGCGACTTTATAGATCTCGATAGGGCCGTGTTAATAAAGGGTATCTATCTGGCGGGCTATAGAGACGTCCGGTTGCTGAGCGATAGATGTCTATCTCTTAGCGAGAAGGGCAAGGGCGGATAGCTCCGCCTCGAAGTCGCCTGGCGCCGAGATCACCACCGCCTTGACGTACGGATCTAATGCCTCTATATATCTCCTTAAGGAATCGAGCCCCACCGCTGGTTGCTTGAGCCGCTCAACTAAGCCCGCGTTCCGCTCCGTCCTCAGAAGGACGTAGGGGTACACGTCAAAGGCCGCTAATCTCTCTAGGGATTTTGGGTCGACGAGGTTTAAGACTAGGTAGAAGTCGGCCCCTATCTTCAACCTCTCGGCGTAATTCCTCCGCATGCTCAACAGAACGCCTACCCTAAACCCATACTCCCTGGCTATGGGCACGGCTTCCTCAGTGGTTAGGTGGTCGACCGGCCGTCCCACCGAGGGCAGATCTCCCGACAGCGGGACCACGTACTCCAGTCCCAGCAACCTGGCGGCCCCCAAGAGAGACCGATACGCGAGCTCGTTCAGATCCCTCAGACGTATATGGGCTATCGGCGTCAGTCCAATCTCCTTGACTACGTACGCGACGGCTATCGCGTGGGCGCTCGGCCTCCCGCCGGGGGAATCCGGTATGTCCACCATGTCGACGTAGTCCGACAAGGCCTTAGCCCGGCTGACCACCACGCGTCTAGATGTGGAGGGAGGTAGCTCGGCTATTATCCTCATCAAGGCAAGACCAACGGCGTGAAGAGGCGCCCCCTCCCTTCGTAGAATTTGCTTAAAGTCTCGTAGAAGGTCAGACGGAGCGATTGGACCAGCGACATGAAGCCCTCGCCTACCGCTATGAGTATGTTGAACAGAACCGCTATAGCGACGGCGCCAGCTATATTGCCCGACTCCGCTACGGCTAGGGCCCACCCCATAGACAGCTTCGTGAATATGCCGTGCATCAGTATCAGGATCATCAGACGGGCGAAGCTCGGCACGTTGGCGAGGCCGCCAAATATCCCCTCGACAAGCCCGACAGCCATCTCTAGCCCTATCGGCGGCTTCTCTTCATGTCCTCTGTACTTGGCTGTGAGAGCCGCGGCGCCTGCGACGAGCAACACTATGGCGGCAATTAAGGTATAAGTCCAGGGGAGGTTTAGGGCGTCGGCCATCAGCGGGGGCATAGGCAAAATCGGCTTGAGGAGGGCCAGCACTATCATGCCTGCGGATACATAGATCAACAATATGGGGATGCCTATGCCTAGGGCCATGTCCTTCTCGCCCTCCAAGACGAAGTTGGCTATCTTGAGCGAGAAGGACCCCGCCATTATTATATAGCCGAAGAGCAAGGCGGCTAGAAGATCGGCGAATATGCCCTCCGTCTCCACGGCGGTTCCCATCTGCGGACTTACAATAGGCTGGAACATATGGATCAGCCCATCCCAGCCTACCCCGAAATACGACAGAGGGAAGCCGAAGAATTCCCCGTAGACCACTCCGCCGAAGAACATGGAGAACACGCCGGTCACCATCCAGATAACGCCCCAATCCTTGTACTTCCCGCCGAAAAGGCTCTTGTAGAGCCACAGACCGAAAAGGAATAGCAATAGGCCGTGGCCCAGATCGCCGAACATCCAGCCGAAGAATATGGGGAACAACACGGCGACCAGCGCCGACGGGCTTATCTCGGAGGCGCTCGGCACCCCGTACATGTAGGCTATCTTGTTGACTATCTGCCTAACAGGCGTTGGAAATCTCTCCAGAGTAGGCCTCCTCCTCGCCGGCACGTTCTGGAAGTATTTATACCGTATGTTTCTCACTATATCGAGTTTGACCGACAACGCCTTAACGAGCTCGGTGAGGGCGGCGTCTACGGCGCCCACGTCCCCCTCCTTGACGTAGAAGATCACTGTGCCGATATCTTTGTGGGCTTGCCAATCCCCGTCGCCATATACCGAGTATTCCCTGTAGATCTCCTCTAGGCTCTTCAATTCGCCCTCCCTATTCCTCAAAGATCTCTCTATCGAGTTTAGGGTTTCCTCTACAACCTTTAAAGAGGAAGCTATATCGTCTAGATATTGTCTGGGAATCTTTATCCCCCTCAGCCCATCTCTCGCCAGATACGCCTCTCTATTGCCTACCGCTATCTTGGCGGCGGCACTGCCATCCTCAACCTCGGCGTAAAGGGCCAGCCCATCGGGCAACTTTATTCTGTCGGTGCCGGAGGCCTTGAGCTCTGCCAGAACCTCCTTTATAGTCGACAGCGTATGGAACTCGGACTTTAGCCGCCCGATCTCTGCCGATAGCGACGTGAACAAGTGCCCTGTCTCTTCGCCTTCGGATATGGCCGACTTATTAAATGTATCAATAATAATCGATAATGTATATCTTAATGTATAAATGAAATCTATAAATTTCCTATAATTATATATTTTATCTCTTATCTGATTATATAAGCTATCTATTTTATTTCTCAAGTAGTCGGGATCGTCGAGGTTTGCCAGATCCTCCGGCCGCAACGGCTCGAGGCCCAGCTTCGAGAGGGTAGATACGAGGAGTTTGCTCTTTTCCTTGGCTATCGATAGAATAGCTACATCTCCTACCGAGATAAATGCCGCGCCTAGATCTCTGGACAGGTTGATTAGTTCTTGGGTATATTTCCCGGGTATTACTATAAAATTATCGAGGGCATCTGTCTTGGGAAACCGATAGTTCCTCAGCTGGTTTAAGGCGGCTGACAGCTGGAGCTTTTGCCTCAATGCCTGCAGTTCCTGCGCGTACTTTTTGGTCTCCTCAAATAAGGGGGCGATCTCATTTAACGCCCTATCTAATAGACGGGCAAGAGGCTCTCTTGGTAAAGTGACTATATTTGGTTGATAATATTGAGAAAATATAGAGAGAATCTCATCGAGCTTTCTGACACCTTGCTGTATTTCGGGATCTCTTGGCCTGGCTAGCCTCTGAGGCCTCTCCTCGAACATCGCAATGCCCGTTTTGCCTAGGTAGAATATTAGGTCAGGCAACGCATCGACCGGCGCCGCTATCCTAAACTCGACCACGCGCTCAAGAGGCACAACGGAGGGAAAACCCAGTTTTTTAACTATATGTTCTCGCCTTCTTCTAAATATAGTAATAATATACTTTTTAATTTAAAATTAAATAATTTTAAATAAGATAAATAATAATATATTTAATAACATTAATATTGATATAAATATAGAGACGGAAACGAGCTCTAGGGTGGGCGGCAACTATCATTAATGATAATATTTTTAGGGTCCACGGAATCTACAATGCTATGCCAGTTATACCAGTTATAGGATTACTGATCGGCGCATTCGGCCTTCTATATGCGCTGTATTTGGCCAGGTGGGTTCTGCGTCAAGACCCAGGGACCGACAAAATGAGGTTTATATCTAACGCCATAGCGACAGGCGCCCGCGCGTATTTGTTCAGGCAGTACAAGACTCTATCAATTCTCCTGGTGATTCTCGCCATCGCCATCTTTTTCGCCGTAGATATGACCAGAAGGTTGCCAGGCCTCACAGCATTGGGCTTCGTGGTCGGCGCGCTTGGGTCCATGTTGGCCGGATATCTAGGCATGTACGTGACGACTAGATCGGCCTCGCGCGTGGCTCAAGCCGCGGCTAGCGGCGGCATGGGCAAGGCGCTACAAGTATCCTGGCGCGCTGGCGCGGTCATGGGGCTTTCGCTGGCGAGCGTCGCGCTTCTGCTGATATCCGGCTTCTATCTGGTATTTAGTTGGATCGCGCCTGAGGAGTGGGCCACCCCCCTGGTTGCGCTCGGCTTCGGAGCCAGCTTGGTGACTCTCTTCATGAGGGTTGGCGGCGGTATATATACGAAGGCCGCCGATCTCGGGGCCGACCTAGTCGGCAAGATAGAGGCGGGGATCCCCGAGGACGACCCGAGGAACCCAGGCGTCATCGCGGACAACGTGGGCGACAACGTGGGGGACGTGGCTGGCATGGCCGCCGACGTGTACGAATCGTATATAGTAACGGTCACGGCAGCTATATTTCTGGCCTACATACTGGGCCTCTCGACTGCCTTCATAGAGGGCATAATACTCATAGCGTCGTTGGCGTTGCTGGCGACGTTCGTGGGCGTAAATCTGCTGAGAACTAAGAACGTCAAGAATCCCATGAGCTCAATAAGCTTCGCCATATATTCCACCATAGCGATCTCCGTGGCCTTGTTCTTCGCGGGCTCCTTCGCCTTGGGGCTCAGCACTACAGAGTCTCTCGCCATGGCAGCTACGGCGTCTCTGGGCGCTGTAGTGGCGCCGCTAGTCGTCAAGATAACCGATTATTACACCTCCTACAACTACAGCCCTGTTAGGCAGATAGCCGAGCAGGCCAAGATAAGTCCCGCCACCGTGATAATTACCGGCTATGGCGTGGGGCTCATAAGCGCCGTGCCTGTTCTGTTCGTCATAATAGCGGTGCTGGGGGTATCGTACGCTATAGGGTTCTTCGCGTTCCAAGTCGCCAGCTTCGGCAGTTACGGCCAATATCTCGCGGGCATATTCGGCACAGCGTTGGCCTCGGTCGGCTTGTTGGCCATAGCCGGTATAATAATAACGGCCGACTCCTACGGCCCTGTCAGCGATAACGCCAACGGCGTAGTGGAGATGGCGGGTCTGCCCGAGCAAGTCAGGGAGGTCACGGACGTGCTGGACTCGATAGGCAACACCACCAAGGCGACGACCAAGGGCTACGCCATAGCGAGCGCCGCGTTGGCGGCGCTTGTGCTCTTCATAGCTCTGATGTTCGAGATAATGAAGTCGATGGCGCGGGTACTGCAACAGCCTCTTACCTCTCTGCTGGCCGACTCGATCTCCAAGATATCGATAATCAACCCTAACGTCCTGATAGGCGCCTTCATAGGCGTGATGATAGTGTACTTCTTCACGAGCAGAACGCTCGGCGCAGTCGGGCGGACCGCCATGGAGATTGTCGAGGAGATAAGAAGGCAGTTCAGAGAGAGGCCGGGCATATTGGAGTGGAAGGAACAGCCCGACTACGCGAGAGTCGTAGATATAGCCACGAGGAGGGCTTTAGGCGAGTTCTTGCTACCCGGCCTGGTGGTGATAGTCGTGCCGTTGGTGACGGGCTTCGTCATGGGCTGGCAGGCTCTGGCAGGCTTGATCATGGGCGCCTTGGTTTCCGGCGTCCCCCGCGCCTTGTTGATGGCCAACGCCGGCGGGGCTTGGGACAACGCGAAGAAGTACGTGGAGTTGCAGGGCCTAAAGAAGACGGAGCAACACAAGGCCGCGGTTGTGGGCGACACTGTAGGCGATCCGTTCAAGGACACGTCGGGCCCATCGCTGAACCCCCTGATCAAGGTGCTCAACACTCTATCCGTGGTGTTCGCGTTCGCTATAGTGTTGGCCAATGTACATATGCATATAGTATTGACAGGCCTATTCCCGTTCTAAGTATTTTAGAGAAAAACTAAAAAGCTCTTTTCACGCCTCCATTCAATGTAGATGTATCCTCCTGAGAGCGAGGAAGGCAATAGGGAATACAAGCTTCTCATCAAGGATAGCGACATAGAGCATTTAGCGGGGCAGATGAAACGCCGGCTGGTAGAGGGCGGCGGCGAGGCGTTTTACTTAATAGGCGTATCCGACGACGGCAAGCCCCTCGGCTTGGACGAGGGGGCCCTCAAGGAGGCCCTCTCAGTCGTGGAGAAGGCCGCGGAGAGAATAGGGGCTGTGGCGTATCTGGTGAGGCTTGAGGAGGGCATAAGGGGAAAGGTTGCCGAGGTCTTAATAAGAAATAGGGCGGGCGAGGACAACCCGCCTCCGGTCGTGCACGTCGTGGCGTTGGGAAACGTGGATGCTGGTAAGTCGACGTTGATAGGAGTCTTGATCACCGGGCGGCTAGACGACGGAAGGGGGAGCGCGAGGGTCTACGCCGCCCGTTTCAAGCACGAGGTCCTCACAGGGCGTACATCGGCGGTCTCCACAAGGCTTCTGGGATTCAGAGGCTACCAGGTAGTTAATGCGGATCTGCCTGACCCGCTTGACGAGGCCTCGGTCTATCTGAACTCGGATAAGGCGGTTCTGTTCATAGATGTGGGGGGCCACGAGGGCTATCTCAGAACGTCTCTGAGAGGCATTCTGGGAAACGCACCGGATTACGGGATGTTGGTAGTAGCGGCCAACTCCGGCGTCCAGAGGATGACCAAGGAGCATTTAGCCGTGGCAGTTGCAGTAGGCGTCCCCGTCTTTGTCGTGGTGACCAGAGTAGACATAACGCCCAAATCGGTCCTGGAGAGAACCGTCGACGACGTCGTGGGCCTCTTGAAGATGCCCGGAGTGAGCAAAGTCCCCTATATGGTAAAGAACGACGAAGATGCAGTGGTCGCGGCTAAAATGATGCCCACCGGACGCGTGGCGCCTATATTCCTCGTCTCCAACGTGACTGGCGAGGGGCTGGACAAGCTGAGGCTATTTCTGTCGCTATTGCCTAAGAGACTTCACTGGAGCAACTCCGGCGTTCCCGTCCTCTATATCTCCGAGATATACAAGGTCCGAGGCGTAGGCACCGTAGTTGGGGGGTTGCTCGAAGGCGGCCGGCTGGCCTCCGGCCAGAAAGTACTCATAGGCCCTCTAGATGACGGCGGCTGGAAATCGGTCAGGATAAAATCAATACAAGTGAATAGGGTCTCGGTAGGCTCAGCGAGCCCTGGGCAGTATATCACAGTAGCCATAGAGGGCTTCGACGACGTGCGTAAGGGTATGGCCCTTGCGGCCGAGCCGTTGAAGTCCTCTATCAGAATACGGGCGGATGTGATAGTCCTAAGACATCCGACTGTGATAAGGCCGGGCTTCACCGGCGTACTGCATCTGAGGTCTATAAGATCGCCGGCTACAATAACGTGGATAGACAAGGGCGTGTTGATGATGGGCGACGTCGGCAAGATAGAGCTGGAGCTTCCGCGGCCTTGGGCCGTGCCCAACGGCGAGAGGTTTATCTTCAGAAACGGCCCGACGAGGGTGTTAGGCCGAGTGATCCACACTTATTAATAGAGGTGTCCACAATCGCCAGTGCTGATACCTCCGCCGTTGTGTAAAGTCGTAAAGTGCGACGATCTGGAACAATTGACCCTGGACGAGGCTTTGAGAGAGCTCAGAAAGACCGACGAGGTGGAGATCTTAAGGCCTAATATATACGCCGTCAAGTACGACTTCGGGAAGATCACGCCTTCGATGATAAACGACTACGAATACTGCCCCCGCCTGCTCTGGATACAAGCGAAGCTAGGCAAGAAGCTCCTCACGCGCAGATCGCTGATCGCCCTCATAAGGGGCCGCCTGCTCCACGAGAGATATGAGAGAATACTCTCGGCCATGGAGGATGTCTTGACGGAGTACAAGATAGAGCTCGGCGACATGGTCGGGGTCATAGATCTAGTGTTTAGACGCAACGAGAAGATGATACCTGTGGAAATAAAAAGCGGAGCTATGACAAGGGAATCCCACGTAAAGCAGTTGCAGATATACATAGAGCTGTTGAGGACGGATTTCGGATATCTAGTTTATAGGAACAAGGTAGAAAGGATAGAGCGCAACCCAGAGGCGACTAAAATCCTTGAAGATATAAGAAGGGTTCTGAGGAGCCCGGAGCCGCCTCCCGTTGACAGAGGGCGTTGCAGAAGTTGTCCATTTAGATCAATATGCAATATATATTCTAAATAGTAATATAGTTATGCTAATAGGATAAAACAATTAATATGATAAGTAGATAGAGCACTTTAGATAGATATAGAAATAAAGAAATCTATAAAAAGGGCGTATTGACCGTAGCCTATGTCACCGAGCTACGTAGAGTATTTGAGCATGCCGTCGTTTACCCCCTATGTCGTCTATACCTTAGCCGCTCTATCCGCGGCATCGCTTCTCTATTCTACCAATAAACTTCTATATGAGCTAGGTGGTATTAAAACAATTCTAAAGTATATTTTTAAAAAGAAAACGTATAAATTCATTTATGAATTTATAATACATAGAAGATTTTTCATGGAGGAAATTCTAGGAGGTTTTGCACACTATCTGTTGATAATAGGCCTCGGTATTTCGTTGATAGCCACCACAATAGTTGCTGTAACACACTATGCAGATATAGTGTATAGCGGGCCTGTATTTTTAGCATTCAGATTTCTCCTGGACGTAGCGGCCGTATTCTTAATCCTGGGTCCTATACTAGCAATCTATAGAATAGTAAAATATAAAAATAGATATAATAACCTTAGAGAATATATAATTATATTAATAGGATTTATTATTATAAGCTTAACGGGGATGATACTGCAGAGGTACAGAATAGAGTACTACTTCGGCGGCCCTACGCCGTGGTCTCCCCTATCCTACTTAATTCCGATGCCATCACATAGTTTATATGTATACTCATATTTTATTCATATAATAATAGCATTTTTATTAATATCAATAATACCGTTAACTATGTTAAAGCATATGATAATATCCCTTGTAAATTATGTTGAGTTGGATAGAGGATATGGAGAGCTCACTACGCCGTTTGATCTCGAGAAGGTTATCGAGACGGGTCAGACCGAGGTGAAGGTGGGCGTGAAGACTAAAGCCGACATGGAGCCGTTACATAGGATTATGGTTGATGCATGTACGAGGTGCAATAGGTGTGAGGACGTCTGTCCCGCCACTAGGGCTGGCCGCCCGCTTAGTCCGCGCGTTCTCATAAATAAGATATCTGGCGCCGATATCGACAAGTCGTTCTTTGAGTTGGGCCTCCAAGAGGATGAGGTATGGGCGTGTACGACTTGCGGGGCTTGTATGTTGTCTTGTCCTGTTTATATAAGACATATTGATTATATTATCGACATTAGGAGAGGTCTTGTTTTCGAATCTAAGTTGGACCAGAAGAAGTCGGATTTATTGATGTCGTTGAGCCAATACGGCAACACGCAGATGCAGAGCAATTATGGGAGGCATGATTGGTTGAGGGAGTTAGGAGTCAAGACTGTCGGCGAGAACCCCAACTTCGAGTATTTGCTGTGGGTGGGCTGTATGGGTAGCTTCGACAATAGGGCTAGGCAAATCATAAAGGCCTTCATAGGCATACTTAAGGAGGCCGGGCTTCTGGACAAGATAGCGGTGCTCGGAGATGAGGAGACTTGTTGCGGCGATCCTGCTAGAAGGCTCGGCGAGGAGAGCAGATTCCAAGAAATTGTACTTAATAACAAAAATATATTTAATAAATACAATGTAAAGAATATAATTACTATATGTCCACATGGATATAATACATTTAAGAATGAATATAAACGTTTCGGAGTCCAGCTTAACGTGTATCACCACACAGAGTTTTTGAACAAACTACTGGAGGAGGGAAGGATCAAGATAAACGGCGGCGCCGGCATCTACACGATACACGATCCCTGCTACCTCGCTCGCCACAACAAGGTGGTGGAGCCTCAGAGGAGGATAGTGGTCAAGCTCGGCGAGTTGAGAGAGGCCGAGCTACATGGCGAGAGGACGTTCTGTTGTGGGGCGGGCGGCGCCAATTATTGGTACGACGTTAAGGAAGAGAGGCGTATCAGCCACATAAGGCTTGAGCAGTTGATGGAGACGGGAGCCTCCACCATAGTCACGCTCTGCCCGTTCTGCAACGCGATGTTGTCCGACGCGGCGAGGAATAAAGAGGCTAAGGTCTCCATAAAGGACCTCGCCGAGGTGCTCTACGAGAACATAGCGAGCTCCCCTAAATAAATAGGGGCATATTTTCTACATGATTTTCCTGGTGTTGTTAGCCATAGGCGCCGTGACCGCTACCTGGCACCTAATAACCACGTTTTCCTCGTCCGAGGAGCAACTTGATTACGGATACGCCGACGATGACGAAGGGGTCTATGTCGTCATGCCATCGTGTAGAGACGAGAACTTATTCGAGACGCTCCCCAAATGGCTGTCTCAGAACTATAGAAATTACAAAGTGGTTGTTGTGGAGGACTGCGGCGATATGGGCCTGGCGGAGCCCTACAAGCTTAGGCCCTCAGGCTCGGTGAGGACTCCTAGGTTGCTCAAGGTCTTTTCAAGCGAGAGGCTTATCCTGTTTATGAGGGAGGGCAGGTTCGGGCTTAAGGGCGGTGCCTTAAACGACGCTATAAGAGGCCTATTGTTGCTCAAGCCTCTCAGAAATCCCAAATACGTGATCTTCGTGGATAGCGACCACGAGCCTCCCGACTTCGACTTCATCAAGAGGGCCGTCTCGACTATAAGGAGGTTAGGCGTCGACTTGGTCCAAGGAGTGCAGAGACATCTATATTTGGGCTCCTCGCTCGACGCCTTGGTCTCTGTCTCCCACGACATATCGGGGACTATGCTAGTGGGCAGGACCCGTCTAGGCATGATGCCCATATTCACCGGGTCGACAGCTATAGCGAGGCTCGAGCCGATAACTAGGTTGTGGTTCTCGGAGGACACAGTGACGGAGGACCTAGACCTCTCCGTACGCATGTGGCTCAACGGCTACTCCATAGCGGCGACTTGGGGGCTCTACACGTGGGGTAGACCTCCCCGTAGCCTCAGATCCTATTTCAAGCAACAGCTGAGGTGGGCCTCGGGCACCATAAGGGTATTCCTTCGGTACCTAGTTCCGGTTATCAGAAGCGATATGCCTCTGGCCAGAAAGATCGATTTCTTCTTCCAGGGCACGGTCTTCGCCACGAGCGCGATCTATGTAGCCATCATAGCGTTGTTTATATACAAACTGGCTGTCGACCCTCGGTTTACGGCGGCTGAGGTAGCTCTGCTCCTCTATATGTTCTCGGCGGGTCTAGCCATCGACGTGTACGTGGAGTCGAAATACCATACGCCGACCAAGCCGGATGTCTTGGCTCCGTTTCTGGAGCTCGTCACGGCCTTTGTCCACCTCGCGGGCACAGTGCTCGGCATCGTCGGCAGGGAGTACGGATGGGTTAGAACGGAGAGGAAGTTCGCCAATGCGATTGACGAGCTCAGTTATTCCGCTCGCCGTTTATGAACTCCACGACGGCTCTATAGGCCTCCTCAGGCGGCATGTGCACGGGCGGGTTCTTAAAGCCCCAGGCGGATGCGCTGTATATAGGACCTCCTATATGTCTGTCTAGAGCAAGTTTAGCCAGCCTTATGGCGTCTGACACGACAGCCGCGCTGTTCCAAGCGTCGTGTACCTCCAGCTCTACTCTTATGCTTATCGGGACCCCGCCGAATATACGGCCCTCTATCAGCATATGCGCTATTTTCCTATCGCCGAGAAACGGTATGTAGGCCACCGGGGCTATATACGCGTTGAAGTCCTGGCCCTCAGCCATCTTCTTGACAGCCGCCGTCTTGGTCTTCTCCTTGTCGCCCCTTCTGTACATCAAATTGGCGAAGTCGGGCGTCCCGCCTACATTTATCTGGTAGGTATCCATGATCTCGACCCCCCTCAGTGACAGCAAATGCACTAAGGTCTTGTGCAACACGGTGGCTCCTATCTGGTTCTGGGTATCGTCGCCCAACAGCGGCACCTCCCTCTCGGCGAACTTCCGTTGCCAGACTTCGCTTGTCGCTATCGGAGCCGGCATCGCGTTTATGAACGCCGCTCTCGCCCTCAAGGCAGCCTCGGCATACGCCTCGGCGGCTTTTCTGGCTCCCGTCGGCAGGTAGTTGACCAACACCTCAGTGTTTGTGGACTCCAGCTCCCTCACTACATCTTCGAGGGATCCCTCGACGACCTTATCGACGACGTTTCCCTCCGGCTTTCCGTCAAGGACAGGCCCTGCCCTAACCACTACGCCCAGTTTACCCGGCTGATATACCTTGGTCGCGTTGTTTGGAGGCGAGAATATGGCCTCGGCGAGATCTCTGCCGACCTTGCGCGCGTCTATGTCGAAGGCCGCCGTGAACTCTATATCGGCCACGGTGTAGTTGCCGACTTTCTTGAAAGCGACTAGCGGCTCCAGCTCCGGATATTTCTTGTACATCTCCACTCCCTGCACTAAGGCGGAGGCGCAGTTGCCCACGCCTGCAATCCCGACCCTGATGGGCATATCCATCTAAACAGATCTGTTAATAAACTATTCTGTAAGCATAAGTATTTAAACTCGCCTACACGACAGCCAAATGCCGACCAGGGCGTATCTGAGATTCCGGAACTGTATAGGCAAGGGCAATCTATGGCTCTACACCGTGGCGATATTGTTGAAGGAGGGCCCCCTCCACGGATACGGCATAATATCCCGCCTGAGGGCCTTGGGATTTAACATAAGCAACGTATATGGGTACGTCCTCCTCAAGAGGATGGTAGCGGACGGGGTCCTGGCCGAGAGGGAGGAGTCGGGCAGAAAGGTGTATGTGGTCAGCGAGGAGGGTCTTAGATCCTATAGAGTCGCCGTAAACGAGATGAAAAATCTCTTGAAGTTCCTAGAGGCCGAGCCCTAGACCTCTACAGTGTCGAGGAATTTAAGGCGCTTAGGAACCGGCGGGTGGTCCGACAAGATCTCCTGCACCCCGCCGACCTCCACACGCTTTAGCCTATTGACGACGTCGGGGGTGACCTCCCTGAAGGGATTGGCGTAGGCGGCCGTAAACGCGTAGATGAATAAGGCCTTTAACTTGCTATCGCCTAAGGCCTCCCCTCCGCCGCCCTCATAATACAAGTGGATCTTTGCAAGGGCCTTCTGCATGGGCCATCTTCCCGCTGCGCGGGCGCCCACATAGTCGGCGTAATACTCCCTCATCCTACTAAAGGCCAAAACCAGTAGTTGCTCTATGAACGACACGGCGACGAGCGCGAGGCCCACCAACGCCATGGCGGTTCCGGGATTATCCCTCCTCTCCCCACCGCCCAAGAATCCTTGCCAAATAAGGCTGTATCCCAAGTAATACAACACGGAGGGGAATAGGCCGAAGAACAACATCACTAGGTTGTCCTTATGTAGATGGTGGCCTATCTCGTGGCCTATAACCGCCTCGAGCTCGTCGCGGCTCAACATGCCGTAGAGGGATCTCGTGACGGCCACCCGCCTGCCGGTTATGAAGTTGCCGTAGGAGAACGCGTTGGGAGGCCCGTCGACTAACACGGCCTTTATACGGCCGCCGATACCCAGCCTAGAGGCTACGGCGTCTACCACGGCTTGAAGCTCTGGATCCTCTCTAGCTCCATATGTGAGATCTATTATAAATGGCGATATTAAATATGTAAACAAATTCATTATTAATACAAATAATATTATAAATGGAATGGAATATATTGTTGCATAACCGCCCACGTATAAGGCCGCCCATATGGATGCCGCGGTCACGGAGATCAAGACGAAGGCCAGTATTGCCATAGAGACGTATAGGGAAAAACGTCCGCTGAATTTACGCGCTAATTTAGGCGCCAACGTCGACGCGAGAACTAACATCAAAACATACCCCAGCAACATCGTGATCCAGTAGATTGGGTCAAACCATATGAAATACGGAAACAGCATGTGCGCTTTTCGAATATCCGTATAAATATCTTTCCCCAATAAAAGATAGTAATAATATTTTATACAATAATTAATAATTTATTTATTATAAAAATAATTTACTATTAAAAATATAAAAGAATATAGAATATTAGTAAAGATAAGTTGGATAAAAAGAGGAGGAATAGTTGTGAAGAGCGAGTTCTTAAACGCGCTATTGACATATATAAACAATGTCGGCGAGAAAGGAACAGCAGTTACTATAAAAATAGATAGAATTTGTGGTGTAGATAGAAGATGTTCTTGGTATATTTATAAATATATGAACGTATTAGAATCTAAAAATTTAGTTGTTAAGTGGAAAAAAGGCACGTGGATAGCCGAGAGGCAGAATTTAGATAGGATACGGGAATACATAGCTACCTATCTTCCTCGAAGAGGTGCTAAAAATATCTCTGTAAAAAGATAAAGATTATTTGGGATATTTATACGATCTATCTGAATAGTTTATAGTATATCTTTTCGGTTTTAATTGGCTTATTATATACCTAAAAGCGGTGAGAGGATCCGACTGCTCGCCGCAGGTATAGACGTCTATAGTGGCGTATCTGTATGTCGGCCACGTATGGACTGCTATGTGGCTCTCGAGCACTAGCGCGATCACCGAGACGCCCTCCTTATCTCCGCCTTTAAACTTCCAGCTGTTGACCTCTACCAAGTGCATGTTGGCTAGCTCGGCGGCCCTCATAACTATACGTCGCAGTCTCTCCTCGTCGGAGAGAAGTTCGGGATCTATTCCATAAGCCTCGCCGTAGTAGTGCTTCCCTATCACCGGGACGCTACCCCGCGCGATTTGCGTTGTTTGCATTGCTGTCTGCGCGGATGGTACCCGTATTTAAGCCTTTTGTTTTTAATAAGGAGCTGAGTGGCGTAATACGTGAATTGCTAAATATAGGTGGCTAATCTTCATCGATGCGAGTCTTGTTGATACACGCCGAGTCGTTTCGGTGGGAGCCTAAGGAACCTGCAGGCGAGATAAGAGATGAGCCCAATTCCGGCGAGGCCAAAAACGCCTTGGTGGCTTTCATCACTGTTGAGGAAGGCGACGTGCTTGATGACGGATACCTATCAAGAGTGGCGGAGGATATTGTAGACGTTGCGAGGAGGGTGAAAGCCAGCTCTATAGTTATATATCCATATGCACATTTATCATCAAAATTAGCACGTCCCTATTTATCTAAAGAAATTCTTAGTAAAGTATACAACATCGTCTCAGCTACTGCCCAGGGGTTTAGCGTGTTGAAGGCGCCTTTCGGATACTACAAGGAATTTGAGCTAAAGTGTCTCGGCCACCCCTTGTCGGAGCTTAGTAGATCCTACACGCCGGAGGCTACGCCGAGGCCGTCAACGCAACAGGCTAAGCAACAGGATGTTTACTTGATACTAACTCCGGATGGAGACGAGTACGATCCTGTACAGTTCCCGCTTGATAAATATCCCGATCTAAAGGCCCTAGTAGAGAAGGAGGTTTTCAGGAAGGAGTTGCCGGGCGGAGAGCCGAAGTATATAGAATATGTAAAGAGATTTACCTTCGACTGGGAGCCCATGTCCGATATCGGCCATATGAGGTACGGCCCAGACGCGACGATTATGATGGAGCTGGTCGAGGACTACGCGTTTCAAGTCGCCAGATCTTTGGGGATACCGATATTCAAAATAAGAGGGACCAATATGTTCAAGCTGAGCGAAAAGCCCATAGAGACTCACGCCAAGCTGTTCGGCGAAAGGCTCTATATAGTGGAGACCGACGTCGACTCCATACTGCGCTACGCGGCATGTTTCCAACAGTTCGCCATGGCCAAAGACTGGGTAATAAGCTACAGAAATCTGCCCTTCGGAATGTTGGAGATAGCCGACTCCTATAGGTATGAACAGCCGGGCGAGACGGTGTTGCTTTTCAGACT
This sequence comes from Thermoproteus uzoniensis 768-20, assembly GCF_000193375.1. Lineage (GTDB taxonomy): Archaea > Thermoproteota > Thermoprotei > Thermoproteales > Thermoproteaceae > Thermoproteus > Thermoproteus uzoniensis_A. The sequence continues at coordinate 1,734,867 of NC_015315.1, forward strand.
TAGGAGATTCTACATGCCAGATCTACATATATTTACAAAGAACTTAAATGAGGCAATAGAGGTCACATATAAGTTACATGAAAAAATATTTGAAGAAATAAGAAAAATAAATAGAGATTATGTATCATTATATAATATAACGGCGGAATTTTATAAGGGGCATAAAGATTACTTAGTTGAACTTGCAAAAAGAGAGGGAAAGCCTATATTATTACGTATATTACCTGAACAAAAATATTATTGGGTTCTTAATGTGGAGTTCCATATCATTGACGAGCTGGGCAGACCGCGCGAGATTGCTACATTCCAGATAGATGTCGGAAATGCAATGAGATTTGGTATAAAATATATAGATGAAGAAAATAAAGTAAAGTATCCTGTTATAATACATACGGCTATTCTTGGTAGCGTCGAGCGATATATTTTTGCATTGTTCGATACGGCGGCTTTGATGGAGAAACGCGGAGAAGTCCCGAGATTGCCTACCTGGATAACGCCGGTACAAGTGCGCATAATTCCGGTCAACCGGGAATATCTTCGCCCGGCGTCTGATCTCGCCGACGAGTTGGAGAGGAGGGGCATAAGGGTCGATATAGATGATAGAGAGGAAACCCTTTCGAGGAAGATACGTGACGCAGAGCGGGAGTGGATCCCGTATATAATAGTCATAGGTCAGAAAGAGGCTTCCTCGAACATGCTTACTGTTAGGATTAGGGGCAAAGGACAAGTACAAATGTCGAGACAAGATCTCGTGGAAGTTGTGGAGAAGGAGATCTCGGGCTTCCCGAGGAGGCCGTTATATATGCCGAGGCTTCTTTCCCAGAGACCCTCCTACAAACAGCTCTGATCCAACATTACAGTAGCTTTTAACCAATAGATAGGTCATGAAAAGGAGAGGGTCCCTATTCGTCGAGGAGACGTTGTTGCTGTTTCTGGCCATAGGGATATTCGTGGCGTTTGCGCTGACAGTTACAGGCATGATTAAAGGAGCGCTTAGCGGCATTCTCGGCTTCAGAAACGAGACGAATACCCTGTTAAGTCAGCTAGTTAATGCGGCGAAACAGCTGATACTCGGAGGTAGCTAACTTCTTACTCAATATATATACCATTTTTATTTAATCGATCAATAATGTTTTCTTTTTCAGAAATAAATAAATCAATTATATTTTTAATATATGATTTATTTATAGATATATTATATTTTGGATCAGCCAACATGCGCGCGATATTGGCGATGAAATCCTCCGCATCCTTGGTAGCCATCTTTGCCTTTAGGACTAGAAGATCTTCTAGCCTTATGCTTCTTATATTAAAATTATCAATTTTAATAGTAAGAGAATTTTCAATAATTTGAGGAGGAATATATATATCTAATATATTTTCTAATAGATCTATTTTAAGTAATTCGCCAGATACGACGAGTTCGTAGTATATGGTGCCGTGGTCCGTAGTTCCTATATCCCACTCATTCTCTTGTGCTATTTTTTCAAATAATTCATAATCTAATATTGTTGATTTATTAATTATAAATAAATCAAGATCTACAGGATCTAAATCGATATTATAAACTAGAGGCAGTATAGCAGAGCCTACGAGGACAAACTCCACGCCGTGCCTCCGTAACGCATCGCCGACCTGTAGTAGTCCCTCCTTGTATTTTCGATAGCGGTCCATGGTCGGCGAGAGGCGGAGTCTTTTAAAGTTGCTATATATAGTATATATAGTGAGTGTTATGGTAAAGCTTATAACAACTGATTTTCTTGATCATTCATGTTAGAACATGCTTTATCAGTTATACCGAACATATCTAGGTGTGCTAAACCAAGCAAGAGAATAATTGTAAGAATAGATATAAATTCTCCAATAAAAAATAACAAGATACTTGATGATTATAGGCTAAAGGCTCATGCAAAAACGATATCTATCCTTTCCGACGCCGGGGCGCGAGTTGTCGTTTTGGCTCACCAAGGCCGTCCCGGTCAAGATGACTTCACAAGTCTTGAGATTCATAAAAATATATTAGAAAAATATGTTAATAAAACTATATTATTTATCGAAGATATAATAGGTCCATATGCATTAAATAAAATAGATAATATGAAAGATGGAGAGATCTTGATGCTGGAGAACGTGAGAATGTTATCGGAGGAGGTCGTTGAGGGGCCGCCGGAAAAACAAGCGAATACCTGGCTTGTGAGGAAGTTGGCGCCCCACGCCGACTATTTCGTGTTCGACGGATTCGCCGTGGCGCACAGGTCGCAGCCCAGCGTAGTGGGCTTCCCCATGGTCATGCCCTCGTGTATGGGCTACGTGATGGAAAGAGAGTTAACCGCCCTCTCAGAGATCTGGCGCAACAGGAAGCTCACGCTGATCGTTGTCGGCGGCGCCAAGGTGCCGGAGTCCCTTAGAGCGATAAAGGAGGTGTTAGACAAAGGTCTCGCAGATAAGGTGCTCGTCGGCGGCCTTGTGTCCGTCGTCATGGCCTCTGCCAAATCGCGCGTGGGACCGTCTGTAAGGCAGTTCCTCGAGGGCATGGGCTTGCTGTCCGAGGTGGAGAAGGCTAGGATGTTGTTGGAAACCTACGGAGACTTCATCGTATTGCCGGAGGACTTCAGGTCTAGGACCGGCGAGCTGAGCCTATCCAACCTAGACGAAGTCCCGGGCGATATAGGCAACGCCACGGCCGCCAAGTTCGCAGAGATAATAAACGACTACGAATACGTAGTAGTGACGGGGCCCATGGGCAAAATAGAGGAGCCCGATTTCTTCGCCGGCACGCGCCGCGTCTTGGAGGCCGCTAGCAGGCGTAAGGCGATTATAGGAGGGGGCCACACAATACTGTCCGCCGAGAAGGCAGGAGTCCTCGACAAGATCTTCCACGTATCTACGGGAGGCCGCGCCTTCTTGATGGCGCTGTCGGAGGAATTGCCTGCTGTCAACGCGTTGGTTAAATCGGCCGAGAAGTTCTGGCTATGAAAGTCGCCGTAGTCGGCTACGGCACCATAGGCAAAAGAGTGGCTGACGCCGTTGCGGCGCAAGACGACATGAAGCTGGTCGGCGTGTTCAAGACGACGCCCGACTACGGCGCAATTCTGGCGGCGCGGAGGGGCTACAGGATATACGCGCCCGACGACCGGCGCGAGAATTTCCGTAAGGCCGGCGTAGAGGTCTGGGGCGGCTTGGCCGACTTAATATCGGAGGCCGACATCGTGGTGGACGCCACGCCCGACGGCGTCGGGGCGGAGAACAAGGGCCTCTACGTAAAGGCGGGGAGGCCGGCTATATTCCAGGGGGGCGAGGAGGCCGACGTGGCGGAGGTCAGCTTCAACGCATTGGCAAATTTCGAGAGCGCCGTGGGCAAGAGGTTCGTGAGGGTGGTCAGCTGCAACACCACCGGGATATCGAGGGTGTTGTCGGCCCTTAGGCTGAACGGGCTCGGCATCAGGAAGGCCAGGATCTTCATAGCGAGGAGGGGGGCAGACCCGAGGGAGTACAAGAAGGGCCCCATAAACGACGTTGTGCCCAACCCGGCCACGATACCGAGCCACCACGGCCCCGACGCCAAGACGGTGCTCGGCGACGTGGACATAGTCACAGTGGCTGTGGCGGTGCCGGTCACCATAATGCATATGCACATGGCTTACATAGAGCTCGACGACACGCCGAGTAGGGAGAGGGTAATAGACGCGCTGGCGTCTACGCCCAGAATTCTGCTCTTCGACGTGAAGGCGGGGTACAACAGCCTCGCGCAGATAGTAGAATGGGCTAGGGATATGGGCAGGCCGCGCGGCGATATTTGGGAAGTCGCCGTCATCTCGGACTCCGTAACCGTAAACGGGCGCGAGCTTTATCTAATGTACGGAGTCCATCAAGAAGCCGTAGTGGTGCCCGAGAACATAGACGCAATAAGGGCAGTGGGGAGGTTGGCGGATAAATGGACCTCGATAGAGAAAACTGATAAAGCGTTGGGCATAATCGCGCATGGAAAGAGATATGGTTGACGAGCCCTCATACAAACTCGCCTACAGATTCAGGAAAGTCCTAGTCCCTATAACCCCCGACGAGAGGTCGCAGATAGCCATAGAGGTCGCGAAGGACTTCTATACTAGATATGGATCTCATATAGTATTTCTATATATAATAGATAATATAGATAAAACTAAAGAAATAAATCAACTACTATCAAAATATGCAAATGATATAGTATACGAGCTCAAAATAGAGCGTCTCAAGGAGGGGGAGACTGTGGCGTCCGCAATACTTGAGGAGATAAAGAGGGGACTATACGATTTGGTAATCGTCGAGTCGAGGGGGCGCACAGGTATTGAGGCCCTACTGTACAACTCCGTATCTACCGCCATAGCTCTTTCGGCCCCCACTAGCGTATTAGTGCTCAGATGAGGATAGGGGCCGCCATATCGCCGTATCAACATTTCGGCATATGCGGTTGCGATCTACCAGACGAAATAGGGGCCAGACATATCCAGTTCTTCGAAAAGGATATACTCCTGGCCAAGAAGATAGGGCTAGACTCGTTCAGGACAGGTATAGAGTGGGCGTTGCTCGAGCCAGTAAGGGGAAAATATAACGCGACATGGCTTAATTTCTTCGAAAAATATCTAGACTATATAAAGAGCGCCGGTCTCGAGATATGGCTGACGGCCCATCACTTTACAAATCCTAGATGGATCTGGAAGGAGGGAGGGTGGGAATCTAAAAACATAATTAAATCCTATTTAAATTATATAGATTTAATTTTAAAAAATTTTAAAAAATACATAAAATTTTTACTAATATTTAATGAGCCAGAAATATATGTATATCTAGCCTATTTAAAAGGAGATTTGCCGCCGTACGGATTCTTCGCATATAAACACGCCGCGAGGGCGTTCGGCAACATAAGGGAGGCGATACTAGCCGCTAGAGATCTCGCCAAGAGCTACGGCGTCCCTGCGTCGTTTACGCACCCCTACAGGAAGTATAGGGCTAAGCCCCATCTAAAGCCCCTGAAGTGGGTATTCACCAAGCTAAGTCCCTCCACATTGGATTTGGCGAAGGAGATGGACGTTGCGGCGATTAACTTTTATGTAGTCACAGAGGTTTCGCTCGGGGACTTTAGGAGCCTCTTAGAGCCAGAGGCGCTTCTTGAGTTAAAGGCGCCGAGAATAGCCGTGACGGAGTACGGGATAGCCACCCGCAATGAGCGCATTAGATCGGCCTATCTGTGCGAGATGGCGCGTGTATTTCGGAAAATAGAGCCGGTGGCCGTTATTTGGTGGTCTTTTCTGCACGGCTACGAGTGGGGCCTCGGATACAAGCCGTTCTTCGCCTTGATAGACGAGAATAGGAGGCCGACGCCGCTCGCGTTAAGTATGAGACAGATATTGGAGGCGCCGCCTCCAGAATGCGGGCCTTTGCCGAGGGATTTGGGCATTGAGTGGAGAATGGCGTTGGATTGACTAGAAGAACGCAGAGAGATCCGTCTCGTTGTCCTCCTGTAGACCCTCCAACACTCTCCTTATTTTTGCAAGAGCCTTATCCGGGAGAGGCCAAGATCTATAGTTCTGGATCGCCTTGAGCGGGCTTCCGTATTTTTTAAGCAGTTGTTCTGCTGTTTTGATCCCCACGCCTGGCAACGACGAGAGGAACTCTATCTGTAGCTTCCTTAAATCGGTGCCTTTAATGTGCGGGATCCGGATTCCTCTATCTTCCCTTTCGGCCTGTCTAGCGGCCAGACATATGGCATGGCCGGTCTGCTCGGGCGAGCGAGTATACAATATACCTACGCCCATCCTCGCTATAGCTAGCTCGGCGCCTAGTATGGCGTTTTGATGGACCTCGCGCATATCGGCCGCCCTCCACAGATCGCCCTCTATTATGATCACCGGCCTCTGGCCGCTTGAGAGGAGGCGAGTTGCTTGGTCGAACAGCCGCCCATCTACTATAGAAGATATGAAATCGTGGGCGCTCTTCCGCTCAAATAAGAAATAACCAGCTATATAGTCGCCTATCTCGAGCTGTTTCTGTACAACTTGACAACCGGCCTCCTTTATATACTTAACAACATCAGTTCTATATTCCCTTGAGTCCGCTATTACTTGGCTCAAGTCGTCAACACTTCACGTTTGGCGGACCACTCGACGACATCCTCCTTCTTGCCTATAACTACCCAGGAGATCGTCTTGGCCAAGGGCCTCGTCTCGGCGATAATAACTCTGTCGCCCGGCTTGATCTCTATACATTCGGGAACCCTCACGTGGAGCTTTCTCCTCCTCCTCTCGTAACGTTTGTACTTGGGGACGTAGTGCATCCACTCGTGAATAACCACAGCGGCTTTGTGCATCCTCACGCTCTCCACCTCGACCTCCAGCAACTTCGTCCTTATCTTCAAATTGCCGTGCCAGGGACATTCCGGGTCGTCGCACGCGGCGGCGGGAGGCTGGATCCAAGGAATACCGATATCGGCAACTCTCACCTTCACGCCGTTGGGGAAGGTTATCGTGTCGCCTATATGGGGCCTTGAGGGCAATTTGATGACCGCCATATCACTTAGCGGCTATGTGCAACGACGACTTCGTGGCCTTGAGTCCGGGCTCGCCGTGCTGTACGGGCTTGCACGTTATGGCGAACTCGCCGAGGTAGTGCCCTACGTGCCAGGGAGATATGTAGACAGGTATCCAAGTGATGCCGTTGTAGACTTGGATGGTTAGGCCGACCATCTCGGGGAGGATTATCATGTCTCTGCTATGCGTTTTTATGGTCACTTTCTTGCCCTGCGCCGCCAAGGCGCGGGCCTTCCTCACCTTCTCGAGCAGTTTTCTGTGTTCAGGTTTTAGCCCACGCCGCAAGCTCCGCCTCTGTCTGGCAGGCAGTAGCTTTATGAAATCGTCCATGGGCATAGAAAGGATATCGTCGAGGGTCTTGCCCCTGTACCTAAACGTGCCCCACTCCTCTTGGGCGATCACGGCCGGTTGCGGCCACCCGGTCCTTCCGCGTTGTGCGGCCTCAGCCTCTTGAGGCGCAGACATCGCTTGCCAGATAGTGAGGTGTTTAAATCTCTTCTCCTACCCTACGATATTAAGCCCATCTTGGCCGCGAGGCCGTGGGCTTCCTTGATTATCGAGACGGCCTCGTCGAGCATGTCGACGTGTCTGGCCTGCACTACGGCGTTCTCGTCGCCGACCATGTACTCTATGTAGTACTCATCGCCGGCCCAAGACAGCACTATGAACACGTAGAAGTCCTCGCCCAGCTGGATCTGGCCGAAGGCCTCGTCGCGCCGCCACTCCACGGTCAAACGCCTGGATCTCTTCTCGAGAGCCTCGGCGAGCTTTTTGAAATACTCCTCGGCGCGCTCTCTGCCCATAGCCTACGACGGGCATATGTTTTATAAGGATTCTATCTGTGGCATATGCCCGTAATAGACGTATCGTTGTGGGATCTACAGCGCCTTGTGGGCGCCTCCGAGGCCCAGATCCTCAACGCGCTTGAGTACGTAAAGGGAGAAATAGAAGGGCGGGAAGGCGATAGGCTCAGGATAGAGATAACGCACGATAGGCCCGACCACTTCTCGGCGGAGGGCCTGGCGAGGACTTTAAAGGGCATTCTAGGGATAGAGGAAGGCCTCCCGGAGGCCAAAGTCGAGGAAGGAGCCATCGAGCTGAGGTACGAGGGGGTCATAGAGGAGAGGCCCTACGCAGTTATGGCGGTTGTCAGAGACTTGGCGCTCGACGACGAGGCGATAGTCCAGATGATACAGTTGCAAGAGAAGCTCCACGACACCTACGGACGCGACAGGAAGAAGGTCGCCATAGGGTATTACGACCTATCGAAGATCAAGCCGCCTATTTTCTACAGAAGAATATCGCAGGAGGATAAGTATACGCCGCTGGGATTCGACAGAGAGATCAGGGTGAGGGAGATGTACGAGGTCACAGACAAGGGGAGGAAATACGCCTCTCTCATAAAGAGGGAGGCCCCGCCGGCCCTCGTGGACTCCGAAGGCAAAATAATGGTGGTAGTGCCCGTCTTGGGTAGCGAGTGTTGCAAGGTCACTCCAAGCACTAGGGATGTCCTCATCGACGTGACGGGGCCGCAGCTGGAGCCGTTGTTGAAGATTTTGTCTATACTCGTCTACAGCCTATTGGAGCGTAGCAAGAGCAGAAGGGTGGAGCTGGTCAAGATAAACGGCGTATACCCGACTAGGCTGGAAAGCCGTGAGATATACGTGGATAGGAAACAAGTCGGCGAGATGCTGGGCATTGATCTGAGCGACGAGGAATACAGAAGTCTACTACGCCGCGCGCGCCACGACCTGCGCGGCGACAGCGTGCTCGTGGCTCCCTATAGGATCAACCTAATTAGCTGGGTCGATATAGCCGAGGATATAGCCATAATGAAGGGCTACGGCAATATATCCAGAGTGCCGCCTCCAATAATTACGGCCGGAAGGAGGCACAGATCGGAGATCTCCTCCGAGGATGCCCGAAGGGCCTTGCTGTCGTTGGGATTCCAGGAGGTCATGAACGGCGTCTTGACCCACTCGGCGCTTCTCGACGCGTTCGGTCTAAAGTACGCGAGGGTTGTGAACCCCGTATCGGAGCGCCTAGACGCAGTGAGAAGCTCGTTGCTTCCCGGCCTGCTGAGCGTGGTCTCGGGTCTAAAGAGACCTAGGGTTAAGCTGTTCGAGATAGGCGACGTGGTCGCGGAGGGGCTCACCAGAAGAGCCGTCGCCGCGGCTATAGGAGGCGACGGCGTCACGATCACCGACGGCATTGCGGTATTTAGATCGTTATGTATAGCGCTCGGCGTCAATTGCAGAGTGGAGAACGGGCACATGTACTGGTGCGCTGAGGGAAGATGCGCCGAGCTTAAAGGCGAGGTCGACGGCTATGTAGGCGAGGTGCGGCCTGATATTCTGACAAAACTCGGCGTGTTTGTGCCGGTAGTGTTGGGCGAGATCTTCCTCACCTAGACGTCAAAGACTTATTAATGAGAGCCGCGGCGGGGTATATGTCGGACGAGATAGACACCATTATCAAGAAAAAGGCTTTGGAGATGGCGATCAGACAAGCGATGTCGAAAAAGCCTGAGGAGAAGCCGCTTACCAACGACGACGTGATAAGGATAGTCAGAGGCTTGCTGAGGGGCGAAAGGGCTGAGGAAATTCTGAAGACGTCTCTGGAGCTGTACGGAGACTCTCTCATGCCTCTCCTCAGAAAGATAGTGGATCTGCACAGACAGGGGGTGATCAACGAGCTGTGGGACTACGAGCTCTACAGAATATTGACGAACGCCGGCTTCGTGATCCCGTTAAAGACGAGGCTGCGCATAGTCAGACACGGCCGCGAGTACAAGATAGGGGAGGATTAACCCAAGGCGGCGTCCTTGAATAGGCCGTAGAGGTCCTGGAGGAGATCGCGCCAGAGCACCCTGCGCGATACGTAGTTCCAATAACGCCTTACATCTCTTTTACTTATTTTGATATAGAGGGCGCATCTATCACACCCAAGCCACACGTTGTCCCCCTCTTCTATGAACGTCAGATCGGAGCCGCATTTAGGGCATTTGAGATCTGTTTTGAAGACGACAGAGGGCTTGGCTACCTCAACGATAGCCATCGCAAACCTGGCGACGGCCTTAAAAATCTACTTCAGCCAAAATAGCGTATCCTCTGTTTTATCTCCTTACGTTATATCTTTCAACGGGCCAAAGCGCGTGAAGCTGAATATATGGATCTTGTTGCTCCGCCTAATCCCTAGGGACGAGGATAGGAGGAAGTTGGCCCAAGCGCTGGCTGAGGACGAGCTGGAGGTTATCTAACACCTAGGTTGCCTCAAGCCCGAGGCATCTCTCCCGACAGCTTCTAGGTCCATCCTCGCCTCTGCAACAAAGCGGGCGACGTCGCGGCACCTCTCCCTCAGTTGCGGGATAGACGCGTCGATATGCGCGGCCTCTCTCTCGAGGATCTCTACAGCCCAAATTGCGATTTGTTTAAGCCTATCGTAAAAGTCGGCATCGCCATAAATTTCGATACGCATGCCGACGCGCTCCGCGTATTCCGCGAGGAGCTCCGGCCTCTTGACCGCCTGCCAGAGGAAGTCGTAGAAGCTCATATATCGACGACGAACTGCACGGTCCAGAAACCGTCGTGCCTTATCTCCATCATGTTGTAGGTCATCGCCTTGACTATAAGGCCCTTGAACCCATGCCTACCTATGTCGTACCTCTCGCCTTTCACAGACGCCGTAAGTCTGTACGGCCCCTCGCCGGATATCTTCAGCTCGATATCCCTAGCCACGGCGAATTTCTCCCCGTCGAATAGGTACAACACTTCGCTGATCCAAGAGAAGAGCAACCCCTCCAAATCGTCGTGCTCGACCTCTATCTTCCTCTCCTCCACCGGCGCTACGCGCTCGCTGTAGTAGGTTATATCCGCCGTAGCTATCGCCGCGTTCTTGAAGGCCTCCTCAAGGGTGCAGCCGTAGGCCACCACGAGGACGTCGGCTGTGTGCTCGCCGTATTGGTAGTCCTTGGGCTTCCCGCACGCCACGTAACTGTAATATCCGCGGTTTTTAATTCCTACATGAAGATCCAGATAGCCCTCGACTTGACGGACCTGCTCAAGGCCGTACACATGGCGAGGGATCTATGCGCCGCCGGCGCCGACTTGTTGGAGGCGGGCACGCCTCTCATAAAGACGTTCGGCGTGGGGTCCGTGGCCTTGTTGAAATCCGCATGTCCCTCGGCCGAGGTGGTCGCGGATCTCAAGACGGCCGACGTGGGCGCTCTGGAGGCCGAGCTCGCGAAGGCGGCCGGCGCCGATTGGGCGACCGTCATGGCCGCGACAAACGTCGAGACGATAGAGGAGTTCGCGCGGAGGGGCAAGGAGCTGGGCCTCAAGACGGCGCTGGACACGATAGGGGTGGCGAGCCCCTACGACAGAGTTAGAGAGGTACTTGACAGAGTTACGTTGGACATGGTGATATTGCACCTCGGCATCGACGTGCAGAGGAGGAGGGGGTTGACCGTAGATCAACTGATAGCGGAGGCCTTGAGGATAAAGCACCTCGGCGTGTCGGTCGCCGTCGCTGGCGGGATAGGGCAGAAAGAGCTCGAGAAGATAGCCGGGACGGAGATCGACGTGGTGATTATAGGCAGGGCCATCACGTCTGCGCCGTCGCCGAGAGAGGCTTTCCTTCTGTTGAAATCCATAATTACTAAGTAAAACTTAAAAGAAGGGGTCTCTTCGGTATCCGATGAGAATTATCCTAGTCGCGGTCCCCGGAAGCGGCAAAACGACTATTATGGGCTATGTAAAGAAGAAGTTGCCGGACGTCCAGATCGTGAATTTCGGCGACGTCATGCTCGAGATATCCAGGAAGAAGTACGGCATAGAGAATAGAGACGACATGCGTAGGAAGATACCGGTGGAGGAGTACAGGAAAGTGCAGGAGGAGGCCGCCGACTACATAGCGTCTCTGCCAGGTGACGTCATAGTGGACACCCACGCCTCGATTAAGATGATGGGCGGATACTACCCCGGGCTCCCCGATAGGGTTGTGGCCAGACTGAAGCCCGACTCCATAGTGCTGGTCGAGTACGACCCCAAGGACATACTGGAGAGGCGCAGAGGGGATCCCACGAGGTTCAGAGACGTGGAGACCGAGGAGGAGATCGAGCTCCACCAGATGGCCAACAGATACTACGCGTTCGCTGCGGCTAATGCGGCGGAGTGCACCGTCCACATAATCAACTTCAGGGGGAGGCCTCAGTCCAGACCGTTCGAACACGCCGAGATAGCTGCCGACTACATAGTCAACTTACTACTATCCTCGCGTAGGCCGAGATAGAATTTTAAATATCCGGTATCAACGCGGCACAATGGCCAAGGGGCTGATATACGTTATCGACGACGTGAGGGGGGAATACGCCACGTTGAAGTCCTACCTATCCTCGCAGGGCTACGACCTATCTACGGCGGTCGGCGCTAGAGACGTCAACGTTAACTATGATATAGACTTTAAAAATATAAAAAATATAGATCAAGTGATAAAGTCATTTGATACATATATCTTGATAGGTGGGTATAAAATGTATTATTTTGTTACTAACAAGAAGCCTCCCAATAAGAAATCGGAGATGGCGATAGACGTGGAGCAGCTGGCCAACATGACGAAGGGATTTATAGAGGCCGGGGCGACGGTGCTGGCTCCTTTTGTAGTCCCAGCATATCTAGCAAAACTCGGCGCGCTCTCGGGGCTTAGAGCCACTGTCTATCCCGTTACTGAGCTAATAAATATATTGAGAACCAATAATGTTATTTATGTAAATAAACCTATTGTAAAAGAGAAGAATATTATTACAATAAAAGATGTAAGAGCTATCTCGGCCAAGGACCTGGCGCAAGTTCTACGTGAAGGAGCTTGAAAGCTTCGAGGTACCTAGGTACGTAGTATTCGGGCCGGGGGCAGCGCTAAAGCTGGGCGAAGTCCTCGCAAGGCTTGGGGCTAGAAGAATCGCCGTGATTACGGGCCCCACCACGTCGCGGCGGATAGCCGAATCTATACTGTCCCAGCTGGAGTACGAGTTCCGCATCTTCTCCGAGGAGGATCTAAGACTTAAGGTCGACCAAGACATAGTTGTGGGCATCGGCGGAGGCAAGCCCCTTGATTTGGCCAAAGTCGTGGCCTATATCAGCAAAAAGCCCCTGGTAATCATACCCACGTCGGCCAGCCACGACGGGATAGCGTCGCCCTACATATCGTATGTGTTGAACAAAAAATTGAGCGAATACGGCAAGGTGGCGGTATCGCCGCTAGCTATCCTGGCCGATACCAAGATAATTCTGGGCGCGCCGCCGAGACTTCTGAGGGCCGGGATAGGCGATCTTTTAGGCAAGGCGGTCTCCCTCAGAGATTGGGCGCTGGCCCATAGAGTCAAGGGCGAGGACTACAGCGAATACGCCGCTATTTTGGCCAGAGCCAGCTACGAGATAGTGGCCAGGAACGCGGCTAAGATAAGCGGCTTTAAACGGGAAGAGGACGTGAGGACGTTGGTCAAGTCCTTGATCGGGTGCGGAGTCGCCATGGGCATAGCCGGCTCCTCACGGCCTTGCAGCGGCTCCGAACACCTCTTCGCCCACGCGATAGAACTACGCGCGGAGGAGGCCGGCTTGAGGGATATAGTGCACGGAGAGCTGGTGGCGCTGGGAGCTATAGTGATGGCGTATCTACACGGCATGAACTGGCGCAAGCTGAAGGAAGTAGTCAAGTCGGCGGGCCTGCCCACAAGATTGAAGGAGGCCGGCGTGGATAGAGATCTAGCGGTCCAGGCGCTGACTATGGCCCACAAGCTCAGGCCCGACAGGTACACGATACTGGGCGAGTCTGGGCTGAGCAGAGAGGCCGCCGAGAGAGCCTTAGAAGACACCGGGCTCGTATAGTCAGCAGTCGCGGCGCGTTCACCTATCGCCCCGGAAACCTTTACATCACCGGATCAACAGCCTGAGCTCTATTTAAGCTAGAAGTCGGCTAGGCCGAACCCGAGTGCCGCGGATATCAACGGCCCGTTTCTCCGGCCGCCTCGGCGGGTTGCGGCTCAAAAACCGGAAGGCCGCCGGGATTCGAACCCGGGGCCGCGGACCACAGTCCGCCACCCTCCCGCTAGACCGCGGCGGCCACGAGAAAATTCGTGCAACGGCAGTGAGCCGGAGTTGAGAGAACTCGGAGCTTGATCATCCTTACTGTCCTAGTCAGCGAGTAGTGCGTGGAACAACTGGCCGTCTCTCCTCTCCACAATATGAAGTCCACATTTCAGTATCGGCGCCTGGCAGTGTCGAGTGGGCGGTCTCGTCGAGAGTGGATTCCTACGTAAGCTACGGTTCCGATTCCTTCACTCTACAAATAGCAGGCCCCACCGATACGGTGAGTATCTCGATATGGGATGAGCCAATAGGCCGGTCCTGCCATCCCAGCCCATCGACCCAGACGATCCAGAACGGAGGAAGCTATTCGTTCACTATATATTGTACCAGTGGAGGCAACGGAGGTTCCAGTGGAGGCGGTTGAGGTGGCGGAGGAGGCGGGTCTGGCGGGACCAGCGGCACTACGCCCAAGCAGAACGGCGGAGGGACCGGCGGTACGACGCCTCAGCAGATATCCACTACTAAGACCACTCAGCCTACCACTACTACCACGACAGGCACCACTACACAGACTTCGCCGCCTCAGCAGACTGGCGGATCGACCGGCGGGCAGACCAATACTTCCACTAGCAATCGCGGCACTAGCGGTGTGATCACCGCGTCATTGACGACTATAACAATAACAACTCCGCAGCAATTAGCGGCGGTAAGATATCATGGGCTGTAGCGTAGGTGGTACATCGTTCAGTATTTAGGGATCTGAAAAAACCTGTTTTTCTTTTAAGTTCTTTTTTAACCCCCAAATAATTTAGGACATGATAGACTGGTGGAGCTGGCGGTGGAGGGGTCTGTTTCTGGCCGTGGCGGTCGTCGTCGGCATAATAGCAGGATGGGCGATTTCAAACACGGCGTCTCCGCGGACCGTCACGACAACACAGACGGTGACCGTCACGTCTACAGTTACAACAACTCAGCCCAACGTCGCGTTCCTACAAGCCGTGTGGTATCCCGACAAGTGCGAGATGTCTATCAGTGCGGCTCCTCCGGGCCTTATCGACTATCTCATACCATACGAGGGAATTACGCCGAACTCCACCGGCGGTTACTACGCCCTCCTTTACTTCCGAGACGTCAATGGATCGGTCGTCGAGCTTCCCGTCCTCATACGCTTCATGTCGCCCAACATCACGTTGCCGTTTGTCTGCAACAACGGAGTCCCCGTAGCAGTGCGCTACGGGACGTACGTCAACGGGCCGTACTTCGAGCAGATAGTGCCGAAGACTAACGAGGTGCTGGACTGGCCCGCCGCCAGATGTACCGGCAACTGCACGATACCGCTTCCCAAGCCCATATCGGTAAAGCAAGTAGTTATCTTCATAGTCTACGCCTCGCCCGCCTTGGCCAACATGACGATGAGGAGCTCTCCGGACTTATTACTGCTTAACGCGAGGTTGCACGCGCTCTTTACCGTAACGTTCATAGTAGTCAACGCCACCTCCTAACCCCCTCTTTTCCCCTCTTGAAACAATACTCCCCTTTTTTCTCCTCCGCGCGGCCTGGGAGCGCCGCGTCGCGCCCCACCAAGTACGCTCCGGCGCGGCGCCTCTCTATGGATCGCCAGTTCTCCTCTCATCAAGTCGCGCCCGGGCCTCGGCCGCCCCTCTGCGGCGTCCGGAATGGGGCGGTAGCTCTCCCCGCCCTCTGGGCGTGCCGTCCTTCGTGGGGTTTCCGGGCTACGTCGTGACAGCGTTCTGGGGCCGGGCAGGCGTCTTTTAAAAAGTGGAAAAAGACGTGAGCTTGGTCCAGATCCAGCGCGGCGACATAGAAGTTCCGGGCTCTATTTAAGCTAGAAGTCGGCTAGGCCGAACCCAAGTGCCGCGGATATCAACGGCCCGTCGTAGTTCCTGTGATCTATATACGATATGTTTTGGCTTACGCATCTCTGGGCCAACACGCATAGGCCGTCCAAACACCTCGCCCCGACCACCGTGCGGAGGCCGTAGTCCACAAGCCACCCGACGCCGGTGATCTTGGGCTCGACGTATGCCGTCCAGTCGTCGCAGGCAGTTAGAGCCAGCCTCATGCCCACCAGCCCTCTGCTCGCCTCCTGTAGCGAGTTGAGTATACGGTACATGCCGACGGCGAGGTTCCTCAAGACGGCCGTATAGATGACTCTATTTTCTTTTCTTACCTCTATATATCCGGTATTCCACGTAATAACGCTCTTATATTCGCCAATTGTCGACGCCATAACAAGGCAATACATTTATACCTTAAAAACGTAAAAAAGGCGATGGTGGATAAGTGGTACAGGCTGTCCGTGGAGGTGCATAGACGTTACGGCGGGAAGTTCGCCACGGTGCCTAAGGTGCCCGTCACCTCTATGGACGACTTCGCGATCTACTACAGCCCAGGCGTCGCCGAAGTCTCTAGAAGAATCGCGGAAAATCCGGACCTCGCGTTCGAGCTCACGTCGAGATGGAACGTCATAGCGGTAATTTCGGACGGCACCAGAGTGTTGGGGCTGGGCAACGTGGGGCCCGAGGCGGCGTACGCGGTGATGGAGGGCAAGGCTTTGATATTCAAATATCTCGGCGGGGTTGACGCCGTTCCGCTACCTATAAGGGCTAGAGACGCCGATAAGTTTATAGAAGTCGTGAAGGCGGTAGAGCCCGCCTTCGGCGGGATAAACCTAGAAGATATAGAGTCGCCCAAATGCTTCAGGCTGTTGGACCAGTTGAGCAAGGAGCTAAAAATACCGGTGTGGCACGACGACCAGCAAGGGACGGCCACGGCAACTCTTGCAGGCCTGATCAACGCGGCGAAGCTCACGGGCAAGGACCTCAAGAACTCGACCATAGCGCTTATAGGCGCCGGCGCCTCGAACATATACACCGCGAGGCTCCTCATGGCTTACGGAGTAAAGCCGGGCAACCTCATACTGGTCGACACCAAGGGCATACTACATCCGGAGCGGGACGACATAGACAGGTTGATGGTGGAGAATCCCTGGAAGTACGAACTGGCGCTGAGGACAAACGCCGAGCGCAGGAAGGGCGGAATAGCCGAGGCCATGAAGGGCGTCGACATAGTCGTGGCCGCGTCGCGTCCCGGCCCCGGCATTATAAAAAAGGAGTGGGTGGCGCAGATGAACAAAGATCCCATAGTGTTCGCGTTGGCCAACCCCACGCCGGAGATATGGCCTTGGGAGGCGAAGGAGGCCGGCGCCAAGATAGTGGCGACTGGCAGAAGCGATCTGCCGAACCAAGTCAACAACTCGCTGGTATTCCCCGCGGTCTTCAGAGGCTTGCTAGATGCCAGAGCCAAGACGGTGACCGACGAGATGCTTATAGCCGCCGCCGAGGAGCTCGCCAAGTTCGTCGAAGGTAGAATGAGCGAAGACTACATACTTCCAAAGATGACCGAATGGGAAGTATACCCCCGCGAGGCGGCGGCAGTCGCCGCCAAGGCCTCCGAGCTAGGCCTCGCTCGCCGTCCTCTAAGCTACAGAGAGGAGTTGAACATAGCACAGGAAATTATAGGCAAGAGCGTCAAGACCTTAGAAGTGCTTATGGACTCCGGGCTTATACCTAAATGACTGTTTTTGCCGAAATCCACCTGGGCGATCTCATAATCTTGTGGAGGGACGAAGACGGGCGGATAGTCCGCGTCGAGTACGACAAAGGGTTTGAAGACGAGGCGCTGGAGGAGGAGGTGCACGACGTCGTGAGCTCCATATCTGAGACGCTGGCCAGAGAGCTCAAACTGCCCAGCGCCGTCGTTGGAAAAATTAAAGAAGCCCTGAAAGAAGCCGGTCTGCCCGTAGTAGGCAAATTGAGGCATGAGGGCTATACATCGTATTTAGAGCTCCGGGGGAAGAGGAAAAACCTTGTTTTGAAGATAGTATATTCCCTAGTTTAAGTACGCGAGTTGAGCGGGATATATTGCTGATCGTGCGGGCCTACGTAGCAAGCCCTCGGCCTGAACAGCCTGTTGTTCTCCCAGTACTCCAACACGTGCGCAGTCCAGCCCACCACCCTCGACATGGCGAACAGCGGCGTGAAGTAGTCGTAGGGTATCCCCATATAGTAGAACACTATTCCCGACCAGAAGTCGACGTTGGGGTAGAGCTTCCTCTGCTGGAAATACTCGTGCGACAAGACGGCTTGCTCTATACCGCTCGCTATGGCGTAGAGCTTCTGCGGATCTCCGAATTTGGCCGTGTAGTCCTCGACCAGCTTCTTGAATATCTTGGCCCTCGGATCGTAAGCCTTGTAGACCCTATGCCCGACGCCCATCAGCCTGGGGCCGCCCGGCTTAGTCGCCGCCTCGACGAGGTCCTTGGTCTTCGCGGGGTCGCCTATCTCTAGGTACGACTTGACGGCCGCCTCGTTGGCGCCTCCGTGGAGGGGTCCCTTCAGGGCCCCTATAGCGCCCGCTATCACCGAGTATAGATCGCTCAGAGTAGCTCCTATGACCAACGCGGTAAATGTCGACGCCGGGATCTCGTGGTCGGCGTGGAGGATCAGATAGAGATCTATGGCGCGGGTGGCCAGAGGATCGGGCTCCTTCCCGAAGAACATGTAGAGGAAGTTGGCGGAGTGCGATAAGTCGGCTCTCGGCCTTACGGGCTCCAGCCCTCTGGAGAACCTGTAGTGGTAGGCCACTATGGTGGGCAGTTTAGCCACGAGCTTCTCAGCTATCTTGAGGGCGAGGTCCTTCTCTTCCTGCTTGTAGCGGCCGGCCCTCAGAGCCTCGGCCAGTTTTAGGTTGTCTTCGTCGAATGCCCCCTCGGCGGCTACCGCAGCCTCCAAGGCGAACATGGGATGTGCCTTAGCCAGCGAGCGGACGACCTCGATCGTGGCCGGGTTCAAGTCTCTGTTGGCCGCAAGCCTTCTCTTGAGATCTTCGAGCTCCTTTACATTCGGCAATTTGCCGTAGAGGAGGAGGTAGACCACCTCCTCGTATGTCGAGTTCTCGGCCAAATCCTCTATCCTATATCCCCTATACCAGAGCTTGCCGGCGCGTCCATCGATATCGCTTATGGAGGTGATCTTGACCAAGACGTCTTCGAGGCCGTGCACTATGGGGCCGCATGGAGATTGTATGACCTTGCCGGTTGTCCTTATAGACACGGTCTGCTCGCTCATCGATATCAAGGCTTAGGTCCCTCTAAAACGTTGCTTTAGCCTTTCTATGTAGATCTATATTGATAACTGTTAATCAGATAGGATGCCGAACTTCATCAACTCCGTCCGGGTTATTTCATCACGCAGACCACGTCTAGGGGGGCCATGGCTTGTCCGAAATTATCGCCGCAAGATACGATTAAAGTATCGCCCTCCTTTAAAAGAGTTCTCAGGGCGGATGCCAAGTCGCTGTCTAAGTCCTCCAGCCGCCTCTCGGCGAGCGGGATGTATATAGAGCCTCCCTTTAGATACGCTATTATAGCTCCGCACCCTCCTCTCCTTACAACCTCGTCTCTGAACTTCACGATGTTGTCGACGGGCCTATTTAGCGAGAAGGCGACGCAGATCTGTCCGCATAGCTTTTCGCCAAATCTATTAGTATATATTAAAGGTTTAATACCGCATTTAGCAAGAATTTGTGTTAGATAGTCTAATCCGCCCTCAGTTATCCTCACGCCCGCTCTGTTCACCGATATATGATTATTTTCTCTGCCTATGTCCAAGAGCCTTCTGGTGACGCCCTCGCCGAGGCCGAGTTTCTGGGATAAATAACGCCGGCCGGCAAACGATTTAGTCATAGCCAAGAACGATAAGATCTTCAAGTAGCGTATATCCATAACGTCTTCTTGGGCACCTCAATATTAAATATATTGCACGTGGCGATGGCGGCGCCGTGGTTAGCGGCCGGGGCCGTCACAGCGTCGCGCTTCGGCCGTCTTATTCAGCCGGCGGTCAATTGCCGTATCTATCGTCGACGGGCTACCGCCGTGATAAGCTTAAATCTTGCCGGAGATACTCGCCACCATGTCGTCTATAAAGATAGAGGAAGTTAAGGCTAAGTTCGAGAGATTTGCCGCGCATACTCATATAAAGGGGCTTGGAGTCAAGGACGGCAGGGTTGAGTTCTCCGCGGACGGCTTCGTGGGGCAGACGGAGGCTAGGGAGGCGGCTTATATGGTCGTGAAGATGATAAAGGCGGGCAAGTTCGCCGGCAAGGGGGTGTTGATTGTGGGCCCTCCCGGCACGGGGAAAACCGCGTTGGCTATCGGAATTGCGAGGGAGTTGAGCGAAGATACTCCTTTCGTGGCGCTCTCGGCGGGGGAGATATATTCGGCCGAGTTGAAGAAGACGGAGTTCCTCATGCGGGCGTTGAGGAGAGCCATAGGCATAAGGATGAGGGAGTGGCGCAAGGTCTACGAGGGCGAGGTGAAGTCGATAGATATAAGATACGACCGGCATCCGTACAACCCATATGTGCAGGTGCCGAGGGGCGCCACGATAAGGCTTAGGACAAAGGACGAGGAGAAGACGTTGAGGGTGCCCGCCGAGATAGCGGTCCAGCTCATAGAGCTCGGCGTCGAGGAAGGCGACGTGATCATGATAGATGAGGAGACGGGGAGGGTCACGGTCGAGGGCAGAGGGGAGTCCGGCGAGCAGTACGACATATCGGTCAGGAGGAGGATCGAGCTGCCCAAGGGCCCGGTGTATAAGGAGAAGGAGATAACGCGCTTCTTCACCCTCAACGACATAGACGTGGCTTTTGCCAGGCAGAAGGGGCTTCTGACCGCGGCGCTCTTCGGCTTCGTGGAGGAGACTAAGGAAATACCTGAGGAGGTGAGGCGCGAGGCTGATGAATTTGTCAAGAAGATAGTGGATGAGGGCAAGGCCGAGTTGGTCCCCGGCATTCTATTCATAGACGACGCGCATCTGCTGGACATAGAATCTTTTGCGTTCCTCTCGAGGGCTATGGAGAGCGAGATGGCGCCGATAATAGTGCTGGCGACCAATAGAGGCATAGCGAAGATTAGAGGAACCGATATAGAGTCGCCGCACGGGATCCCGCGGGATATGTTGGACAGGCTAGTTATAATACGGACGAAGCCGTATAGCGACAAGGAGGTCAGAGAGATTGTGAAGATAAAGGCCGACGAGGAGGGCATAAAGCTGAGCGACGACGCGCTGGAGCTTCTGACTAAAATAGGCGCCGAGGAGTCGTTGCGATACGCCATACAGCTCCTAGTGCCCGCATACATAAGGGCCAAAGACGCCGGCAGAGACTCGATAAGGCGCGAGGATGTGGAGTACGCCAAAAGTCTATTTGCGTCGTTGAAGGAATCTGTGGAGTACGTAAAGCAGTACGAGGAGCTATTTCTTAAATAGCCTAAGGATATTGTATACCCCATAAATTATAAATAGTTGACCTATATCTAAATAATATTGATTTATTAAATTCCCATTTATATTTATGTTTATTATATAAAATAATGGATATATCTTTATAGAGTTTGTCATGGCGAGGAGGTTGGCGTAGTGGAGCGCGGCTATTGCGAACGATATAACTGCGAAGAACGACCTGACGCCCGGCCCCGCCTCCACGAAGAAAGACGCTATTAGAGCCGCGAAGAAGACGATCACGAGCGTGACTGTGGCTTTCCAAAGATAATACCATAGGAATCCATTGCCGGGCTGAATAATGCCGTTGATTATTAGCAGATTAGGCGGCGCCGGGAGAGGCTCGTCTGAAAGGAGGGGACCTATTGGCATCCACGCAACCGCCAACGCCACCGCCACTGAGAGTATCCCGAGCGCGAGCCCGTAGGCCGTCCGCCGGTTCATCTAAGCAACGAAAATATCTGCTTATATATGCCGCTTACAATACCCAGCGCGGAGTCGAACACCAAAAACGCCGCCAACAAGGCGGTTATTCCATAGACTATATAGGTAGCGCCGTTCTTGCCTAGATACCGTTCAAGAATAGCCAGAACAAGCAAGCCCCCATCGAGCGGATATATAGGCAGTGCATTTATTAGAGCAAGTCCTAGATTTATTAAGAAAAACCACATAACTGTCTTCACAAATAGGGTATTGGCGAAGAGAGACGCCGAGAAGACAGACGTGTTGAAGCCCAGTTGGCCCAAGCCGTTTGTATAGATCCCGAAGAACGGCCTAGTGTAGTTATCCGGATTGTGGCCGAGGACCACTGTGTAGTTCTCCTCCCTTCCGTTGCGTAATACGCTTACAACGACTTGATCGCCCGGCCTACACAAGCCGTCGGAGACTATCTTCTGGATAATCGATATGAGCTGGCCGCTGGAGTATACGCGGTAGGCGCCGCCGCAGCCGTAGATGGCGGTTACCACGTCGCCGGGCCTTATGCCGGCCTCGTACATAGGCCCCCCGTATATTAAGCTGGTCAGCGGAGCGCCTACGTAGATCTTCTCGGCCGGGAAGCTGACGTCGACGAGCTTTCCGTTCCTCTCGACGACTAGAGTTATTGTCTGGTTGGGGCTACATAGAGGCGTCCCCGCGGGGTTGCCGACTATGGCGTTTAGCGTTGCCAGTAGTTGGTCGGGCACGACGACGTCGGCCGACACGCCGCAGCCGTTAACGGCCACGACTACGTCGCCTTGCTTGAGGCCTAGTTGCGCCGTCGCCGGATTTATGCTTGCGAGGACCGCGCCTCCCAGACCGGCGTGTACGCCGGCTAGGTATATCGCGAGCGCCAACAAGGCCAGGACTACGTTGGCCGCGACCCCGCTCACGAAAACCGCGATCTTAGCCCTTAGAGGGCTGGACTTGAGCTGCTCCTCGTCGGGCTCCACGAACGCGCCGCTGAACACGAAAAAGGCGGAGAAGACGCCGGCGGATTTCAGCCTAATGCCGTGCCTCACCGCGGCGTATCCGTGCATGAACTCGTGGAGCGCGACGCCCACGACGACGGCAAGCGCGATGTAGGGCAGCTGGTCCCAGGGTATTGTTATGCCGGGCAGTAGGGGCACTGCGCCGGCCTGCGCCCCCACCACGGCGACTTCCTGCACCGAGGCGCCGTGGGCCAAACCCGTCAAGGCCTGGTATGTGGACCTCAGCAATATGTAGAGGAAGCCCGGCATGTAGGCCACGCCGGTCCCCGCAGGTATGGGGAAATAGGGCGAGTAGGCCGATAGTAGGAAGAGCGCGGCCGCAACCGCTAGATACGCCTTAAGGGGTATGAAGGAGAGCCGTTCCGAAACCCTCCTTATGAACTGGGCCGCCCTTTCGGAGCTCCACATTATCAACACGAATCCCTTGACCAAATCTCTACGTATGGCGTAAAGCGCCAGGGCCACTATCAGCCAAGCCAGTACGTAAAGAGCCAGCGACTCCAATACGTCCATGTAGGCGCAACGAACATGCTATATAGGTATTTCCAACGCGGAGCCGGCCCCGAGTCTATATACGTTGAAACGCCTCTCGACCTCCCTCACAATTCCGGGCGGACTGTGGAGAGGCGCGACGCACCGCACCCCCAAGGCCCTCAATTCCCCCAATATTCTGGAGACGGCGTAGGGGCTGGCGGTCGACCCGCCCAGCCCGCCGACGAAACAGTCGGCTCTCAGGCCCATGCGCGACAGCCTCCCAAAGGGTATGGTAAAGAGGCCGCACGGGGATATGACGGTCTTGCCAATTATCAACACGGCCTCTCTGCCGAAGCCGATAACCCGGTGGAGGGTGCCCCCTATCTTTAAGTCAAGAACGCCTTCCGCCCACCGAATTACGGGCACGTTAAAAGCAGAGAAGCCCCCCGAGTGGTGGGGATTGTCCACCGCCGAAATGCCCAGAATAGGAGGTCGCGGCGCCTCCTCCAAAAACCGCCTCGCCGCGTCTTCCGTACAGGAGTCGAACACGACGCCGCTGTCTAGAAACACCCCGAATCCGTGGGATGGGGGCAGTTTGCCCTCGAAGTCGCTACATATAGCGTAGACCTTCACTGAGGGTCGAGATAGGCTATGCATAAAGCTTTTAGGAGGCCTAAAACGGTCGCTTATATGAACCAAGTAGCGTTGAGGATTGCCATAACTCTAGGAACTATCTTTGGATATGCCGCGGTGCTGGCCGTGTTGGGGATGAGCTACCTATGGCTCGTCGGCCTTCTATATGTGGCGTCGATCTTCATAATAACTGCGGTGATGGGGATTAGGGCTTACCGCAGAGGTTCGCAACAAGCGAGGGAGGTCGTTAAGGGGAAGCTGTTGTTCGATATAGGAGAAAAAGACGTAAATAAGGCTCTTGAAAAAGACAAAGAGCTACCTAATGAAATGAAGAAATTAAATAGAATATTTATGGTATATTTCATATCTTTTCCTATAATATTAGCTGGTATTTGGATATTCCCCGCACTGCAGTCGGCCGTAGTGCCTGCGGTGAGCGAGAGGCTACAGCCAAGCCTAGGCCAGTTTCTGGCGAACTACCTAGGCTATGTGGCGCTCTTCGCCGCGTTTACGGCGATATTCTCGCCGCTCTACTACTTCACGTTTCGCCCGATTCAATTCCCGATAATAGCTACGGACGTCAAGATATACGACACTGGAATAGTGATAAATAAAAACACAGGCCTCAAGGCCCCTATACCTATACAGGAATATAAATATAATCCAGAAAGAAAATTTATAGAATTAAGAATTGGAAATCAGATATATAGAATATATTATAAAGATATAGATAAAGTTCATGAGGTCGTTTCGAAGATGGTGGTGATACAAGAGAGAAGCAGAAAACCCTCGTCGAGTTGAAAGGCTTTTTAAAACAGCGCGGCGAGAGATCCGGCGATCTCCTCCTCGCTCGGCCCCTTCTTCTCCTCTTCCTCCTTCTTCTCCTCCTTGGCTTGTTGCGCAGCTCCTCCCGCCTGCTGTCCAGCGGCCGGAGCCGCGACGGGCGCCGCCGCTACGGGGGCAAACGCGGCGGACTTTATCGCCTCGTCTATGTTTACCTCTTTTAGGGCGGCCACCAAGGTCTTGACCCTAACCTCGTCGGGCTGGAGCCCGGCGGCCTGGAGGACTTTCGATAGGTTGTCCTCGTTTATCTCCTGCTTCGCGTAGTGCAGTAACAAAGCCGCATAGACGTATTCCATGGCTCATCGCGATCTAGTCCGTTTAAAAACATTTTGGGCTCGGCGCATCGGCCTCCCCAGCGGCGCTATAACAATTAAAAACCCGTGATAACGCGGCGTCATGCCTAAGGAGGTGTTCTTGGTAGAGGTATGGCGGAAATATGCCGAGGAGGCGCAAGAAATCAGGGTGAAACGCTTCCCAGAGGAGGGCGTGGTTAAGCTGAAGGCGCGGCTGTCCGGCTATCTCTACACGATAAAGTTGCCCGTTGAGAAGGCCGACGCCATATTGGGGGAGTTGAAGGAGAAAGGCAAGAAAATCGTCGAATATTAGGCAAAAGTTTTTAAGTAGCAGAAGAGTATCTCGACGCCACACAGACTGCCCCGATAGGGGCCGGGATGAGAGTGGTGGGTTACCCCGGCCGCATTTTATTTTGACTACTACAAATAATGAGGCCGTCCGAGCAATGTTTCGTGTCGCTCGTCAAGCCTTGCCTGTTGCTGTTCGCCTGTCCAGGCGACGGCGGAGACACGGTTGCTCTATATAGGGGGAGAGCCGAGAGGGCGAGCAAGGACTCGCCCGTCATAAAGTTCTACGGGGCGCTGGACGCCGCAATCGCCTACGCCTTCAAGGCGGCCAACAGCCTCCCGAGGCCTCAGTCCCGCGCCATGAGGCTCGCCGGCTTCTCGTTGATGGAGCTCGGCTTCTATCTGGCGACGGGCAAGGCGGCGCATCTGGACAACGCCCTGGAGCTCTACAGAAGGGCCCTCAAGATTGCGTACTCCATATCGCCGGGCCCGCCCAAGAGCTGGGCCGCCTGCGCGTCGCCCGAATGCTCGGCGGTCGACGAGGCCAGAGTCTGGATAAGGTGGGCCGAGCGCCGCGCCGTCTCGCTGGGGGACGCGGAGGCCGCCAAGCTCTTGAACCACCTATCAAACCTCGCCTTCGAGATCATGCTGACGTTGCCGCACATAGAATATAAATCGCGGCCGTTAAGGAGCTGGTGATGACTCCGCTGAGCGGCGACGATGATCGGTCTTTAGCCGTCTGAGCACCTCCTCAGTAGCTCGACTCTCTGGACGCCTCCCTCGGAGACGAGCCTCAGATAGCCGTACCTAGAGAGCTTATGTAGGTGTTTATGCAACGTCGATGCCGGCAGTCCCAGCCGGCGCGCCAGCTCGGCCCGCGGCATACGTCCGCCCCCCTCCTCGAGGGTTCTCAGTATCAGCTTGTCTGCGTCGCCTAGATCGCTACATCTATCGATACGTCTTCTGGCGATCAAGACTATCGACGTCGCTATAGCTACAGCCGCTACAACGAGCGCGATGGTAGTTACGGGGAGTCCGCCGGAGGAGCTCGAGGTAGAGAGCGGGATGCTTGTATTAGTCGACGCGGAGCTCTCTGTCCTGGCCGTCGCGGCGGTCGAAGTAGGCGGCACGGCCGTCTTGTTAATACTTGAGATAACGATCTTGGCTGGATAAAATACAATAGATATATTGCTTGCTTTAATAGAAATATATAATCCAGTCCTATTTATAGATATCAATGTATAGTTGCTCGGGCTTAGCTCGGCGATTACCCCTGGCGGTATGGCTATCACGGCCCCTTCGGGCGCGCTGATAGATACCGAGTATATCCCCGATCTGTTGAGAAACTGCGGCACGTACTCGACGTAGGCCGGCTCGCCGTCTTGTAATACGTAGAGCCTGTCTTGGAGAACCCAACAAGGTATCGGCGTGTTGTTGAGCCAAAAGGCGGCGACGGCGGAGGCGGGTTGTGCCGGTAGCGACACGTTTGAGAGGGAGGCGGCTCCCAGGAATATCACCAATAGAGGCGGCAACGTTAAGTTGAGCAGTATCACGGCCGCATAGGGGAGGCGTTATAAATCTCTCGCTATTTCCCTCACTGCGTCCAGGGCCTCCGCGAGGTTTGCGGCGGCTCTGTCCGGCCTAACGTAGGATAGGTCTACGCCGAGTAGCTCGCCGTATTTTAGAACCGCTTTATCCCAATCGCCGACGAAGACCGTCTTTAGGCCGAATTTCTTGGGGAAATACACGTCGAATACTGGGTTGTCGCCTATCATTAGAGACGCTCCGTCGAAGTACTCCTTGCAGTTCTTCGCGCAGCCGTAGTCGTCTGAGGTCCTCAGACCGACTATGTACTTAGAGAAGCCGAGCGCCTCGACCACGATGGATTGGTATCTACGGAGCCCGTTTGTGGCTATAGCGACTTTTAGGCCGAGGTCGTTGATCCCCCTCAACAAGTCATAGGCTCCGTCGATGACGGGGAAGCCCGACACGTATTTGGCCAGCACGTCTTCGATCTTGGGCACCTCGTACACGCCGAAGCTGGAGGCCACGGACTCTACCAGATACTGCCAGTCGAAGGCCTTGAAGTTGAGCCGCCTCATCAGCTGGTAGTGGAGAGCCTTCACCAAGCTCCAGAACTCGCCGGGCTGTATGCCGATCCTGCCGGCCACCGTTGCGGATATTTCATAGAATACTGGATCCCAAGCCTCGAGCGGTATCAGCGTGCCGTCCAGATCGACTAGGACCAAACCCATGGGGCGATCTTTCCATCTAAAATATTGCGATAAGCACGCCTTGCGCTAGAAGAGCTATCAGCGTGATGCCGAACGCCGCGAGCGACCCTCTGCGAAACAGTTGCCACCTGCCGCGTATACATAGGATTGAGAGGACGATGAGAGCCGCCGTAGTGGACGCCACCCCAGCTAGTAGTACATACATGCCGCTTGCCGTCAGCGCATAGGCTAGATAGATCCCGACGGTGGACGACGCAAGCGCGAAATAGGCGCCTAGATCGGCGGCGCGTCTAGGCCCCAGAACCGTTGCGGCGGTCCTAACCCCGGCCGCCAGATCGCCCGGATAGTCTATGGCGGTCTTGACGAGCTCTCTGCCGAAATTTGCGAGTAGCGATGCGGCGAAGAGGAGCAATAGGTATATGTCTACGGCGCCTGCGGCCGCCATGCCGTAGGGGTAGACCATAGAGGTCAGGAAGGCGACTATGAAATTGCCGACGAAGGGCACGCGCTTGCCCTTCTCGTTGTAGAGGGCGCCGAGCGCGGCCGCCACTAGATATATAGTCAAGGCTTGCCAAGTCAAGAAAGACGCCAGGATTAGGCCGAGGAGGTAAGACGCGACGGCCACGGCCTTGGCCGCCCTAACGCTCACGGCGCCTGTGACCAGCGGCGCGTCGGGCCTGTTTACTCTGTCCTCCTGCAAGTTGGCGAGGTCGTTGTGCGCGAACATGCCTGCCTCAGCCAGAAACGCGCTGGCGCCTATCAGCGCAGACTCAAGGGGGGCTCTGCCGCCCGCGATGATATACGACGCGACGCTCGATATGGCTGTCAAGACGCCGTGCTCCCCTCTGATGAGCCGCCAGTACTGGCGCACGCCGTCCCTGGCGCTAAGACTTATAAATAATCCTATATCCGCCCCCGTGGCGAGGCTTCACTACAGCATGTCGGACGAGGACGTGATAAGGCTGGTCTTCGAGAGGTACGGGGTCAAGGTGACCGGGGACCAGATAGTTAGGGCTTACGGCAACGAGTTCAGGATGTCGTGGAAGAAGTCGGTCGAGGTGGGGCGTTTCATAAAGTACATGACGTTGAAACAGGCGAGGCAGTGGCTGGAAGACACTGCGAATTTGAGAAGGCCTATACCTATTAGGAGGTTCACCAAGAAACAAGCGCACCACGCAACGCCGTGGGGCAACTGGCCTGTGGCCAAATGGCCTGTTAAGGTTGCCAAGAACTATCTGCGGGTGTTGGAGAACCTCGAGAACAACGCCAGATTCAAGGGTCTCGACGTCGAGAGAGTTGTGATAGTACACGTGGCGTCGCATAAAGGCATAACTATCAGGAACTACATGCCGAGGGCTTTCGGCAGATCCACGCCGTGGAACGAGCAGACGGTGAATATAGAGATCGTCGGCGTCGAGCTACCCCAAGGCGTTGTGCCCAAGAGGCTCAAGCTCAAGGTGTTCAAGTAGCCGTCGTCGATATAAAAGTTATATATCATATAGTCCTCCGGGAAGCCATGCACATAGAGATAAGGGATCCGTCCCTCGTCGAGCGGCTCCGCAGACTCCTCCCAAGGCCCGACGCGCCTTACGACGACGCCATCAGGCTCTTGCTGGAACAGCCCTGCAAGATAAGGCTGATCGACGTTGCCAGAGAGGCCCTCAACGAGTTCCTAAACGATAAACGGCTCTACGACCTCTTCAAGAAGGCCGTGAGGGAATCGCTCGCCGAGCAGTTGCCCGAGCTCCTACAAGAGCTGAAGCCCGAGCTCATGGCGGAGGGATACGAGGGGGGCTGGGAGGCCGTAATAAACCAAGCCCTCAAGAGGCCGGACAAATGCCTTACCTTTTCAGAGGTGAGGAAGTACTACGGCAAGAACCTAAACAGCGTTATGTTGAGGCGGAAGGGTTTTGTCCAGAAAGAGCGAGGTATCTGGTGTTACCAAGGCGAGGCGCGCTCCTAGTCGCTCACGGACTCAATCCTTTTAGCCATGGCTCTGCCTCCAAGCAGATCCCTCACGCTGAAGAGCATGGCGTAGCCGTCCGCGAAACGGCCCGCGACCCTTTCCATTATGGTCTTCCGGGCGCGTGCGTGTACCATGAAGTAGCAGGGATACTCCCACTTGCCAGGCACGGTGTTCCTCAACACCACGTGGGTCGACTCCCTCAGCCGGGCCGCCTCCTCGCAGTCGGGCTTCCTGAGGACGACCATGGCGTTCTCCTTGAACCCCAACGCCTCGCCGTCGAGCGACGCGTGGAAATCCCTCAGAACGCCCATGTCTATGAGACTCCTCAATACGTCCAGCGCCTCGCCCACGCTTTTGCCTAGGACCTTCGCCGCCTCGCGAAACGGCTCGGCCACCAGAGGTATGGATCTCACCTTGGAGTAGAACTCCTTAGGTATGCCGAGGTTTTCTATAGGCGGAGGGTTCTCGGGCAGTATCCCGGATTTAGATCTGGAGATGCCCTCGTAGAGATCGAAGCGCACGTCGAGCTTATAGGTCCTGAGCGAGTAGAGTATCACGTAGTCGACGCCCCATCTCTCTGCTATAGATCTGACCTTCTCCTCCAACTCGTCCGCGGTCTTCGCCTTAGTGACGAACCAGACGTTGTAGGGCCTATAGTCCCTCAGATAGTTGTGGGTCACCATAGGGTCTCTATTTATGTCGGCCGCGACGGCGTCTACCCTATCCTCGGGGACCGAGAAGCCCACCAGCGCCGCCTCGAGGCCCCTCGCTCTGTAGTTCATGACGGAGCCTATCCTCCTAAGCACGCCGACCTCGGCCAGCCTCCTCAGCCTGTCTATGACCTCGTCCTCGCTCAGCCCAAGCGCCCTGCCCATCTCCTGGAAAGGCCTATCCACCAGCGGGAACTCGTACTGGGCCATCATCAGTAGCTCGACGTCTTTACTGTCCATGGAATCTCGTTTTCCATATAATTAATATAGGGATCGTGTTTATGGAGTGAAGGCCCCAATATTGAGGAAAGAGAGGAGGGACGCGGTCGCCGAGCTGAGGGCCGAGCTGAAGAGGCCCGGAATAGTGATGGTGCCCGGCGTCTACGACGTGATAACGGCGTTGCTCGTCCAGTCGATGGGCTTTAGGGCAGGCTACGTCTCGGGCGCCGCCGTCACGGCGTCTCTGGGGCTCCCCGATCTAGGCCTCATAACTCTCGACGAGATGGCGCGCGTGGTTAGGTACATAGCGTCCTCGGTCGATATACCTCTCATAGTCGATATCGATACTGGATATGGCGAGGCCCTAAACGTGGTCAGGGCCGTGGTGGAGTTCGAGAGGGCTGGCGCGGCCGGCGTCCAGATAGAGGATCAGGTATTGCCCAAGAAATGCGGCCATCTATCCGGCAAACAAGTCGTGCCCGCCGACGAGATGGCGAAGAAGATAAAGGCCGCCGTGGAGGCCCGGCGCAACCCCGACTTCGTGATCGTGGCGAGGACAGACGCTCGGGGGGTCACCGGCTTTGACGACGCCGTGGAGAGGGCGAAGCTGTATTTGGAGGTCGGCGCCGACGTGATATTCCCCGAGGCCTTGGAGAGCGAGCAGGAATTCGCCGAGTTTGCGAGGAGAGTTAAGGCCCCACTGCTGGCTAACATGACCGAGTTCGGCAAATCGCCGTTGATACCTGCCAAGAGGCTAGAGGAATACGGCTATAAATTTGTAATATTCCCCGTGACTCTGCTCAGAGTAGCGCTGGGCGCCATGAGGGAGGCATTAAGGACCATAGCCGATCTAGGCACCCAAGAGCCCCTAGTGCAGAGGATGTTGACCCGCAAAGAGCTGTACGAGCTCATAGGCTATTACGACTACGAGGATTTCGACAAGAAGATAGCAGAGGAGGTGGACAGAAAGCTAGCTGTTAAATTGAGGCCCGATAAGGTCCATGGATAGGATAACCAAGGCGCTGGCCCAGTACGCCGAGTCTATAAACTACGACAAGATACCCAGCGACGTGGTCCACGAGGTCAAGAGAAGGATACTGGACTCCCTCGCCGTGGCCTTTGCGGCGTACAACGCCGAGCCGGTCGCCCTGGCGCGTAGGGCTCTCTCCAGAGGCCAGTCCCAGTGGGGCGCCAGGATTCTGGGCACGAGATATAGGGTCGTCCCCGACTGGGCGGCCTTTGTCGACGGGGTGATGATAAGGTACCACGACTTCAACGACACCTACTTGTCGAAGGAGCCTCTCCATCCCAGCGACATGATAGCGGCCGCGTTCTCGCTCGGCGATATGTTGGGCTCCGGCGGCAAGGCCGTCATCACGTCGATAGCGGTGGGCTACGAGGCCGCAGTATCTCTATGCGACGCGGCCAGCCTCAGGAAACGCGGCTGGGATCACGTGAACTATCTCGGCGTCGGTAGCACGCTTGTCGCCGCAAAACTGCTGGGCCTAGACGCCGAGAAGACTCAGCACGCGCTCGCCATATACGCGGTCCCACACGCCGCCATGCGGCAGACCCGCGCAGGCGAGTTGAGCATGTGGAAGGGCGCGGCGGCCGCTAACGCGACGAGAAACGCCGTATTTGCAGCCCTACTAGCCGCCGAGGGGTTCACAGGCCCCTTCAAGCCGTTCGAGGGCGAGATGGGATTTATAAGGCAGTTGCTCTCGGGGGAATTCGACTACGGCCCTCTGGCGGAGATAGAGAGGCTGGTGCCGCCTCATAGGATCCTGGACACCTACATAAAGCCGTACCCCGTCGAGTACCACGCCCAGACCGCGGTCGAGGCGGCTCTGAGGCTGAGAGAAAGGGTCAGACCAGAGGAGATAGAGAAGGTCGTAGTGGAGACGTTCCAAGCCGCCTACGACATAATAGGGCCTAAGGATCCCGAGAAGTGGGATCCGCACACCAAAGAGACCGCGGACCACTCGATCATGTGGATAACGGCCGCCGCGTTGCTCTACGGCCCCATCACTGTAGACAGCTACGAGAACATCAGAGACCCGCAGATTCTCTCTCTCATGAAGAGGATGGAGGTGAAGGTGGATCCCGAGTTGGACAAGATGTACCCCAAGGCGCATCCCAACAGAATAACGGTGATCACGAAAGGCGGGGCTAGACACACCGAACAGGTAGACTACGCCAAGGGACACCCCAAGAACCCTCTGAGCGATAGGGAGCTCGAGGAGAAGTTCTACGCCAACACCAGACGGGTCCTGCCGAGCGGCATACAGAGAGAGGTCGTTGAGTTCGTGTGGCATCTCGAGGACAAGAACATGGCCGAGCTCCACGACTTGCTGGCTCAATAGTCGTCGATGATGTAGCGGTCAGCAACTTGCTTGGCGGTTCTGCCGGCTTTTAGAGGAGCGATGCTGGTTAATCTTCCGCCGTCCCCGTCTTATCTGATCGGGCAGGGCCTTTGTAAGCGAATAGCGATCCTATGCCCCTCGGTACAAGTTCTAGCGGCTCATGACTGGGCGTCTTGGCGTATCTAACTCTTGGCCTAGGCTCCGCCTGTATGGTAATTAGCCTATTTGGCTAGAAGCTTTATATATCTAATTTAATACGATTCGATAAACATGAAAATTTTCCTGCTATTTTATAGATAAATACGTTTTAATGATGCAAGATGTATGTGTCTAACTCCTCATTCCAGCTTGTCGTTTAACCTCAAACACACTAGACGAAAAGTAAGAATTTAAAAGGGCGAAGCAGTTTCTATCATGTCAGATTACCTGGAGAAGATAAAGGCGCAGATACCTAATCTACAACCCTACGCCGGAAAATACGCCGACCCCATCGAGGGCGAGTACGTCGTCTATACGGGGCCCGGCCAGCTCAAGGTGCCCGACAAGCTCGTCGTAGGCTACATAGAGGGCGACGGAACAGGTCCCGAGGTAGCCTATGCCGCTATAAAGGTCGCCAACGCCGCAGTTGAGAAGGCGTACGGCAAGGCCCGCAAGGTGTTGTGGTACGAAGTCCTCGTGGGCTCTAAGGCCGAGAAGCTGTTGGGGAGCAGACTGCCCGACCAGAGCGTCGAGGTCCTCAAGAAGATCAGAGTCTTCCTTAAGGCCCCTCTAGAGACGCCTGTAGGCGGCGGCTTCCGGAGCTTGAACGTGACGCTGAGGCAGATATTCGATCTGTACGCCAATATAAGGCCTGTGAAGTACTTCCCAGGTCTGCCCTCCCCTCTGAAGAATCCGGAGAAAGTGGACTTAGTCATATTCAGGGAGAATACCGAGGACGTATACATGGGCATAGAGTGGCCTTGGAACGCGCCCGAGGCGGCGAAGCTACGCGACTTTCTGAAAAAAGAGTTGAAAGTAAATATTAGAGACGATGCCGGGATCGGCATAAAGCCCATAAGCAAGTTCGGGACCCAGAGGATAGCCAGGCTCGCCTTGAAGTTCGCCATCGAGAACAAGAGAAGATCCGTGACGATAATGCACAAGGGCAATATACAGAAGTACACCGAGGGCGCCTTCAGAGACTGGGCGTACGAGGTCGCCAGAACGGAGTTCAGAGATTACGTAGTGTTCGAGGAGGAATTGCCCCAGTACGGCGGAAAGGTGCCGCCCGGCAAGGTGCTCGTCAACGATAGAATCGCCGACAATATGCTCCAGCAACTGCTCACGCGCACGGGCGAATACGACGTAATCCTTGCGCCGAATCTAAACGGCGACTACGTAAGCGACGAGGCGGCCGGCTTAGTCGGAGGCCTTGGCGTAGCCCCCGGCATAGACGTAGGCGACTGGGGCATGATGGCGGAGCCCGTCCACGGCACCGCGCCTAAGTACACGGGCAAGAACTACGTCAACCCAACCGCGACTATACTGGCTCTCGAGCTGTTGTTCAGATTCATAGGCTGGAGAGAGGCCGCCGACTTGATACTGAGGGGCGTCAGCAAGACCTACGAGGAGGGCTATTTCACCGGGGATCTCGCCAGGCAGATGACCGAGGAGGAGAAGAAGGCGGTTAAGGAGGTTCTGGGCACTCAAGAATTCGCCGAGAAGGTCGCCGAGATAATAAAAACTGAGCTCTAAAAACTACACCTCTTTTGCATATATAGATTCGATGGGTCTGAAATTCATCTTTTTATAGAATTCTATTGCTATTTCATTGAGAGCAGGGAAGTCGGCCATTATCATCTGCGCGCCCTTGCGCCTCAAGGCATCCATAATCTCCGACATCATTCTCTTGCCAAGACCTTTACGTCTGAACTCTGGCAGGATATAGAACTCCCTTATGATGCCTGCCATCCTCGGCTCGTAGAAGAGGCGATCCTCGACGTCGCCTACGACGACTCCTACAGCTCTTCCATCTATCTCTGCAACTAACACGACAGAGTTAGGGGACGATATTTTCGACTTAATGTACTCCTTGGACACGGCGAGGAGGTTTTCGGCGGGTCTCAATAGCGGATCAAACTCGCCGTTTAGCTTTTTCAAACGCGCTATCAGATCAGCCAAGGCGTCAACATCGCTCTCCAACGCGGCCCGAATCACTATGTTGGGATACATGGTAGGAACCGCCAAGACCCTATTAAAGCAATATTACGTCTAGATCGGAACTATATAGCGCCTATCGCCTATCTCCACGTAGTACGCGACGCCGTCCCTATAGCCCGGGGCATCCATTATTCTCCGGCCCTCGACGTCTACGAACTCTCCGTTCTTCACCTCGCCCTTTACGCCCCTTCCGACCCTCTCTGTCTTGACTTCGGTGAATCGATGAAGCGGGATCCTCGCGCGGTTGCCGCTAGATATATCTACAACGTAGATGCCGTCGCGACCTACATCGAGGACTAGATAATAGCTGGATCCCCTCCTCAACACATCGCCATTCTTAACTGTTATTATATAAATTGTTGCTGTATAATGATATATATCTCTATCCTTTTTTCTCCCAATTTTCTTGTAGCTCTCCACATAGTCGCTGGGGGCGATCTCGTGTATTTTATGGGCTATATGTCTCGCCAGCTTGGGCTCCGTGGTGGATATCTCTAGGGATCGGCCTACGCGCTCGGCCGATATCACCGAGCCGAGGTTTTTGCCCCTCACCTCGAAGGCTATGTGTTCCAGAATTGCCTCTAACTTGACAAAGTCGTTATCGTCGAGCTCGTCGGGGAATCCCCTTATCCTCACGAGGCCTCTCTCGGAGCCCCAGATATTCCTCCTACAGTCCAGGCAAACGTCCAGAACCACGTCGGCGATGTAGTGGGCCGAGAACTCGCGCGGTTTTATGAGCTCGTGGGGCGACCCCACGCCCGATATTCTGTAGGCCACCTTGCCGTTGCCTATCTCTACGTCTACGGACAAGATCCTCCCGCTGACCTTCACGTTGTCTTTGAGCAGTCTCTCCAACAACGCCTTCTCGCCCTCTCTGCCTGGCCTTATCCAGCGCCCTCTTATGTACAGCGCCCCGCAGTACTTACACTTCACAACGTTGAACTTCCTTATCTCGAGGACGGGATGCCTCTCTAGGTAACAGCTCTCGCACATGCCCTCTATGAGCCTCTCCGCAGGTCGTCCGCAGATCGGGCATATGACAGTGGGCACTACGGAGGGCCCTCACCGCAATATATCTTTAATGTACTCTGCGATGGCCCGAGCCAACGGGGGCGGGACGGCCTCGCCCACCTGGTTGAATTGGCTGTCCTTGGGCCCGAAGAACACGTGGTGGTCGGGGAAGCCCATGAGCCTTGCCTGCTCTCTAACAGTGAGAAGCCTATTCTCCTCCGGATGTACAAAACGCCTACTGCCCATCACGGTAGGAGCCAGCTCGTCCCACTTAAGCCTCACGAAGTTCCCGTATATCCCTGAGGCTCCTTTGAACTTCATCAAGGCATCTCCGGGCCTTAACGCGGCTATCCTCTCGGCCTTCGACGAACTTAGAGTCACGGTCTCATGGTTCGGAAAGCCAGAATCCACAGGCGGTAGCCCGGCCAAGGCCTGTCTAACCGTCGGCGGCTTGCTCCGCCTAGGCGTTATCTTGACGTTGGAGATAAACACCCTCTTTCTATGGCTCGGCACTCCGTGGTTTTCTGCAAGTAGTATATTGAAGTATATCTCGTCGAACCCCACTCTCTTGAACTCCCTCTCTAGGGCCTCCCTCAGCGGACCTTGGGCTATGCCAGGCACGTTCTCTAACACGAATATCCTAGGCTGCAGCTCGCCGACGAGCCTTATGAAGTGCAAGGTCAATTGGCCGAGGGGATCGGTGTAGAGCCTGTCCAGCGGATTCTCCATACGCCTCGGGTTAGTGGCCGTGAATGGCTCGCAGGGCGATCCGCCAATCACGACGTCTACCTTGCCGACGTGCCTCTCCACCTCCCTATAGCTAATCGAGGCGACGTCCTCCTCGAGGACGACTGCGCGGGGGAAGTTATAGCTGTATGTCCTGGCCGCGTTGGCGTCGATCTCCACCCCCAGCACCACTCTGAAACCGGCGTCTGCGAATCCCCTTGAAAACCCCCCGCCGCCGGCGAATAGATCTACGACGTTGTACACTGAGGACCATCGTAACCTTTTTATATCAATATCCCTAGTTGGGTATGTCGATACGCAGATTGAGGTTGAGGCTTAGCGACGCCTTGGGGTTGCCTAAGCCGGACGAGCTGAGCTCCAAATATGGCAGAGCCTTTGAGCGCGCCGTTTTGATTCTGTTGAAGGCCAAGGACGCCGTGTCCGCTCTGAGGACCTTCATAGAGAGCTACGGCGAGCCGCACTCCGGAGCCTTCAACAAGATAAGGATGTTGATCCCCTGGGCCAAGAAGGTTAAGGAAGTCGCCGAGGCGCCGCCCGTGATTACCAAGATAGGCGACGCCATATTAACTGCCCAAGCCGATTTCTTGATTTCCTACGAGGACGGGAAGAAAGAGATCGTGGAGCTTAAGAGCCATATAATAAAGAGGGATGAGTGGAAGATAAAGGCCGAGTGGTCTTTTGCCGCCAAGGTCATGAGGATGTTGTACCGCCGCGCTGGGTACGACTATCCGATAAGGCTTATCTACTTCACCGAGGATAGGGGCGGCGTCAAGGTGGAGCAAGAGGTGTATCTATATCCCAACGACGAGAAGGACGACGAGCACTTGATCAAGGCTTTGGAGGAGCGCATAAACAAGATCAGACAAGTACAGAGCGAGGAGCATTAGCCCTACGGGCGGATAACCTTCGGGCCCCAGAGCTAGACGGTCAGCCGGAGGATTGTGGGGGCATTAACTTCTTAACTCCACATCGTCTAGACGCCTATGAGTGCCGACTACGACGTTATCGTGGTTGGAGGGGGCATAGCGGGCTTCTCGGCCGCGCTGTATGCCGCTAGGCAGAGGCTTAAGACGTTAGTGATAGCGAAGGATATCGGCGGCCAGCTAAACATGACCACGCTCGTCGAGAACTACCCCGCCATAATGAAGATATCGGGGCCTGAGCTCGTGGCGAGAGTACATCAGCAGGCGGAGCGTTTCGGCGCCGAGGTCATATTCGACGAGGTTGTCGGGATAGAGAAGGAGGGGAATATCTTCAGAGTTAAGACGTACGGAGGCGACGAGTACAGATCTCTGGCCGTGATACTGGCGTTCGGGAAGACCCCCAAGGAGTTGGGGGTGCCGGGCGAGGCCAAGTTTAAGAACAAGGGAGTCTCGTACTGCACTATATGCGACGCCCCGTTCTTCAAAGGACAAGACGTGGCTCTAGTAAGCTGGGGAGATCTGGCCAGGGAACCTACTACGATCCTGTCTTCAACGTCTAATAAGTTCTACTGGATATTTCCCGGAGAGAAGCCCATATACGACGACGAGTTCATGTCGACGGTGCTGGGCGCCGGCAAGGCGGTGTTGGTGCCCAACAGCGAGGTCGTGGAAATAAGAGGCACTAACAAGGTCGAGTCTGTCGTCGTGAGGAATAGGAAAACCGGCGAGGTGCAGGAGCTCAAGGTAGCCGCCATCTTCATAGAGGTGGGGTACGTGACCAAGACGGACTTCGTGAAGCATCTGGTCGACCTCAACGAGAGGGGCGAGATAATAGCCGATTGGGAGGGCAGGACTAAGACGCCGGGCATCTTCGCCGCGGGCGACGTCGTCCAGTACCCGTACAAACAAGCCGTCATAGCGGCAGCTCAAGGAGTCGCCGCGGCCCTCTCGGCCACCGCATACGTCATGGGCTTGAAAGGCAAAAAGGTGGTCTCTCTGACGGATTGGCGCGCTGAGAAGGGATAGATATTTCCCTCATATCGTCGAGCTTCAGCTAGGGGTCTACATCTGTCTGGGGCCTCTACGTAGAGAGAAGCTAAAAACTTTCTATATGGTTTAAATGTGCCCGCCAATCTGCCGGCCGAGGCTAAGGCGAAGTGGTTGAAGGTGATGGAGGCGAAGACGCCAGAGGAGAAGATAAGGGCCATGGAGGAGTTCCTCTCCTCAGTCCCTAAACACAAGGGTACTGAGAAGCTGATTAAGTTCGTCAGGCGTAGGATGGCCGAGCTTAGACGAGAGGTAGAGGAACGGAGAGCCAAGGAGCGCAACGCGCGCGGCGGTGGCGGGCACTACGTGAAGAAAGACGGCGACGTCCAGCTGGTGGTCGTGGGGCCTCCAAACGGCGGGAAGACAGCCTTGCTCAAGTGTCTCACGTCGACGCCGCTTGAGCCCGACGACGTGCCCTTCAGCACAGTCGAGCCCGTCCCCGCCATGTTCGTCGAGGACAACGTATACGTTCAGTTGGTCAAGGCGCCTAGCCTGGTCTTGGGGGATCCGTCGAGCGATATAAACTCCGTGGCGCTCGCCTTGGCGAGAAACGCAGACGGCCTCCTCCTAGTCCTAAGAGCCGACATGGAGCCTAGGAAGACTCTGGACGCCGTGATAAGGCTCTTCGACGACGCCGGAGTATCGATATATAGACCTAGGAGCATGGTGAGGATAGAACGTAGGGGGCTCGGCGGGATACAGATAGTGGGCCGCCTCAAGGGCGCCACGTTCGAGGACGTCAAGAGGCTCCTCCACGAATACGGGATACACCACGCAGCGGTCTACATAGAGGGGGAGGCTACCCTGGACGACGTGGAGGACGCCGTCTTCTCGGAACACCTCTACAAGCCGACGATAGCCGTGCTCTCGGGCCGCGACGAGGAGACTGAGGCGGCGTTGAGGGATCTCGGCATGCCCTACCTCAGCGTCGATCTGCCTAGGTGCGAGGTAGATAGAGGGCGCCTCCTCTCGCTCATATTAAGATCCCTAGGCCTCATAAGGGTCTTCACAAAGCAGATACACAGCGACGGCTATACGCCCAAGCCCCTCGTGGTGAGGGAGAACAGCACGGTCGGAGATGTCGCGAAGCTCATACACAGCTCGCTCTACGAGAACTTCAAATACGCGGTGGTGTGGCGCCGCGACGCCTACCCCAAGTGGCCGAAGAGGGTGGGGCTGGAGTATAGGCTTAAAGACAACGACGTGGTGGAGATACATGCGTGACGACGAGTGCGCCAGGAGGCTGAAGGAGCTCGAAGAGAGGATAGAGGCCCTTGAGGGGCTGGTCAACCTCGCCCTGGAGGAGCTGAGAGATATCAGAAGCCTTCTGGAGCAGAGAGGTAGCGCGGCGAGGGCGCGGGATGAGGGCGGACATCCTCTGCTTAGGGCCATAGAGGAGAGGAAATTCTTGGACACCAAGGAGATCCGCTCCAAAAGCGCCTTGAGGGGGCTCATAGAGCGGGGCGTAGTGGTATTACTTAGAGATGAGGGAGCCAATAGGGAGATCGCGACTACTAAGAAGATAGTATCCGATTTATTAAGCCGCCTACCGTTAGACGTGGGAGAGGCCGAACGCCTCGGGGAAAGGGAGTACGAGCTGTTGGAGATCTTGAACCGTCTGGGCTACGTAATTAAGAAGGACAACAAGTACGTGGCGACACAGCTGGCCGACGAGTTCAAGACATGAGCGAGCTCTTCTGGTTTGAGAAGTACCGTCCTCGTTCTTTTGAGGAGGTTGTGGATTTGGAGGAGGTTAAGGCTAGGCTTAAGGAATTTGTCAAGGCGGGCAATATGCCGCATCTCCTCTTCTACGGGCCTCCGGGCACTGGCAAGACGACGATGGCCTTAGTCCTCGCAAGAGAGCTGTACGGAGACGCTTGGCGGGAGAACACGCTGGAGCTAAACGCCTCGGACGAGAGAGGGATAAACGTAATTAGGGAGAGAGTGAAGGAATTCGCCAGAACAGCCCCCGTGGGCAAAGCCCCCTTCAAGCTCGTGATACTAGACGAAGCCGACAACATGACATCGGACGCACAACAAGCCTTGAGAAGAATAATGGAGATGTACGCAAACACCACAAGATTCATACTACTAGCAAACTACGTGTCGGGCATAATCGAGCCGATACAGTCGAGGTGCGCCATATTTAGATTCTCGCCGTTGCCCAAGGAGGCGGTCTTGTCAAGGCTTAGGTTCATAGCCGAGCAGGAAGGCGTCAAGATCTCGCAGGAGGCGCTGGACGCCATATTCGACTTCACGCAAGGCGATATGAGGAGGGCGATAACGGCGCTCCAGATAGCCAGCTCCATGACGAAGGCCGTAGACGAGGAGGCCGTCGCCAAGGCGCTCGGCTACGTCAGCCCGTCGATGCTACGGCAAATAATCGCCGAGGCCATAGGGGGAAGCTTCAGCAAGGCCATGTCGCAGATATATGGGCTGGTGGCGGACGGCGGCGTGGGCGAGCTAGAGCTCGTGAGGCAAATCCACCGCGAGGTCCTCAGGCTGGACGTCCCGGAACACCTAAAGCCGGATCTCGCGTTTGAGGTGAGCAAGGCGCATTACGCGATTCTACGCGGCGCAAATGGTTTGCTACAAATATATGGGTTATTAGCTAAAATAAGAAAAATTATTTCTATATCTAAGAAAAGTTAATCATGGTATTTATATAAATTATATAAGTAAATATGTAAACGAAAAGTTTATATAGTGATAAAGTATTTATAAGGGATGTCTTCCCAGCCTAACGCCCAGGGGATACCTCACAAGCTCCGAGTGACGAAAAGTAGCGATGGCTATTTAAGCTTAATCACAGAGACCGGAGAGCCGTATATATGTCCGGTCTGTGGAAACGACAAGTTCGTTTACAACTATGAGAGAGGAGAAATAGTATGTGTTGTGTGCGGCACCGTGATATCGGAGAACTTGGTGGATCTAGGCCCCGAATGGCGTGCCTTCACTAACGAGGAGAAGGGGCAGAGAGCCCGCACAGGCGCGCCCATCACGCGTCTGGTCTCGGAGGCCTTGACCACAGTTATAGACTGGAGGGATAAGGACGTGTCGGGCAAGGAGCTGGACCTTAAGCGGAAGTTAGAGGTCATAAGGTTGAGGAAGTGGCAGACGCGGGCCCGCGTGCAGACATCCTACGAGCGCAACTTCGTCCAGGCGGCGCAGGAGCTGGAGAGGCTCAAAAGCGCCATGGGCGTCCCGCGGCCCTGCGTAGAGCAGGCTCTGGAGATCTATAGACAAGCGTTGGAGAAAGAGCTGGTCAGAGGGCGCTCCGTCGAGGCCATGGCCGCCGCCGCGCTGTATATGGCGTGTAGGATGCTCAAGACGCCGAGACCTCTCGACGAGCTTATAAGATTCACGAAGGCCTCTAGAAGGGAGGTAGCCAGATGTTACAGATTGTTGCTACGCGAGCTTAACGTCAGGGTGCCCATAAGCGATCCGGTGCTCTACATATCTAGGGTGGCCGAACAGCTCAAGCTGACAGGAGATGTTGTAAAGACGGCGATCGACATAATAAATAAAGCCAAGAAAGCCGGGCTGACCGCGGGCAAAGATCCCGCGGGCCTCGCCGCGGCGGCGGTCTATATCGCCTCTCTGCTACACGGCGATAATAGGACCCAGAAGGACTTCGCAATAGCCGCCGGCGTGACTGAGGTCACAGTTAGGAATAGATATAAGGAGTTAGCTAAAGCGCTTGATATAAAGATACCAATCAAATGATTATAAAAAGCAACGA
Organism: Thermoproteus uzoniensis 768-20; assembly: GCF_000193375.1. Classification (GTDB taxonomy): domain Archaea; phylum Thermoproteota; class Thermoprotei; order Thermoproteales; family Thermoproteaceae; genus Thermoproteus; species Thermoproteus uzoniensis_A. The sequence goes on from NC_015315.1 coordinate 1,777,034, forward strand.
TTTAATTACGGTAAAGCCAGCGGAAATGCCGCTTAGTAGCGGCCACGTAGTTATGTATCTGCACAAACGGGTGGCGGATATGTCGGTCAGCGAACTTTTCGAGCTGGCGAAAGACCTCAAGGAGCTGATAGCCAAGATGAAGCGCTCCTACAGACCCGAGGCCTACAACGTAGTGCTGTGGGACGACAAGATAGAGGTACTGCCCCGTTGGTGCGGCGACATGAGCTTCAACGCGTTCTACGGCCTCAAGACCACTCCCCAAACTCCTCAAATGATCTTTGAATCATATAGATGAATATTACAATAGATTTAATATTTTTTATTTTTATTTTCAGTATAGGATTATATGTAATTTATAAGATTGAATATGATATAAAGATTTTACGGATATTGAAGGCTTATCCCGTAGTTGCGAGGGTAAAGGGCGAGGGGTTAGTGGACTTCTCGAACCTCTCTGTAATGCTCAGAGACTACGACATAGAGTATTCGGTTGAGGGGCCTGTGGACGTCGAGAGGGTGGGCGAAGGGGTGTACAAGATAAGGGCGAGGTCGGGCGGGAGAGTAGTGTTCAGGATAGTGGCGTACGGGAATTTCGACGAGTACGCGGTGGAGAAGAGCGTGGAGGTTTTAGGCGGCTAAGAGGCGCGAAAGTCTAAACACCTCTACGTCCCACGCAACGGCGGCCAGATAAAATGCTATATATGGCGAAGTGTCTCCGGCGAACGCGCCGGCTATGCCGGCGAGCGACGATATGGCGAGCACGAGGCCCACGGAATCGACGAGCGCTATGAGGGGTATTATGACCACGTAGATCTCCGGCTCCCTCGCTATGGAGAGCGCCAGTGAGGCTATAGCGGTTACTACTATGCTTACGACGGCCACCGGGTCCATCAAAAGCGTGACGAAGTATATCGCCAGCACCACTACGAACCTATACACGGCCAGCGACGCCAGCAACCTCTGCACGTCGGAGAGATACGAGGTGGTATTTCAAACTTTTCAGCCCGGCTTTCGCCACTACGGGGGAAGACTTTATAAATTGGTTCTAATCGTGTGGCTATGGCTGACGCCATAGCGGCGACGCCGCCTAAGCCCCTCGTCAAGGAGCCGGCAACCATAAGTAGCGGCGGCGTGGCCAGATGGAAGGTGGGCAGAGGGTTTTCCGTCGGCGAGGTGAGGCAGGTGGGCTTGACCGTGGAGCAGGCCAGGCTGTTGGGCCTTTACGTGGATACGAGGCGTAAGTCTATCCACGACGTCAACGTGCAGGCGCTGAGGGAGTGGCTGGTCAAGGTGCTGGAGGGGCAGATGCCTCCTCCCGAGCCGAAGATGCCTGTCTCTGTCTCGATAAAGCCCAAGAGAGGACGCGCGTTTAGGGGCTTGACGTCGGCCGGAAGGAGGGCCAGAGGTCTATTGAGCACCAGATATAAGGAGACCCACGCGAGGAAGTGGAAGAAGAAGGCGGCCGAGAGGGCGGCTAAGAGGCGCCATGAGGCTACCAAGGGCTTGGGCAACCTAATGAGGATCTCGAAAATAATCCATAAGAAGTAGTTTACTTAAATCTACGTAAATTCTCTATTAACGTTTCTATTTCTAGATTTGTCACCGCTAGCGGAATATATTCCCGTTTACATATTTCCAAGGCCAGGCTATCCACCTCCTTGACGCCGTGTAGCACCATCACAGCAGGTTTCAGATTAACTACGGCCGACATAGCCTTCACGGCTATCACGGGAGATCTTCCGGTCGATACCTTTGTGAATATGGCCGCCCTTTGGGACGTCGTGCCGTAGAGGCGCAGATACTCGTTGGAGGGCACTTCCAAGACGAGCTTTATGCTGTCCACCAGGGTGTAGCCGTATATATCTACGGGCGGAGGCTCTATCAAGATCTCCGCATCTATTGCGTTTAAAAACTCCCTAATGGGCACGGGGGACGTGAAGTCCCGCATGTCGAGGACAGCGATCCAATACTTCTCCTTCAGTATCTGCCTCATCAGCAGATTGACGATGGGGCTGCCGCGCTCCAGATCCGCCTCTATGAGCGCCTGGACCAGCCTCTTCACGAACCTGGCGCCGGGGAACTTCCTACGGCCCGACTCGTAGTCGCTGATAACGCTCGGCGAGGTGTTCAGCCTTACGGCCAACGCAGTCTGCGTAAGGCCGAAGACCAGCCGCCACCTCTTTATCGCCTCGCCAGGGTTTTCCGACATTATTATATCGCCTGCTATATACATGGCGACATCCCTATACGGCTGAGTCATCGTAGGAAGGTACACATGGGAATATAATCATTTCTTTTTTGTAAACAGAAGGCGTGCCGTGCTTTGAGCAAGAAAAGCTAAATATCGCTGGTACTCCCCCCACGTGATCAACAAGGACGAGCTTTTGAGCAAGATACGTGAATTGAGCGCGTCGATGGATCAACTAGAGGGGCAGATAGCCGCTATCACTAAGGAGATTGAGGATAAACGAAATGCTCTGGGCGAGGTCAGGAGGAGTCTGGCGGAGGTCAGATCCCAAATAGACAATATAAGGGCTAAGTTCCAGAAGATCAGGGAGGATCTGGGCCAGCTACGGGCTAAGCGCCAGGAGATAATAGATTCCATACGTAAAGCCAAGTCGCAGATCTTAGAGATAAACGTGGAGATGCAGAAGCATAGGGAAAAGCTAGACGCGTATAGGAAAGCCCTCAGCGCCATTAACGAATACGTGGGGGGCAGGCCGCTGGACAAGGAGAAGATGAAGATGTTAGTGGAGAAGCTCGAGTACTATTTCGAGACCTCGCCGACGGATCCGGAGTGGGAGCGCCAGTTCATCAAGACGATATCCGAGATAGAGGAGGAGTTGAACTTGGCCGACTCCCTCGAGAAGTTGCGGTCTCACATACAGGAGATAAAAAACAAGCTGGATGAGCTGAAGAGGAGAAAGGACGAGATTAGGCAGAATATAGCCAACTTGGTGAATTCTCTAAATTCCGTAAAGGAGGAGATCGCGAAGCTCAAGAAGGAGAGGGAGGAGGCGTATAAACAGCTAACAGAGCTGAAGAAGAAGAGGGACGAGCTGAAGCAGATGAGGGACGACTTAAAGAAGGCCATCGTCGATCTAGCTATAAAGAGGAAGGAGCTTAGGGCCCGGTTAGCCCAGCTTAGGGATGAGCTGAACAAATACACCATACTGCTCAAGGCCGCCGATCTCTCGGAGAGGTACAAAACTGCCCTAGAGGCGCAGAACGCGAAGAAGGAAGGCCTGAGGGCCAAGGCCGAGGAGATATACCAGAAACTGCTAAGGGGCGAACGCCTCACCCACGAGGAGATGAAGATATTAGCGGAAGCCGGCTACCTCGCTGAGGAATAGTGAGGGTACTTGTTCTCTATGTCGATCGTGATGGGGACCTCAAACAAGCCGGAATCGCCACGCCGGTAGTAGGCAGAGACAACGTACTGCGCCTGGGCATACAGTACATCCTTAGGCATCCAGACGACTCGGACGCCAACGCGATATTTGCGGCGGTTAAGATCTACGACAGCCTCGAGGAGAAGCTGGGCAAGGGCAACGTGGAGGTGGCCGTGGTCTGCGGCTCTCCCGACGAGAGGATGGCCAACTTAGTCGTCCTCGACGAGCTTGGGCAAGTCCTCACGTCCTTCGACGCCGACGCCATATATTTCGTGTCGGACGGCCCCTCGGACGAAGCGGCCGTAATGGCGATCCAGACGCGCAGACCTGTGATATCGGTGGAGAGGGTTATAGTGAAGCAGTCTAGATCCGTCGAGGAGACCGTGTCCCTAATAAGGTATTACTTAACTAAGGCGGTGAGGGAGCCCGAGTATAGGAGATACACCGTCGGAATTCCCTCATTCCTTCTATTCCTATACGCTCTCTCAATATTTATAAATATTCAAATAATTTCATATATTTTAGAACTTGGTGTACTATTTCTATTATTTTTATTAATGATGTATGGATTCGGTGTATATGATTTTCTGAAGACTATACTTAGGAAATACGAGGTCACCTTCGCGGTCTCCGTGGTATCTCTCTTCGCAGTGACGGTATATTTCATACTAGCCCTCTCGGGGTATCTCGGGATAAGGGTGCCTCAGAGCCTATCTATACAATACAACGGCCTAGTGCCCGCCGTTGTCCTCGTAGTGCCGATAGTCAGCTACGCCATCGAGGGCTTCTTGAGGACTCAACGCATCTCGCGGAGCGTGTTTATACTAGCGGCGTTGGTGTTTTCGTTCTTCTACTTCATCATGCCTCCAATCGTTGGGGCGGTCGGGGGATCTCTCGACGTAAGGCTCTTCTTCGAGGGGGTCTTGCTATTCTCAGCAACTACGATCTTGGGAATAATAATAGCGTTGGTGTTATCGCGTGCGTTGCCGTCTGTCATTAAATAAGCGATATCCTTGCCTGTCTAGGGAGGAGCTAGCCTCGTTGGCTAAGTCCCACGGCTGCAATATCCTCGAGGAGGATTCCGTGGTGGTATTGGACTGCCCCGATTGCGCTGTGGCCAAGAGAGCCGCGTTTGCCAGACCCCTTGAGGCGTCTAGAGATAAGCCAGTGCAAATACAGAAGAGGAGTACGGTGACCATGGACGCCTTCACGGCGCGATTATTGGCAAATCTGGCAATGTCTAGGAAGCTGTCGAAGGTTCTGGAACCCTTCATAGGATCAGGCGCGGTGGCCGCTGAGGCCGAAAGATACGGAGCCTACGTGGTCGGCGTCGACATAGACGCCGATATGCTGAGGAGAGCCGCGGCCAACACGTCGGCGGATCTCGTACAAGCCGACTCGCGCATGTTACCGTTCAGAAAGGCGTTTGACGCGGCCGTGGGGGATGCCCCGTACGGTAGGATGTCGGTGGTCGAAGGAGACGTCGAGGGCCTCATAAGGCAGTTTCTAGACGAGGCGATGTGTGTGGTGAGGGGCCGCATAGTATTGGCCATACCCATATATTTCGACGTGCCTCATCTCCGTAGCTGTGCTATGTACGTCCACGGAGGCCTATACAGGGTTATAATAGTGGCTCAATCGGGCGGCGGCCCCTCGTAGAAGATCCGCCCCTTGTAGGTCCGCGGCGCTATCCAGTCGAGGAAACCCCTGACGTCAGACGTCTCGACCGAGAAGACTATGGGGCCCAGGGGGGACTCGTTGGGCTCCGTGGCGAAGGAGACGACGCCGACGTATGCGGCTTGTTTATGTAGGTTGAAGACGATCCTCCCCTCGCCTGCTATGGACCTGGAGAGCACCGAACGCGCCGAGTCTTGAATGCCCTGGCGCCATATGGCCTCCTTGAGCTTCAGGAGGGATCTATAGCTATGTCCTCTGGCCACTAACAACGTCGTGTCGCCCTCGCGCCTCACCTCGACCTCGTCCGGCTCGAAGACGTTAAGGACAGCGCGTCTAACCTTCTCGGGATCCTCCGTGGGCCTTATCTCGGCTATGACCTCCACCTTCATAACCTCCTCACTATTGCGTCCACCTCCGCATCGAGCTCCTCGATGCTTTTGTCCTCGTTCACGATTATCGCGTCGGCTCTCATGAGCAACGCGGTCACCCCGAGCTTCATCTCCCTGTAGTCGCGCATAGCGAATTGGGCGTACGTGGCTGGGTCGTCCTCTCTCCCTCTAGAGGCGAGCCGCCTCAAGCGAGTCTGCCGAGAGGCCGCGACGTAGACGAGGAACAGACGTCCGAGGATCTCTTCCAACGCCTCGGCCTCCTCGGGGCTTCTCAAACCATCTATCACTACCCTATCGTCTCTCCCTAAGCCGAGCCCCCGCACGACTGCCCTCATGCCGCCCTCGAGCCTTATCAACACAGCCGCCTCGTCGGGAGTCACGCCCCTCTTTTCGGCGTAGCTCCTTATGATGTCGCCCATGGTGTACGGCTTAAAGCCGCGTTTGACGAATAACGATGTAATTAATGTCTTCCCGCTTCCCGGCAGGCCGGCTATGCCGACCGCTACCACCGCCCCAGCCTCTGGGCCAATATTAAAAGTTCTCCGTAGTCCGCCTCCGCCTTAAAGCCTTGAGGAGACATATGGGTCGGCGCGGCGTGTATACCATATTCGCCAAGCCGCCGCACCAGCTCCGACACGCCTATCTTCAGATCGCCCAGCTCGTGCGTTAAATAATACCAAGGCCTCGACACGGAGTACTCGAGAGCCAAAGTACTCAACAACCGCCTGGCCCCCTCCTCCTCGGCCCTATCGGCCAGCTCAGATACAAAGGCCGCGTCGCCGAGCTCCCCAACCCAAAGCGGCCCGATAGACGACGGCTTCCCGGTCCTTGAGACGAGTCTATACCCCCTCCGGATCTCTAGGTAGGCCAGCCTACGGAGCGAGTCGGAGGCATCCCTGGCGCCCCTCACGACCTTGCCGCAGAACCTAAAGTAGTGCCTCTCCCAGTACGCTATCAGAGGCTCGAGAGCGAAGTCGTTGGCCGCCGCGGCTCTCGCCAGAAAGCTCAACAACGCTCTGAGGCCCACCTCGACGTAGAACGGCGTCTTGGAAAGCCTTACGCCATACCTCCTCAACGCCTTTTCCCTATAGTTGCCCACGAGCACCGCCGTATCGGTGGCGGTGGCGCAGAGAAGCCCGCCGTCCCTAATCGCCTGGAAGGCGGACTCCACGAACGGCGCGGGGGAACCGAAAGGGTCTAGGTCAACCACGTCGCATTCGCCCCTCAGCCGCCTCAACAATATCGAGGCGTCTTCGTTGTATACCTCGGCCGACACGCCGTTGAGCTCTAGGTTCTTCCTTATCACCTCCACGGCGGCCTTAGATATGTCGTTGAGCACGAGCCTGCCGACGGCGTTTGTCTCCAAGGCGTATCTTATCCCGCGTATGCCGGTGGCGCTGAGGGGTTCGCATACGTCTAGCTTCCTGCCCTCGATGCGGGAAAAAGCATCGAGCACGAGGATCGATATATACCTATTCCTAGCCATATATCTGTTGTAGAACACAGGGGCGTTGGCCGGATCTGCATATTTGGCCGGATCAGGCGCCCAGAACCTGGCTTTCCCCTCCTCGAGGAGGACGAAGCTCACCCCCTCACGACCTCGGCGCCGAATATGCTGGCGAGGGCTTCCGCCTTCTCGCGCCTCTCCTCGCTTTTCACTATGAATATAGGCCGCTCGTCGTAGGCTATCCCGTTGGGATGAGACTGCTCCAGCTTGTAGGCGTTGGCGCCTATGGCTCTGCTCGCCTTGTCTATAGAATCTGCCTTAATCGAAGTGAATAGATCTATCCGCTTGAATATGTCCGTCCCGAAAAACCTAGCCAACGTGGTTGCGGCCTCCTCGGGGACTCCCATGTCCCCCCGCTCATATCTATACACGGTCTCCCTGGACACCGACAACATCTCAGATAAGGCGCTCAGACTGAGGCCGGCCTCCTCCCTACGCTCCCGCAAGGCCTCGCCGTCAACGAGGGCGTAGCGCCTCCCTCTGATCTGGAGGAACATGGGCATATCGCCTCTGAACGCCTTGGCGAGAGTGGCTAGGGACACGAAGTTGACGTTGTCGCGCCTATAGACGACTCCCTCCCTCAACACGCTGCCTCTAGCTGAGGAGGCGACGCCGAGGGCGGGGACGTCGAGGAGCTCGGAGAGTAGCTTAACGTCGCGAAGGGCTCCGGTGGGGACCTCGTCGGCGTTGGGGGCCACCTTGAGCAATATCTTCTTCCCCTCGTGCTCCACGACCATGGTGTAGGCATATGGCCTAGAGACGTCTATGAATAGATCTACTCCGTGTTGCCTCACTATGCTTAAGGTAGCGCTGAGCAGCTTCTCCTGCACTGTGATAAGTTAGATGTGAAAATATATAAGGCTTAAAGGCGTATTATCGCGGTGGGGAGTACCCGGCAAGCCTGATCCCTGATGATCCATTCATGGGCCGAGAAAGCTATTTATCCGAGGGCCTTCCCTCAACTACGTGAGGCGCGTGAGGCTTAGCAATAAGGAGATTAAGGAGCTCGTCGCCAGCTTGGGCAGAGCCGGCGAGCTCATCAGAGATGCTGACGCGGTAGAGGTTGTGGAGATCGAGGGGGGACGCGCCATCTATGTAGCGGATTCACAGCCGGCGCTCTTGAAGACCCAGATCGCCAACATCGGCGAGATCTTTCTGCCTACGCTTTACTTAATACACAAAACTCCGCTGGGCCAGAAGGCGCTCTCGCTGTACCCGTTAGTTCTAGTCGACGCAGGAGCCGTAAAACACATACTAAACGGCGCAGACGTCATGAGGCCGGGGATAAGATCCATCGAGGGCGATTTCAGCAAGGGCGACCCCGTCTTGGTATCCGACGAGAAGAGGAGGGCTATAGCGGTAGGCGTCGCCCTATATCCGCGGGGCGAGCTAGAGGCCATGGATCGCGGCAAGGTGATCTACAACGCCCACTACCTCGGCGATAAGGTGTGGAAGCTATCGCTTGAGCTGGCCGAGAAGAGATGACAACAGTTCGTTGAAGGCCAAGTCGTCGCGCCGCTCGGCATATCTCCTAAGGGCCTCCAGGGGCGGCGTGAGGCCCAACGCCCGCAACAAGTTTGCGGCCTGGGTTACGTTCTGCGCCCCGGGCCGCGCCGACTCGAAGTCGAGGATGACAGCCCTCCCGCCTCTGGCGACTAGCACGTGTTTCCCCGGCCTGGAGAGCTCGCCGTGAGAGATCCCCGCCAGATCCAGAGCCCGCGCCTGTCTGAGCAGATCGGCCACGAACCTGGCCCTCTCCTCGGCCCCAGCGGCTCTCCACCAATCCGCGACGGGCGTGCCCTCCACGTACTCCATAACCAACACGTCTCTAGTGTATGCGTAGAGCCTGGGGCCTACGCCGACCCCGTTGGCGATCTGGAGATAGCGGGCCTCGTCGAGCAGATGCGGCCTCTGGGCATCCCCCCTCCTAATTTTACACGCATATATGTCGCCGTGCCTGGATCTACAGAAGACGACGACTCCGTTATTGCCCTTGCCTAGAAGGCGCGTAGGTCCCCACACAACATCGCCGCCCGGCTCCACCCTTACGCCTAGAGAGGACAGTTGCCTTGCTACCTCCGCCAAGTGGGCCAGATCGCCGCCTATAGCTAACGCGAGAGCCTCCCTCAACTTCATATATACATGATCCGTATCGGTATATGAGCACTAAGAGGGATCTCGTGGTGAAGAGGATCGCCGAACTTGTGAGGGCCGGCGCCACTTTGACGTCGTATACATGTCCGGCGTGCGGCACGGTGCTCGTCAAGCTAAAGACCGGCGAATACTACTGCGCCAACTGCGAGAGGACTGTCGTGGTCGTCAAGTCGGAGGAGGAGGCCCAGAAGGTCTCGGAGCTCTACAGCCTGAAGGAGGTTAGGCAGATAGTCTTCAACAAGATACTGTCGCTGGGCAGAGAGATAGGCGGGCTCGACGGCGAGGAGCTCTACGACAGGTTGAGGACTCTTTCCATTCTGCTTGATATATACGAGAAGTTGAGCAAGATGAGCGGCTCCTGATCAGCGCTGCATACCCTCGTCACCTGTAGGGAGCGGTGATCCTCATCACGTTAAAAAGGCGGATCCCGGTATATATGTGATGACGTGGTCCTATTGCGAGGGATGAGCGGACCCCTACCCATCTGATAAAAAGGTTATATAGATGAGAAAAGCCATTTATATGCGGGCGGCTAGGTTCTATGGGCCTGGAAAGCCTCTGGCGATCGAGGAAGTGCCCAGGCCCAGCCCGGGGCCCGGCGAGGTGCTCGTCAGGGTAAAAGCCGCCGGCGTCTGCCACACCGAACTGCATTTCCTAGACGGCATACTCAATCTAGGAGTTATGCCAATAACGTTGGGCCACGAGATAGCTGGAGTCGTGGAGGAGGTAGGCCCGGGCGTCGACGACCCCAAGCCGGGCGATAGGGTGATTGTGTATTACTATGTCGGGTGCGGCAGATGTAGGCACTGCCTGAGAGGCGAGGAGAATCTCTGCGAGAACCCCAAGGCCGAGTACGGATTCATAACCGACGGCGGGTACGCCGAGTACGTGAAGGTGCCTGCGAGGAACGCCGTGAAGCTCCCCGACAATATCCCCTTCGAGCAGGCCGCGCCTATAGGGTGTAGCGTCACGACGGCCATACACGCCACCAAGAGGGCGAGGCCGGAGATGGGCGAGTACGTGGCAGTCTACGGCGTAGGGGCCGTGGGCTTCGCATTGATACAGTACAACAAGCTTATCGGCGCGAAGGTAATAGCCATAGGCAGATCCGAGAGGAAGCTTGCGCTGGCTCGGGAGCTGGGCGCCGATTACGTCATAAACGCCAGGTCCGAGGACGTGGTGAGGAAGGCCCTGGAGATAACTGGCGGGCGCGGCGTCGACGTGGTGTACGAGCTGGTGGGCGTTAAGGAGACCATGGATAATTCCCTCAAGATGTTGGCCAAGAGAGGGCGCCTGGTCCTGATAGGCTATTGGCGCGACAAGCTGGAGGCCAACCCGCTGGATCTAGTGGTGAAGGAGGCCGTAATAACGGCGTCGGTGGGGAATACGCTGGAGGAGCTTATTGAGGCGGTGCGCCTGGTCTCTGAGGGCAAGATAAAGGTGGTCGTCGATAGGGTCGTCGGGCTCAGCAAGATAAACGAGGAGCTCGAAAGGCTTAGGAGAGGCGAGGTCGTGGGCAGGGTCGTTATCAACCCCGAGGCGCCTTGAAGTATATCTCGAAGGAGAACTCGGCGGCCTCGCCCGGGCCCAATATCTTCAGCCCCATGCCGTTGTGGTAGGCATCGGGCGCCCCCGACATCGGCTCGACCGCGACTGCCCCCTCTACGCCCGTGTATACCTGTATATACGGCATATTCCGTCTGCGCATCTCGACTACGGAATACGGCGACTCGAGAATCACGGGATCGCCCTCGACGAGGAAACAGTCGTCGTAGTCGCCCTCCACCCCGAAACTGTGCGGGACGAGCTCGCCGGTGGGTATCTTGCCTACAGCAACACATCTAAGCGGGTTCTCCGCCCTCAATCTCCACGGGCGCGACACGACGAAGTACGGATGTGCGCCCACGACCAGAGGCGCCCTCCTCCGGCCCGCGTTAACGATGCTTAACGAGACTGAGAGGGAGTTCTCGGACAGCTCGTAGCGGACTGCGCATGAGAGGGTCGAGGGGTAGCCCGGATGGGAGAGCTCCAGCTGGAATTCGGCAAAGTCGTCGCCGCGTTCAGCCAAGGCCCAGTCCATGGACATGGCCAGGCCGTGTATCGCGTGGCCCTCGGCGCTTTTGGGCAATTCGTAGAAGACCCCGTCCAGCTCGTAGACGCCGTCCTTGACCCTGTTGGCGAAGGGTATGAGCAACGCCATACCGCCCCTCGTCTGGCTATCGACCGAGCCGGGAAGCACTATATCCCTACCGCCTTGTCTGAGCGAGGACAGGTACGCGCCCCTCGCGTGGAGGACGGCCACGGTCTGGCCCGACCTGAGCGTTATCACAAAAATATAAGAGGGGATATATTTTCATGCTCAAGAGGGAGCTCATAAGATTGCTGGAGGAGGACGCCGAGTTTAGAGACATTGCGAGGGCCAAGCTGGGCATCGCCGAGCTGGCGCAGACCCTCCAGAGGCTGGCGCAGGCCCTAGAAAACCTCGCGGCCGAGATAAGAGAACAGAACGTCTCGACGAGGGCGCTGGCCGAGGCTTGTCGGAGTAGCTCCTCGGATATAGCCGCGCTGAAGTCGTTGGCGGAGAGGGAAGTCGAGGCGATAGGGGCGCTCGCGCGGACCGTGGAGCAGATCGCCGAGAGGCTCGAGAAAAGGCAGACGGAGTCGACCGACGCGCTCAGCGCGAGGATAGTCGAGGTGGCGGAGGCCGTGAGGAAGCTCGACGAGACGTTACGCAAGCTGGTCGCGGCGATTTAACGAAGAGGAAGCCCTCCTGCCAGCACGCCGGTTTCCCGGGCCCTCGCGGAGCCCAGTACTCCCGAGCGCGGCGCCGGCCTTAGCTTCCGGGATCTGGCGAGTCCGGGCGTAGCACCGGCGCCTATGGCCGGCTCAGAGGGCATCCGCTATACAAGCTTGGCTTTTTAAGCATTTTGCCGCCGAGAGAATACGCTGAATTTACGGCGCCATGGCCTCTTCCATGTATCGCGAGCGGGCGACCTAAACCCTCTAGCGTACTTTATTACAATATTGTTGTCTATTTAAATGATTTTTGTTTCGTTTCTACTTAGACTTTCTTTAATTAATGTATATAATTCATCCCAGTGCTTATAGGCATTATCCTCGATAAAATACACATCGCCGTACCTCATGCCGAGCCTTTTAACTAAGCCGTTTTTCTCCAGCAAGCTTAGGTGATACTTAACGGTTTTATAGTCTATACCTAATTCTTTTGATATTTGATTTATATTAGTTGGCCTTTCTTTTAATAGCATTAATATCTTAGATCTCATATAACCGCCTTTAGATTCTACGAGTAGCCATCTGATTCTGGCATACATAGGACACGTGTTGGCTAACCTATCGGTTGCGTCGTTGCTGCTAGAAGCGCCTACAGTTAGCAACATTAATAGGCGGAATATATCGGCGGTACTGCCTAAAGCCGTATGCATGGGACAAAAGATATACCCGCTATAAAATCTTCTCTCTTCCGTAGCCTCCCCCGCCCGGCGTCTCTATAACCACCTCGTCGCCCTCAGCGAGCTCGACCGTCTCGCTACCTATTGTCGCGGCCTCGCCGTTGCGTCTCCTCACAGTTATTCTGCCGGGCCGTCCAGGCTCCCCGCCCTCGAGCCCCCAAGGCCCTATCTCCAGCCTGCTGGCTATTATCGACAGAGTTGTCGGCGCGAGGACCTTAAAGGCCCTGATAATGCCGTCCCCGCCCGGATACCTCCCACGTCCTCCGCTACCCTCTCTGATCGTATACGCGGTGAATCTGATGGGGTATTCCCGCTCAGCTATTTCTATGGGCGTGTTGAGGGTGTTGGTCATGTTCACGTGGACGCCCGACACGCCGGGACCGTTGGGCCTGCCGCCGGAGCCCCCGCCTATGGTCTCGTAGTAGGACCAATAACGGCCGCGCCACACGCCGCCCATCATGACGTTCATCATCGTGCCGGATCCCGCAGCGGGTATTCTGCCGGGCAGGGCCTTGGAGAGCGCTAGAAATGTCACGTCGGCTATCCTCTGGCTAGTCTCGAGGTTGCCGGCCCCCACGGCGGCCGGCTTCACCGGGTTTACCAGAGAGCCTTCGGGCGCCTTGAGTTTTATAACGCTGTAGAACCCGTGGTTGGTCGGCAGATAGCCGCCTATGGCGGATCTCACGGCGAACGAGACGGCTGAGAACGTGACGCCGAGCACCGCGTTGAGGGGCGCCTCGACTTGCCCCGCAGTTCCCTCGAAGTCTGCCACGACTCCCTCCCGCGAGATGTCCAGCGATATCCTTATGGGCAACCTCTCCCCCCTCCAGTCTAGGTAGTCCACTGCCTCGTATCTGCCCGCCGGCCATTTGCCTATCTCGCCCAGGGCGAGCCTCCTGCCGTACTCGACGGCCTCGCCCCACTGCCCGGAGATGTCCCCAAACTTCTCGAAGAGGTCTCTGACCCTCGCCGCGCCTACGCGGGACGCCGCCAATTGCGCCTCTAAGTCGCCGCGGGCGGCTGCCGGCGTCTTGAAATTCTCCAGGATGAAGCTCAAGGCCTCCTTGTTAAGCTCGCCGCGCCTCAGTATCTTGACCGGCGGCACCACAACGCCCTCTTCGTATATCGTCTTGGCTCTGGGGTTTAGAGACGCCGGGAGCGGGCCGCCGACGTCCACGTAGTGGGCCTTAGAGGCCACATAGGCCACGAGCCTTCCCCGCCAGTACACCGGGTACAGCACCATCACGTCGTTCAGGTGAGTCCCCGAGATGTAGGGGTCGTTGGTCAACACGGCGTCGCCCTCCTCGAGCTCGACGCCTTCTCTGGCCAAATAGCCCAGCAGATTGGCCACGCCTATGTGGAAGGAGCCCAGATGCACCGGTATATGCTCGGCCTGCGCCACTATACGTCCCTCCGAGTCGACGATCGCCACGCTGTGGTCCATGCGCTCCCTGATATTCGGCGAGAAGGCCGAGTTCCTCAGCGCGATGCCCGCCTCCTCGGCTATATACTCGGTAGCTCTATGGATCAGCTCCCACCTCATAGCCTCATCTCGAGCACGCCGTATTTCCTCACGGAGACCTCCCAACGCGGCGGCACGACGGTCGTGGAGTAGTCCTCGACGATTAGGGCGGGCCCCTTGATCTTGAAGCCCAGGGGCAGATCCTGTCTGCGGTACACCGCGGCGGCGATCCAGCCGTCGAAGTAGACCTCCCTCTCGAAGACCTTGGGCGAGCCGGAGGCGGGAGGATCGCCGAGGCGCGGCTTGGCCCTCCTCACAACGGCGAAGGCGCGTATGGTCGTCACCTCGATCTCCCGATCCAGCTTGAACCCGTAGGTGGCCATGTGCTTCTCCTCGAACGCCCTCCTTATAGCCTCGGGGGAGGCGTCCGCCCCCACGGGCACGGTGAGCTCCCAGCCCTGTCCCCTATACCGCACGTCGGCATACCGCAGGTAGTAGTCAGGCTTGTATTGGGCCAGCCTCCCCTCCAGCTCCTCGAAGCCCTTCGCCACGTCTTTTGGATAGGCCATACGCGCCTCGAACTTGAAGTCTGCCATCAACATGCCGAGGGAGGTGAAGACGCCCGGCATAGGCGGGATCAACACGCGGCCTATCCCCATCTCCTCGGCCACCTCCGCCGCGTGTTGCGGCCCGGCGCCTCCGAAGGCCATGAGGACGAAGCGGGAGGGATCCAGCCCCCTTTCGACCGTCACGAGCCTTATGGCGCGGGCCATCTCGAGGTTGACCAGCTTGACGGCGGATCCGGCGACGTCCACGGGGTCGCCCAGCTTGGCGAAGGCCCTCTCGGCGGCTTCTCTGTCCAGCCTCATGCGGCCGCCCGCTATAGCCTCCGGTATCCTCCCCAGCACTAGGTTGGCGTCCGTTATGGTGGGCTCCACGCCGCCTCTTCCGTAGCTCACGGGGCCAGGGTCGGCGCCTGCGCTCAGCGGCCCGACCCTCAAGGCCCCGCCGGCGTCCCTCCAGACTATGGTCCCGCCCCCGGCGGAGACCTCCGCGAGATCCACGAAGGGGAACCTCACGGGGTAGCCGGAGCCCTTGACGACTCTGCCTCTGTGGCTTTCGCCGCCCACCTCGTACTCCGCAGTTATGGCGGGCTCGAAATCAACGACGGTCCCGGCCTTAGCCGTCGTGCCGCCCATGTCGAACGAGATGACCTGTCTCTCGTCCAACAGCTTGGCCAGCTCCGCAGCCGCTATGACCCCCGCGGCCGGCCCCGACTCGACCAGCTGGACAGGCCTCCTCGCCGCCTCGTCCACGGTCACCAAGCCGCCGGAGCTGGCCATGACGTACATCCTCCCGCCTCTCGACTCCACGTAGCTCTTCAACTTGCCCAGATACCTCCCGACGAGAGGCATCAAGGCCGCGTTGACCACGGCCGTGGAGAACCGCTCGTACTCTCTGGCCTCCCACGCCACCTCGTACGACGCCGTGACGTACTCGAAATGCTCCTTGAGGACCTTCGCCGTTGCCTCCTCGTTGGAGGGATTTGCGTACGAGTGGAGGAAGCCGACGGCAACGCTAACTGCGCCGGCCGACTTGGCCCTCCGGGCGAGCTCCTCGACCTCTCGGGGATCGACGGCCCTCTCCACAGTCCCGTCGGGCAGAGTCCTCTCGTCGACCTCGAAACGTAGCTCCCTAGACACTATCTGTCTGGGCTTCTGAAAGTACAAGTCGTAGAGCCTAGGCCTGTTCTGCCTCCCGATTTCTATCACATCGCGGAAGCCCTTCGTGGTGAAGAACGCCACCTTGGGTATCTCCAGCCCTACCTGCCCCAGAAGCGCGTTGGTGCCTATAGTCGACGCGTGGAGGACCTCGGAGAAGTCGAGGCCGGAAAGCCCCTCGATGACCGCCCTCTCCGGCTCCCTAGGCGTCGAGAGTATCTTGAGCGTCTTAATATTGCCGTCCCTATCAACGACCACGAAGTCTGTGAACGTCCCTCCTACGTCTACGCCGACGAGGCTCATCTCCGGGGCCTATACGCAACCACGCCGGCCAGCCCTATTACCGCCAGGAGGGCTAGGTAGGCCCCGGCCCAGAAACGGCCGTAGGGCAGAATGGCGGTCATGACATAGGGCGCGGTGCTCGCTATGACAGTATTGCCTATCTGGTAAGCTGAAGACACGCCGGTGTTTCTCTCGAGCGTTGGGAACAACTCGGCCAAGTATGCGGCCTCCGGCGTATAAACTATCCCGTGCGCTATGCCGGTCAGCGCAGCGAGGGCGGTCATAACGGCGGCGCTTGAGAGGCCTTGTTCTATCAATAACGCGGCTATTATGAACATGACGAAGCCAACCGTTATAGGCACGACGTTGCCAAGACGTTCAGCTATGAACCCACTGACTACTATCCCTATTAGGTCGAGGACGGCGAATAGAATTATGACCGAGAACTTCTGGGCGGCCGTGACTAGGCCCAGGGCGTTAGCCACATTAGGCAGGAACGTGTTGCCGTAGTAAAACACCGCGCCAGCGGCGCCGGCCAGGAATATGCCCACTATGAGGGAGGCCCAGTGCTTCAAGAAGACTCCGCCGATGGGGTTCTCTATCCTGGTCGCCGAACGTCTAGCCTCAAGATACTCGAAGGTTTCTCCGAAGCTTATCCTGAATAAAAGCCCTATTACTACTATTATGATAGAGAGCAGGAACGCGATTCTCCAACCCCATGCAGAGGTTGCGGCAGTTCCCAGCACGGCGGTCAAGGCCAACATAACGCCGGCAGCTAGGAGGAGGCCGAGCGGCACGCCGCTCTGGACGAAGAGCATATAAAGGCGTTTCCTATTCACATTCTCGAATAGATAATTAACCGCGGAGCCCCACTCGCCTCCTAAGGCTAATCCTTGTAGCAATCTCAACACTACTACTGTGACTATGGCGGCGGCTCCCCACACAGAGTAAGGAGGCACGACGCCGATTAGGGCGGTGCCTAGGCCGGCCAGCGTCAAGGTCCAGAGCATGGCCTCCCTTCTGCCGTAGCGGTCGCCTATATATCCGAATAGCAACGCGCCGATAGGACGCGCGAAATAGCCCAAGGCAAATGTCAGAAAGACGTTGGCTAATTCCGTCAAGGGATTCTTCGACGGGAAGAAGGCAGCTCCCACATAGCTTGCAGCCACGACGAAGAGGAAGGCGTCATACCACTCGAGGAGAGTCCCGGCGGCGACGCCCGCCACCAACCCGGCGCCGACCTTAGGTTGGGCCATGGACGGCCTAATTTATGGGTCTTATATTTATCTATGGTAAAAAGTACATGGCAAGCCGGATCTCTGTGGATGATATTAAAGTATATGGGGCTTGTAGCCTCCGCGGCCTTCTGGCTAACCGCACTGGCGTCTATATCCGTAAATCCCTGGTTCGATATTTCTAGGAACGCCTTCAGCGACTTGGGAGGCCCGAGGGCGGCCTATCCGTGGATCTACAACGACGGCCTGATCCTGGCCGCCGCCTTCCTAGGCCTCTTCTCCGTCCACGTGGTCTCGTCTTCGTCGAATAAGCTGGAGGCCGTCGGCGGCGCCTACCTATCGATCTCGGCCATCTTTCTCGCCCTCATAGGCATATACCACGAAGGAACTCGGCCGCACGTCTTCGTCTCCACCTGGTTCTTTATCCAGGCGTTTCTCGGCTTCTTGATATACGGGCTGGGCCGAGTCCTCGTCGAGAGGAGGCGGATTAGGCTGTCGTACGTGGCGATATTCTTTGCGGCCCTAGCAGGCGCCTTGATAGTGCCGTGGCCCTCGGCGGCGGCGTTGGAGGCGTACGAGATAGCGCTCCTTACAGCGGGCGCCGCTATATACGCCTTAGGCCAGAGCTAGATGCGGAGCCGTAGGGAACCGGAGCCGCGCTCACAGCGGGCTCCCCGGCCCTCTCGGCGGCCGATCCTGCCGTATAGCTGGGCCAAGCGTGAATAAAAAATTTCCGCCGACCAGTTACTTGTGCACAGAGCCGCGAAAAATCGCGGTTAACTACGCAAACTCCGTGCACAAGTTTTTATATGGAAGTCCGATACGTCTACATGAACTGGCTTCAATACGTGTTGAGCCCTCCCAGCGGGCTCCATCTGGGGGAGATCCTCCTGATTTCTTTTATACTGGGCGTCCTGCACGGCGCGACGCCCGACGAGCATACCTGGCCCATAACCTTCAGCTACGCCGTCGGCAAATACAGCACGCGCGGCGGCATGAAAGCAGGATTTCTATTCTCGCTCGGCTTCACGGCGCAGAGGGCGCTCTTGACTACGCTGGGCTATTTAGGACTCGCCCAGATATATAACCAGTACAACCTAGACGGCCCCGTCTACGTGGCGGTGGGGGTCGCCATGGCCGCCGCTGGCTTCTACGTCCTCAAGGGCAGATACATCCACCTCCCGATAGACGTCCTGCTGGGAGGCCGGCGGCACCACAGCGGCGAGGTGGGAGGAGTCCCCATGCACGAGCTCGAGGAGAGGGACGTCCCGTTGGGGATGACCGTCGTGCACGGCCTCATAGCCGGCTTCGGCTTCGGCGCGTACGCGAGCGTGATAACCTTCGTCTTGGCCCCCCAGACCGGCTCGATCGTCTACGCCCCGCTCCCGGGCCTCCTCTTCGGGCTTGGGACAATGGCCGTGCAGATAGCCTTCGGCGCATTTTTCGGCTCGATCATGCGGCTGAAGGGCCTCACCGAGGAGCAGATCAGGAGAGTAGCCAGACGGGTGGCCGGCTTCACGCTGTACTACGGCGGCCTCCTCTTCGTGGCGGCCGGCGTTCTGATAGCCGCATTGCCGGAGGTAGACGCGTGGGCTATAGCGACCGGCAACCCCATCCCCAATCTGGACTCGATAAACATAGGCACGATACTGGTGCTCACCGTAGTCGGCATCTTGGGCATAGGCTCCATGTTGAGAGAAGTCAATAGGCTGGCGAGGGGCGGGCGCAGACCATAGCACATCTCCCTCGCACTTCAAGACATCATACCCTTAAGGGCCAAAATACGGCGGAGCCCCGGCTGACTCTCTGTTCCACACAGGTACGTTGTCCCTCTATTCGTGCCCGCCGCGGCTAACACATCCCTGAAAATGCGAATATCGGCTTTATGCTACCTACGGCACATCTCTTGACAGATAGCGACAGATTGTCGTGGGCGTCTGTAAATGGCATGTCAGGGGCAAAGTTTATATCTGTCTATGTATCTCTAGACAGCCGGGCGGGCTCACCTCAATACCCTCTCTTCAGAGGTCCGCGAGCCAGTTCTCGATCATCGCCCGCCCGGCGATTTGACATCAACGCCAAGCCTTTCGACAAGCCCGGAGAACTCCCGCTATGTGAGGACCGGAATCCTCCCGGGAGAGTGCTCATATGAGATCTCGCCCAGATACTGGCCCGCCACGTTGGCCGCCGTCTTGAAGTGGATTTCCACGCTTGGCAGAGTCGCCTTCATGACGTCTTGCGGCGCGCCGAGGACGGCGATCAACAATGTCGCCTTTCTTGGCCTCGCCGTCTATGGCGTTTAGCTTAATGTAGGCCGCTCTGCCCCCACGTGTATATCCCTGCGATCCTGACGCGGGGGCGGTGATGCCGTACAGCAATCCCGGGGCGTCTTGGGATTGAGGTTTGTCCGACATCAAAATTAGCTGTAGGATATATAAATATCCGTTCATTTAAAATATTCGGAGTCGAGTAGAATGAAAGTAACTGTGGCCGACTTTAAGGCCTTCCCCGTCCCAGCTCCTTCGCCGTTCTATCTCTCTTCTGTTTTTCCGGCGTCCGCCAATTCTCTTTACATTGATGGTTATTGGTGAACAGAGTTAAGAAAGGTTGGTGGAGAGTTAAGGAAAGGGCGCCGTATGTGAACGGCGCCGCCGATTTTCGGCGTGTTGGGGGAGTTGTATTGTGAGGGTGAGTAGCCCGGCCGGGATTCGAACCCGGGCCACGGGGTCCAGAGCCCCGCATCCGTAGCCGGGCCGCATCGCCGTGGCCCGTTGGCCGCTAGACGACCGGGCTCGCCCCACAAATACGCAGAGGATTTTAAACGTTTTCCCGACATAGGCGCCTATCGTTACCGCGGGCGGTGGTTCGTGGGCCCATGTATCCCCTCGTTGTTAGTTACCTCCGCCGCTGGGAGAATTCTCGTCAACAACTACGTCGAATACGAACCCGCCCACGCTTAACACCCCGTCCTTTATCATCTTGTATTTGACCATGTCTAATTCCTCGCCTAGCTTTCCGTCAACTTCATATTCCAGATCTAGGTCTATGCATTCGCTGGGGCCTAGATAGAACGGGGCGCTCTCCCCTGTGACGTTACTTGCGGAGAAGCCTTGGGCGGCTACAGCGATATATTTGACATATCCCTCTAGGCCGGTTTTGGTGAACGGCCCTCCGTACCTCAGCCGTAGCCTTAACGGCTCTCTCGTGTTGTTGCATAGCCTCATAGAGCTCGGATATCTAACGCGTCCATCTATATTTCTAGTTATATATATCAAAAATCTATGAAATACTTTCATTAATTTTTAAATATACTAATATATTAGACACTGTAATTATAGAAGCGAATATGACCATAACGGCGTGTTCCACAAACGCTGTGGTTAAATATACAAGGGCGGCCACCGCCGTAGCCGAGCGAATGGGCGACTTGGCGACCACGCCGTTTACCACCAGCGCGATTATCGAGAACACGTAAATGCCGGCGAATATCGCGGCTATAGGCATTGCCTGAGGCGGAATCAACACGCCCATGCCCATGGCGAATACCATCGACATTATCCCCGCCATGAAGTTGTTGTAGATAGTGAGCTGGTATAGAGGGTAGGCGAGCAACAAGGCGAGGACGGCCGCCGCCGCGTAGCCCAACGCGGATTTGAGGCCTATACGCGTCCTCGCCATGGAGTACAGGGCGTAGGCCAGAAGCGACAGGCCGCCTGTAGCGGCTAAGTAGAGCATGGGATATACCAGATACGGGCCGAGACCTCCGAACGGAGCCGCGAAGTATTCGGTCAGCACGTTGGCCAGGTAAAGCAAGAGGGATAGTATCTGCAACGCTATTAGCGGCCATAAGGGCGCCGATCTAAGGCCTATCTCCGCCAGCACGGTCACAAGAGATAGAACCGTCAACGACGCCACGATGATGCTGACGAGGATCCACGGCACGGTCATGTAGTACTGGCTATATATGAAGCTCAGAAGAGTCCCTCCCCACATGGCGGCGGTCACAGCCACTAGGTATATCTTGCTGAGGGGAGTCTCCGCCACGTAGAGCAGGAAGGGTATGACGACCTCTATGCCGAAGACGGCGAAGGTCCCCACGAGCTCTAGATACGATACGCCCGGCCCCGGGCTCGGCATAAAGGGAGCTACATAAAATAAAAATTCTCTAAATAAAAACTGCAATATAAACAATATTGAAAATAAAGAGAAAAGAATAGTATAATCGTTTATAGAGGAAAAAATATTGTTTCTAATTTTCATTTTTATTCTCTCTACTTAGTGCGCCTCCTAATGGAGTAGTATACTAGGCCTATGGCGATCACAGCTATTATCACGCCTATCACCGCGACCGTGATCACGGCCGAAGGCACCGCCGAGACGGCCGTAGTGGACGTAGTGGAGGTAGTAGTCGTGGCGGTCGTCGTTGTGGACGTAGTCGTCGAGGTTGTAGTCGTTGGCGGCGCCGATGTGGCTATTGTTAGAGGTATGAAGCTGGGCGATATCGACTTATCCCAGCTGGTCTCGCCAGCCTTGCCTATCCACACGGCGAAGGCGACGTCGTATGTCTGGCCGGGAGTTAGGTCCACGGTGTAGGGCATGGGCGCCTTGAGAGGCCTCACGAACTCTACCACCCAATAGCCGTCCTTATAGACGGCGCCGGTGTACCCGTCGAAGTAGCCGGGCTCGGGGCCTGTGGCGTTGGGGTACCATATGCCGTTGTCGCCCACGTCGTAGAGGCCTGTCTGGTTGTCGAAGAGGTTTATGAAGAAGCCGTGCGGGCTCGCGGCGAACTGCTTGGCGGCCGAGGGATCGATGCCGTTCTCGACGTCCCACGTGACGTTGGTGAAGTAGGCGAAGTTATCTCCCTGGGGGTCGGTGGCGCCGCTTATCCACTCCCATATATTTGCGGCGCCTGCGCTCAGGGATCCGCCTGTGTTGGGCTCCACGTTGCTACCCAGATAGGCTTGCATCAATTGGCCGAGCGTGCCGCCGACCTTGAAGTTGGGGTGGCCGCCGCCTATGTTCATGCAGTCGCTGGGGTTCTGTTGGGTTCCCATATACCACATTATGGCCGCTCTATCGGGGTAGTAGTGGCCTGAGGTTAGGTTCACGTAGTAGCCGTAGAAGTAGACCCCGTAGTGCGGCGCCATGTAGGCCAGCACGTACTCCATGGGCCTCGGCGAGCCCTTGATCACGGCGTAGCTGGAGTTGAGCACGAAGTACTTCTTGTGGAAGGCACTTGTCAAGATGTTCAGGAACGTCATGTTTAGCGGGCCCTTGGGGTTGTATACGAGGGTCCAGTGGCCCGGGCCCGCTATTGCGGCAGGTCCAGCGTAGCTGGGGCCGTAGGGATCCGGCCACTCCATGAGTATGAATATATCGGTGCCGTTCCACGCGGCCTTGACCATCACGTAGGGCACTAGGCCCGAGGTCGGCACGCTGTACGATATGGGCAACATCTGGGGCGAGAGGTTCGG
This sequence comes from Thermoproteus uzoniensis 768-20, assembly GCF_000193375.1. Taxonomy (GTDB): domain Archaea; phylum Thermoproteota; class Thermoprotei; order Thermoproteales; family Thermoproteaceae; genus Thermoproteus; species Thermoproteus uzoniensis_A. The sequence goes on from NC_015315.1 coordinate 1,799,803, forward strand.
CACGAGAGAGACGTTGTATGCCGGTATCTGGCTCCAGAAGCTCTCCGTGCCGGGAGCCGCCAGATTGGCGCTCCCCACCACCCTGTACGCCACTATGCCCGAGGGGGCTTGCGCCAGGGCTATGGGGTATACGACGGCCAAAAGCCCCACGGCGAGGGTCAGCGCCGCGGCGACGATCGTGATGGGCTTTACTCTAGCCATAGGAAGCTGAATGGCCTTACTTTTAAGTTTTTATCTCTATATTTTGGAATGAAATCTGTACTAAATTGGTATAAATTTGGGAAAAATCTGGGAAAGTGGTAAGGGAAAAGCCTTTAAATACGAAAAATCGCCTCTCTATGTCGCCTACCGACGAGGCCAAGATCGTCGATGAAGGTAGGAGGAACTTCCTAAAGGCGGTGATATTCATATCGGGCGCTGCCGTCGTTCTCGGGACGTTGCGGGGGCTCGAGTACCTGTTTCCTCCCGAGCTGGGATCCAGCGCCTTCCCGCGGCTCTTGCTAGTTGACGAGAACGGAAACCCCATAAAGGCCAGCCAGTTGCCCGTCAACGCCCAGCCCACAATAGCCATATTTCCCTATCCCCTAAGCAATGAGCCCAACTTCTTGCTGAATCTGGGCGACGAGAACAACCAACCGGTGGAGGTGCCGCCGACCACTGTTGTGATACCCCAGAACGGCGTTAAGTACCAGTTCCCAGGCGGCGTGGGTCCCCACAAGTCCATAGTGGCTTTCAGCGCCTTGTGTCAACATCTTGGCTGTACGTTCCCCGAGCTCACGTTCTATCCGCCAGGCCATAAGGCCTTCACGGCGTTGGGTCCCAAAGACAGAGTATTGAACTGCTCGTGCCACGGCTCTACGTACGACCCATATCTCGGCGGCGCTGTCGTGACGGGGCCCACAGTCAGGCCGTTGCCGGCCGTAGTCTTGGAGTGGGATCCCAACACCGACTACCTATACGCCGTCAAGATGGTGGGGCCTGTGATCTACGGACATCCGGGATACAACTCGCCGACGCCTTCGCTAGTCATCAACCCCACAAACGATCTCCAGGGAGGATCGCCGATAAGCGGCGATAAGACAGTCGTCAAGACGCACGCGAACCCGGCTCTGTCGGGAGGGCCATGAGCAAGAGCTTGTCGGACAGATTCGGGGAGCTGTTCCGCCTCAAGGATGTGCCCTTCATGGGAGTGCCCGACTACATGTTCAACATAGAGCACTGGCTCGGCGGCGTTGCCGCAAGCGCGCTGGCTTGGCAGGCGATAACGGGCTTGTTGTTGCTCCTCTACTACCAGCCCAGCAACGCCTACGATTCGACTATGGCGATAATACACAATGTGCCGTTTGGCTCGATACTTCTCTCGTCGCACCTCTACGGCGCTTATATAATGATACTTGCCGTGTATCTCCACGGCCTTTACATCATGATAAGCGGCGGGTATAAAAAGCCAAGAGGCGTCCAGTGGGTTCTCGGCGTACTGCTCTTTGCCATGACTCTCGGCGTGGCGTTCATAGGGTATTCCATGACTGGGGATGTGCTGGCCGCCGACGCGGTCGACGTGGGGCGGGGCATCTTGACTTCGCTGGGGCTCCAGTCCCTCGCCCCTGTGTTGTTCGGCAATGGGACGACTCTGGATCTGTTTACCAGACTGCTCGGCTGGCATATAATAATCGCGGCGGCCATAATCCTGTTCTTCGTCATACATTTCTATCTAGCCGAGGCCGTCGGCCTCATGCCTAGGCTTAAGGACGCCAACTACAAGGCGCCCGCGGTGCTCGACAAGGCTACTGTGAAGGACCCGTGGTGGCCCAGGAACTTCGTGTACATGATAGCGCTGGCGTTCATGGTGTGGGGAGTCATACTGCTGTTGCCGTCGATTCTCGCACTGCCGTCGGTATATCCCTACGTGCCCGTACTCTTCTCGCCGTATCCAGGCCCGTCGCCGACTAGCCCACAGGCGGCTTTGGTGCCCGCGTACCCGCCTTGGTTCTTCCTAATGCTTTACAAGATGGCGGATATGCCTCTCGGGTTGAGGAACAACATGCTCCTCGGCGCTATAGTGCCGCTCGTCATACTGTTGTTGATACCCATATTCGATAGAGGCGAGAAGCTACACCCCATGGACAGACCCGCCATACTAGCCCTAGCCCTTATAGGCTTGACGTGGCTGATCGAGTTGAGCTCGTGGAGCGCTATTCAGCCAGGCATCCCGGTACAGCCGCTGTGGGGCGCCATAGTCCTTCTGCCCCCGTTGCTCATAATAGTGGCGGGCATCTACCTGCTACATAGGCAGTGGCTTAAGGTAAGGGACAGGGCGCTCGCCCGCAGAGAGGAGGCGGCAAAAACGCCGTGGGCTCTAAGTAGCGCGGGAGCCCAAGCGCTGGCCTATCTAACTGCTGTGTTGGCGATAATAATGATCGGCCTATCGTTTGTCCTAGATCCATTAAGCGAGGGGCCCTATATAGGCATCCTCTGGGGAGCCGCGTTTCTATCGCTATCGGCAAGTATATACAACTACTTCTATATAACTTATATATTGAATAAATAATTAAATCTTATATTTAGATATACAACTATTTCTAAGATTTCTCACAGTCTTTAGGAACACCTCCCTCTTTTTACTGTCTAACAAGTTCTGTAAGAGCGCGTCGAGCAGTCGGGACGATGCAGGCTCTATAGTTCTTCTTATATTTTCATAAAGTAATTCTTTTGTATATTGATTTATCTTTATTTGCTTTATTAAAGATTTAGCATCTCCAAACAAATTATCTCTGCCTACCATATATATTAATCCTCTTTCGGCGGCTACGCTCGCGGGCAGGGGGGAGCCCGCCAATACGTTGAGGGCGTCATATCTTGGGAGTTTTTGGATCAGCGTGTTGAAGCTGAAGAGCGTGGGCACATCGACAGCGCCCTCGGGATAGCAGAGGTATACATCGGGCGGCGCTATCGTTAGATCGCTTGCGAGTGCCAGCTCCATCCCGAGGCCGACCGCAGAGCCGTTGAGAACGGCCACGATAGGCTTCGGCGTAGTTGACAGCACCGAGAAAAGGGTCTTGATATTAGAAACCAGCTCCCTTATCGAGGCGTATGTCGGCTCTATGAACTCCCAGGGCACGCCAGCCGTGAAGAAGCTCGAGCCTGTGCCCGTGATGGCTATCCACCTAACCTTGTCGTCGTTGTTTGCTATCATCAACGCGGCGCTTAGCTGCACTATCACGTCTATATCTAAAAAGTTTTGAATATTATTATTTATTGCAATAACTCCAATATTATCTTCATTCCAGAAATTAACTTTATTAAAATTAATAGACTTCATGGATCGTTTCAGCCAGTCTATAATATTAAAAGATTACCATCAGTTGCTCCGATATCTGTAGAGCGGCCGCATAGATATCCAGAGTGGCGATTTAAAAGAGATCCGGAGATGTAGGCATGAACATACTCGTCACGAACGACGACGGGATATACTCGCCGGGCTTGAGAATGTTGTATTCCTTCGTGAAGGATCTGGGGCGCGTCTATGTCGTGGCTCCCGAGACGCCTAAATCGGCGTCTGGGCTCGGCATAACTCTGCACAAGCCTCTCCGCATATCCAAGATGGAGCTCGAGGGGATACAAGCTTACGCCACGTCGGGCACGCCGTCGGACACGGTCTACCTCGCCGCGTTGGAGATAGTCGATCGGATAGACCTGGTCTTGTCGGGAATTAACGTCGGCGACAACACATCGCTCCAGGTAATACTCTCGTCGGGCACCATAGGCGCGGCTATGCAGGCGGCGCTTCTGGGCATACCGGCTCTCGCGTTTTCCGTAGACGTCAACGAGCCGGAGGAGCTCTTGGAGGACCCCGCGCTTATATCGGCAATTAGGAACGTTGCGAGGGCCGCGGTGAGATTCGTCGTGGAGTACGGCATGCCGAAGGGGGTCGACGTGATCAGCTTGAATTTCCCCAGGAGGTTCAAGCCGGGGGCCGCGGTGAAGATGGCGCCGGCGGCTAAGGTTAAGTTCTCGCAGAAGGTCGATAGGAGGAAGGATCCGCGGGGCGGCGTCTATTATTGGCTCTACGGCGAGTTGGTGAAGGCCGAGCCGGGCACCGACGTCTACATAGTGCACGAGGAGGGCAACATAGCGCTGACGCCTCTGAGCTTCAACATGAACGTGCTCGGCCCGCGTCCCGAGGCCGACGCCGCGGCGCTCCAGAGGCTCGTCGATCTGCTTAACAAATCCATAACCTAGCGTCTGTGCAGGCGTTGCACCTTCCAACCGGTTTTTAACCCGCCGTATGTAGATCTACACATGATGGAGCTGAAGAAGTACGTGACGTCGAAGCACATGGTAATAGAGCCTTTTCTGGACGTGAGGTGTTTCGGGGTTAGGAAGGAGCTCTGCACCGATAGAAAAGAGATTAGGTTGATACGCTGTACGTACCTAAACTAGCCCCATTTTATCGCCACGTATATGCCGTATATCGCGGCGTATATCAGGATAGGGTAGACCACCGGCCTCTCCACGATGGGCGGCTCGCCAAACGCTATGTATGCGGCCAGCGACGCCAACGCCACCGCCCCGAAGAGCACGCCCAATAGCCTGAGCGGCTTCGGCATCGCGGTGTATGCTCCGAGCACCGCCACGGCAAGCCCCCCGAAGAGAAACGCTATGAGGGCCGAGATTGTGTGGAGGCCGTATGGCGAGCCCTCGGGGAACAGCCCGACGCCGAGTGCGCCGAGGCCGGCGAGGCCGAGCAGAGCCGTTGAGGTCGCTCGCTTCGCGGTCAGACGGCCCACCCCGTAGGAGGAGACGATGACCAACACGCCGAGTATTGCTGCCGATGTGTTGAAGAGGGCCGATATGAAGGGACCCGCCAGCGACTTATTGCCCAAGTCGCTTATGTAGTTGGTCCATATGCTGTAGTTGGGGTAGAGCCACTGCGCTATCTGGACAACCACCATGAACTGGACGGCGGCCGCGGCGAGCAGTATAGCGTATAGCCTTGCCGACATAGTGAGGTAAACGTCGATGTATTTTTAACAGTGAGGACATATAGCCTCTTTTATTGAGTTAATTTTATTTCTTAAAATAGTGAATTCCAATACTAATATGACTATTATAGAACCAAGGAAGATGGACAGCACGGCCATACTCGAGACGGAGTAGTAGAAGGCTATCCCGAGAAGGACGGCGCCAGCCGCGGCCACGGCTTTTCCCCATAGCGAGGATATCCTAAACGCGGCGGCTGCCAGCAACACGAGCGAGGCCACGTAGTAGAGCGAGTCTACGGCGTAGGCGTACTCCATTGCGTTATACGCCAGCGCGATCGACTCTCTGTACCCGCTCAGATAGGCGGCGAGGTACGCGGCCGCCGCCGTCGCCGCCGCCAGCGCCGTGCTGAGGTAGAGCGCGTTCGCCGGCGACTTGAACTCATTGGTCTCTGCATATCTCCTAGGCATTAGGCCGTCGCGGGCGACGCCGTATATCATCCTCGCGGTCGCGTTGAGCGTGGCTAGGTAACAGCTGAATACGCTCGCGATAACCGCCGCTGCGAACAAGGCTTCCCCCGGCGTGCCTAGATATCTGCCGATCATGCCGTATATGGGGTTGGCGCCCGACGAGGCTTGGTCGACGAAGTTCTCCACGGCGTTCTGCGAGAAGCCCAAGTTAGCCGCTATGGCGTAGGTCACCAATACGTAGAGAAGCCCCATAGAGAGCGTGGCGAGCAACGTGCCTAGAGGCACGTCGCGCCTAGGGCTCACGGCCTCCTCGGCCAGTTGGGTCGACACCTCGAACCCCATGAAGTACGTCACCGAATAGAGCAAGCCGCCTGAGAGCGCGGCCAACACGGGCAGGGAGCCCGACGCGAAGGTTCCCTGCGGCGTGAAGGGAAGTAGCGAGAGCCTTCCCCAGTTGGCGTATATGGTCAGCCCTGCGAAGGCCAGGAGTATGGCCACCTCGGCGCTCGTCAACGCGGCCTCGGTCCTTATGCTGGGCCTAATCCCGAGCACTGCCGGGATCAACGCCAAGATCAGAGGCAGGGGGACCAGATAGGCGGGATTTACGGCCGTGCCCGTCAAGACGGCCAAGCTCTGGGACGCGAGGTACCCGAACGCTATGGCGACGGAGCCCAGCCCCAGCGTCGCGCTGTAGAGCAGAGTGTAGACGGCCCAGTTTAGGAAGCCGGCCTTGGGGCCGAGAGTATTGGCGACGTACGCGTAGAGGCTGGCTGCGTGGGGGTACCTCTTCGCCAGTACGAACACCGAGTAGACTATCGCCATTACGCCGAGCGTTGTCAACAACATGGCGAGGGGCGCTGCGGCTCCGGCGTACTGCATTATGAGCGCGGCGCCGCCCGCTATGCTGTAGGCGGGGGCCTGGCCCGCCAGAGAGTTGTAGATAGCGCCGCCTAGGCCGGTCGCCTTCCTTTCGAGCTCGCCCATGGAGGCGCTGAGAGGGCCCGGAGTTATCCCTTATTGAACGTTCAACATCCCCTCGGCCACCTTCTTCATTTTCTCCACTAGGTCGAGTATGCCCGGCAGATCCTCCCTCTTGGCTACTATGTATATCTGGTTGTCGTGCCTCAACACGTGCTCTGGGCTTATGCCGACAGCCCTCATTAGCTGGACCAAGAAAGTCACGGCGCCTACCGGCGCTTGTCGCGGGAACACCACCTTTACGAGCCCTTTGTCCGCCTCGGCGCGGCCCAACAGACGGGCTGGCGCCAGGACCCAAGTCTTGGACCCGTCGCTGAGCGCCACGAAGGGCTCGCCTGATTTGTAAATTGCGTTGAGATCCACTGTTCCCCCCTCGGCCTCGGCCATGCCGCTGTAGGCCACCGACTCTACATATCTGAAGTCCTCGGGCCTCGTCGTTGTCGAACCGAAGGTCTTCTCGAGCCTTTCCAAGGCCTTGACTATGGTGGGTATCTTTACGTCCTTCCCGGTGGCCGCGTCGACCAGGGGCTTTATGGCGCGCGCAACGGCCGAGAGGTTGGCGAGGCCCGTCGACAACACTAACGAGTATAGGGGGTTTCCCTCCACTGCCAGCCTCACGGCTTCCTGTATTTTCATTGAATTTGAATAACTTAATTGTTTTTATGCTTTTCCTTATATTAAAGAAAAACTTATTTTAATGAAAAATAATATATCTTAAATATTTTTGTTTCATTTATGTCATAAATAAGACAAAAAGTTTATATTTTTGATGTATACAGGCTCTTATGGACATCGGCGTGGTCCAATACGCCCTTTCGGTGATATCGGGCGTGCTGGTGGGGTTCTCGCTCGGTCTAATAGGCGGAGGCGGCTCGATACTTGCCGTGCCGCTTTTCCTCTACTTCGTTGGCCTTTCGGCGTTGCCCAACTCGGCGCATATAGCCATAGGCACGACGGCGTTGGCGGTCGGGATAAACGCATTTATAAACTCGTATATGCATTTCAAGAAGAGGAACATAGCGCCTAGGGTTGGCGCTGTGTTTGCGGCCGTGGGTCTCGTGGGCTCGTTAATAGGCGCATATCTAGGCCACATAACGCCGGGCACCTCGCTCCTGACATACTTCGCGATAGCCATGATAGCTCTGGGCATCTACGTGGCTGTTAGGAAAGAGCCAGCGAGGGCCGGCGGGCTGGAGGAGCTCGAAAGAGTTACGGAGGCCGCGAGGAGGTGCCCGAGGCTCACGCCGTCAGTCATAGCCAAGGTCGCCGGCTTCGGGTTCGTCGTAGGCCTGCTCAGCGGGTATTTCGGCATAGGCGGCGGCTTCTTGATAGTGCCGAGCCTCATGTTCTCGGCCGGCCTCTGCATAACCAGGGCCATAGGGACGAGCCTCTTGAGCGTGGGCACCTTCGGCGTGGCGGCCGGCGCGGAGTACTGGTACTACGGCAACGTCATACCGCTCGTCGCGTTGCTCTACGTGCTGGGCGGCATCGGCGGCGGGTATCTGGGAACGAGTCTGGCAGTGAAGGCTCCGAAGGACGCCTTGAGGAAGGCCTACGGCGCGATCATCGTGGCCGTCGGCATCTATATGCTGTACAGGATATACGGCTAGAGCAAGTCCTTTATGGTCAGCTCAGGCCTAAAACGCCTGATGAAGGCGAACCCGTTGACGACGGGATAGAAGGGGCTGCTTCCTCCGTCTTGTAAATCCACGTACCCCTTCTGCCAAAGGTCGCTCAATATACGGGCGTAGAGGAGCCTCTTCTCCACGGTCTCTCTGGCCACTTGGACCTCCCTTGGCGCGTACTGCACCGCTATCCTTATATCGCGCATCTTGACCAACTCGCGGGGGGAGAGGTCGGACCTGACGACGGGACATAGCGTCGACATGACGAAGTTTATCTCCATCCTTATCTCCTTGGCGACGGGGTCCAGCTCGTACCTTATCACCTTGGGCAGATAGGGAAACGACCTGCAGGTCAGAGGCTTGTAGAGGCCGTGCACGAGGCATTTAGTGCCCTTGAGGAAGGGGCATTTGCCCTCTTCGTCAAGCAACATGAGGTAGCTGAGCGCCACCCTCACGCCGCTTATGGTGTCGAGAAGCGTATAGGCCGGGGCGAACTTGACCCTCACATCGAGATCGCGCGCCAACGACTCCAGCACGTACACTTCGTGCGGTAGCACGGTCACTGGGCTGGCCCTGCAACAGAGGGCGCAATTAGGCATACAGGCGAACGTCACCGCGACGTATGTCCGCTCGCACTTTATAAATTAATCTCCATGTAAACTCCCAGACATGTCAAGAGGACTTATGAGGGGGCTATCCTAACTACGCCGACGTCGTCGAAGTCCTCGTCGTTGGACAATATCGTGTCTATGCCGTATATCTGCATCGTGGCTAGATGGAGCCTATCCTCGAAGTCCTTAGGCCTCTCCAAGCTCCTCGCCCTGGCCAGGACGTCTAGGTCTAGGGGCAACACAACGGCTATATCTCTCACGGCATCCACCACCTCTTCTCGGCGCGTCAACACGTAGAGGAGCCAGGCCGAGATGGAAGATGTGGCTAACCTGCCTAAGTACCTCCTTATAAGCTCGCGGGAGCCCTCGCCGAATTCAGGATGGGCTGTCAAGAAGTAGTAGAGGACGTTTACGTCAACGTAGATCCACTTGCGCCGCATCCTCTAAGGCCTTCTCTATCTCCTCAAGGGAGGCGTATCTAGGCGGGCCGAATCTGCCGTAGTAGGAATCCACGGCATCCACCGGCTCCAGCAACAAGCCTCCCTCGACTATCCTTATTCTGAACCGCCGCGCGTTGAGACGGCGTCTGATCTCCGCGGGTATGTAGATTCTGCCCGATCCATCCATCTCGACAATTTCCACGTGTGTCCAGTTTTGTCAATATATAAGTTTTTTGGAAATAGCATCGCCGAGGGCGGCATCGAGCCCTAAGACTTTTTAAACCCGGCGCATCTGGTGGCATGATATCGGTGACGCAGATACTGGCCTTGGTCGTGCCGTTTATATTCGGACTGCTCATAGGAGTCCTGATAAGGCGCCTCATCGGCGTGGCCTTGGTGTTGCTGGCCATATTGCTGTTGGCGGTGGCGGTGGGCTACATCTCGCCGTCGACGGCAATGGGCATTATCCAAAGCTTGGGCTACACGGCGTATCAAGCGGCCGAGAAGCTCGGCGTGTTGAAGGCGATGATTCCCTACTCATCCCTGACCTTCATAATAGGCCTCGTGATAGGGCTCTTGATCAAGTAAGGCCTCTGAACTCCTTGGTTTTGCCGAAGAGAGCGAAGAAAGCCGCCGACATGGCGGCGACGGCTGGGGCTAGGACGAGCCACATGGCGCCGTATCCCCAGAGCTCTGCCGATGCGCCTAGGGCGGGCGGTATAGCCGTGCCCAATATCACCAGGTAGGAGGAGAAGAGGGAGTTCACGGCGTTTCTCTCCTCCAACGACGTAGTCCTGACTATCATTATCGTCGACAGCGTGAAGACGCTTCCGTGCGGCACTCCGAGGATAGCCATGGCGGCCGCCAGCAAGAGGTAGTTCTTGGAGGCGTAGAAGACGGCTAGGCCCAACAAGGTGAGCGCCACGGACACGGCGAATGCCTTATTCACGTCTCTGACAGGTCTGAGGAACATATAGAGGCGCGTGAGCATAGACACGGCGAAGAAGGGCAGGAAGAGCGAGTAGGCAACTGCCTTGGCGAGGCCCAGCTCCTCGGAGGCGTATATGGGCAGATAGGTCACGAAGGCGATGAAGGGGACGTTGTACGACGTAATGGCGAGAGCCGCCGAGATGAAGCCTTTGCTGAATAACGCCGATCTGTAGGTGGCGCGGAGGTCGGCCGACCTAGCGCCCACTATGGGGATCCTCGGCGATAGGGCGGCCAGAAGGATCGCAAGCGGGAGGAAAAAGAGGAACACATCTCTGTAGCTGTACCTGGTCAGTATCGCCGTCTCGTAGGCCGGGCCTATTACGAGGCTTGTGCTGAGCGAGAGGGAGTATGCCGCCAGTAGCCTCTCGGCGTACTCCGGCCTCACGGACGCCAAGTTTATCAAGTTGGGCATAACTACGCCGAAGGACAGACCGGATAGGAACGAGGCGATCCAGAGCTCCGCAACCCCCGACAGCCAGAAAATCGCCAGCACGAGGGGAATCGCGAACGCGGCGGCGACTACGGCTTTTTTCCTCGGCGACGGGCCCAGCGCCACGTTTATCACCGAGCTGCCGATAAGCTGGCCGACGGCGCCGACCGCCGCCAAGGCGCCTATCAGGGACGGCGTGAGGCCCAGCTCGCGCGCCAGAGGCGGCACCGTGCTCTGCACCATGTAGTTGACAGACCTCGTAGCTATGGTCAGCAGGGCTATCAGCACGACCAAGCTTACGACGTCTCTTTCCAGGCGCACGTAGGCTTAACGACCGCTATAAAAAGCCTCCGCCGTCAAGCACGCCTGCCGGATTTCTCCGGCGAAAGACGGATCGCTTGTATGGTCGTGAGGCGGCCCATGTGAAACTCCAACTAAGTAGGGGGCGCCGCATACCCCCGCTTCTGTTCGGTATCGATCTAACCCCCTACCCGGGCCTCGCCGCGGCCTCACAGGCCCTGCTTGGGGGCCGCGCCCCCAGCTGGTTTTTACCCCCGCCTTTCGGCGGCCTGCCGGGAGCCTCCGCGGGCGGTGCGGGAGGTTCCAGAGGGCGGCCGTCTCCGAGCCGCCCCCGTCCCCTCGGCGCCCCCACTGTATGTCTGTACTCCCAATAAAAAGGAATCTAGGAGTTAGCGTAGAGCAAGCCCGACGCGCATGTGCCGTCTCTCCGCGCCTTCCGCATCGCGTCAAGCCTCTACGTCGATCGAGTAGCCCGACCCTAGCTCAAACGTCAAGGCGTCGCAGATTGCGTGGAGGAACGCTTCCTCAGTTCCGTAGAGCCCAGCCAAGAGGAGCCCCCAGCCGCCGAGCTGGCCGAAGCCCAGGCCCACTAGCTTGCGTAGTAGTTGACGCTGGGCTCAGTGGCCGGGAAGGACCTGTGCTTGGCCAATATCCCGCCGCTAGGCCTATCTCAACAACCTTGCCCGGCGCAAAGTCCGCCAAATCGGCGTTAGACGTTGTCGGCAGTCCTTTGTTCTCGCCGCAATCTTGATAAATTAGGGACGGCACAGACCGGGTGAGAGCTCCCGAGGCGGTCGGCAAGGTCTACCTGCTCACTTTCGAGTACGCGGGTCTGGTGAAGGTTGGAGGGCTGGGCGAGGCCGTGAGGCAGTACGCCGTGGCTCTGGCCAGGCGGGGCCTCGACGTGACGGTCCTCATGCCGTCGCACGGGAGACATCTGGATCCCAACAGGGGATTTCCCCTATCGCCTCTGGACTTCCGCGCGTGCGGCGACAGGCGGGGCCTCGACGGGAGGCTGTACCCCTACTGCCTCGGGGCGGAGAAGACCGAGGTCGACGGGGTTAAGGTCGTCATGTTCAAGGGGCTGGACACGGCCACGGGCCTCGTCTTCGATAGATGGTACCCCTACGAAAACGTCGAGGAGAAGGCCGCCCTCTTCGCGAGGGCCGTCGTGGCCTACGCCGAGAGGTACGGGTTGCCCGATCTAATCCACGCCAACGACTGGCATTCCGGCCTCGCGGGTGTGGCGTTGAGGGACTACGCCGAGAGGAGAGGGCTCGCCGTGCCTCTGGTCTACACGATACATCTATCGTCGGGGTACTCCTTCCCGTGGCACTACGCGTCGGCCGATTGGGCAGGTCTGCCCGACAGGCCCCATCTGGTCTGGAGGGTCTGTTGTCACAGGCGGGAGCTCTACTCGTCTGTGTGGGACTCAGTGGGCGGCTCCGCCGAGGGGTTCGCAGTTGTTGAGAGCGACGTGGTCTCCAGCGTCAGCTGGGGATACCTCAACGAGGCGCTTTCGAAATACGGCGACTGGCTTAGAGGCAAGTCGTGCGTCCTCTACAACTCCACCGATTGGAGGATAGAGGAGGCCGAATCACACTTCCGCAAGCTGGCTCCCGACGGCTCTCCCTGGAGCTTAGTGGAGCGGGTGGAGAGTATGGGGGGAGAGGGCTCCCTAGACAGAGGAGGCGCCCTCTTCCTGGCGGTGGGGCGCGCCACGAGCCAGAAGGGGCTGGATCTCGCCGTGAGGGCGCTCGACTTCGCCCTGTCCGCGCGCCTCTTGGTGTTGGCGATACCGGTGGGCGACTTCGGGTACGAGGAGTACCTACGCCGCCTCGTCCGCGAGAGGCCGGGGAGGGCCTTCCTGTCCTTCGCCAAGATCCCCAAGGATCTCTACATGGCGCTCAACTACGCGGCGACGGCGCTGGTTATGCCGTCCCGCTGGGAGCCCTTCGGCATATCTGCCATAGAGGCCATGGCGGTGGGGACGCCGGTCATAGCGTCGGCGGTCGGCGGGTTGCCGGAGGTCGTCGTCGACTTCCGGGGCGGCGACGGCGTGGGGTTGCTCGTGCCGCCCGAGGACGTCGCGGCGTTAGGGGCGGCCATGGAGTCTCTCGCTAACTGGATATGGTCGTTTAAGCCCGGCTCTATCCCGGACGGACGGCTTAGGGAGATCGCCTCAGCGAGGGGCCCAGAGTATGTAAAAGACTTGAAGCGCTACATATCGCGGTACGTCGACGAGAAGTTCAGAGAGAAAAATCTCTACGATCAGCTAAGACATTGTTACGAAAAGGCGAGGCAGATGGCCTTCTTCAAGGCGATAACGCCGGCTTAATATTTATGTTCAGGCGCACTGATATGTATGGGCGTCAGAGTCGCCGTTATTCCTATCGGCGGCGAGGCGGTACGCCTCCGGCCTCTCACCGTCGAGACGTCAAAGGCCATGGTCCGCATCCTCAACAGGCCCCTTATAGAGTTCACCATAGTCGGCTTGGCTAGACAAGGCGTTGAGGAGATCATAATGGGGGTCAGGGGCTACTACAACTACAAGGACGTCTACGACTACTTCGGCGAGGGCTACTGGCTCGAGAGGGAATACGGCGTGAGGGTCCGCCTGAGGTATATGCCGAGGGCCGAGACCCGGGGCAACGCCGAGGCTGTGAAGATCTCCCTCGAGTATTACGGCGTGAGGGAGCCTGTGCTGGTCGTGCAGGGCGACAACCTATTCGAGATAGACCTGGACTCCTTCTACAAATTCCACGAGGCCAATAGGGCGTTTATGACCATCGCGTTGAAGGAGGAGGAGAGGGTCGAGGAATTCGGCGTGGCGGCCGTCGACGAGAGGATGAGGATTCTGAAGTTCGTGGAGAAGCCCAAGCGGAGGGAGGACGCCCCTAGTAATTTAGTCAATACAGGCCTCTATTTGCTCTCGGAAGATTTCTTGAATTTCTTCGAGGGTGAGGTGGGGTCCAAACTGTATAGGGAAGGGCTAATGGACTTCGGATCTAACGTGATTCCGGCCGTCATAGGCGCAGGCCTGCCCGTCTACGGGTTCGTCACCAAGGGCTTTTGGTTCGACGTGGGGAGCCCGGAGCGGTACCTGGCGGCGGCCCAGTACTTGTTGGGCAATCTAGGCCCGTCGGACCTCGCCTCGGAGGAGATCCTGCCCCGCGTCTTTGTCCAGGGGACGAGCCCCGAGTCGCTGGCGCTGAAGAGGGAGTTGAAGGAACGCATAAACTCGGGCGATATAAAGGTGGAGGGCAATGTGCTGATAGGGAGGCACGTCAAGATAGGGAGGGGCGCCTACCTGAAAAACGCAGTCATAGACAACTACACAGTTCTAGGCGACGGGGCTGAGGTCGTCGACTCTGTAGTCATGGACAGATCGGTGTTGGGGCCGAGATCCAGAGTCGAGAGATCCATAGTGGGGAGGCATAGCGCAGTCGGGGAGGGGTCGTACCTGGTAAATTCCGTCCTAGGCAACGACGTGACTGTCGGCGCAGGCGCCGTGTTGATAAACGCCAAGGTCTGGCCGCATAAGTCAGTCGGCGACGGCGTGAAGCTGGAGAACTTCGCGCTGACCTAGGCAATAACTTTTTAGGCAGACCCCAATCGCCGTCTATGGCCGCGTTGCCTAGGCCAGGCCTCGGCGTGTACATAACCGCGAACTGGCCCAACCGCGACGTCTTCGCGAAGTTCCTCGACGCCGTTAAGGGCATCGCCGACTTCGTGGAGATAGGGATACCTACGGATAACCCGAAATACGACGGCCCCTTCATAAGGTCCAGCCATAGATCCGTGCAGGTCAAGGGCCTCGACGCGTTGAGGGGGCTGAGATTGCCCGAGAACGCCGTCTTGATGGGCTACGCCGAGGATTTCGCCGGAAGGTTCGACGAGCTGGCCAGAGCGGCCGCCGAGGCGGGCGCCGTCTCGGTCCTCCTCCCCGATCTCTTGATAGATATGCCAGAGATGCTCGACGCCTACGTGGCGGCGATGAGGAGGGAGGGGCTGGCGCCCACGTTCTTCCTCCCCGGCAAGTTCCCATACGCATTAGCCGAAAGGCTGGCCGGCTACGGCCCTCTATTCATATACGTGGGCCTATACGCGGCGACCGGCATTAAGTTGCCCGTCTACGTCGAGAGGAATATCAAGCTTGCCAGAAGCCACATAGGCGGCATCTACCTAGTCGCGGGCTTCGCGATAGATAGCCCCGACAAGGCGAGGGCCCTAATCGAGGCGGGGGCCGACGGGCTTGTGGTGGGCACCGCCGCCATGAGGCGGCTCGCCGAAGGCGGCGTGAAGGCCGCCGTCGACTTCCTCTCGGAGATACGGAGGGCGATTAAATGAGGGCCTACGCCTATCCGCTCGTCGTAGCCGCCATCTGGGGGCTCGCCTATCCCCTAACCAAGTATCTGGTGGCCTTCTTCTCGCCGGGCTTCATAGCGTTTTTCAGAGCGCTCGTCGGCTTCTTGATGCTGTCCGCTGTGTCGAAGCCGTCGCGGCTGGATTGGCGAGTGGCCGCCGCGGGCGTTCTGAACATGGGCGCCACCGTGTTGCTCATAAACCTCTCGGTCATGCTGTCCAACAGCCCAGGCCTCGTGTCGTCTCTCATGTACACACAGCCCCTATTCCTAATCGCCCTTTCCGCCGCCTTATTGAGGACTCAAGTTAAGGCGAGCGAGGCCCTCGGCGTAGCTCTCGGAGTGCTCGGCGTGGTCATATCGGCGATGGGAGGCGGCGCCAGCCTTTATGACTTACTGCCGGTGCTCGGCGGATTTATATGGGCGCTGGGCACCGTGGCCTATAGGCAGTGGCTTGCGGAAAGGCCTCCGACGGCCACCACCGCGACCATGAACGGCGTAGCGGCAATTTTCCTGCTACCGGCCGCGGCGCTGTCCTGGAGGGCTTCCTTCACCGTGAGGGCCACTCTTCTCTTGATAATACTTGCTGTGTTGGCCCAAGGCGTGGCCTGGCTCCTGTGGTTCCGCTCAGTCCGCGAGCTCGGCCCGGTAAAGGTCGGCGAGCTGTCGTTGCTTGTGCCGGTGTTCGCATATTTGTTTTCCTATCTGGCCTTTGGTGCGATCCCCACAGCCGATCAGATAGTGGGGTCGGCGCTTATACTGCTCGGCATATTGACGATCTATATAGGCGCGGCAAAGCTTAAATAGGGCCGGGTACTCGGCTCTATGTCGTCGGGGTGGATAGGTGGTACAACATAGGTGCCGATCTGCCCATCCCGTTACCTCCGCCTAAAGATCCAGACGATGGCGATAGCAGAATCGCGTTGCTCACCAAAATTCTGCCCTCGGCGTTGATAGACCAGGAGTTCACCGCGGAGCGCTGGATACCGATACCGGAGGAGGTCAGAGAGGCCTACGCGCGGATGGGGAGGCCCACGCCGTTCAGAAGAGCCGAGGGGTTCGAGAGGAAGCTCGGCGTGAAGGTCCATATCTACTATAAATACGAGGGGGCTCTGCCGGTCGGAAGCCACAAGTTGAACACGGCGCTGGCCCAGGCCTACTACGCGAAGCTGGACGGCGCCGAGGAGGTAGCCACCGAGACAGGCGCAGGACAGTGGGGCATGGCCGTGTCGCTGGCGGCCGCCTTGTTCGGCCTCAAGGCCACTGTGTTCATGACGAGGTCTTCCTACAACAGCAAAAGGCAGAGGGTCACATTCATGAAGGCGTATGGGGCGACCGTCTACCCGAGCCCCAGCGACGTGACCGAGACCGGGAGGAAGTTCAACAAGCCCGACCATCCGGGCTCCCTCGGAATAGCTATCTCGGAGGCTGTTGAGTACACCTTGGCCGGCGAGAGGAGGCGGTATCTGCCGGGTAGCGTTCTCGAGTTCGTCTTGATACACCAGTCGGTCATCGGCCTTGAGGCCATCGAGCAAATGCCTGAGGAGCCCGACTACGCTGTCGGCTGTGTGGGCGGCGGCTCTAACTTCGGAGGCTTCACGTATCCAATGATAGGGATGAAGCTGAGGGGCGAGGGCTTCGAGAAGACGAGGTTCCTGGCCGCCGAGTCTGCCGCCGCGCCTAAGCTCACGTCGGGCGACTACCGCTACGACTTCCCGGACGCCGTTGGGGTATTGCCCATGATTAAGATGTACACGCTCGGCCACGACTTCGTCCCGCCGGCGGTCCACGCAGCGGGCCTCCGCTACCACGGCGCCGCCCCCAGCCTCTCGGTCCTCAAAAGGCTGGGCTTGGTCGAGGCGGTGGCCTATAGGCAGGAGGAGGTCTTCGAGGCAGCCGTCATGTTCGCGAGGTCCGAAGGTATAATACCGGCGCCCGAGAGCTCCCACGCAATAAGGGCGGTCGCAGATCTCGCCAAGAAGTTGCCTCCGGGCTCCGTCATAGCGTTCAACCTGTCCGGCCACGGGCTTCTGGACGTAGACGCGTACGAGAAGGCCCATGTCGCTTAAAAAACTGGGCGAGGGAGGGGCTCTGAGCTACGAGGAGAGCTACGCGCTTGCCCTATCGATGTTGAGGGGCGAGCTGGGCGACGTGGAGATCGCCGCGGCGTTGACCGCCATGAGGGTTAGAGGCGAGACGCCTGAAGAGGTGGCGGGCTTCGCCAGAGCGGCGCGCGACACCTGCGTCAAGGTGGAGGTGGATCTACCTGCGATCGATACGGCGGGGACTGGAGGCGACGGGCAGAGGACGATAAACCTCTCGACGGCGGCGGCGCTCGTGGCGTCGGCGGCCGGCGCGTACGTGCTCAAACACGGCAATAGGTCAGTAACGAGCCCGACGGGTAGCGCGGACTTCCTCGAGGCTTTGGGCTACAACATAAACCTAAAGCCGGCCGAGGCCATCCAAGCCCTCAAGGCGTCTAGGTTCGCCTTCCTCTTCGCGCCGGCCTACCACCCCACGTTCTCCCGGGTGGCCCCAGTCCGCAAGAGGTTGCCGTACAGGACCATATTCAATATAGTAGGCCCGTTGGCAAACCCTGGACAGGTGAAGAGGCAGGTAATCGGCGTTGCGGAGAGACGGCTTATGCCTGTGGTTGCCAGAGCCGCCGCCATGCTGGGCCTAGAGCACGTCCTCGTCGTGCACGGAGAGCCCGGGATCGACGAGGTCTCCATAGAGGGAGCCACCGCTGTGGCTGAAATGAGAGGCGGCAGAGTGGAGGAGTACGTCGTGACGCCCGAGGACCTAGGGATACCCCGGGGCAGAATACCTAGGGCCGACACCAGAGAGGAGTCGGTGGCCAAGACCTTGAGGGGCTTAAGAGGCGAGGACCGCGAGGCCGAACACGCCATAGCTGTCAACGCGGCGTTCGCCCTATATGTGGCCGGCCTGGCCGGGGACGTCAAGGACGGCCTCGAGCTAGCTCTGCAGACCATAGAGTCGGGCCGCGCTGCGCAACACGTGGATGTGGTCGTCAGGGCGAGCAGGCCGTGACGCTTCTGAAGATCTGCGGGCTGACCAGACAAGTCGACGTAGAGCTCGTGGACAGAATAGCTGACTACGCCGGCTTCATAATAGATCCCGAGACCAAGTCGCCCAGAAGGATAACGCCCGACGCCGCCAGAGATCTGTCATCGGTTCTGAGCAGGGCGAGGCCGGTCGCGGTCTTCGACGCATACGATCCAGCTCTGGCCGTGGATCTGGCCGCGCGTTACGATTTCCCCGTGGCGCAGATGCCGCAGATATTCGGCGGAGACGTGGAGGACCTCGCGCGGGAGAGGGGCATCTCGTTAGCCCCCGTAGTGCTTTTCGGCAGAGACGACGTCTTGGGGAGAGTAGCGCGCCTAGCCGGCGGCCGCTACGAGTACGTGCTTGTGGACGCGGTGAAGGGGTCGCGCACAGCATACAGCCACGGCCTCCGCCTACCTCTCGAGCTTATAGAGGCCGTCTCGGCGTTCGGCAAAGTCGCGGTGGCAGGCGGGATCACGCCGGACAACGTAGAGCACGTCTTGAGGTTCAAGCCGTATATGGTAGACGTCGCCAGCGGCGTGGAGGCCTCGCCCGGCGTGAAGGACAGTAGAAAGGTCTACGCGCTGGCCGAAAAAGTCAAGGGGAGTATACAGGACTAACCCACGTCGCCAGCCGGTATATATGCCGATTGATAGATCTTTGCCGGCCATCTAGCCGCTCGCGGCTTATGCCGGCCGACGAAAGCTTGAAAGCGCCTAGGCGGGGCGAGCCCTAGGAGTTGTCGAACAGAGAAGCCTAATAACCACCGACGATTTAGTATCCGTGTTGCTGGTGTTGGTTTATTCGACCGACGAGAGCCTGGCGTCTAGTGTGCTGAGGGATCTCCGACATATAGAGATCGCGCCGGGCGTAGCCGTCACTTGGGAGCAGGAGGAGAAGGTGGGCAGAATACTCGGCGCGGCTAAACGCAAGCTTATAGAGCGCTGGGAGGCCGAGGGCTCGGGCCCCTCTCTAGAGTATGCGGTATTGAAGCTGACCGACGAGCAGTACAACGCCGTGAGGCATATGGTGAGGAGGGCCCTCGACGAGAGGGCATCGGCTCTGGCCGGAGAGTTGAGGAGGCTGGCCGCCGACATGAGGAGGGGGAAGGGCCGCGTCCAGGAGCTTAAGGCGAGGTTTAGGCGGCTGGCGAGCGCCGTCGCCGAGCTGAACGAGGCCTCGGCGAGGCTGGACATACACACCTCGGCGCTGGCCGAGCTGAACGAGGCGTACCGGGAGGCCAACGCCGAATATTTAAAATTAAAATAGCCGATATATCTATGCTAAACCCCGAGGAGCTGAAGAGGTTCATCAAGAGGAGCAACTCCGTGCTCGTGGTCTGGGACGTTCAAGAAGCCCTCGTGAACGCCGTATTCAACAGAGAGGAGTTCTTGGCCAAGCTGAAGGAGTTGATAGATGGGGCTAGACGGCTCAACGTGCCCATCGTCTATACCAAGATAACGCCGTTCCCCGAGAGGTTCGCCTCGCCGTTTCGGAGAAGCTGGAATCCCGGCGACATCTACAAGGACGTGTACCCGCGCGAAGGCGATGTGGTCTTGAATAAGAACACGACGTCTATATTCGTCGGCACGAACTTCGAGCTACTGTTGAGGAACGCGGGCATAACCACTATAGTGTTCACAGGCATAGCGACAGACATAGGGGTGGAGACGTCGGCACGCCACGCCCAAGCTCTGGGCTACCTACCTGTCGTCGCCAAGGAGGCTGTGTCCTCCGCCGATAAGGCGGCCCACGAGAGGTCTCTGGCCAATATGGCGAGGCTGTTCCCCGTACTGACCAACGCCGAGATACTGGAGCTCTGGGAAAGAAACCCGTAGCTCTGCTAGGCGAGGTCTATACGCGCGATGCGGCAGTTGTCTATTTCTCTTTACAAGACAAACACCTATTGTCTGTTTGACTTTATAGAAAGGTATTTTATCCTCGGCCTTTAGGGACCCATGGACTTCGTCGTCGGCGAGGGCCTACGCAAGAGGTTCGTGAGCAAGGAGAGGATGGGGCTGTTCAGGAGCAGGGTCAAGGTCGTCGAGGCGCTGGCCGGCGTCGACATCTCTATAGGCAAAGGCCGCCTCCTATCCCTAGTGGGCCCCAACGGCGCCGGCAAGACGACCTTAGTGCGTATATTCGCCACGCTCCTCCTGCCGGATGGAGGCAGGGCCTACGTAGGGGGATTCGACGTCGTGCGCGAGGCCGATAAGGTCAGGCGATTGACGGGCCTCATGTTATACCCGGACAAGGGATTCTTCGGCCGCCTCACCGGCCTGGAGAACTTGGTGTACTACGGCATGTTGTACGGCATGGGCAGAAAAGACGCCGAGAGGAGAGCCCTGGAGCTTCTGGAGCTGGTGGGGCTGTGGGACGCCAGACATAGGCCCTACGAGGAGTACTCCATGGGGATGAAGGCGAGGCTCGGCTTGGCTAAGGCCTTGATGAACGACCCTGAGCTCTTGTTGCTAGACGAGCCCACCGTAGGCGTGGATCCACTAGGCGCCAGGAAGATAAGGGAGGTGATTAAGGGGCTCAAGAAGGACGGGAAGACCGTGCTCTTTACCTCCCACAACCTGTACGAGGTCGAGGAATTATCCGACGAGGTTGCCCTCATCGTCAAGGGGAGGATACTTGCTAAGGCGCCGCCGGATAGGCTCAAGAAGAGCTTGGGGTTCGAGCCGGAGGCCGTCGTGAAGGCCGTGTGCAACGGCAGAGAGGAGGCGATCTCGCGAAAGGGCGGGGGCGAGGCCTTGGTGGAGCTGGTCAAGAAGGCCGCCGAGGAGGGGTGCACGGTGTTGGAGGCGTATGTCAGAGAGCCGCCGCTAGAGGAGGTAGTCGTCAAGACGATCGGCGGCGTATGAGGGCCGGCCTCTACCTCGCGGCAAGGCACTACACGAGATATTACGCGCTTTCCCTCGCCTTCTCGCTCATCGCGCCGTTCATAAGCGGTCTGTTTTATCTAGCGGGCTGGGTCGTCACCGGAGGACGTGCAGATATCGACAAATTCCTCTACCAGCTCATCGGCGTCGTGTTGATAATGCTGGCCCAGCTGGCCACGTCGGACTTTCTGTGGACGCTACACGGGCTTATGTCGGGCGGACAGCTGGAGTACCTAGCCGCGTCGCCAGCCGGGCCTCTGCCCACGCTGGTCTCGTATTACCTCGTCCAGCTGGTTGTCTTCGGAACAGGATTCTCCACCACCACGGCCGTAGTGGTTGCCGCCATCAAGGGGCCTATATACGGCGTTGCGGTCCCGCTGGCGGTCGCCGTGGCGGCCGCGTCCTCGTTGCCGCTAATAGGGATAGCCCTCTGCTCGGCGTATCTCGTGCCGTACTTGCGCAACCCATCGCCGATAACTATGCTTCTCAACGTCGCGATTGTGTCCCTCGGCGGCGTTGTGTATCCGGCGTCGGTTCTACCGTCGGCGTTGCGCCTCGCCTCTTCCCTCCTGCCTTTCACCGAATGGGCAGAGCTCGTGCGGGGCGTGGCGTTGCGTCTCGAGGTCCCTCCACGGGCCCTGGGCCAGCTTCTCGGATACATGGCGTATTTCGCCCTAGGCCTGCTCGTCTGGAGGTCGCTCATGATTAGGTTCAAGAAATCGGGGCTCTACCATGTTTGGTAGCGTAGCTAGAGAGCTCCGGGTACTTGTGAGGAGGAGGGCCTGGCCTCTGTTGGCTATAGACACGATAGTGAACGCCCTATGGTTCGCGAGCATAGCCCTAGCCATCGCGTGGTACGGCGCCGATGTGGCCCAGACTCTGCGCTACACCTTCTGGGGCGTCGCGGAGCTCTTGATATTCTCGGCCCAGACCTGGACGGCCGCCGCGTTCAGCGACTATGTGAGGAACGGCGTTATGGACTACGTCGCCGCCTCCACAGAACGCCTACACGTATACCTGATCGCGTCCATGCTCGCCGCATCTATCCTGGCGTTCCCCGGCGTGTTGACGAGCACAGCCGTATACTACCTACTGCTAGGCGAGACTCCGCCTATCGCCCAGCCCTATCTCTTCGCCATAGCGCTCGTTATATTCACCATGGCGTCTACGCTGATATCTGCCGCAACCACGTTGTTGCTCGCCGCCCTCAGGAACCCGAGCCTGGCGGCGAACGTAATCCAATGGGTCGTGCCGATGTCGGGCGGCATGATACCGCCGACCGTCATGCCGAGGGCCGTCGCGAGGTGGTTCACGCTGTCGCCGCTTCAATACGTCGTCGCGCCCTTGACGTATTCCGCCACAGGGACGTGGCTCGTAGATCCGGCGGTCACGCTGTCCATAGGCGCGATCGTAGTCGCGCTGTTCTACTGCATTGTCGTATACGCTGCCGAGACCGCGTTGAGGAAGTTCAGGAGGTGCGGCAAGTGGGGGTTTGAGTAGCGCGGGCGCCTCTTGACCGCCGCATCGGCTAACTGGGCCCGGCTCAACCTTATTTATCCGCCCTCCAGATCTGACGTGTCCGAGGTCGAGAGGATCTCGACGGGCATTAAGGAGCTGGACGACGCGCTTGAGGGCGGGATACCCAAGGGCAGTTGGGTGGTGGCCACGGGGGAGCCGGGCGTCGGGAAGTCCATACTCGCCATGCATTTCGCGTACGCGGGGCTGAAGGCAGGCGACCCCGTCGTCTACGTCACGACTGAGCAGGAATACAGAGACGTGGTGGTCCAGGCGAGGCAACTGGGCATGGACTTCGGGAGGTACCCGACCTACAGCCTGGGCTGGCGGAAAGAGCCCGAGGAGTTGCCCCAGATAGTGGTCGTCGACATCTTCGGCCTCTTGAAGGTGGCGAGGCAGTTGACTGAAAAGTCGAAGGAGGAGAGCTCCGATAAGGTCAAACGCTACGCCGCCCTCTCGGTCGACACGCTGATAGAGGCGATAGGCGAGGCCTACAAGGTGCTGGAGGTTGTCGAGGAGGGCAGAGGCGCCCCCGTGAGGCACGTCCGCCTCGTGATAGACTCCATGTCGGCGTTCTGGGTGGACAAACCCGTCATGGCCAGGAAGTACTCGTACCAGCTGAAGATAGCGACCCACCGCGATAACGTAACGGCGCTTCTCACCAGCCAGTACGCGCCCACCACGGGGCAGGCCTACGGCTTCGGGCTGGAGCATATAGCCGACGGGGTGATCCACATGTGGATGGACGACGTGGAGAGCGCCAGGGAGGTGAGGCGCCATCTAATAATCAAGAAGATGAGGATGACGAACCACAGCCGCAAGGCCTTCGACGTGGAGATCGAGCCGGGGAGGGGGCTGGTCCTGAGGCAGTAGGCGGCTTTTTAGATCATTCTGGCTATTAACTCGTTTATAGCAGGGCCTCTATAGCCGAGGTCGCCGCCCTCTGCGAAGCTCCTCTTGACGTCCTTGAAGCCGCCGATAGGCGGATGTAACCTAAAGAACGGCTTCATGTAGGGCACGCATAGCACTTTCCCCTCCTTCCTAGGCCAAGTGCCCCTCTTGGGACAAGCTATCCTCTCTATCTCGCCGGAGACGTACGCAAGCGCCAGCTCCTCGAAGCTCTGCCACCCGTACTTCCTCAGATGGTCCTCTGTCAGAGGCCTGTCCCCGACTATTCTGCCTCTTCTGGCCAAGACTTGGGCCAAGGTGTCGGCGTCTATCTCGCCCCAAGTGATCCAGCTCTGGGCCTTCTCCAACATGCCCTCGACGTCGGGCTTGGCCACCACAAGCGACATCACGAACTTCCTCCTGAGCCTCAGATAGCTCAACGTAGCCTCTACCTCCCTAGGCGTGTTCACGACGCCGCGTATCCTTATGACGGCGTATCGCGGATATACGGCCCTCTCGGCTTGTCCCTCCACTACGGCGGTCATATCTTGAACCTATAGGTATTCCTCAGCGCGTTGTAGGTGGCGAGCGCGAAGTTCAACGTGGTCCTCGTGTCGCCAAACGTCTTGGTCCACACGTCCTTTATGCCGGCGAGCCTCAGTATGGCCTTCGCCACGTCGCCCGCCACGAGCCCTACGCCCTTTGGGGCCGGTATCAGCCTAACCACGACGCTGCCTGACTTGCCCTCGACCACGAAAGGCACGGAGTGAGGCTCGTCGCAGGAACACCTCCAGGAACCGCATCCCCTTCTGACCGGCGTTATGTTGAGCTTCGCCTCCCTGACGGCCTTCTCTATGGCTTGCCTGACCTGGCGGGCCTTGCCTATGCCTATGCCCACGTAGCCGTCCTCGTTGCCCAACGCGACCACGGCCTGGAACTGGCTCACCTCGCCTGCGTCTGTCTGCCTCTGGACGATGTTTATACTCAAGAGCTCCTGTTTCAGATTGGGGAGAAGCGCGTCGACTATCTCGGGCTCCTTTATCAACATATTCGCCGCGAAGACCTCATCTATGGTCCTTATCTTCCCCTCCTTGACTAGCTGGCCGAGGCGCGTCCTCGGCTCCCACATCGAAAGATCTACGGCGCTCATCGCCGTACCGTGTTCCGGCTAATATTTAAACATTTAGCGCCGGCCTCGCCGAACGCCCCCGACCTCGGCGCGTCTCCGGCCTCGAGCCGGGAGAGATTCTCGCTTACCTCTTCGAGGTCAGACCCTCACTAGTACATCTATGAGCCTTCTATACCACCCCTCGAACTGTTCCCTAGTGGTTACGTGTATTTCGAAGATCCCCCTCACTCCAAGCCCCTCCTCTATTATACTAGCCAGCTGGGCCGCTTTGGCCAGCTCGCCGCCATAGAGGTCCGACACAATCAATATATCTATGTCGCTGTCCGGGCGCATATCGCCTCTGGCATAGCTGCCGAAGAGGAACACCTCGGCGCTTGGATCTGCCGCAGTGGCTATCCTCTTTATCTCTGCGAGGTAGCGGTCGAGGTTCGCGACGACGGCCCTCCTCGCCTCCGCTCTTCGCCTCAGAAGCTCTACGAATTCTCTAGACATAACGCTATAGAGCCCCACTCATCGGCCAGGTGCAGGGCCGCCTCGGCGTCCTCCCGCCTCGCCTTATAGGGCAGATACCTAGACGAGATATAGGCGTACTCCAGAACGGCCAGATTCGCGCTCCACTTCTTCAGGAAGTCGGGAAGTCCGCAGACGGCGCCGTAGATCTCCACCACTCTATCTAGAAGATCCCGGAGGTAATGCGTCTTGGGGAAATCTCCCAGCCTTCTGTAGAGCAGATATTTTGAGTACAGCTGGACGTACTGTTGGATGTGGAAAAGCGCCAGCTCGTAGTGCCCGCGCTCTAGGGCGTAGCGCGCGTGTTCCAGGAACTGGAGCGCTCTCTCTTTCAAGACGCTCACGGAGATAGAGGTCCCCGAAATTAAAAAGCTCCAGCGATCGCGGCGCGGCCCCCTCCGCCTGGGAGACGCTACTGGACCATCGACTGTCCGTCGCCTTTCAACCTCTTCAGAGTGCCCCAGCTATGCCTAATACACTCAACAGCTATCTTGCCCGAGCGCAGCGCGGAGATAGTCTTGCTGTCTGAGGGGTAGCCCGAGCCGAAATCGCCCATCTCAGATCTCAGCATATCGACCAGGCGGTCTCTGACGACCTTGGCCACAATGCTGGCGGCCGCCACTTGCGGCACGCGCTCGGCCTTGTTCATGGCCACTACTCTACGCCCCGACATCCTCGAGAGCAGTTCGGAGAACCGCTCCGGCTTGGGGTCGGGGCTATCCACGTAGTATACGTCCGCGTCGCACAGCCGCATCAATTTCGCGGCCTCCTCGGCCTCCAACAGATTGAGCTTGTGGGACGCCGCCCATTCGTCTATCACGTGGGGCTCTAAAACTACATAGTTTACACACTCTGCCGACTTCAATATCAGCGGGTAGAGCCTTTCCCGGGCCTTCCTGGACAGCTCCTTGGAGTCCCTGACGCCGAGCGCCCTCAACGCCTTCTCGTTTCCCGCAACAATAGCCAACACCATGGGGCCCACGACGGGGCCGCGCCCCGCCTCGTCGATGCCTGCGACAACCACAAATACGGATACATAGGGGGTAATATGGACGTGCCCAAGGAGCTTTCAGCCTATCTCCAGATAGTGGAGGAGGGAGGGGCGAAACACATAGTGTGTAGGAAATGCGGCAAGCGGTTCTTCTCAATAAAGGACGCCGCCAGACACCTCGCGTCGGTGCACGACATAAAGTTCGCGTCTCAATTCTATGAAAAAGTTTAAGTATGGAAAGCGATTAGCACGACATGATGATACATCCCAAGTGGTATGAGCGCCACGTGAGGCATCTCAACGACGCGATATCCGCCCTTGAGGAGGGCGATCACAGATCTGCTTGCTACAACGCGTACGTGTCGGTGGAAGCGCTCGCTAAGGGGATATTGGGCTACGACCCCTACGGGCACTTCCAGGATATAAAGAGGTTACCGGCGCTCGTCAAGGAGGTAGCCGGCGCAGAGCCTCCCGAGGACGTGAGCAAATGCGCCGCTTGCTTAGAGAGCCAGGCCTTCGGCGAGAACGGCGAGCGGTGTATAAAATGCGCCGAAGTTATCAGCAACTACCTCTACGTATTCCTCAAGGCTAGGGAAAGGCAGAGGCAGATCTGGAGGCCTTACTGACATCCGGCGTAGGCCTTGGCCGCCTTGAGAACGGCCTCCAGCGCCTCGAGGTCGAGCCGGCCCGTGTTGGTGTTGCGCGGCGAGGGGTGATACGACGCGTACACCCTTACGGGCCCCACGTCCGCGAAGGCGCCGTGGGAGAACTCGGGCGGCCGCGAGCCCAAGGCCCTAAACACGGCTACCCACGCCACCCTCCCGAGCGCCACGACGGCCCTCGGCCTCACGAGCGACAGCTCGGCCTTCAGCCAAGGCGAGCAGTTCGCGAGCTCCTCAGCGTTCGGCCTATTGCCCGGCGGCGCGCATTTGACCGCCGAGGTTATGTAGACGCACCTCACCTCTGTCCCGTCGTCTCTCGAGACGCTGTAGGGGTGGTTGGAGAGGCCCACTGCGTGTAGTGCCCTAAAGAGGAACTGGGCTGAGGAGTCGCCGGTGAACATCCTGCCGGTCCTATTCCCCCCGTGCGCGGCCGGCGCCAGGCCAACCACCATTATCTTCGCCTTGGGATCGCCCCAGGGAGGGACCGGGCGCCTCCAGTAGGCCTGTCCGGCGAATTTAGGCAACGGAGGCACACCCTCCCTATACGCCACGAGCCTGGGACATCTCCTGCACTGGACCAGCGCCCTCAAGAGCTCCTCCATAGAGTCAAAGCTTATATAGGGGCTAATAAAGTTCAGCGATGGTCCGCCGTTTTAAGCCGGCGATTAAGTACAGGAGAGGCACGAGGACTCACGGCTGGGGTAGGGTGGGCCAACACAGGAAAAGCGGTTCGTCGGGCGGCAAGGGCATGGTGGGATTTCACAAACACAAGTGGTCTTTCGTGATGGTGCACGCAGAGGAGACGTCGGGCTGGCCCTTCTACGGCAAGCACGGCTTCAAACAACCTAAACAGATATCGGTAGAGTGGAGGCCCATCAACGTGGGCAGGCTGGAAGAGCTGGTCGAGGAGATGGAGAGCCGCGGCGCCGCGGTTAAGGAGGGCGGGAGATACGTCGTGGATCTGCTCAAGCTGGGCTACAACAAGTTGCTGGGCGGCGGAGAGGTTTCGCGGCCTCTGGTGGTCTACACGCCGGTGGCGACCCGCGCGGCCGTCGAGAAGATCGCTAAGGCGGGCGGCGAGGTCCGCATAGTCCACGGCGTCATACACAGATAATGGAGTCTCTAGACCCCATTTTGGAGCGGCTTATAACGGTCCAGAGGCCCAAGAAGGCGTTGCCTCTATCAACCCGCCTAATGTGGACCGCCCTAGCCGCCCTCGTCTACATCATAATGACCATCACGCCGCTTTGGGGGATACACAGGACAGCGCCTACCGGCGCCGCCGCGTCCATATTCTACAACCCGTTGGTGTCGACGATATTCGGCACCACCTTCGGCACTTGGGCCCAACTGGGCATAGGCCCCATAGTGGTGGCCGGCATAATCATGGAGATACTCCAGTTCTCCGACTTGTTGCCCTTCGACCTAAACGACAAGAAGGACAGACTTAGGTTCTCTGCTTTCCAGAAACTCCTGGCGCTGGTCATGGCCGCCGGCGAGACCGCGGCCACGATAGCGACAGGCACCTTCGGCCAGCTGACGCCCATAGAGGCCCTCGCGGTGTTCGTCCAGCTGTTAATCGCGACCCAGATAGTGATTCTGCTTGACGACATGATAGCCAAGGGGTGGGGCTTCGGCGGAAGCGCCATAAACCTGATAATACTGCTCTCGATAACCAGGACCTTCTTCGTAGATCTATTCTCCTGGAACATGCCGACCTTCCCCAACATCAACCCAGCCGACTACCCCGCCATGCAACTCCCGCTCGGCTTCGTGCCCGCTCTGGCCGTCGCCGTGTACAACACGATCCACGGGATCTCCCCGGGGATACTCGATCTATTGTTCAGACAAGTGCCTCCCTCGATCGCCCTGCCCGACGTGGTGAGCCTCGCCGCCACTCTGGCCCTGGCCTACATAATAGTCTACATAGAGCAGATGCACGTCAACATACCGGCCGCCTATACGCAGTACTGGGGCTTTAGGATAAACATACCTCTGAGGTTCATGTACGTGTCGGTGATACCCATAATCTTCACGGCCTACTCCCTCATCTTGGCGGAGCAGATAGTCGCCGGGGTAGCCGCGCTGACAGGCGGCATATCCCCCGCGCTCGCCGTGTTGCTCACCGCCATGACCCCCGCCAGGATATTGACCCCCGACTACATAGTGCTCCACATACTGCTCTACGCCGCGCTGGCCACCGTCTTCGCCTGGCTGTGGGGGCAGATAGGAGGCATAGGCCCCGACGAGTACGCCAAGAGCTTAGTCCAGTCGGGCCTCCACGTGCCCGGCTTCAGACAGAGCGAGAGGATTATGGCGAGGGTTCTCAAAAGGCCCATAAACACGCTTATACTGCTCAGCGGAATGATCGCCGGCACGTTGGCGGCTATCGGCGATATCTTCGGCGTGTGGGGATCCGGGATAGGCCTCATACTCCTCGTCGAGATAGGGCTGGGCTACTACACGCAGATATTGCAGGAGGGCTTGATGGAGGTCTACCCAGGCCTTAAGCGGGTCTTGAGCCAGTAGCGATGTCGACGGCGCCCGCGGGCCAGCTCGCTAAGAGGCTGAGGGATGTCGTGGACGAGCTGGAGGCCGCCGTGGAGGACGGCGACTGCAAGCTGGTCGAGGAGGCGCTTGACGAGTTGAGGAGCATAATAGACGAGCTGGAGGAGCAGGGGGCTTAGCTTCTTTTTATATCGGCCGCGTCCCTACGTGGACATCGCCGTACCTCACGACGTTTTGTCGGAGGCCCCCGACGAGGAGAGCAAGGTGAGGAAATTGGGCTACATAGCAAGAGGGGCCGCCGTCTTCCGGGCGGAGAACTTGATAATATATACATACGGCAACGACGTTGATTGGGAAGAGGTGGAGCGGATGAGGCTATTGCTCGAATACGCGTCGACGCCGCCCCACCTGCGCAAGAAGCTCTTCAAGTTAGATAGGAGGCTTAGGCTCGCCGGCCTACTGCCGCCGTTGAAGATACCGAGCCACACACCCCCGAAGGAGCCCTCCGTAGGGGACGTGATAGAGGGCGTCGTCGAGAGGTGGGACGGGTACTACTCCCTAGTGTATATAGGCGGCAGGAGATACGCCAAGATCCCCAAGCCCTACCCCATAGGCTCCCGCCTACTGGTGAAGATCGAGGCAGAGACCGACCGGCCCGACATATATAGAGCTGTCGTGGTCAAGAAGCCGCCCGACTACTGGGGATACAAGGTCGAGGTCAAGCCCTTTAAGCAACTGGCCGACGGCTACGACACCGTGATCTACACGGGCAGGGAGGGCCGATCTGTGTGCGAGGGCTTGCCGAGGCCCGTAGGCCGCACCTTAGTGGTGTTCGGCGGGCCGAGAGCCGGCGTTGACGAAATAGCGAAAATAGAAGGGGTAGAGCTGAAGGGCCTATTCCTCAACTTCATACCGAGACAGGGAACCGAGACTGTCAGGACCGAGGAGGCCATCTTCGCCGTCTTGGCCCTCCTCAACTACGCAAGCGTGTGCAGCGTGGGCAAGCCGACGAAGATTGAAAAATAGAAAAAAATTGGGGGTTTGTTTGTTTATTTCTTCTTGCCGATGAGGCGCCAGACTTTTATGCCGGTGTAGGGCGAGGTGGCTACTGCGAATATCATGGGGCCTCTAGCAGTATTCTTCTCCACAGTCTCGTACTTATCAGTCTCAAACGCCTGCTTCGCCTTAATATCGTAGAACTTCAGCTTCTGTGGCATGCCCTAACGAACGGCGATACTTATACGCCTAACGGTTAGAAAAAGATTATTAGTGGTGAGTATACTGCGGGGACATGGGCGGGAGGCAGAGGACCAGTCTGTTCATGACGTCGGAGGAAGAGGCGAAGAAGCTGGGCATAGAGACCTCAAGCGAGGAGGAGAAGGGGAAGAAGGAGAAGAAAAAAGAGAAGAAATAATTTATTTTTTCAAAATATATATCTTTTTCAAAAATATTGAAATTAAAATAAAATCAATTATTATAAATATATGCATTATAGTGCAGTATAGACAGAGAGCCTTGAGGACCACTAGCTCTATGTATAGGAGGTACGGCAGTACCGCGATACCTACAAGCCTCCAGTAGAAGAGCGACGTGAGCACGCCGTTTTTGAACGTGCGGAAGTACGCGACGACTAGGCCTATGTTGAGGACGAACCAGACAGCGGCTAAGCCGTCTAGGGGCACCGGGCCTATGTGGGCGTAGGGGCTCGACAGGACGGCGACGCAGTCTACGGTGACGCCCGGCAGTATGGCCTGGGGCAAGTAACAGCCCGGGGGCATTCTGCCGAGGATGTACCACATGTAGAGGACTAGGGCCGACGAGATCAGCCCGCCTACTGAGAAGGCGATGAGGAGGACGAACCAGCCCGTACGTCCCATGCCGAGGCGGGGGATCTCCTACTTATCCGTTGTGGCCGTCAGCTCCTCCAGAGCTTTTAGGTACTCCGCCGCTTTTTGGCCGAGGCCGAATCTCGACAAGTCCCTCTCCAGGAGCTGGGGGATCTTGGCCCCGTCCATGGCCCGAATCTCGCCGTCTCTGTATATGACGAGCGGGGGCACGTCCGTGTCGACGAGGCCGTAGACGTGTGATAGAGGGCCTATGTACTTCCCGCCGTATATCAACGTGCCGATGGCGGTCTTGACGAACTCCCCTATGACTGGGCCTAGCTTAGCGTAATGCCTATTGCTGTAGCTGGGCCTTATGGGCCCTAGGGTGTTCTTGAGGTTCGAGACTGTCGTGCCCGCGCCGAAGTTGACGAAGGCCGAGACGTAGCTGTCCCCGAGATATCCGTGGTGCTCCTTGTACGTGTAGGCGTCGACGATGGAGTTCTTGACCTCGTCTCTAGCCCTCACGCCGTAGTATAGGGCAGTCCCTTGCCGTATATACGAGAACGGGAGGACCTCGGACTCGGGCCCTATCACCGCCGGCCCCACTACGTAGGTGTACTCGTGGGTTTTCCCCCATATAACGGCCTCCCCCTTCACGACGCCGCCGGCCTCGCCCCTCAAGAGATCTACGCCCAGCTCCTTCAGCCGCGCGATGGCGGATCTCATGACGTCCACGTTGTTCGCGACGAGGTCGGCGTAGGTCTCAAGCGGCTTGCATTCCCTCAAGACTCCGCCGCCGAGCCCCAGATCGGCGCGCACGCCCTCGCAGTCCACGGAACCCGCCCGCAACAGATAGGGTGCGACGGACACGTCTATCCTCGGCACGTCTGGAGGTATCTCGCCGTATCTAAGCTCCAGTCTACAATATCTGCCTAGGGCGAGCGGGAGGCCTAGATCACGCCCCTCGACGTATATCGTGACGCGGTCGGCCTTGTCGCATAGGGCCAGCGCCACGAGCTCGGCTATTCTGAACCCCCCCACGACGGCCAGCGGCGGGGGGATCAAAAGCCTCGGCCTCAGTTGCCCCACCAGCGCAAGCTCCACGGACTGGCTGAGGGACGTTATTAAATTAACCCCGGCCTGCCCCGCGCCGGCCTCCCGCCTCTATTAGGCCTCCAGCAACCTCGCCTTGAGGTGCTCCTTCTCGCTTTCGACCAACAGCTCGGTCAGCTTGTTGAGATCGGCGCCGTCGGCCTTGGCCAAGACGGCCTCCAGCTCCTCTATGGGTATCCTGCTGGCCAAGGCGTACAGCCCCCTCCAGCCGTACCTCTCCAGTATCTCTCTGCTCTTGACGACCTCCTCAGACCTCCGCCTCACCTCTCTCTCCAGGTTATCGGTGGAGAAGTACCTCACGACGCCCAGCTTGCCGCCGCACTTGGGGCACTTCACCTCGTAGACCTCGCCCACCCTCATCAGTCCAGTCCAGCCGCAGTCGGCGCACACGAACAACATCGTCGTGTTGAGGAGCCGCGCCTTAGCGCTCTCCAGGACCAACCTCTTCAGCCGCTCCGGCGGTATTACCTCGAGCCTATGGGCTAGCTTGTCGTAGGCCACCTTGCCTAGATGTGTCGGGCCTCTCGCCACCTTCACGGATATCCTCCCCTCCTTGATCTGTTGCAGGACGCGCCAGAGCGACTCGAGGTCCAGATCTTGCTCTAGAGCTTCCCTCAAGGCCTCGTCGAACACGGGAGTTCCGCTGAAGGCCTCGACGAGCTTTCCTATACTCACGCTGTATATGTCGGCCTCCTTGTCCACGGCGCCGAACCTCTTGGCCACGTAGAGGAACCTCCTCTTGAAGGAGCCGGACTTTATGAGGGCCGACTTCACGAGCTCGGCCAGCTCCACCGGCTGGAGATCGGCGAGTCTCCTCAAGGCCGCCACGACGGCCTCGACCGGGAGGCTCCGCGAGGACTGTATTATGACCGAGTAGGGATCTTGGTGGAAGCCCACCGGCATGTCCAGCTCCTTGATCAACAACTCGCCGAGGAGCTTCGAGAGCGTCCTGTTTGCCAGCGTGCCGAGGTGGGCGTGGACCACCACGACGTTCTCCGCGAACTGCTCCACCACCACTGTCTTGTCGTCGGGTAGATACTCGGGCGGCTGTTTATACAGCTCCTCGGCGACGTATTCGGCGGCGGCTTTAGACATGCCCATGCGGACGAGCGCCTCCGCCGCCTTGGCCCTATCGCCGAGGGCTCTGAGCTCTCTCTTCAAGGCCCCGACCCCTTGCGCCACCTCGAACGGCACCGGTATCTCCTCGCCCACCCAGCTCGGTATGGCCCCCGACGGGTCGTCCACCTCCACCACCTTTATCGCTCTGCCATCTACCTCAGTTATCAGCCAAGGCCTCCCCCTAAAAACGAACTTGACTCCCGGCGTGCCGTACTCGGCCACGAAAGCCTCGTCGAGCGTCCCTATGAGCTCGCCCGTCTTGGCGTCGACCACGGCGTATTGCCTCTCGTCGGGTATCATGGAGAGCGTCTCGAAGAAATACCTGTAGAACCCCCTATTGCGCGGCCGCACTACCACGTCGTCTTCCTCGAAGTAGAGGGCCAGCCTCGGCTTCAGCTGGTCCATGAACTTGGCGACTCTACGGAGCTCCTCCAGGGTGAGATCCCTGTAGGGATACGCCCTCTTGATAATCTCGTAGAGCTCCTGGAGCTTCCAACGGGGCCTCAACATGAGGAAGGCGGCGATCTGGTTCGCCAAGACGTCGTAGGGCTTGTAGGGCACCTTCGTGGCCTCGAGGAGGCCCGCCTTGGCTCTCCTGACGATCTCGAAGGCCTCCAGCACGTCGTTCACGTCGTCGCCTATTATCACTCCTCGAGGCACCAAGGTCAGCCTATGCCCGCTTCTGCCCACTCTCTGGACCAGCCTCACGACTTGGTGCGGCGAGAGGTACTGGATCACTAAGTCAACGTGGCCTATATCTATTCCCAGCTCCAGGCTCGAGGTGGCGACGACTGCCTTCAACCTGCCGCTCTTCAAGCCATTCTCGACGGAGAGTCTGACCATCTTGGAGAGCGATGAGTGGTGGACCGAGGCGGGCAGGTCCGGATACGCCTGCGCGAGCCTGAAGCCCAACAGCTCGGCCATGCTCCTCGTGTTAACGAAGATGAGCGTCGTCCTATTCCTCTCGACCAGCTCCTTTATAGTCCTCAGACGCGCCACGACGTCCTCGTGGGTGGACAGCCGTTGGGCGTCGGCGCGGTCCCTATCGTCGGGAATGGGCCTAACTACCTCCAACTTCATGTGCCTCACCACGTTCACCTGGACAACCTCGTAGGGCCTCCCGACGCCGAACAAGAACTTGGCGACCTCGTCGACCGAGCCGACGGTTGCCGAGAGCCCGATTATCTGCAGATCCCTGCCGACGTGGTACCTAAGCCGCTCGAGAGTGACGCTGAGCTGGACGCCCCTCTTGTCCTCGGCCAGCTCGTGCACCTCGTCAACAATTACCCACCTCAGCTGCTTCAAGTGCTCCAGCAACCTCTTGCCGGTGAGTATCGCCTGGAGCATCTCGGGCGTCGTTATGAGCATGTGCGGCGGGTTGCGGCTCTGCCTCTGCCTATCCGCCTCGTCGGTATCGCCGTGTCTGACGTCGACCGATATGCCCAGCTTGGCCCCCCACCACTTCAGTCTGTCCAACAGATCTCGGTTGAGGGCGCGGAGGGGGGTTATGTAGAGGATGTATATGCCGGGCTCCGTCGCGCCCAGCTCCAGGAACTTGGAGAAGACGGGCAGTATGGCGGCCTCGGTCTTCCCCGACCCGGTCGGGGCTATGATCAAGACGTTGCGGCCCTCCAGCACCAGCGGTATGGCCAGCCTCTGGGGCTCCGTGGGCTCGTTGAACCCCTTCTCGGCTAGAGCCGCCCTAATCGCTTCGTGCAACGCGGCGAAGGCCACGACGCGGGGATTACCTGCGAAATAAAAACGTTTTCAGAATACATCGATCCCCTTAGAGTAATATATATTAAGGAGCTCCTCCCCGCCTCCATGCGCCTTCCTGCCCTGTTGCCTTTACTGGCCGCGCTCGTCCTGGCCTTCCCATCGACGTTCCAAATATTGGTGGGGCCGAACGCGACTATTCCCGTCTCGATCAACGGATCCGCGTTGGTGGTCAACGGAACTAGATACAACGTGCCCCAGCTCCCATACACGTGGATTGCCTTCCCGCCGTCTGCCAAGAGCTATTTAGCGGTCGTAGGCTTGAGCTACCCGTTCTCCGCATGTCAGTTCGCCTCGACGCCCGATGGCTTCTCGGTGTCTTGCGAACAGAACCAGCCCATGACGGTTGTCTACGTGGCCTCGCCCGGCTACAGCCTATACTGCGATCAACAGCCCCTGTCGCGGCAACTCGAGGGACAGGTGGGGGTACTTCAGTTCAACTCTCTGCGGCTCGACTGCCGGCTGATAAGAGGCGCGGTCGGCGCTACGTTGAACCCGTCTCTAGGCTTGCTTACAGCCGTCCTGGGCGCGGTCGCGTCCGCCTTAGGTATTGCGTTTGCCGGGCTCCTCCTGGCGATGGTCCTCAAGCAAAGAGGAGGAGAAGCGTCTTCTCGGTGACCATCCCTATCACGTTCCCGCTTTCTCTGTCCACGACAGGCACGCCGCCCACGTCGTACTCCAACATCTTCTTAACTATATCGGTCACGTAGTCGTCTGGCGAGGCCAAGAATATTGGGGACTTGGCTATGTTGATGGCGTATTCGTTGACGATCTCGTCAACGTCGCCTTCCTTGGCCTTGTTGAACGTCGACTCGTCGGCGAAGTAGCGCAACACGTCCTTCGCGTGTAGCATGGAGATGACCTTGCCCTTCTCGTCGACTATGGGGTACCTCCTGAATCTGTATACTGTGATGCCCTCGAGCGCGTCCATGACCGTGGAGTACTTGGTCAAGACGTACACGATCCTCGTCATCACGTCTCTGATCTGGTGGGGGAACCCGGCCTGAGCCACTATCTTCATGGCGTCCCACTCGGTGAAGATTCCCACAAGCCTTCCGTCCTCGTCGACAACAGGCATGGAGCCGAAGTTGTGTTTGAGGAAGAGCGATATGGCCTCCCCCACCGTCATGTTGGGCCTCGCCGTTATGACGTTCCGCGTGGCGAACTCTATCGCGGGCCGCATGTAGACGTCGCCGTATAGGGATTTGCCGCCCGACTCGACGAAGGAGTATATGGCGTCCAGGATATCCAACGCGGTTATTATGCCGAGGAGGCTCTTGTCCTTCACTATGGGCAACCTCCTTATGTCTAGCTCGACCATCTTGCGCAAGGCGTCTATCACCTTGTCCTTCTCGCCTAAAGTCACCACGTTCTTCGTCGCAACTTCAGCCAGAGGCGTCGACAATACGTCCACATATCAACCACCTACTATGTTTATAAATGCTACTCTCGGCGGGCGGCCGCTCGCGCTTAGCCGATCGGCGGCTGCCTCTCGGGCGATCTGGCCAGGAGCCATTCGGCCAAGGCCCTAAACGCCTTTCCTCTATGGGAGAAGGCCGACTTCTCCTCCAGGCTCATCTCGGCGAACGTCTTAGTGTGGCCGGCAGGCACGAAGATGGGGTCGAATCCGAACCCGCCAGAGCCTCTGGGCTCGCCTATTATGAAGCCCTCGGCGATCCCGGCGAAGACCTTGACAGACCCCTCCACGCATATCGCCACGGCCGACTTAAAACGCGCCGATCTATTCTCTACGCCGGTCATGAGCTTGAGGATCCCGGCGATCCCTAGAGTTCGGTAGACGTACTCCGAGTAGGGGCCCGGGAACCCGTTGAGCGCATCTATGTAAAGCCCGGCGTCCTCCACGGCGACGAGCTCCTCGCCGAGCTCGCACAGCCTCCTCGCGGCAACCTCCGCGACGGCCTCCACGTCGTCTGCCTGTATCTCGAGCTTCTCGACGTCCTTCTGCTCCACCTCTATGGAGTACTCGCCGAGGACGTGCCTCGCCTCGGCAACCTTGTGAGGGTTCGATGTCGCAAGGTAGATCCGCACGCCACGTCGCCGGCGCCGCGTTTTATTGTTTACGGTCCGGCGCGGTTCAAAATTTATAATACGGCCTCTTCGTAGGGCCGTGCACGTCCCCTACGCCCGCGAAGAGCTGGAGGTTCCTCAAGGAGTCTCCGTGTCGGTGGAGAAGATAGGGCTTTTCGACTACAAGGTGGCGGTCAAGGGACCTCTGGGCTCTATCGAGAGAGTCTACAGAAATGTCCCGGTCTCCATATCCATGTCGGAGGGCAAGATCGTGCTGGAGGTCTTCGGGGCCAGGAAGAGGGAGTACGCAATACTGGGCACGATAAAGGGCGAGCTGAAGAACGCCTTCTTGGGCGTCACCAGAGGGTGGAGGTACAAGCTCAAGATAATATACACTCACTTCCCTATGTTGGTCAAGGTACAGGGAAGCCAGCTCACCATAGAGAACTTCCTCGGCAGGAAGTCCAAAATTGTGCTCGAGATACCTAAGTCCGTGAAGGTCCAGCTACAGGGGAAGGAGGACATAGTCGTCGAGGGGATAGACCGCGACGTCGTCAGCCAGTTCGCGGCCAATATCCAGAGGGCGACCGAGCTCCACGGAGACGAGAAGCCGGCACCGCACGGCCGCGAGGGAGGCCTCGGAGTGGTCGACGGCATATATGTCTACGGAGTCGAACACGTCAAGTGAGCTGGAGGCGATACTCAGAAGGAAGGCCCTCCAGCTCCTGTCCGGCGGCCGGCGTTGTTGCTCGGTGAAGTATCCCGTCGGCTATGTGTTGAACAGCGTGGAGGAGCTGGGCGAGGCGGTCAAGAGCTGTAGGGCGGCCTTTGTGATGTTCTTCGGGAGGACTTGTCCCTACTGCAGAGCGTTCGACCCCATATTCAGACATGTAGGCGCGAAATACGCAGATCTGGCCAACTTCGTCAAGGCCGAGGTGGAGAGGTTTGCCTTCACCGCGTCAGCGCTGGGGGTTATGGGTACTCCGACAACATTCGCGTTCGTGGACGGCGAGCCTGCCGAGGCACTGCCCGGCTTCGCCATAGCCCCCGTCTTCGAACAATTCGTCCAGCGGAATCTGCGGAGCGCCCGTTGCGGCTAGGGGCCAACTGATTTAAATACACAATACGCCGGCTGTATGGTCAGGGTAGTCATAATAGGCGGGGGAGCGGCCGGCGCGTCTGCGGCCGCTAGGGCCAGGAGGCTCGACCCCAACGCCGAGATTGTCATGGTGGAGGCCGGCTCAATGATCACCCACGCCCCCTGCGGCATACCCTACGCCGTCAGCGGCGTGGTGGCCGACTACAAGAGCCTCATGACCTATACGCCCGAGGAGTTCGAGAAAGAGAGGAATATAAAGGTGCTCATAAACGCCAAGGCGGTAGACGTAGACCCCGACAAGAGGACGGTGACGGTCGTCAGAGGCGGGAGGAGCGAGACGTTGCAGTGGGACAAGCTGATAGTGGCCACGGGGGCCAAGCCTCTCGTGCCCAAGATCCCCGGCGTCGATCTGCCCGGCATATTGACGGTGCGGTTGCCCGACGACGTGCCTCTGCTGAAGTCGGAGCTCGCAGACGCGTCGACGGTCGGCATAGTCGGCGGCGGGTACATAGGCGTGGAGATGGCGGAGGCCCTCCTCCATCTAGGCAAGAAGGTGATCCTCTTCGAGATGATGGACAGACTGCTCCCGGCGGCCCTAGACGCCGATATGTCCTCCGTATTGGCCGAGGAGATGAAGAAGCGCGGCGTGGATCTCCACTTGGGCGAGAAGGTGGTGGAGTTCAGGGGATTCGGCGGGAAGGTCTCGGCGGTTGTGACGGAGAAGGGCGAGTATAAGGTCGATAAGGTGATACTCGCCGTGGGCGTCAAGCCCGACGCGGACCTCGCGTTGAAGGCCGGCGCGAAGCTGGGCGAAACCGGCGCGGTCGCTGTCAACGAATACATGGAGACCGGCGCTCCCGACGTCTACGCCGCAGGCGATGTGGCTGAGAAGGTTCACAGAGTCACCGGCCGCAAGGTCTGGATACCGCTTGCCCCCTCCGCCAATAAGGAGGGGCAGGTGGCCGGCGGCAACGCAGTCAAGGGGAGGGTCTTGAGGTTCCCCGGCGTGGTGGGCACCGCGGTCACCAAGTTCTTCGACCTGTACGTAGCGAGGACCGGCTTGAGCGAGGAGGAGGCGCAGAAGCTCGGCATCAAGTACGACAAGGCGGTGATCAAGGCGAGGACAAAGGCCCAGTACTACCCCGGCTATGCCCCAGTCCACGTGAAGATGTTGGCGGATCAGTCCGGGAGGATTCTGGGAGTCCAAGTGCTCGGCTGGGACCACATAGTGGCGGCCTACGCCGATATAGCGGCGGTGGCCGTAGAGCGCGGCGCCACTATAGAGGATCTGTTCTTCGCCGATATAGGCTACATGCCCGCCACGGCGCCTGTGTGGCATCCGTTGATAGTTGCGGCTAGGGTTTTATCAAGAGGCAAACTTTGAGGTGTGGCAAGTCGTAGCTGATTGTTATAAACAAGCCGGTTTCTAGACATTATGATAACGGTTATAGGAAGCGGGAGGGTAGGCGCAACTACGGCCGCCATGTTGGGCCTCCTAGGCATCGACAACAAGATAGTGCTGATAGATATCGTGAAGGGCCTCCCGCAAGGCGAGGCCCTCGACTTGAACCACATGTCGTCCATATTGGGCCTCGACGTGTACTACGTCGGCTCCAACGACAACGCGGACATGAGGGGTAGCGACCTCGTCATAGTGACGGCAGGTCTTGCGAGGAAGCCGGGCATGACTAGAGAGCAGCTGTTGGGCCAGAACGCCGATATTGTGTACGGCATAGGGAAGGATATAGCTAAGTACGCCCCGGACTCCGTAGTGATTCTGACGACCAACCCGCTGGACGCTATGACGTACGTCATGTGGAAGGCGACCGGCTTCCCGCGCGAGAGGGTTATAGGCTTCAGCGGGGTGCTAGACGGCGGCAGGCTGGCGTTCTACGCAGGCCAGAAGCTCGGCATATCTCCTGCCTCGATTATACCGATCGTGTTGGGGCAACACGGAGAGAGCATGTTCCCGGTTCCCAGCAAGAGCTTCGTCTACGGGGTGCCGTTGGACAAGTTGCTCAAGCCCGAGGAGATCAAGGAAGTGGTCGACGAGACGGTCAAGGCAGGCGCCAGAATAACCGAGCTCAGAGGCTTCTCCTCCAACTGGGGCCCGGGCGCGGGCGTCGCCCTCATGGCCAAGGCAGTCAAGAGGGACGAGAGGAGGGCCTTGATAGCCTCGGTGGTCCTCAAAGGCGAGTACGGCGTCACTGATGTGCCGGTCGAGGTCCCCGTAGTGTTGGGGAGAGGCGGGGCGGTGAAGGTGTTGGAGGTCGAGCTCGGCGCAGAGGAGAAGGCCAAGTTCGCCCAAAGCGTCGAGGCCATACGCAAACTATTAAACTCGTTGCCGGACAAATATAGGTGAGCGAGGTAATAGTCGAGATCCAAGGCCCTCTGGTTTTCAGACTCGTCCACGACAGGGAGCTGGGATATCTATACGCTCACATACCGGTGAGCAAGAGGCTATCGGGGGCTGTCGTCAGAGAGATAAGGACGGCGACGCACGACCCGTGGCGCTACGTGGAGGGCGTGGGGCTCCTCCTCGACATATCGGCGTGGACTAACGAGAGCGATCTCGACCCGCAGACGGTCGGCAAGGCTCTAGAGGCGAAGTATAAGGAGATCTTGGACTCCATAAAGAAGATAATCGACGAGGCCGGCGAGGCTAAGCCCAAACGGAAGAAGAGGAGAGGACGGAGGAAGTCGAGAAAGTCGAAGAGGTCTAAGTCCAAGAGGAGTAGAAAGAAGGGTCGAAAAAGTAAAAAATGACATACGGATAGAGGGTCCATGGCCGAAGCAACGCCAATAGGACCCGCACCAGCCGAGGTGCCTCATATTGAGGTCGACGAGGAGACGAAGGAGATAATAAAGGAGACGCTATCCCAGATGGATTCCCCCGTCGAGGTCAACTTCTTCCACAGCAACGACTGCGGGGGGAGGGAGACCAACTGGTGCGTCCCCACCGAGGAGTTGCTCGATCTATTGGGCCAGCTCGCTCCGCCCGAGAAGCTGATAATCAAGAAGTACGACGTAGTGAAGGACCGAGACGCCGTGGCTAAATTCGGAGTCGAGCCCACCAGAATACCCGCGGTGTATTTCGGAGACGGCTTCATAAAGTATTGGGGGGCGCCGCTAGGCGAGGAGGTGAGGGCCTTTATAGAGACCATAGTGAGGCTCTCAACCAAACGCACGGGCTTAAGAGCTAGGACCAAAAACGAGCTGGCCGCTCTGGCCGAGAAGGCCCAGAAGAGGGTCTACGTGATGACTGTCGTGACGCCGTCGTGCCCCTACTGCCCATACGCCGTCCTGCTGGCCAACATGTTCGCCTACGAGAGCAAGGGGAAGGTTGTCTCGATAATGGTCGAGGCCTATGAAAACCCCGATATAGCGGACCAGTATGGAGTGACGGGCGTGCCTGCGGTCATACTCATGCGCGAGGGCGACCCCATGGGCAATATGGAGTTCGTGGGCGTCCCGCCCGAACACGAGCTGTTGGCCCGCGTCAAGGAGTACGCGGGAGTCCAGTAATTAGATAAAGCTCTGTAGCTTCCCGAAAACCACGCTCCACAGACCTAAGCCGGCCGCCTCGCCCAGCAAGAGGATCCCCAACGCTATGGAGGCGATCCCTACTACGAGCTCGAGCCTCCTGCCCCACTTGCTCAAGCCCATAGACCTCACCGCGGCCTTCTTGCCCCACCTAGATATGGCCTTAAGTATCGCGTAGAGCGCGGCCGCGAGCCCCAGCGCATACGCCAGCATAATGGCGAAGCCGTCTAGGAAATTGCCGGACACAAGCGCCGAGACCGCGGCTAGGCCCATGAAAGGCGCTATGCACGGAGTCCAGACAGCCCCCAGCGACAGGCCGAGCGCGAAGTCACCGGCCCCCCTAGCCGCCTTGGAGGCTTTGGTCTGGAGGCCCGACATGGCCACCACGAACCTCCTCTCGAGCGGGGGGACCACCAGAAGAAGGCCCAACATGAGTAGCACAGCGCCTCCCGCGCCCTCTAGGGCAACTCTAAAGCCCGACGCGGCTTGGCCCAACGCCGATACGAGGACGCCGAAGGCGCTGAACGAGAGGACCATGCCTGCGAGGACCTTCCAGAGGCTGCGGCGTGCGGCCACGGCGACGGCCCCGACGGTCAAGACGGGGAGGACGCAGGGAGAGAATACGCTGGCGGCGCCAACCGCGAAGGCGACCGGGAGAGCCAACAACGGCTGTACGCCGCTCTGGGCCGTCGTCGCGACGGGCGGCCGGACCCCGACGGTCTCCGTAGGGACCGCGAAGCCGGATAGGATCAGGAACTCCAGGAAGCCCTGCGGCGGAAGGCCGCCCAAGAGAAGGCCTTTGAGATACAGCTTGCCCCCTATGTCGTAGCCCACTAACATAGTGGGGGTTCCCAATATGGGTACTTGATAGGGGCCGTAGTAGGGCTTCGTGTAGCCCGCCTGCCCGTTCTCCACGACAAACACAGAGCCGTTTATGTATACGGGTATAGAGCTCACTGGGACGTAGGTTATATCTATGGCGACGAGGTTGAAGCCGGAGAGGGCGGACGCCACGGTCGAGTTCGTGAAGACCTGCGTCTTCATGTACTCGCAAGCGGGGCACCCCTCCTCGTCTACGAACACGAAGGTCGGGCCTTGATGGGACGCCAGATAGGAGCTCAAGTCCTGCAGGCTGGAGGCCTCGTAAAACTTCAAGCCGCCTATCTGAACTAGAGACCCCGCGAAGGCGATGGCCGCAAGGAGCAGGAGGAGGACCGGCGACCGCATTCCCAAAATCGTTTATACCAATATTAATTTTTATGGACGCGTTGAGGAGGGTGGCGGAGGCCTCCTCGGAGGGGCCTCTCTGGAGGGCCTACGTGGCCGCCAAGCACGTTGTTGAGGCCGCAGCCCGTGCCGTGGTCGAAATGGGCCTTCCGAGACCTGCCAGATGCGAGGATCTGCCCCGAGTATTGGCAGGCGCGTTGCTGGACGCCGCCGACGCGGCGAAGCTCGCCGAGGTCGTCAAAGCCGCCAAGACTATGCACAGAGTCCGGGACAGAGCCTACGCCGAGAAGATAGCCGAAGACGCCGTGAGGCTTCTGGAGAAATTAATTAAGGGCGTCAAGAGGAGGTACCCCGATCTGCGGACCGGCGAGGGCTTCAGATACGCCTTGAAGGCCGCGCGGGTGAAGGCGGCGTACTCCCTCGGGCCCAACACGGTGGCCGTCAGGCCCGAGAAGCCGCTGAGCGTGGAGGAGAGGATGCGGCTGGCCGTAGACCTATCGGCGGAGCTCGGGATACCTCCGGAGAAGCTCGTCGTAGCAGACGCAAGCGAGCCGGGCGTGCTCGAGGAGCTCGTCAGGACTGGAAGGCTTCTATACGCGGAGGACCTAGATGAGGAGATAATGTGGCTCGCCGAGAGATACACGGAATACATATGTTGTTAGGGAGCGCATGTTTTGGAGCCCTGAAGCGGCGACATAAAACCGGCGCGATCAGTCGGCCCGCCGGGATTCGAACCCGGGACCGCCCGTTACAGGTCCTGGGGGCTTTCTGGAGGTGTACCCCCAGGGGCTGTCTACAGCCGGGCGCTCTCACCGCTGAGCTACGGGCCGTATCGCCGGCGTATCTCTACTCGCTGTTTTTAAAAATTTTTCTCCGATTCAGCCCGGCGGCTATTTTACCGGCTTCTGGTTTTTATAGTACTAAAGTACTTAAGTACATGAGTGAGAAGGAGGTCATCAAGGTGGAGATACCTAGGTGGCTTGCCGAAAGGCTGAGGAGGTATGCGGCCGAGAGATACGGCGTGAGGAGGGGGGCGCTTTCGCGCGCCGTCGTGGAGATACTGGAGAGGGAGCTCGGCGGGCCTGCCGAGGGGGGTGGGCTCGATCGGCTTGTGGGCCTCGGGCTGAGCTCCGATCTGGAGTGGGGCGGCGAGGATCTGGGAGAGGCTCTGCGGAGGCGCCATGTATCTAATTGACGCCAACGTGTTTCTGGAGCTCCTATATAGGCGGCAGAGGTGGCGCGAGTCCTACCGCTTTCTGGAGCGCGTGAGGGCGGGGGACGTCAAGGCGTACGTCCTCCAGTTCGCCCTACACGGGATCTCGGCGATTTTGGGAAAGCCGGAGCTCGTCAAGGTTTTCTTGGCCGAGATCTCGACGTGGCGTGGGCTCGACGTGATAAGGAGCGACGTAGCGGACGAGATAAGGGCGGCGGAGGAGGCGGTGCGTGTCGGCTTGGACTTCGACGACGGGATTCACTATTTCTACGCCAAGAGGCTCGGCTTGACCTTAGTGAGCTTCGACAAGGACTTCGACAAGACAGACTTAAAGAGGCTGGAGCCCGGAGAAATTGCGTAGGCTGGGCGCCTACACGCGCCGCGCCTCCGGCTAGTCGGCATCTGCCCAAGCCAGCCCGCGGGCGTCGCTATATTGGCCAGACGCCGGGGGCGCGCGCCTAGGTCTTCTGCATGCCCGGCCCAAGACCGATCAGAAACACGCCGCCGGGGCTACGCGGTCCCCTACTGTGTCCC
This sequence comes from Thermoproteus uzoniensis 768-20, assembly GCF_000193375.1. GTDB lineage: Archaea > Thermoproteota > Thermoprotei > Thermoproteales > Thermoproteaceae > Thermoproteus > Thermoproteus uzoniensis_A. The sequence goes on from NC_015315.1 coordinate 1,844,623, forward strand.
TTCGGCGGGTCCTAGACGGCAAGCCCGCCGTCTATAAGGCGGCTGGCGCATTGGGGCCACCTCTTAATTTTTATCCCGGCCGACACACTAGATTGTGAGGAGATACGTCGTGTTCGCGCTCGCGGTTCTCTTCGCCTATTCCGTCTACTCGCTCCTCTCTCCCTCCCTCGCCGTCGGGGGCGGCCTGGGCGCGCTGCCTCTCAGCTCGGGCATGCCTGTATTGATATCGCCGGCGAATGCCTTGAGCCTGCGCGTCTCCAGCCCTCTGCTGGACTACCTATTGGCCTTCATATACCTCCTCTTCGCAGTATTGGCGTGGCTCGCGTACCAGATATCGCTACTCCTCGCGCACCTACTACGCCTAATGCCGTTGCCTTCGCTCGTCAACAGCACTCCGGCGACGGGCGTCCCTCCCACGTCGACTACTCCGCCTATAGGTGGAGGGGGCGGAGGGGCGCCCTCGGGCACGGGCAACGCGCCCACCGCCATCAACGTGCCCATTCCTCTAGTGCTGGCGGCGATCGCCGTCCTCGCCGTCGTGGCGTTGTTGGCCGGAGCGCGGCGGAGGCAGATCTCGGGCGCCGCCAGCGCCGAGGCGGGCGGCCAGGCGCAGCCGGCGGAGCCTCTAGAGCCTACTAAGATCGCCGAGGCGTTCAGACCGGCCGGCCCTCCGGAAGTCTCGGCCGATTTGCCTCCGCCGGTTAGGCCCCGGTTAGTCAGATGGCCTCTCGCCGACGACGTGCCTCCCGTATGGCCTCTGGGGAGGCCTCTGGTGGTGGAGCCCGCCTACGAAGGCGTCGACATCGCGGCCTCGGGATGCGCCTCGGCGCCGTCCACAGGCGCCTTGGTGCTCTCCTCGGATAAGCCCTGTCTGGGGCGCGTGGTCGCCAGGCGGGGCGGCGAGGAGGAGGACCTGTCGGTCAAGTTCTCCGACCTCCACAGAGAGATAGCCAACTCCTTCCACGAGGCGTTCAAGTCCGCTCCGGGCTGGATGACGGCGAGGGAGATAATGGCCCAATTGGGCGCCCCTCCGGACGTGGTGGAGATTTTCGAGAAGGCGGCGTACAGCGATCTGCCCCTGGACTACGACGAATTCGCCAAGTTCTACAGATGGCTTAGAGGCCATGAAGGCCGTATATAGCTACGCCGCCTCCGCGGCCATAGCACTGCTCGCGTTGTTGTTGCCGTTGCCTCTGGCGGAGCTGGCGCTTTCGCTCTCTCTGGCGATAGCCGCGAGGGCTCTCGGCGGAATTAAGGCCGTCGTCCCCGCAACCGCCGCGGCGTATTTAGCAGTAAGGGGGTTCGTGAACCTCTTCGTCGTAGGCGCGGCGTGGGCCGTGGAGCCTCTCCCTCTCCTCGCCGCTGGCTACTACCTGGCGAGATCCTCGGAGGCCAGATCTCTGTACCTCTTCGCCGCCTCGCGGGCGCTCTACTTCGCCGCCGTTCTGGTCTTCCTCACCGCTCCCTTCCTCCCCGGCTGGGCGAGGGCTCTCTGGATTCCCGCCCTGCTTCTGGCCGTGGGGAGCCCTCTGAGGCGGGCCGGCGGCTCGGCGAGGTTGGCGGGGCTTTCTCTAACCGCGGCCGGCCTCATGCTGGCCGTCGCGTTCCTCGTGTCGCCTCTGTCCGAGGAGGCCTCAAACGATATAATATACATCGCGTTGATTGGCGTGCCCGCGGTGGCTTTAGTGGCGGGGAGGGGAGAGGGGGAGGAATATATACCGACGCCGTCCAGTATATCTATCGCGGCCGACGACAGGCGGTTTAGGGAAGCCGCCGAGGAGTACGTGGAGAGGGGCAGGGCGGAGGCCGTCATAGCGATAATATCCTACGCCTACGCCTTGGCCGGACTGCCCGTGGAGGCGGCCGTGAACGAGGCCCTCGCCCTCAGAGGAGCAAGGGGGAAGAAGGGCAGGAAGAGGGCGCTGGAGTCGGCGTTGTCCAGATTAAAGACGCCATGAGCTTGAGGGAGGCCATAGACGAGATCTCGCGGTACTACGTGGGTGATAGGTCCGTCGTGGAGAAGATAATGGCGGCGCTAGTGGCCGGCGGCCACGTCCTCATAGAGGACGTCCCGGGCGTTGGGAAGACCCTCCTGGCGAAGCTCTTCAGCAGAGTGCTGGGCCTCTCCTACAGGAGGATCCAGTTTACCCCCGACCTCCTCCCCAGCGACATTATAGGGACCAAGGTGTGGCGTAGGGAGCGGGAGGAGTTCGAGACTATAAAGGGCCCCATCTTCACCAACGTCCTCCTCGCCGACGAGATAAACAGAGCGCCGCCGAAGACGCAGGCCGCCTTGCTCGAGGCGATGCAGGAGCTCCAGGTGACTATAGAGGGGGAGACCTACCAGCTGGACAAGCCCTTCTTGGTCCTGGCGACCCAGAACCCGATAGAGCTCGAGGGCACGTACCCCCTGCCTGAGGCCCAGCTCGACAGGTTCATGATACGCCTCTCTCTGGGCTATCCGGACGACAAGAAGCTCCTTAAGGAGAGGCTGGCGTGGCGGTCGGACGACCCCGCGTCGCTGGCCCGCACGGTCCTCAACAAGGAGGCGGTCCTGGCCGCCATGTCGTCTGTGGAGGACGTGGAGGTCGTGGACGAGTTGCTGGAGTACATAGCTCAATTCGCCGCGATAAGAAACGACAGGAGAGTTGCGGCGGGCCCCTCGCCGAGGGCCCTGGCGTCTCTCTTGAAGGCCGCGAGGGCCTACGCTCTCATTCAAGGCAGGAAGTACGTGGTGCCCGACGACGTGAAGGCGCTGGCCGTCGACGTGCTGGCCCACAGAATATACCTCAAGCCTGAGTACAAGCTAGAGGGCGTCGACACGCGGGCCGTGGTGCGCGAGTATCTGTCCAAGATACCTGTGCCGAGATGGAGACGATAGCCCGCTACGCCATAGCGCTCGAGATACCCGCTCTGGCCCTCGCCGTATTTACGCGCAGGCCGGAGCTCCTCCCGGCCGTGATATTCCCCATAGCCTTGTTAGCCCTCTTCTACCTCGTATACGCAAGGGGGTGGCGGGTGGAGGTCTCCGCACAGATCGAGAAAAGGGAGCTAAAAGTTGAGGACCAGCTCTCCTTGAGGATAGAGGCGAGATCCGACGTCCCCGGCGTGCTCCTCTACTCGGCGCTAGACGACAGGAGGCTGGTAGCGACGGAGCCTCCGGCGGGGGCGCTGTACCTATCCCGCAAGTCTTCGGCGACGGCCAGCGCGATTGCTGGATTGCCGGGCCGCTATCCCGTGTCTGGCGTAGACTGGGCGTTCTACCCGTTGACGCTGTCGCGCCCAGTTAGGGGACAGACCCCGGCGGGCGAGGTGGAGGTGAGGCCGTACCTCGCCAAGGCGGGTCTGAGGGCCGCCGCGGCCAGCCTCGGAATGCCGCGTGCGCCGGGCCCGCTCGCCGGTCCCCACTCCACTGAGTTCCTGGAAGTGCGGGAGTACAGGCCTGGGGATCCCTATAAGTTGATAAACTGGAAGGCCTACGCCAGGACTGGCTTGCTATACGTCAACGAGAAGCTGAGGGAGGGGCACAGCACGCTCTACGTGGTGCTAGACGCCAGCTCAAGCTGTAGGGCAGACGCCGTAGGCCACGGCGCATCCATAGCGCTGAGTTTGGCTTACGCCGCCGTCGAGGCCAAGCTCCCCGTGGGCCTCTTCGTGATCCCCAGCGGCGTGTTGCTACCGCCGACGGACTCGCCGGCCGGGCTCAAGCTGATCCGCGAGGCCTTGATGAGGCTGGACCTAAAGCCGCCCAGATACAGCCCGGCCCCGCCTAGGGCAGATACCTACGTCTACATCTCCTGCAGGCCTCAGGCCGAGTATATCGAGAGGCTGTGCCTCAGCGCCAGGAATGTCCTCGTCGTCGAGGTCGCGCCCGCGAGGGGCGCGTTTGCCGAGATCGCCAAGCTCTTCGCGAGTAGGAGGGAGAGGGTGCTCTGCGCCGACAAGATCGTCTGGTCCCCGCCGCTGGAGCCGCCGACGCGCGTGCTCGCCCGCCTATGAGGTACATAACGGCATACCTAGCGGCGACGGCGGCCGCCCTCGTTCTGGCAAGCCTCCCCGGGCTCAGCCCGCTTCCGTTGCTGGCCTCCGCGATCTCGGCGGCAGGCCTCGCGGTCCTGCGCCGCAACGGCCTCCTGTCGGCGGCAGTCTACGTGATAGCCTTCGCGCTCCTCGCTCTGTCGTCCCGGCCGCTTCTGGCGCCTTTGGCCGAGCCGGCGGCGTTTCTGTCGCTCTACGCCTATAGGCTGGGCGAGTTGCGGAGGAGGCTGGCCTTGAGGGGGTACGACTTGGCTGGGGTAGAGGCGGCGTTGTCCAGAGCCGGCTTGACCGTGGCTATTTGGTCCGCCGCGGCTCTCGGCGTGTCGTATCTCCTGTACTTCGCGCTTATAGCGCTTCCACGGCTACCGCCGGCCGTTGCCGTGACGCTCTCCGCGGCCTCCCTCGCAGTAATCCTAATATTGTCCCTAGGACGTACCAGAGGGTGATGTAGGTCGGAGATGCTGACAGGTGATAGGAACGGCAGATCTGACTAGACGATCCTCAGCCCGACGGCCTTTAGGTCCTCGGTGAGACAGGCCCGGCAATACGCCACGACTCTCCCGTCTGATATCCTTATATAGCTGGCCTCCTCCCAAGCCACCTCGGCGCCGCACTTGGCGCATCTGAGCCTGGAGACTCTGAAGGGCGGCTTTCCCCTCGACAGCTCGCCGTTGCGGAGGCGTAGAAGCCAGAAATCCACGATAACTTACTTGTCCATTATAAAAATAAGAATAATAAAATAAAATATTTTTTCAGTTTTATATCAGCACTTCGCCGTAGTCCTCACCGCGCGGAAGCGCCCTTGACTCATCACGGGGCGTTAAACCTCTTAAAATAAAAACAACGCGTGCTTGTGATGAATGCGGGATGTCCCGAGCGGTGAGGGGCCACTACCGGCGCTGAGCCTCTCTCGCCTTCTCTAAGACGCGCTTGGCCAGCTTGTAGTGCACGTTGTCTATCAAGGCGTCGTCGAGCCTAATGGCCCCGCGCCCTTGCCTCAACGCCTCCTCATATGCCGAGACGACCCTCTCAGCCCAAGCGATCTCCTCTGCTGAGGGGCTGAACACCTCGTTGGCTATGGGTATCTGGCTCGGGTGAATCACTTGTTTGCCCACGAAGCCCAACGCCTTTGCCTCGAGGCACTCGCGTCTGAAGCCCTCGGCGTCTTTCAAGTCGAAGAAAACTCTGTCTATGGGATCCGCCCCGTAGGCCGCCGCAGTGGCCACGACCAAGGTCTTTATGGTCTGGTTCCCCACGTAGGCCTTGTAGTCGCCGCCTACGGAGAGGGCGAAGTCCGCCACGCCGTAGGACACCGCCGCCACGCCCTCGCTCCTGACTATGTCCTCTATCCTCAACAAGCCCCTCGCGGTCTCGATCATGGGCTCCACCCTCCTGCCAGTTCCCCTGTAGATGAAGTCCAAGGGGGCCTCAGCCTTGGGGACCACCACGCACTCGACCTTGTCGAGCCGCGAGACCAGATCCATATCGGCGTAGAAATAGGGGGTGTCCAACGGGTTGACCCTGACACACAGCTCCTTGCCGCTCCAGTCCAGCTCGGGCACGAGCCTCGACAAGATCTCCCTGGCTCTGCCCTTCTCCTCGGGCGGCACGGAGTCCTCTAGGTCCAATATCACCGAGTCCGGCCTCAACTCAGCCGCGGCCTTCCTTATCATCCTCTCGTTATTGCCCGGCACGTAGAGCTGGGATCTACGGATCACGCCCTAACGACGCCTCGACCAATTAACTGTTCTATCTCCGAGTCGCCGTAGCCCAACTCCCTGAGCACCTCGCGGGTGTGTTCGCCTATGTTGGGAGCCCTCGCGCCGTGGAGCGAGCCGGGGAGGGGCAACCTCGGCACGCGGACGCCGTCCCTCCCGCCCGCGCTGGTAGTATCCCAAGACGCGTCTTCGTCGGCCGCGGCGGCTCTTATGTCGAGCATCGGCGCGGCAGGCACATCGTGCTCCAATAACAGCCTCAGCAACTCGTCCGTCCTATACCTCGACGTCTCCGCCTCTAGGATCTTATGGAGCTCCTCCCTGTGTTGTACCCTCCCGGCGTTTGTGGAGAACCTGGGGTCGGAGCACGCCACTGACCTCAAGGCCCCACACAGCCTGGCCCATATGGCGTCGTTCGCGACGGCTATGTATATCTCCCCGTCGGCGGTCTTGAAGAGCTCGTAGGGCGCCCAGAAGGGTAATTTATCGCCAGACGCCTCGAAGATCTTGCCGAGGGTCTGAAGGGCGATTATGTAATACCCCAGCCACACCAGATCGCTCTGGAAAAGGCTCACCTCGTAGTAGCCGGGCCTCCGCTGGAGCAGGGCCCAGAGCACGGTCAAGGCGCAGTAGAGCCCGGCCCCCATATCGGTTATAGACGCCGGCAACCTCGCTCCGCCGTTGCTCCACATGACGCCGCTCACGGCCTCGACCAGCGTGCCGAATGCGGGCCAATTGCTCTTGGCGCCTCCGGACGGGTAGCCCTTTATGGAGCAGTGGACCAAGTTCTTGTTGGCCCCGAACAAGACATCTCTGCCGAGCCCCAGCCTCTCGAGGGCGCCCGGCGCCAAGTTCTCCACAAGCACGTCGCTCCTCTCGACGAGCTTCAGGAATATCTCCCTCCCCTCTGGCCTTTTCAGATCCAAGGCCACCGACCTCTTGCCTCTGTTGAGGAACACGAATATGGAGTCGCCCATGACGTCGTCCCGCCTCGTGGGGTCGCCCCCCACCGGCTCTACCTTAACTACGTCGAAGCCGAGCTGGGCCAGGAGGAGGCCGGCGTAGGGGCCCGCTATTACGTGGCCGAGCTCAACCGCCCTGTACATTCCCTCTTTCCATCTCCCTGCGCCTAAGCTCGTAGCGCTTGAGCTTGCCCGTCTCCGTCCTAGGTAGCTGGTCCACGAACTCGATCTCTCTGGGATACGCGTAGGCCGCGAGTCGGCTTTTCACGAAGTTCTGGATATCCCTCTTCAGCTCCTCGCTGGGCTCGACTCCCGGCTTAAGCACGACGAAGGCCTTGACTATCGTGCCGCGGACGGGGTCCGGCTTCCCTATCACGGCGGCTTCAAGGACGGCCGGGTGCTTCGCCACGACCTCCTCTATCTCCTCGGGCCCCAGCCTATAGCCTGCCACCTTGATCACGTCGTCGACCCTCCCCTTGAACCAGAGATAGCCGTCGCCGTCCTTGACCCCAGCGTCGCCTATTATGAACCACCCGTTCTTGATCTTGGCCGCGGTGGCCTCGGGGTTCTTCCAATATCCGAGGAAGGCGACGGGGTCCGGCAACTTGACCGCTATTAGGCCCTCGGATCCCGGCGGCAGCGGCCGCCCCTCTTCGTCCACCACATCCACTACGTGTCCAGGCGCCGGCCTGCCTATAGAGCCAGGCCTGGCCCAGAGCGAGTTGTTTGTAACGACCAGGTTCGTCTCGGTACATCCGTAGAACTCGTTCACCGGCGCCCTAAACGCCTGGGACGCCCACTCGACGAGTTCCCTCCCCGGGGCCTCCCCCGCCGTGCTGACCGCCCTCAACCTTAGGCCGAAGTCCTTGAGGGGTTGCGGGTACTCCCGCCTTATCATCCTCAGGGCTGTCGGTGTTATGAACGCGGCGGTTACGCCGTACTCCTCCATGACCTTAAGGGCGTCGCCTGCGCTGAATCCGCGGGATCTCCTGTAGGCCACGACGGGCCTCCCGAAGTAGAGCGACGGCAGGACCACGTCGCCGAGGGCGCCTATCCAGCCCCAGTCTGCGTTGGTCCAAAACACGTCGTCTTCCCGAGGAGCCATTTCGAAGTACAGCTGATATGTAGGCACGTGCCCCAGCAGGAATCTGTGGGCGTGTAGGACGCCCTTAGGAGGACCGGTACTGCCCGACGTGTAGAAGAGCTGGGCCGGATCCTCGCTTCTGGTGGCGACCGCGTCGATACGCCGACCCGACCTCGACTGATCCTCGAGGGAATACTCCTTGCCGCCTCTGGGCTCGGAACCCACCACATATATGGCCCTTAGGTGTTCTATCTTGCTGACAGCGTCGAGGACGTCCCTCCTCGCCCCCTCGGCTATCAGGGCCTTGGCGCCGCTGTGCCTCAGCCGGTACTCTACCCCCTCCGTGCCTATAAGCGGCGAGATGGAGAGAGCTATAGCCCCCAGCCTATAGATAGCGCTCAGCGCCACCACGACCTCGGGGCGCGGCTGCAGATACACGCCGACGACGTCGCCCCTCCCGACCCCTATATCCCTTAAGGAGCTCGCCAGTCCGTCCGACAGCTTTTTCAATTCGCCGAAGGTGAGCGAGTATCTGTTCCCCTCGTCGTCTAGGTAGTAGATCGCCAGCCTGTCGCCGAATCCTCTTTCCACATTACGGTCTATAATAGCATAGCCTATATTGAAATATTCAGGTATATTCCATTTAAAACTAGAATATAATTCATTATATGAAGAAAAAGAATATTTCCTTAAGTCTATTTCTTCGCTCATAGAAGCTCTTGGCAACACCTATCCCTAGACAGTAGGACGAACACCAAAGCTATTAGGGCGCCTATTATGGTCACCAGCGATATGGCTGTGACAGTGCCGTAGGTCTGCCCTATCGATTTCAGGAGGTACGTGCTTATATAGGGCGCGAAGGAGCTGAACGCGACGCCTAGGTTTAGGATAAAGCCTATCCCGCTGAACCTGACCTTGGTCTCAATGGTCTCGGCCAGCCAAGCAGGCAAGACGGAGTACTGCGACGAGAATACCATGCCCATGAGAGCTGCCCCTATGACCAAGTTCGCAAGTTGCCCGCCCGCTATAAGTATCCAGATGGGGTAGAGCGTCAAGGCGGCTATGGCGTAATACGTAGCAAGTATCGACTTCCTCTTACCCAGCCTATCGCTGAGATGGCCGAAGAGGGGGCCGAGCAACATCCAGGTTAGGCCAGCAGACAGCGAGGCGAGTATCACGCCCTCTCTCCCGTAGCCCAGTAACGGTAGCAGAGTCCCGAAATAGCCTATGGATCCATAGTATATCAGCGATTCTCCGAATATCACTAAGGTGGCTATTATTACGAAGAGCCAATATCTCCTAAGGAGCGCCAAGAACGGTATACGCTCGACAGCCGGCTTGCCCTTCTTCAGCCAGATCTCGCTTTCTCTAATTTTCCACCTCACGAAGAGGGCAATTGCCAGAGGCACCGCTCCGAACCAGAAAAGTATTCTCCAGCCGTACGCCATCATGGCGTCCTTTGTAGGGGCGAACACTGTGGCGAGGGCGACCGCAGCCGCGGCGAAGACCGACGCAAGCCCGGCGCCGCCTTGCGCAACGCCGCCGAGGAGCCCCCTCATGTTAGGCGGGGCGAACTCTGCAGTTATCGTCAAGCCGCCGGCCCACTCGCCGCCTAGGAAAATGCCTTGGAGTATCCTGAATAGGACGAGGAGCGCCGCGGCCGCCACGCCTATCTGGGCATATGTGGGAAGGAACCCGATGGCCACCGTGACCAGCCCCATGCCCAACAACACGACGAACCACGTTATCTTACGCCCCATCTTATCGCCGATATGGCCCCAGAGTATGGCGCCGAGCGGCCTCGCGAAATAGCCGAGGACCAGCAACAATAAGGTCTCGAGGAGGCTCGCTACATAGTCCGTCTTGGGGAAGAACTGGGTGGCTATATAGGGCGCCGCGTAGATATAGGCGATTAGGTCGTACAGCTCGAAGCCCCAGCCGAGGTTTGCCGAGATCGCTACCTTTATCGCATCGTTGAGTTCTGTTTGGGCCATAGGCAAAAGGTATAAATAATATAAATATTTTCCCTTGTAAGCTATTGTATACCTTTATATATCGTCTTTATTTATATATAATTTATATAATTGACTAGTTAGTGTTGGGCAGATCTAAGGCCGGATTAGATTAGGTGTAAAATATTTTTAGACTTTTGTCGTATTGGACGTGGACTGGGCCCGCGTTGCGAGAGACGCCTATAGGGCCGTCGCCGAGGCCTACGAGGCCTCTAGGAGGCGGCCTCTCCCAACAGCCGACATAGCCGACTTCGGCGATAGGGCGCTCGACCTGGGCTCGGGCCGCGGAGCCCAGCCCGCCTATCTAGAGGCCGCATATAGATATGTGGTCCACTGCGACCTCGCGCCGGAGCTCGTGCCGAGGGGATCCGAGGCGGTGCTCTGCGAGGCGACTGCGTTGCCTTTCAGAGACGGGGCGTTCGACGTGGTCCATGCCGTTGCCGTATATCACCACCTGCCGCCGGGAGTGCTCGGAAGGGCTTTCGCCGAGGCTTTAAGGGTCGGAGGCGCCGTGGTGGCCACCGTGTGGGATCTGTCGGGGAGCGGCGGGGTAGCAAAGCTGGTGCCGTGGCGGTGGCGCGGCGAGGCGCTCCGGGTCTACTACGCCTACGGCATCCGCGACTTGGCCGAGGCCGTCTCTGCGGCAGGCGGCGAGCTCGCCGGCGCGGGCTATATGCGGAGGGGCAGACGCCTAAACGCCTTCGTGGTTGCCTTGAGGCGGAAAAATTAATACCGGCGGATCTACGTGGAGCTCCCTGCGGTGAGGAAGCCCGTCAGGTCGGCCAGCGGCGTCCACGTGGTGGCCTTAATGACTGGGCCTTCGCCGTGTCCCGGTCAGTGCGTCTTCTGCCCGACCGCCAGGGGGGTCCCCAAGTCCTATATGCCGGATTCCCCGGCCGTCATGAGGGCCTCTAGGTCCCGCTACGATCCCTACAGGCAGGTTGTGGCCAGGATATCCAACTACCTGGCGGGGGGCCACAGGCCCAGCAAGATCGAGGCGATAGTTATGGGAGGCACCTTCACTGCGTTGCCCCGTAGCTACCAGTTCTGGTTCGTGGGCAACCTCCTCAAGGCGCTGAACGACTACCCCAATTGGTCCTCGGCCTCGGCCGTAGTCGACATTGAGGCGGAGCAGGCGAGGAACGAGACGGCGGCGCTGAGGCTGGTGGCGTTGACCGTGGAGACGAGGCCGGACTATCTGGAGAGGGGGCAGATAGACGACCTTCTAGAGATGGGCGTAACGAGGGTCGAGATAGGGGTCCAGTCCATATACGACGACGTGCTCTCGTTGGTTAGGCGGGGGCACGGCGTGAAGGAGGTTGTCGAGGCGACGGCCAGATTAAAGGACGCGGCCTACAAGGTCTGCTACCACCTAATGCCGGGCTTGCCGGGGAGCGATCCGGATAGGGACCTCGAGATGTTCCGGACGGTGTTCGAGGACCCGGCATTCAAGCCGGACTGCGTGAAGATATACCCAACCCTTGTGGTCCCCGGCACCGAGCTATACGACTGGTGGAGGTCGGGCCGTTACAGGACGTACGACGAGGAGACTTGGCGTTGGTTGCTGGCCGAGATATACGCGTCTGTGCCGCGCTGGGTGAGAGTCATGAGGCTGGGCAGAGACATACCTCTACACCACGTCGTGGACGGCCCGCGTTGGGGCAACATGAGGGAGGTCGTCGAGGAGGAGATGGAGCGCCGCGGCCTCCATTGTAGCGAGATCAGGTGCAGGGAGGCGGGCATCAAGGCGGTCCACGGCAGGCCCGCCGACGGGAATATAGAGTATAGGCGGCACGTTTACGAGGCCAGCGGAGGCCTGGAGTACTTCTTCGAGGCGGTGGGCCGCGACGACACCCTATACGGAATATTGAGGCTCCGCATACCCGCCAATCCCTGGAGGCCCGAGATCGATCGCCGGACTGCTCTGGTTAGGGAGCTACACGTCTACGGCCCCGAGGTCCCTGTGGGAGCCGACGGAGGGCCTTGGCCGCAACATAAAGGTATAGGCAGAAAATTGATGGCGTTGGCCGAGGAGGCGGCAACCGCCGAGGCGGCGAGGCGCGTGGTCGTGATATCGGGGATCGGGGCGAGGCCCTACTTCGCGAAGCTGGGATATAAGAGGTGCGGGCCCTATATGTGTAAGGAGCTCTAGACCCCGGCCTCCACCTCGGCGGCAGCCCTACGGCGTCTTATAAGTATATAGGCGCCCGCCCCGCCTCCGGCCGCGGCGGCTATAGCTATTAAGGGTATTGGGTTGAGGCTCCATATCGCCGTGTATACGCCGGGCCCTGTTATGACAACCGTAGGCGAGTTGAAGGACTGACCTCCAGGCGCCTCCCATCCCTTGAACTCGTAGAGCAACGGCGGAGGCGACCAGACCTGCGCGGGCGTCACCTCCACGGTCATGGCGGAGCCGGCGTCGGCCCAAGTCTGGGATATAGAGGGCGTCCCGAACCTGCTCTGGAACGTGACTTGGTACTGGGTCTTTGTGGCGTATGTGACGTTCATGGGGCCGTTTACGGCTATTTGGGCCGTAGGCGTCGACGGGCCGGCCTTGCCGTTTATGATCCAGTAGGCGAACGCGGTCCTGACAGAGCCGGAGGAGTTGAGCACCGCGGGGATGTTGAGGGTGGCGGTGGAGCCCCTATCGAGCCAGGCCGACGGCTTGCCGTTGACGGTGCCGGGGGACTTAACAGACACGAGGTACTGGACGGAGTAGACGGGATCTACCGACATGGGGCCCATTACCTGCGCGGTGAAGTTGCCGCTCTCTCCGTTGCTCCACCCTCTGAAGTAGAGCCGCGTGCCGTTATCGAAGTAGTAGACGCTCGGCGCCGCGAACGCAGCGTAGGAGCCCTGGTCGGCCCAAATAGACTGGGACCCGTTCACGGTAGCCGGCCATTTGGTCGTCACCAGGTACTGCAACACGTAATACGCAGTCGTGGTGATGGGATAGGTGGTGACGTACGGGGAATATCCCGAGGCCACCGGGTTGCCGAACTGGTCGTATGCTGTTATGTACACAAGGGCCCACCTGGCGGTTGAGTTTATCTGGACCACTGGGGGCGCGCTTATTCTGTAGACGGCTGTCACCGTCGTGGGGCCGTTTATCTTCACCGCTATGGAGGGCGCCGGTATGTTCACCGGCGTGCCGTTTATCAGCCAGTGGTCCAGCGTCATGTCGGCCGTGGTGCCCGCGCCGGCGGGCCCTCCGAACATCAAGACCTTGACGCTAGGCTGTGCGGCGTATATGGTGGTGCCAGATGCCCAAGTCGGCCCGCTGACCAGGCCGGGCGGATTTACGGAAACTCTGTACTGGAGCTGGTAGTAGATAACTATGGGCTGTTGTAGGTTGCCAGTTATCGTCAACGAGACGTTGTTGAGCGGCGCGCAACGGGACGACTCGGTTAGGTATCTGTACTGCGGGATTATGGACACAGAGCCCACCGGCAATAAGACCTGCGTCGTGTTGGAGACTTTGTAGGTGAAGGTGGTGCCGCCGGACACCACGTCTATGGTCTCGTTGATGCAGGGCTCCGGGCCCGAGATCTCTATGGTCGCGACCGGATCAACTATCTTAACGGTGCCTATTGCGAGGCGCTGGAACTTGACCGCGGTCCAAGTCTCGACCGCGACGGTCAAGCCGTCCCAAGAAACCGCTACGCTGGTCACGGGAGCGCCTGCGTCCCACTCGGCCGCTCTATGGCCGTTCCAGAAGACGACGACCTGTCCGCCGAGCGTCCCCACAACGACTATCGAGCCGTTTCCAGAAACTGCGATGGCTGTGGGGGCGGAGGGCAATAGAGCTGTGTACCAGAGGGAGCCGCCTCTATACACGTAAAGGATGTCGTAGACGCCGACGGCCAACGTGGAGCCGTCTTGGCTCACCGCGGCGGCCACGGCAGGCGTGTTGGTCCCGTACTCGGTTATGGCGCCGGGGGTGAGATCGACGCCGAGAGGCCATATGTATATATGGGGCAACGCGCCCTTGTAGAACGAGACCGCGTAGGGCGGCCCCTTCGGGTTTACGCCTATGTAGAAGACGGAGCCGTTGAGGCTGGCGAGCTGTGACAGAGAGCCGCCGGAGATCTGGTAGAGACCTCCGTTGAACGTGCCCACGTAGAGGGTGTTCCCATCTCTGCTGTACGCTAGATACGTCACGGGCGAGCCTACATTGTATGTCGCTAGGACGCCCTTCTCGCCTAATACTATCACGCGCCCGCCGACTGTGCCGACGGCTACATCGACGCAGTTGGTCGCTACGGCTGTGATGTTGGCGTTGCTGAGGCCGTAGGACCACTCCATGTATCCGTAGGGCGTGAAGAGCGAGACTATGGAGTACTTGGCTAGGATGACCGTGATGTAGGAGGCGTTGGTGGTTGCGGGAGACGTCGTCGACGGGCGAAGGGCGCTGGTTATTGCCTGCAATAAGGTGTAGAGGAAAGACGTGTTGAGGTAGACCTGGTAGATATACGGCCTGTCGGCCATGGCGAGACAGCCGCCGTATGCGTTGGTGGCTATGAGCGGGTAGTGGGCCGGGGTGCTCCAGATAGATCCCCCGTTTTCCGGAACGATATTCACGGAGCCTTGAGTTGCTTGATAAACTATATCTAAACTCTCTGTACCTAACAAATAGGCGTGGGCCAGCGTTGCTCCTAAGACGATAAGCAATAGTACCGGTATTACCCCCTTCATGCCCCTCTCCGCGACCTCTAATATATACTTTACGTTTTACCGACTATGCGAGAGCCGGCTCAGGCCTTAAGCCTCTCCACGTACGGCGAGAGCAGGCGCGAGAGGCCCTCTGTCAGCGACGAGGCGTACTGGTCCACGAGGCTGAGCTCTATCAAGGCGCCTAGATCCGCCTCGGAGAAGCCCCTGGCCCTTAGATAGAAGGCTTTCTCCTCGTCCAGAGAGGCGTCGGCCGCCGAGTGTCTGGCGCCCTCGACGTCTCCCGTGTCTATGTAGAGGATCGGCTGGGTTATGGCCACGGCAGTCTTAGACGCTATGTAGGTGACGCCCTCGGCTATGCTCTCGCTCCACCTCCCCCTCTTGGTGATCCTGCCCAAGGCCCTCTGGACAACCCACGACTCGTCCTTGGCTATGGCGACAAGCCTCACCCTCCCCCTCCCATACTCGCCGTCGTTGACCGCCGAGACGTAGTGGTGCACCCGCGACCTCCCCTTGCCCACCTCAAGCCCCACGACGTCGACGGAGGACTTAGTCCCCTCGACTATATATTCCTCAATTAGGCTGTTCATGGAGCCCAAGGCCGCCAGCGGCCGCGCGACCACCGACGCGTTGCTTCTGACCAACATACGCGACAGCACGTAGTGCGGCCCTCCGCCGGAGATCGAGGCGAACGCTATGTTGATCGAGGCCCCATCGCCCACAGCCCCCTCTATCAGGGCGGAGTTGAGGACGTCGCCCTCGCTCTCGGCTATCACCGAGACGTCGCCCGCGAAGCCGTCGGCGAAGTCGAGCACGATATAGGCCGCCGAAAAGGCCCGGTCGCCACGCGCCGAGATCCGGACGGCTATGGGCGCCTCGGGGGTTCCCGAAAACCGTATATGGACCACCTCGGGCACTCTGGAGGCCACGGCGGCGTTCATCTTGCTATCCAGCTGGATAAGCTTCAAGGGGGCCTCGTCGACGGCCTCGACCTCGACGCCCCTACAAGGCCCAGCCCCCGCGTATCGCCCGTTCAACACGAGGATCTCACAAGGCGCGGCCTTGCCCGATATAGGCGGCGGCTCGGCGCCGTAGCCCTCGTACTTAGTCCAGTCTACGTAGTGCTTTACGCCCGGAGAGTCCGCCATTTCTTGGTAGGGCAACTTCGCCTCCAGTTGTCGCGCGAGCGGTTTCAGCTCGGAGAGCTTCACGGCATTAACGATTTCTATTAATAAAATGGGAGAGGTGTGGAGGTCTCGGCCGGCGCTGTGGTGTTCTACGACGGCGGCGGGGAGGTGGAGTATCTCTTGTTGCTCTATCCGGGGGGCCATTGGGATTTTCCCAAAGGCAATATAGAGCCCGGCGAGGCGCCCGAGCAGACGGCCTTGAGGGAGATAAAGGAGGAGACGGGCCTCGACGTGGAGCTGGTGCCCGGGTTCCGGAGGGAGATAGAGTATTTCTACTACAGAGAGGGGAGGAGGGTGAGGAAGAAGGTTATATATTTCCTGGCGAGAGCCCGGAGCAAGGACGTCAAGATCTCGTGGGAGCACAAAGGATATGTATGGTTGCCGTTCGGCCAGGCGCTGGCCAGGACGACGTTCGAAAACTCGCGGAGGGTGCTGGCGGATGCGCATAATTTTTTAAGGGGGAAGAGGTAGGCGTGGATCTGATAACGCTCCTCAAGATAGAGCACGCGGTCTTCAAGGTCCGTTTCTCTCTCATGTATAGGCTTCCCGACGACGCCTTCTGGGACGAGTTCTCGGCCCTACACCGCTTCGTGGTGGACGTTCACGCGAGGGCCGAGGATCTCTACGTATTTCCGTTGTTTCCCGAGAAGGAGATACATCCCTACGCGGCCGATCATAAATTGATACAATCTCTCGGGGACTATATACTGAGGGAGAAGGATAGGCGGCGTTTCGAGAGGTACGTCTCTGTGGTCACGTACCACAACGACCACGAAGAGCTCGAGGTGTTTCCGAAGGTCGGTAGGCATATCCCCGTGGCCCTAGACGTGATAGAGAAATACGGCGCAGAGAACTACGTGAAGCTCGTCGGGCTGGACCCCCGCCGGTTCTAGGCCTCCTCGACGCTGTAGATCTGGCCCGCCAGAGCCGAGAGGACGGCGCAGTCGCGCGTCATGGCCTCCCACAGCTTGCTCTCGAGCTGGGCCAGCCTGGTTCCCTCCTCCGGCATATAGCGGAGGAGCGCCTTGGCGAGGGCCGCCGCCTTGGCCAAAGGCTCCGGACACCCCAGCCCTCTATTTGCCTGTAAAGATCCGGCGCCTCCCAGCCTCGCCACGACGTCGTCCGGCACCTCAGCCGCCACGGCAACGAACGCGGCCGGATCGTCCAGGGCCTCCCTCGCCTTTCTGACAGTGCTGTCGAGCTCCTCCGCGGCCTTCATGAGCATCTCGAAGTTGTGTTGGCCGAGGGCCTTTCGGAGCGCCGAGAAGAAGGCGGCCTCGTCTGACATAAGCCGCTCCGGCTTCATACCCATGGCCTTCAACTTGGTCAGTATCATAGCCCTCGTCGACTCGTCGAGGTAGGCCAAGAACATGGCTGGTTTCACTAAAGCCGACGCGAGGCTCCAAATTTATATCTTAATGTTGGACGTATTATGAAAGCGCGGCGTCGGCCTCGCGCTCGTTCAGCATAAACACGTCGAGTAGCCATCTGCGGAGGTCGTCCCTATACCTCTCCTTGAAGTTGCGGTCGGCCGACCTGAGCTCCTTAAGCGAGCAGAGCCTAACGCCGCCCGCGTAGAAGCACCTCTCGTCGTTGAGCCTTAACCGTTCGGCGTGTTCAGCGCGCCAGGACTCTCTGATAAGCGCGGTCAAAGCCGCTAAGGCGTTCATGTATATGTCGTGCGCCTTATAGGCGGAGCCGTAGGGGCTGAAATAGGAATGGACCTCGCCGGCCGGCCCCAGCTTGGTCGCTTGATAATAGAAGTGGTCGCTTGTCGAGAGGAGCCTCCACAGCCGCAAGACGTCCCCGCCTATGGCCTTGGCGTAGGGGTACAGCCACTTGAGCGTAGCGAAGGCGTTGCGTTGCAGTTCGTTGCCCAGCCACGCCGAGAGGTCCCTCTCGTCGGCCCAGCTTATTGTGGCCCAGGGAGGGACGTCGAAGACGTCCCTAGGCGCGTGCCTCGCGGCGGCCTCCGACACGGTGGCGAACCTCAACCTCGGCCTCCGCGCGATCTCCCGCGGGAGCCACCGCAGGAACTCGTGGATGCCCGACTCAGGCCAGTGGTGTTCGCCGAAAGTCTCGTAGTCGACCGCTATGAGCACGAGATCTCCCTGGACTGCCTCGAGCCACGAGGCGTACTTGTCCGCCGTCAAGGGCCATTGATCCCACCACCGCGCGCCGAATCTGAAGCCCACGTCGTCGCTCAGCCTGTAGTTCCTCGTGAGGACGCGGACGTCGCACCCCCAGGCCCTATAGACGTAGTTGGGCGATCTCCAGCTCAAGACCCAGTCGGCGCCCTCGGTGATTACAGTCCTAAACCCCATCTGGCCCAGGCGGCAAGCTATGTCGTTGTTGTACATGAACTCGGTGTTCTCGGCGGCGGCCGGCCTATAGCCTATCAACTCCTCTACGGCCTTTGCCTGCATCTTGACCTGCTCCTCGAACTCCTCGACGTCGACGAACCAAGCCAAGCTGTGGTAATAGGTCTGGGCGACGAACTCGAAGCCTCTCGACGCCAGCTCGCGGAAGAGCTCCAGGACGTCCGGCGCCTTCTCGCGCATCTGCTCCAGCGCCAGGCCGCTTATGCTGAAGGTTGCCCTAAAACCGACCTCCTTGGCGGCCTCCAAGACTATTTCGGTGGCCTTTCTGTAGACGCGCTCGGCCACCCGCGAGAATATGGCCGAGTCCAGCTCGGGGTAGAACATTTCCCGGAACGACGGGATTCGGGGAAAGACCTTGTATAGGTCGGGCCTCAGCCTGTAGGGCTGGTGCACCTCGAAAAACAACACCACGTCCATTGCCTAGATCCACCGCCACCACTTAATAACAATACAGCCACCTCCCTCCAAGGCCTTGCCTGAGGAGTCCCGGCCAAGCCGCATGGCTTTGGCGCCCCACATCGCGTGCAAGATTTGTGAGGCCGCAACTCGGCCGGCGTTTCGCAAGCCGGCGTTGTTCAGCGGCGTCGGTGTTAGGGCTCCGCGGAGCGCGGTCCGGCTTAAGGCTTAAAATTGCTAATTCTAAATTGCACGTGGGCACCACAATTACGATTTCCCGCGAGACTAAGGCGTTGTTGGAGGCTTTGAAGGGTGATAAGACGTGGGACGAGTTTCTGCGCGAGATGGCCGAGGAGATAATGAGGAGGCGTAGGGAAGAGGCGAAGAGGGAGCTGGCGCGGTTGCTGGAGGCGGAGGAAGTCGAGAGAGCTAAATGGTCAAGGTACTAGTAGATACCGACGTCGTAATAGACTGCGTAAAGGGCCGGCTTGAGCTCGGTGAGGGTGTATACTACATCTCGGAGATCACCCTATACGAGCTCCTCAGAGGATTTACAGATATTGAAAGAGCGAAGAGGTTGCTGGAGGACATATTCTTGGTGGTCTGGAACGACAACTCTATATTGCTGAGAGCCGCGGAGATCTATAGAGAGCTGAGGCGACGCGGCGTCACCATAAGCGACGCCGACATTCTGATAGGGGCGACGGCCATAGCGAAAAACATGCCGCTCTGGACTAGAAACGTGAAGCACTTCACCCCTCTAGCGGAGTTCGGCCTCAAGCTCTACAGAGAAGGCCCCAGACCGCCGTAACGCGACCCCGCCGTAGATCCCCGCGGGCAGGGTTGCATCTCTCTTACTGCAGTGGGCTGAGCGGCGGTCGGGGCGGGGCGATGCGCCGGGCGTCCATAGGAATCGACGTGCGGTAGGGAGTTGCGGGGACGCCGCCCTAGCCGATATAGCCGTAGTCGCGGAATAGCCTATCCATCGAGTAGTACTCGCTGAAGGTCTTGTAGGCGTTGTACGCTATCTGCCAGTAGCTTCCGTTGCTTAAGGCGTCGAGAGCCTCCTCAACCTTGCGCTTGAACTCGTCGTATTCCTTCTCCAGCTCGGGCGAATCGAGCGGCAGAAGCCTCCTCCTATCCTCGCCAAAAAGCCAGCCGTTGAACCTGTCCCTCACCACTTCCTCTACGGCGCCGTCTCTCGAGGCGACCGGCGGTATTCCGTTGATCCCAGCCTTCATGAAGGAAGTGCCCGACGCCTCCCAGCCGGAGAACGGCGTGAAGGTGAACACGTCGGAGGCCCACACGATATATCTGGCCTTCTCCACGTGCAAGTCGGGTATGTACACTACGTTAGGCCTAGACGAGGCGAGCCGTTTGAACTCCGCCATCATCCTCACGCCGAAGTCGTCGTTCGGGTGGGCCCTGCCGCCGAGTATGAAGAAGACGTCGGTGTCGAGGTCCTCGACCAGTTGCGCTATGAAGTGGGGCCTCTTGTAGCGCGTTAGCCTCCTGGCCCACACGACGACCGGCTTGTCCGTCTTGATGCCCAACGCCTTGAGGGCCTCGGCCTTGGCCTTGGCCCTAGCCGCCTTCAGCTCGTCGGGGCTCTTCACGTCGGAGAGGGCCGGGTGCCTCCACCGCGGTATCTCCACGGCGTTGGTGACCGCCCTTATCTTCGCGGCGTGGTGGGGGAACGTGGACAGCGCGAAGTCCAGCATCTTCTTGGAGACCACTATGCCTTCCTTGCTCATGGCCAAGCCTATCTCGGTCAACACGACGGGGTTCATGGCGAACTCGTAGCCGAACTCCTGCTTGAAGAACCGGTTGGGGAACGTGGGGTGGCCCCAAGGCGCCGGCGTGTGTATGACCAGCCTATAGCTCGCGCCGGGCCTCACGAGCGGGACCAACGCCGTGTAGGCCTCCTGCAAGTCGAAGTACTTGACCTTGTCCCAGCCTATGTGCTTGTCGACGTAGCGCACCGCGGCCTTCGCCAAGATTACGTACTTCCTAAACCTCTCGAGGTCTGTGGACTCCACGTAGAGCCTCTCGGCCGCCTTGACGGCCCAGTCGGGCCTGAGGGGCTTGACGAAGGCGGCGGTGGCCGTGTTGAGCTGGTAGAGGTACAGCCCGATCTCGACGTCCTCCCCGCCGACCTCGATCCAACACGTGCCGGCCGGCTTGAGCGACTTCAAGAAATCGGTCTGGGGCTCTCCCTCGGGCACCAGCTGGCCGTTCTCCTCCCTATAGCGGACGTAGCCCTTGTCGTAGAGCAGAGTGATGACGGTGTAGGGCACTCCGAGCCTCGCCGCGGCGTAGAACTTGTCTCCCTCCAACACGCCGAGCCCCCCTGCGTAGTTCTTGCTCCCGTCCAGCGCCAGCTCGGGCGCCACCGAGACTATCACAAGCCGCTGGAAGAAGCCCCCCTTATAAACTTCATGCTTTAAAAGGTGTAATTGGGTTGACCCATGGCCGGTTGGCAAGGCAGAATGCTCAGGGTCGATCTGACGAGGAAGAAGTACGTCGTCCAGGAGCTGGACGCCTCTGTTGCCAGGGACTTCATAGGCGGCAGAGGCCTCGCCATAAAGATACTGTGGGACGAGCTCCCACCCGGCGTGGATCCGCTGTCGCCGCACAACAAGCTCATATTCGCCGCAGGCCCGTTGACCGGCCTCACCAACGTCAACATGGGGAAGCTGGTGGTGGCGGCCAAGTCGCCCATAACGGGCGGCTACGGCGACGGCAACATAGGCGCGTGGGCCGGCGTCTACATGAGGCGCGCGGGCTACGACGCTATTGTCGTCGAGGGCAAGGCCGAGAGACCTACATACCTCTATATAGATGAGAAGGGCGTCCAATTCCTCGACGCGTCAGATCTCTGGGGCCTCAACACCTGGGCGACTGAGGACAAGCTACAGAAAATACACGGGAGAGACGCCGGGGTCATCTCCATAGGCCCCGCCGGCGAGAACTTGGTCAAATACGCCGTGGTGGTGGCCCAGAAAGGGAGGGCCGGAGGGAGGCCGGGCATGGGCGCCGTCATGGGCTCCAAGAACCTAAAGGCGTTGGTGGTAAAGGGCAGAGGCGAGATACCGGTGGCGGACAAGGCGATAGGCAAGATGGGGCTGGAGGCCGTGGAGCAGGGGAGGAAGATGCCCGGCTACAACTTCTGGATGAGGCAAGGCACCACGTCCACAGTGGAGTGGGCCCAGGAGGCCAGCGTCCTGCCGACCTACAACTTCTCCGAGGGACAGTTCGACGAGTTCGAGAAGATCGGCGGAGCCATGGTCGAGAAGATGGAGGTCGACCTCAAGTCGTGCCCGCTCTGCTTCATGCCCTGCGGCCACTGGGTCCCCGCCGAGGGCGGCGTCGCCGAGGTCGACTACGAGAACATAGCCCTCCTGGGATCTAACCTGGGCATAGGCGATCTGTCCAAGGTGGCGGAGCTGAACCGCATCGCCGACCTCATGGGAATGGACACCATATCGCTCGGCAACACCCTAGGCTTCGCCATGGAGGCAAGCGAGAGGGGGCTCACCAAGGAGCACGGCTTCAAGATCGAGTGGGGCGACTACAAGGCCGCGCGGGACCTCGCGCTGGATATAGCCTACAGGAGAGGTTTCGGGGACTTGCTGGCGGAAGGCACCATGAGGGCCTCCCGGAGGCTCAAGGCCGAGGAGCTCGCGGTGCAGGTCAAGGGCCTCGAGGTGTCCGCCTACGACTGCCACGCCGCCCCCGCCATGGCGCTCGCCTACGCCACGTCGCCTATAGGCCCCCACCACAAGGACGCCTGGGTCATATCTTGGGAGGTCAAGACCGACCGCTTCGGCTATACGAAAGAGAAGGCGGCTAAAGTCATAGAGCTACAGAGGATTAGAGGCGGCTGGTTCGAGGCGTTCGTCAGCTGCCGCCTGCCCTGGGTCGAGATATCGTTGCCGCTGGATTGGTACCCCAAGCTCTTCAAGGCCGCCACCGGCCTCGACGCAACTCCCGAGTACTTCAACGAGGTAGGCGACCGCATATACGCGCTCATAAGGGCCTTCTGGATAAGGGAATACGGCTACTGGTCTAGGGAGCTCGACGTGCCGCCGCCCAAGTGGTTCAAGAAGCCGCTGACTAAGGGCCCGCTCAAGGGCGCCCATCTGGACTACGGCAAATACCACGAGATGTTGAGCCACTACTACGACTTGAGGGGCTGGGACGAGAACGGGGTCCCGAGGAGGAGCACTCTGAGGCGCCTAGGCCTCGACTACGTGGCGCCCGTCCTCGAGAAATACGTCGAGCTGAAGGACTAGCCGTCGCGGCGCCGGCCCCCTACGCCTTGGAGTATTACGAGGGCCAGCTGTGCGGGTTGGCGGCTAAAGCCACTGGGTCAGCTCAGTCTGGCCTCTAGGCGGTATTCTGGAAGCCTTGAGGCCCAGCCTGTTCAGCCATCTGGCGAGCTCGTCCACGTGGCCGTAGACTGTATATATCCTCTTGGCGCGGCTCCTCAAGGCGGTCTCGAGGAGGGCAGGGAAGTCGGCGTGGTTGCTGAGCGGTATGCCCACGGCGCCTTCCGGCTTGGCCACCGCGTAGTGGCCGCTCAGCTCGACCAAGAGAGAGCCCGGCGGGGGGCGGGACGTGAGGCCTAGGACGACCACCTCGCCGGGATTAGGCTTTATCCCGCGCGCCAGCTCCCTGCCGCCTGGGAAGCCGAGGGCTCTGTTGAGGGCGGCGACCTTCGGCTCCAGGTAGAGCTTGTTGCCCGGCAGAAGCCTCGCCATCTCCTGCCCCTTCCCCAGCGGGCCGGCCCTTATGGCGACAGGGGCCTCGCCTCTGTCGGCCAGCGCGGCTATCTCCTCGTAGAGCCTCTCGCGCGGCGGGAAGACGTAGTGCCGCGAGCCGTAAGTGGCCTCCATGACCAACACGTCGGCCTCGATTGCGTCGGCCCCCCTGACCACGTTGCTGCCTGCCGGGTTGAAGTCGCCGGTCAGCCCCACAGTCCCGTCCCGCGACTCTATCAGGTACATGACGCTCCCCGGCACGTGGCCTGCGTTGAGGACGTGCAGGAAGAACTTGCCCAGATCCAGCCTGTCGCCCGGCCTGGCGAGGACGTACTTCCTGGGCCTCACGCCGTACCTCACCCGCAACACCTGGAGAGTCTCCCTGGTCAACACGGCGAACGCCCTCCTGACGTGCCGAGTTACGTGGTCGCTGTGGCCGTGCGTTATGAGGACCGCGTCGTACTTGGACTCGTCGAAGGGCTTGAAGGGGTCTACCAAGACTCTGAAGCCCCTCCCCTCCACCACCACGCCGTTGTCGAAAAACACCCGCACGTCTATGCCGAAGCTGTTTTTAAAAAGAACGCGTAGATCTACGTGATGACCTGTCCCTTTGGGCCCTACATGGCCGCTTATGCCACAGGCTGACCTCCGCCGTCCCCGACGGCGATGTTGAACGAGCTCTCTGCCTAGACGTGCCGCAAGCCTCCGCCCGGGCTGTTCCCCGGTAGGCCGTATTGCCCAATATAGTTCTCGGCGCCGCGTCGGCCCTCCGGCCGGCCGCCTATTCGAAGGACACGCCGTCGACGGTGGTGAGGGTCGCCTTGTAGAGGAAGTCCATCTGCCTCAACGCCGCCGCGTAGTCGAACTCGTTGAGTGCGGCTATTGCGTCTATCGGGACCGCCACGTCGTAGAGCCTCAGCCTGGCGCCCGCCACAGCGTGTAGGACGCAGATGTTGGCCACAGTGCCCACAACCACGAGGTGCCGCACGCCGTACATGCGGAGTATGTGGTCCAGAGGAGTCCCGAAGAACGGGTCGTACCTCATCTTCTCCACGACCAAGTCGCCCTCCCTCGGCTTGAGCTCTTCGACTATCTGCCAGCCCCACGAGCCCTTGACCACGTGGGGGCCCCATATGGGGAACTCCACGGGGTCGTCCGGGTAATGGGTGTCTTGGGTATAGACGATGCGGACCTTCTTGGCCCGGGCTCTCTCCAGGAGCTTGGCTATACGGGGGATTATCTCCCTGGCCGAGGGCCCGTAGAGCTTTCCGTTGGGGTGGGCGAAGTCGTTCTGCATATCGACGACCAGTACGGCGCTCTTGTCGGCGGGGAGCGAGACCTTGTCCACGATGGGTATCCTGGGCACGGCGACTGTCGCAGGCAACATGCCGTAGAGTCCGCGGGGCGGGATAAAAACGGAGCGCGCAATCTATGCGCCCGCGCCGCCTGGCGCGGCCGCGGACCGCGGGCGTAGCTATATAAATCTGCGGCCGACCTCCTCAATGGGCGCAGTCGGGAGGCAGGTCCCCGCGGTCGGGGTGCTGGCCTTCGACATATATGGCACCCTCTATGATCTGGCCTCGCTGGCCGAGGCGGCTAGGGGGCTGGTCCCAGACCCCGTGGGCTTCGTGGAGCTCTGGCGCGCCAAACAGCTGGAGTACGCCCTTCTGCTGTCCGTGATGGGGAGGTACGAGAGCTTCCGCTCGGTCACGGAAAGGGCCTTGAGGTACACGATCAGGCGGCTGGGCCTGGGCTTGAAGGAGCGGGAGATGGAGACGCTAATGGAGGCGTGGTTGCGGCTCAAGCCCTACCCGGACGCGGCGCGGTCCTTGCCGAGACTCGCCAGGCGGCACAAGCTGGTGGCCTTGACGAACGGAGATAGGGATATGGTCGACGCGCTGTTGAGGGACACGGGCCTGAGGGCCCACTTCGCCGAGATACTCTCGGCGGAGGAGGTCGGCGTCTATAAGCCGAGCCCCAAGATCTACGGGCTGGCCTCCCGGCTGGGAGACGCCGCGTTGGTGTCGTCGAATCCCTGGGACGTCGCCGGGGCCCTCAACGCCGGCCTCAAGGCCATATACCTGAACAGGCGCGGGTTGCCGACCGAGGAGCTGGGGCCGGAGCCCACGCTCGTCGTCAAGGACCTCGACGAGCTGGCCGATGCCCTGGAGGCGTAGACGGCGAAAACCGGTTGGCGCCGCCGCCGGGATTTGAACCCTATCCCGAACCCCCTCGCGGGGGCTCGACGGGACCTACGGGTTAACAGCGTCGGCCGCCCCCTAAGGGGACCGCCGCTATACCGGGCTTAGCTACGGCGGCGACGGACCACATAATGGAGGTCCTTTATGTGCTTTTCGCTGGCGCTACCGCCTAGGTTCGTCGGCTTTGACTTTCCCAATTTATGCCAGAATTAGGGAAAAGTTTATACGTGATGTCGGCCGGAGGCCCCTATGGAGACGCCGGCTCCTAGAGCTGTAGCGGACGGCGTTTTTTGGGTGGGGGTGAACGATAGGGTCAAGAGGCTGTTCGAGGCCTTGTGGCCTCTGCCTGACGGCGTGTCCTACAACGCCTACGTCGTCGACGGCGGCGACGTGGCCCTCATCGACGCTGCTCCCGAGGAGTTCGCCTACGAATATCTGGGGAGAGTCGGCGAAGTTGTCGGCGATCTCTCGCGGGTCAAATATCTGGTGTTGAACCACCTCGAGCCCGACCACCACGGGGCCACCCCATACATCCTCCAGAGGCTTAAACACGTCAAGGTGGTTGCGTCGACCACCGCGAGCCGCCTCATACACTCGCTCTATAAAGTGCCCGCAGATAGGATCATAGCGGTTAAGGACGGAGATACGCTGGATCTAGGCAGACGGAGGCTTAGATTCATCCACGCGCCGTGGCTCCACTGGCCGGAGACCATGTTCACGTACCTCGAGGACTCCGGCGTGCTCTTCACTTGCGACGCCTTCGGCGCATATGGGGCGCTGGAGCGGGGCATATTCGACGACGAGGTGGACCTAAATCGCTACATATCGGAGGCGAGGAGGTACTACGTGAATATAGTGGCCAAATACGGCAGGAACGTGATAGACGCGTTGGAGAAGATAAAGCCGCTCGACGTGAGGATAATAGCGCCGTCGCACGGCCCGATATACCGCAGACACGTATCGGAGATGTTGAGGCTGTACAGGAAGTGGGCCGCGCCCGAGCCCGACAGAAGGAGGGCTGTGGTCCTCTTCGGCTCTATGTACGGAAGGACGAGGCAGCTGGCGGAACACATAGCGGAGGAGCTGCGCAAGGCCGGCTTCACGACCTCCATCTACGACGCCTCCGACGCCCACCCATCCTATATATTGGCCGACCTCGTCGAGGCGTATGCGTTAGTCGTAGTCTACCCAACCTACGACGGAGGCGTATTCCCCTACATACACAACGTGCTCCACCTATTGCAGTCCAAAAGCCTCGGCAGGGGCCGCGTCGCGGCCGTAGTGAACACATACGTCTGGGCCCCCACGTCGAGGCAAGCAGTCGAGGCGCTCCAGAAGGCGGGCTTCAAGATAGTGGAGCCCGTAGTCGAGACAAAGGCCCTACCCGACGAGAAGGCCCTAGCCGAAATAGGGCGTCTAGTGAAGGCGCTCTCCGAGATCTAGGCGCGGATTCCACAAGGCGCGTCGCCGCCGTAGGCGGCAGATAGCCGGAAAACGTTTAAAATCCTCTGCGTATTTGTGGGGCGAGCCCGGTCGTCTAGCGGCCAACGGGCCACGGCGATGCGGCCCGGCTACGGATGCGGGGCTTTGGACCCCGTGGCCCGGGTTCGAATCCCGGCCGGGCTACTCACCCTCACAATACAACTCCCCCAACACGCCGAATTTTCAGCGTCGCCGTTCACATACGGCGCCCTTTCCTTAAATCAGCACAAACGTCGCTTTATAGCACATGACGACTGCTAAGAATGCATTATGAAGATAGCATATAGCTAGGGGCTTTCAACGTTGGCTCGCCCTCAGCAGACGTTGTCTCGTTGTCCCCTCTGCGGTCGTCGCGTTGGGCGGCCGACATCTCAGCCTAAAGCATGTGAAAGGAATAGGTCTATTCGGCGGGCAGGCCTCGGCTGACGTATGGCGGCTGGCGCGCCTTTTCTCGGTACCGCCGAGGTATCCGCACGCGTTGCGTAGAGGCCGAGAGATGTCGGCTTTTGCCTCGCCTGGCTAGAGCCCATACCTATTTAGGTCGACGGGCTTCATGGACCTCACGTCGTCTAGGTAGCGCCTTCGCCTCCTGGCGTGCTCCAGCTCTCCCCGGTCTAGCTCGGCCAAATAGACGCCGGGCTCCTCGCCGAACTCCACGAGGATTCCGTTCGGCGTGGCTATGTAGGACCCGCCGCGCGCAGGTCTGCCGTCTAGGTATCTATAGCCTGTCCCGAGCGCCGCCGCGACGAACACCGAGTTCTCGAAGGCCCTCGCCAGCCCGATCGCGGCCCACAGACCTCTCCTGTCGGCCGAAATGCTCGCCGGGTTGACGACCACCTCGGCTCCGGCCAGGGCCAGCACACGCGCCAGCTCCGGGTAGGCCAGGTCGACGCAGGATAGGCAACCCACCGCCCAGCTCCCGGCCTTGAAGAGAGCTAGCCTAGAGCCGCCGGATACCCAGACTCTCTCCTCGGTCGCGGCGGAGGGGAAGATCTTCTCGCCCCAGGTCAACAGCCCCTCCCCGCCCACTACGGGGCACACGTTCTTGACGGCGCCGCCTCTGGCGACGGCCACGGCGCCCGCCACGACGATCCCGCCCATAGCGGAGGCTATCTCGGCGATTTCCGAGATATAGGAGCGGAACCCCTCCTCGTCTAGGGGAGAGGTCCCTATCCAGTACTCGGGGAGGACGGCCAGATCGGCCCTCGGCGTCTTGTCCATCAACCACCTCAAGCCCTCGGCCGGACCCGAAAACCTGGGCGATTGAACTACGGCTATCTTCACGCCCCCTCCAGCCAAGCCGGTTTTAGGCTTTCTCGGCGCATCGCGCCGCAAACTATAACGTAAGAAATTTAAATTAATACATTGTTCGGCCTATGGCTGAGAAGAAAACGGAGGAGGAGAACACCAAGAAGATCAAGGTGGTTGA
Organism: Thermoproteus uzoniensis 768-20; assembly: GCF_000193375.1. Taxonomy (GTDB): domain Archaea; phylum Thermoproteota; class Thermoprotei; order Thermoproteales; family Thermoproteaceae; genus Thermoproteus; species Thermoproteus uzoniensis_A. The sequence continues at coordinate 1,872,944 of NC_015315.1, forward strand.
GCTGAAGGACAAGAAAGTTGTAGTGCTTAGATTTGTCGAGGGGGGCATTCTCTAAAGTTTCCCTTTTTAACCGGTAGTATTGTCGGTTAAAAGAGCGGATGGACTACGCGGCCGGTCGCCACTATATCCACCCCCTCGCCTTCATTGCCTTGTATATTCTCTCTACGGCTATTACGTATGCGGCGTCTCTCATAGTCCAGCTCTTTTCTTGTATCCACCTCTGGTGCACCCTCCTGAAATTCTCCGCCATAATCCTCTCGAGCCTAGACCTAGTCTCCTCCTCGTCCCACATAAGCCACTGCAGATTCTCAACCCACTCGAGGTAAGACATGACAACACCCCCAGCGTTAGCCAAGACATCCGGCACAACCACAACGCCCCTCTCGTAAAGAGCCTTCTCAGCCTCAGGCGTAGTAGGCCCGTTAGCCCCCTCCACCACAAGCCTAGCCCTAACAGAGCCCACATTATCCTCAGTAATAGCATTCTCAAGAGCAGCAGGAACAAGAATATCGGCATCGACGCCGAAGACGGCGCTGGGGTCCTGCACCATGGACGCGTCGTTGTATTTGGCTATCTGGGCCAGCAGATCAGGTCCCCTGGCGTTCCTATTCTTCTCGACAAGCTCGGCCGTGGTCAGCCCGCCTTTCTTGTACACAGTCCCGTTTATGTCGGAGATGGCGACGACTCTGATGCCCATCTTCTCCAGCCAGTAGGCCGTCCACCTGCCCACGTTCCCGAACCCCTGTATGGCGGCGGTCTTCCCCTCGGCGGATCCCCAAAGCGCCTTGGCCGCATAGACGGCCGTCACCGCTACTCCGAATCCTGTGGAGTATTCCCTCACCGGGTTTCCCCATAGCTCTGGCGGCTTCGCGGTGAATACTGCGGGGGCGTTTCTCCCGGCTATTTTGGAGTACTCGTCTACCATCCAGGCCATTATCTGGCTGTTTGTCCCCACGTCGGGCGCCGGTATGTCTAGCTCCTCCCCTATAAGCGGCGCTATAGCCCTAACATAGCCTCTCGACAGCTCCTCCAACTCCCGAGGCGAAAGCCTCTTCGGGTCTACCCTAACAGCCCCCTTAGCCCCTCCATAGGGCAACCCAGCCAAGCTGTTCTTCAACGTCATTATGGTGGCGAGAGCCATATCGTCAGCCAGAGACACCTCCGGATGGAAACGGATGCCTCCCTTATAGGGCCCAAGCGCGTCGTTATGCTGAACTCTATACCCCTCAAAAAACACAACCCCACCATTAACCCTAACCGGAATAGAGACAACAAGAACCCTCTTAGGCCTAGAAAGAAACTCGTAAAGCTCAATAGGGAAACCGCCGAGCTCTATGCTCCTTCGGAGGAGCTGGAGGGTGTTGCCCAGGAAGGCGTTCATCTGAGTGACCGACAGCATCATGAGATCGATAGAGGATACTTATAAGCTTTTATTTACATATATTCTATTTATCTCAATATAGAATATATTGAGAGAAAACTGCCGCAATCTTTTCGGGAAGGTCATCGTAACCGAATAACATGCATAAAAGTATATATCATAAACCACTCTAGGCTCTGAATATTTTAACTTAACTGAGTTTATTAATTAAAATAATTCAAAAATAATCATAAATTTTTATTTATTCTATTTTAGTTGTTTTTGTTTCTTTGCCGAATAGATAGATAGATGCGCCGGCCGCCAGCCAGGCCGCGGCGTAGGCCGCCAGTGCGGTAGAGAAGGTGAGGTATGTGGGCAGTAAAGGCCCTATTATCATGCCGACGCGCGCCATGGATCCGCTACTGCCCATGCCCGTTGCGCGGAGATCAGACGGGAACGACTCGGGCGTGTAGGCGTATATGAGGCCCCAGGCGCCGAGGTTGAAGAAGTTCAGGGCGATGCCGGAGGCCAGTAGCCAGCCGACGTTCGGCGCGGCGGCGAACGCGATGGCCGAGGCGGCGGATCCCAGGAAGAAGAGGAGCAGGCTGGGCCTTCTGCCGATCCTCTCTATGAGGTACGCCGCTGTGAAGTAGCCGGGCAGTTGAGCCAGCGACATGATCAGCGAGTACTCGAACGTGGCGACTAGGCCGAAGCCTCTCTTGGCTATCATGGCGGGGAGCCAGAGGAAGGCGCCGTAGTAGCCGAAGGCCAGAAGGAGCCAGGCCGCCCACAGCAACAGCGTCTGAGATCTGTAGCCGGCCAAGAGCTCCCTCGCCGAGTGCCTCTCGACGCGGCCGAGCTGGACGCCGTAGGTCTGGGCTATGGCGTAGGCCCTCTGCGGATCTCTGAGGTACAGCCACAGCGGGGATTCGGGGACAGCCGACCTGAGGACCAAGGCGTAGAGCGCGGTCAAGGAGAGGAGGGCCAGCGGGATCCTCCAGCCGAGGCGCGGGAAGGCGAAGTAGGCGACGGAGGCCGCCAGAATTGAGCCGAGGGACCAGAAGCTCTCCAGCAAGACCACGTTCCTCCCTCTGTATCTAGTCGGCGAGAGCTCGGACATCAACGAGGCGGCCACGGGGAGCTCCCCGCCGAGCCCGAGGCCCGTGAAGAAGCGTAGCAACGCCAGATCCGACGCGGATCCGGCCAACGCCGTTAAGCCGGTCCCCGCGCTGTAGATGGCCAGCGTCGTCATGAAGACGGGCTTTCTGCCCCAGACGTCGGCCAGCCTACCGAAGAGGAGCGCGCCGAGCAACATGCCCACGTTGTTCGCCAATATGACGAGGCCGGCCTCGCCTTTGCTGAGCCCCAGCTCGCCGGCCGCGGCGACTAAGATATAGGAGAGCAGTAGGACGTCCATGGCGTCGAACATCCAGCCTATGCCGGCCGAGGCCAACAGTCTGACGCATCTCCGGTCCATGTACGGCGTTGTGCGTGCCGGTAGTACATAGTTGTGTGCAACATTTACGCGGGGGAGAGCCGTAGGCCGCCGCCGAGCGCCACGACGCCGCGCATGGGATACATATACTTTCCGCCTCCGAACGCCTATATAGCTTAAATATGGCCTGCTTCTCGATATTATGTCGCTCAGATTCGTAGTGGCCGCGTCGACCGTAGGCACGTTGATAGAGTGGTACGACTTCTTCGCCTACGCCTCCCTCTCCCCCATCATCGCCTCCCTCTTCTTCCCGAAGGGGAACCCCGCCGCCGCTATCATAGGAACCTGGCTCGTCTTCGCCACGGGCTTTGTCGTCAGGCCTATCGGCGCCCTCGTGTTCGGCCACCTAGGCGATAGGATAGGCCGCAAGTCGACGTTCCTCGCCACGTTGATTCTGATGGGCCTATCGACCACCGGCATAGGCCTACTGCCCACGTACGCGCAGGCCGGCCTCGCCGCGACGGCTCTCCTGGCGGCTCTCAGAATGGTCCAAGGGATAGCGCTCGGCGGAGAGTACGGCGGCGCGGTGACGTACGCGCTCGAGTACGCGCCCAGTGGCAGAAGGGCGTTCTACGTCGGCTTCATCTCGGCGACTCCCCCGCTTGGGCTCGGCCTCTCGTCCCTAACTGTAGTCCTCTCCTCAATGCTCCTCACGGCTCAAGAATTCGCCGCATGGGGCTGGAGAGTCCCCTTCCTGCTGGCCCTGGCGCTGACCGCCTTAGGCGCCTATCTGCGCCTTAAGCTCGCCGAGACTCCGCTGTTCGGGGCGCTGAAGGAAAAAGGCGCCGTGTCCAAGATACCCATAGTCGAGGCGTTCGCCAAGTATTGGAAGTGGATCCTTGTGGGCATAGCCGTAGCGGCCGGACACGCAGTCCTCGCCTACACCTCCACGGCCTATATATTCACGTTCCTGACCCAAGTGGCTCGGTGGACCTCTGTCGAGGCCAATATCATAGTCGGCACAGCCGCCGTTCTGCAACTGCCCCTCTACATCTTCGCGGCGTGGCTCGGCGATAGGTTGGGCAGAAGGCTCATATACGTAATAGGGCTCGTCATAGGCATAGCGACCTACTACCCCATATACCTCTTCCTCTCGTCGTTGAGGGACCTCGCCGCGGCTGTCTTGGCCGTCTTCGTGTTGATAGGGGCCACGGCCTTCACCTTCAGCATATTGGGCACGGCGTTGGCCGAGCTCTTCCCCACGAGGGTGAGGTACACCGGGATGTCCATAGCGTTTAACATAGGCATAGGCTTCTTCGGCGGATTCACCCCGTCCATAGTAGGGGCCATAGGCCTAGCCCTACACAACCCCCTAGCGGGCGTCGCGTTGTACACCTACGTGGTGGCGATCGTCGCACTCGCCGTAGCCATACTCGCTCTGCCGGAGACCAAGAACGTCGACATATCGGCCTAGCGGCGTCGCGCGTCTTGCTCATGTAGCCGCGTTTTCTGGCCTCGTTGCGCTGGCCCTAACGGCTCGTCTGGCCGGCCGACGGCGTCCGCACTTGATCTAGTTTATTAACTGGCGACTTCTATTTTCCGGTGATGCGGTGTGCCGCCTCCGAGCGGTGAGGTAATTCCTGTCGGGGCTGATGCCTATTTATTGAGGAGGCGCAACATCTCCGTGAAGCGGCCTTTGAGGTTCTACGACATAGCGGCCGGGAAGACGTTCGTCACGGACCAGTACGAGGTTGTGGAGATCAAGTCGTCCAGAGGCGCGGTCCGCCTCGCCGTGGCCAAATCGCCCTATACCGGAAACGAGTGTTACAGCTTCGCCCCAAAGAGGCCCGAGATAAGATCGGCCACGTTGAACGGCTACCTATAGCTGTATATCTCCGACTCCTTGAACCAATAGGCTATCTCCCGCCTCGCCTCCTCGGGGCTGTCGCTTGCGTGTACGAGGTTGCGGATAGACCGCCTCTCCCTATTGGCCAGGTCGGGGCTGTCCGTGGAGAAATCGCCCCTGATAGTCCCCGGCTCGGCCTTGTAGGGCAGGGTATTGCCCACGAGCTTCCTCACCACGCTCACGGCGTGGTTCCCCTCGACCACCATGAGGAGGATAGGCGACTCGGTCATGTAGTCCACCAGCCACCCCTTCACCATCTTGCCTATCTCCACGGGGTCGTCCGTGCCCAGCTCGGCCTTGGGATCGATCCCCATCTCTCTATAGCTGTTGAGCGTCTTGTTCCCCACGCTTCTGAGCCAAGCCTCGTCGCTGGGGTAGAAACCCGCCATCTGTTCGCGGGAGGCCCACACCATCTTGGCGGCGACTATCCTAAGCCCCGCCCTCTCGAGGCGGGATATTATCTCCCCTATAAGCCCCCTCTTGACGGCGTCCGGCTTAACTATGACCAACGTCCTCTCGATCATGGCCGGAGGAAAACCGGCCTTTTTAAAGGTCGGCTCTCTACCGCCCGGGGCCGGACTTACCGGGGCCGGAGTTTGCTCAAATAGCTCCTATGCGCCCAACTACAGGCGAGGTGCGCGACGGCTTACAATACCTCTATCTCTTGGCCTTCCCTATATACGGCCTTGCGCTCGACGACGTAGGTGAACGCGCTGGCCGAGCCAGCGATGCCGCCGATAAGCCCGCCGAGGGACCCCCACAAGGTGAGATCCACGCCTTTGGCGGCCGAGATCCCCATGCCTATCGCCGTGCCCAAAACGACGGAGCCCGTCAAGATCGTGATTGCGGCCGCCAGCGACGCCGCTCTCCCCCTCCGAGATATGGGATACTCCATGTAGACTACGTTGCCCTCGGCGGCGTCGACCACCGCGTTGTACTCCTTCCCTCTGTATATGTACTTCAGTTTCCAGAAGGGGTAGTAGACTATTCCCTCGAACGTTGTCTTGTCGCTTATGGGCTTCTTAAACGCCGCGGCGTAGCTCCGGGCCTCTTTCTCGTAGGGCTTTGAGGCTGCGGCCCAAGCCGTCTCGGGATCTAGCTGGGGCTGGTGGAATACGGCGGTTCTCTCCAGCGAAGGCTTAAAGGGAATTCTCCACCGCGCCGGAAATCTGTAATTCCTCGGGACGTAAAACGGCGGCCTCTCCACCGCAAGCGCAGTCGCGTACGTGGCCAGCTCCTTCAGAGGCTCAAAATAGACATAGTAGAGATAGAGCGGAAGGAAGTGGAGCTCCGCATCGGCCGGCGAGGACGTGCCTAGATCCCGCGGCGAGGCCCAGGGGCGGAAACCGAAGACTCTGTTGAAGGCCGCTGTCTTGTCGAGGCGCGGCTCGAAAAGGTAGACGGACTCGAAGATCTTCCCCTCCCTCAAGACAGTGCCGCAGTAGGGGCAGACCAGATACTGCGCGCCTTCCGGCGCCTCGTACTCGGCCCCGCAGTAGGGACAACGGACCTTCATTTCTTGACCTTGATGGACGCAACCACGTTTTTGCCGATAGCCGCCGATATCCCCGCGCCGAAAAACAGAAAGACCGCTCCGACCAATGGGCTCTGCGGGAGCGCGATCCCGCCTATGCCTGCCAAGATGCCGCTGGCCAGGACAGAGCCTATTATGGAGCGAAGCCTGCCGGATACCGTGATCGGCTCGAGGGCCGCGAGGAGCTCGCCGTCCCAGCCAGCGAAGGCCATGTGGTATTGGGCCTCGTCGACCGTGTAGGGGACGAGCCAAGCCGGGAGGTACGTCAGAGGCGAGAGGTCGAGCTCGCCGACTTGGTAGTCGACCGTCTTGTCAAGCACGGCGGTCCTCGCCGAGTGGAGCCGCAGAGCCTTCAAGGCCCTCTCGCCCGCGTCCTTATCCACTCTGGCGAGCAAGCCGTCCACGGCATCCCGCATGGCTATGCCCCTGGCTCTATCTCTGCCGAACTCGGCCGCCAGAAATGCCTTGGAGGTCCTGTAGCCCAGCTCTATCTGGTCCAGCGGCTTGGTCTGCGGCTTGGTGGATAGGTAGTGTTGGGCCAGCTTCTCGGTGGCTATGCCGGCGACGGCCCTCCTAGCCAGCACGGGGACGGTCGCCGAGTAGTTGAGGGAGCCCGACACGTCGACCGTCCTAGTCACGGTAGTTCTGCCGGAGCTGTAGGTCACCCTAACCCGTGCCCTATAGCTAGCCGCCATCTCCACCGATGCGAAGTAGTAGGGCAGATAGTATAGGTCGGGATCGCCGAAGGTCGCCGATTTCAGCTTGAGCTCCCTACGCGCCGCCGCCACGGCCCTCCTAGCTATCTCGTCACTGTTCAGAGCAGGCACGGCCAATATGCCGCCGGTATCGACATCGGAGACCACAAAGTTGGGCCTACCGCAGTACTGGCAGACGACAAGGACAGAATCCGGCGTGACGTCCAGCGGCGCGCCGCAGTAGGAACACCTGAACTCCCTACCCCCCGACGACATGGCCGGACAAGGAGAAGAGCCCTAGCGAGGCAGTGCCGTAAGCCGACACGCGCGCAGTCACGGCATACATGCTATTTACAACCTGGACGTTTAAATAGCTCACTTCCGCTGTAGCTTGTTTTAGATAAAGCTGTAGGTTTTCAAATTAGGGTATGAGCGCGGCCAGTAGCAGAGGCGCGGCGACGCCGAGGACCACCGCGAGCGTCGAGGTGAGCACCGAGGTGGCGTTGTCGGCGCTGGGGCCAGCCGCCTCGACGATCTGCCTAAAGACGCGTAGGTAGTAGGGAGTCGCCAGGGCGCTGTTGAGTATCACGAGGACGGCGACGCCCGCCTGGCCCAAGGCCAGCGACAGGAGTATGAGCAGTAGCTTGGGCCAGAAGCCGAGGAGGGGCGGCAGGCCGAGCAGAGACAATACGTTGACTGCGTTCGACAAGACGCGCCTCTCCGGGACCGTGTCGGCGTGCTTGACGGTAAGCGCGCCGAATATGCCCGCCTTGCCGAGGCCCGAGGTCAGACCCTCCAGCACGATCACTAGCGACGCCACGGAGAACGCCGACATATTGCCCACGAGAGGCAATGAGACGAACTTGTTGCCGAAGTAGAACACAAGCGCGGCGGCGGCCACGGCGTAGGACATATGCGCGATGGAGGAGTACGCCAAGATGCGGCCGAAAGTCCTCGCCGTGAGGCCAGCCACGTTGGCGAAGGTCATGGAGGCGAGTGATGCCACTAGGAGGGCGAACGCGGCCGGCTTGGCCATGGGGACGACGTTGAGGAGAGTCAGCAGGACCAACAACGGCGTCAGCTCGCCGAATATGGTCAACGCGGCGACGCCTCTAGGCGTGGACAGGGCGAACGCGTCTACCATCCAGAGGTGGGCCGGCACGAGGCCAAGCTCGAAAATGAAGCCTATTGCGAGCACGACCCAGCCGAGGGTAGGCGATACGTAGAGGGCGAGGGGGAAGCCGAGCACCATCAAGGTCTTGCCCACGGCCGAGAATATGAGGTACTTGAGAGCCCCCTCCACGTTCTCCCTTTCGCGGCCCGACGCGAGCAGGCCATATATGCTGGCCGTCGACACCGCCAGTGCGGCCAGCCCCGCAAAGGCGTAGTAGACCGCCTGTTGAGGAGCCGCGACGACCCTATAGTAGGCGTAGGCCGCCAGGGCCGTGGACGTAGCCGAGAGGCCCAAGGCGAACCCCAGCCCCCCATAAGGCCAATCCAAGGCGAAGGCTATGGCCACCACGCCGAGTAGCGTGAAGAAGAACGCAGCCTCGGGCACGAAGAAGGCCATGGCGAACACGGCTATCCCCATGGCGGCCGCGAGGTAGCGCCCGTCCACCTTAAGCGCGAGGGGCGCAAGCGCGGCGAAGGCCAACACGACGAGGAAGAACGGGTCGATCATAGCAACACCAACAAGACCAGCACTAGGAGGCCGGCGATGGCGTATAGGAGATACCAGCTGATGCTCCCGGTCTGCAGACGCCTAAACGCGGCGGACATCCTGCCGAAGGCCCAGGGAAGCGCCACGTGGTAGAGGTTGTCTATCACGCCGCGGTCGACGACCCAGTAGATCAAGTGGGCCAAGTTGTGGTATATCCACACGAGGACCCCGTCGTAGAGCCACGGCAGGTAGAACCTCCTATAGCCTATCCTCCAAAGCGGGGTCAAGGCCCTGGACCTCACGCCTGGCCTCAAGACGTAGAGCGCCAGCGCTACGGCGAAGCCTGCGAGGAAGGCGAGGAAGCCGGGAGACGCGACCAGTCTCGTGACCTCGTCGGCGTAGAGGTACGCGAAGTAGCCGCCGACCCCCAACGCGGCCAGGGCCAGGACGGTGTAGGGGACCCACATGATGGGGTGCGCCTCGTGGACGTGTTCCTTAGGCTCGGGGCCGTGGACCAGCGAAAGGCCGAGGAGCCTCAGCCCGTAGAGCGGGGCGAGGAACGCTATGAGGCCGGCCACCAAGACGCCTGAGAACCCCACGGCGTCGAAGCCCGCCGATATGTTGTCGACCGCCATCTCCTTGGTGAAGAACCCGGCGAACGGCGGCGTGCCGATCAGCGAGAGCATGGCCAGCCAAAGCGCCAGGGAGGTCACCCTCATGTAGTTGCCGAGCCTGCCGACGGCGCCGAGGTATTTAGTGCCGGTCTCGTGGATCACAGCGCCGTATCCCATGAAGAGAGGCGCCTTGGAGATCGCGTGCCCCACGATCTGCATAAAGGCGATCCACAACAAGGCCGTAAGCGCCGCGCCGCTCCCCACGAGACCTGCGCCTCCCGCCGCGGCGGCTATAATGCCCAGATTAGCCGCGGTGGAGCCCGCCAGAACGAGCTTGAACTCGTCCACAGTCAGCGCTATTATCGAGGAGAGGATGGCGGTCAACGCGCCGAATACAAGAACGGCGAGGAAATACGTCTGCGCCCCCTGCACAGACGCGAATATCGGCGCCGTGACTATGAGCAGGTAGACGCCGGCGTTTACCATAGTCGCCGCATGTATCAACGCCGAGACGCTCGTCGGGCCTGTCATCGCGGTCAGCAACCACTCTGTGAACGGGAACTGGGCCGACTTCGTCAAGGGGCCCATCAAGAAGAGGAACAACGGAAGCAGGCCAAGCGCCGAGATTGCGTGTCCCAGCCTGAGCAAGCCGGAGAGCTGGACGGTGCCGACGGCGGCGAAGATGTAGGCGAGCGACACAAGGAAGGCCGAGTCGCCGGTCCTAATCGTGAGGATCGCGCGGAGGCCCGCCTTCGAGGGAGGCCAGGCGTAGTCGACGAGCGCGACGCGGTCGCCCGGATGGCCCACCCACTTCACGTCCGGCTCGTCGTCCTTATACCAGTGGCCGATAAGGGCCCAGGACGCGAGGCCCACGCCCTCCCACCCGACGAGGAGGAACCAGAGGTTGTCGGCATACGTGATTATGAGCATCGACGTGGCGAAGAAGCCCATGAAGAACCAGTACCAGCCAGGCCTGTAGTCGCCCTCCATGTACTTTACGCTGTAGAGCACTATGAAGAAGACCAGCCAGGCTACAAGCATCCCCATCACTCCGCTGAACTGGTCCAGATGGAGCGAGATGTAGATCCCCAGCTGGGGTATCCAGGGCACCGAGTACGTCTCGGTGTAGATGCCCGAGACTGGCGGCGAGTAGGCCAGGACGGAGAAGACCGCCGACAGGAAGGCGCCCGCGACGACGAGCCAGGCCTTGGCCTTCTCTCCGGACACGAAGAGGCTGAGGATAGACGCTATCAACGGCAGGAATACGGTGAGGAACACGTACTCGGAGTTCATAGGCCAACCGGGATGAGGTGGTTTTGTACGTATACGCTTATGTTAGTCCAGAGGCTCGACGACATCGGCGGCAGGAACAGTAGCACGGAGAGGAGCGCGGTTGCGACGATAGCAACCAACGCTGCGTCGTATGGGCCCGCGCCGCTTACCTTGGGCGGCCCGAAGAAGACGTTCTTGATTGTGGTGAACGCGTAGATGCCCGTCACGACGAGCATCGCGGCGAAGGCTATATATAACTCTATATACTCTATACCGAGATAGGTCTTGACCAGCGCCACCGCGAGGGTTATCTCGGATATCATGCCTATTGTGAGTATGCCGGCCAAGTTCAAGAAGCCCACTATGGCGGCCCCCGCGAGGGCCGAGTTCCAGCCGTATAGGCCGCCCATCCTGTCCACGTCGCGGGTGTGGAGGTGCATGATGAAGTAGCCGGCGGTCATGAAGAGGACGGCCTTGCCCAGGCCGTGGCTGATGTATATCAACGCGGCGGCGGTGAGTCCGAAGACGTTGTGGAGAGAGAGGGCGAGGAGCATATAGCCCATCTGGCTCACGGTCGAGTAGGCGAAGAGCCTCTTGATGTCGCTCTGGACGTAGGCCATCATGCCTCCGTATATGGCGGTGGCTATGCCGTACCACGTGAGGGCGGGGAGCCAGCTCTGCGGCGTTATGGGAAGGGCCACGACCGATATGACATAGCCGCCGAAGCCGACGAGCACGGGCGACAGGAGGGCCGACAGCGGCGTCGGGGCCTCGGCGTGTACATAGGGTAGCCACATATGGACGCCGAGGGCGGCCATCTTGATGAAGGAGCCCAGCAGGACCAGCAAGACTGCGAGGTAGAGAAGCGTCTTGGGGAGAGCCCCGGCGGCTGTGGCGGGCACCGGGACTGAGGTGACTCCGTGGAGGTACAGCACTATGAAGCCCGCCAACATGAGGAGCGCCGCTACGTGGGACCAGACCAGGTACATTACGGTTATCCTCGCCCTATCGCCGTAGCCGTAATACAGCACCTGGAAGAGGGAGGCTATCAGCGCGACCTCTATGAAGATGTAGATGCCGAAGAGATTCCGCGCCGCGAACGCGCCGGCCAGTCCGCCGAGGAAGAAGCCGTAGGTGAGGTAGAATATAGTGTTCCTGACGCCGAGCTCCTCGGCCCTATGCTCCATGTAGGGCGCCGAGAATATGGCGACCATTATGCCGACGAGGGCCACGGTGAAGACGTAGGCGGCGTTGTATGGCTCGAGATACAGCGCGAAGATGGACCAGAGGCCTGTTCCGACCGAGGCCGCGTACCTCGAGCCGCCGAATAGGGAGAAGGACGATAGGGCCAGCAACGGCAACAACGCGACAGCGCTTATGTAGGCCGCCGTCTGCGTAGACCGCCTGGCGGCCGCGTACGCTGCCAGCGAGAGGGCCATGGGCAACAATATCGAGGCGTAGAGCGCAAGGCCGGTCATGGCCTATCTCTGCCCGACCTGAACTCCTCCAGGTCTGTGGTCTTGGCGGTTGCGTACGCCCTATATATCACCGCTCCTATGATGGCCACCTCGCCGGCGGCCATGGATATAAGCAACACCAACGCCCAGAGGCCTACGGAGGGCGCGGCCGATAGGACCGGCGCGAGGGCGGCGAGAGCCCCCACGACTACCACCTCGATCGCGATGAGGAGGCGCACCATGTTCCTGCTCGCCGCAAGGCCGTAGAGCCCCACGGCGATCAGCACGAGCCCGACGGCGATTGCGGCGATCATATCCTCTTCGCGACCTCTATGGCCACCACTAGCGACGAGACCAGGAGGGCCGCTATTAGGGCGAGGAGGTCGAAGTTGGGCTGTAGCTCCTGGCCCATCTGGGGCGGCGGCGCTTGCGGGATCAAGGCCCACAACAGCAGGGCGGCGGCGACGGCGAGGGCGGCCACGGCTATCTTGTACCGGCGCGGGTATTCGAAAAAGCCGCCGTACATTGAGGCGGTGACTATCACCATGAGTATGACCGAGCCTATATAGACGACGAAGACCAAGAAGGACGCCACCACGAGCCCCATCAAGGCGTAGTACGCGGCCACTGTGGCGGCCGAGAACGCCAAGCTCAGGGCGGCCACGGCGTTGTCCTTGACCAAAACCGCGAGGATGCCGAAGACTAGGGCAACCGCCAGAATTAGATATTCCAGGAACATGTAGGGCGTGGAATAACACCCTTTTAAATAATTCTTGAGTCGAGTGCAAAAAAGAGTTAACTCGCCCCCAGGATCTGCGACCGACGCGGCTCCTACCGGCGATTAGCCCGTCGACAGCCCTCTCCTCAGCTCTTCCAGCGCCTTTTCCAGCTCTTCGCCCCATTTGGCTTTTCCTTTCAAGGCTTCTGCCCTCTCGGCAAGTTCTCTCAACAGCAGAACCACGTCGTAAGCGGCCTCGCCGCTATTTCTGTATTTCGACAGAGCCATATCCGGATCCGGCCCGTGGTACTGGTAGTCGTGTAGTTTAAGAGCTAGGGCAGTGCCGAGGGCAATTTTAGCGTGTCCAACCTCCTCAAGCATCTGCGAGAGGGCGGTCATTCTGCTGGTGGGCACACGGGGCACCGCCGTAGACTCAAGCCAGCGCCTCTCCTCCTCGCTTCTCGCCACGGCCTTCAGTCTCTCCAGCTCCAGCCTGAGGAGAGCCGCCATTAGGGCTCTCCACGCCTGGAAGGCCTTCCCCGCGGCGTTTCTCACCAGACCGCGGCGGAGAAACTCAAGGGCCAACCCGGCCTCCACTAAAGCCTCCAGAAGACGGGCAGAGACGTAGTCCTCGGCAGAGGGCTTGGGAAGAGGCCTCTCAAGAACTTCGGCAGAGACCATGTCAACATTCGTAGAGCGGATGGAATAAAAGTTTTTGGCTATGTCGTTCCGTTTCCGAGATGCAGTCGGCGCGAGCCTTCGCTGGGAGGCGCGGCCATCCGGCCTGTACGCCTACCGTCGCATATGGCTACGGCCTCGTGATACGTCCTTGCGGGGTCCGTGAAATACCGATCTCCGGCAGGTTCTCGCCGGGGTCTGGAGACCGAGGCGTCGGGGATCGCCTCAGCCAAAAAGTTAGCTCTCCACGACGGGCACAGAGGGGGCCGGCGGGAGCGGCTTGTGCTCGCCGAGTTCGCCGACCCTCACCTTGACCACACGCCCTTTGGAGTACTCGTGGACTACCTTCACCACGTGGGGGACCAGCTTGGGCACCTGGGGCGGCTTCCTCATCATGTCCGGGGTGTACATCATGTCCTCATGTCTGTAGAACGCGAAGTCTCTGATGTCGGTGGGGTAGAGGGCGTAGGTGGGGCAGGCGTCTATGCAGTAGTGGCACATTATGCAACGGCCGTAGTCTATGCCGGGGTAGCGCCTCCCGTTCTTCTCCATATACATCTTTATGGCGTTTGTGGGGCATATCCTCGCGCATATCATGCAAGAGGTGCACCGCTCGGTCCATAGCCCGATCCAGCCCCTCACTCTGCCCATATAGTCGGGCACCTCGTAGGGGTAGTATATGGTCAGCCTTTCGGGCTTTATGGTGTATTTGACGCCAAGCCCTATGACGTCTAGGACGGCCTTTATGGCCTCGCCGATCTTCTGGCCCGCCATGGTCACAACAGGAAGTACTCGGCCGCAGAAACGGCGGTTGCGGCGAGCGCGATCGTCAAAAGCCAGCGCCAGCTGAAGGACAGCGTGTGGTCGAGCCTAGCCACCGGCATGACGGAGCGTAGGAAGACGAAGAAGAGCATCAGGGCGAACGTCTTGATCATGACCCAGGCCGCCGCGGCGAGGTTGCCCCACACGTCGGCGGGCCAGGGGCCGGGCGTTATGGGGGCCCACCCGCCGAGGAACACAAGGGCGCCGAGGAGCGAGTAGGAGAACAGCGCTATGTAGATGCCGCCGGCGTAGGTCAAGGCCAGAAATATGGAGGAGAAGTCGCTGTAGGGCCCCGTGGCCACGTCCCCCTCGTAGTCGGCTATCTCGAAGGGGAAGCGGCTTGTGGCCATCGCCACGCCTATGATGTAGACGATGAAGGCAAGCGGGTTGTAGATTGCCCCCACTATGTAGGTCTGTTTCGCCACGATCTCTATGGGGTCTATGGTCTTGTAGGTGAGGAACATGCTGGCGAAGGCGTCGAGTAGCGGTATCTCGTATGCGGCTATTATGAGGGCCTCTCTGGCGGCGCCTATGTAGGCGAAGCGGTTGTTCACGGCCCAGCCAATGCCCACCACTATTATGAAGAGGTAGAAGAGGATCGCTAGGGCCATCACTATGCCGTAGTGCAACGAGGGCCTGGAGAGGAGGGCGAGGTAGGGCGAGAGCGGCACCATGAAGGACGGCATGAGGGCCAGAGTCACGAAGAGCGGCGGGAGCGCCACGAACAACACGCGGTAGGAGTCGACGGTGATTATGACCTCCTGCATGACGAACCTCACCGCGTCGGCTATCAGCTGGAAGTAGCCGCCCAGCCTAGGCGATATGTGGAAGGGGCCGACGCGCATCTGGACCCTCGCCGCTATCTTCCTCTCGGCCCAGACTATCGTGAGGAGCACTATCGTGGACACCACCGCGTCGAAGAGAAAATCCCACAGGCGCGGGGAAAGGAGCCAGGAGGGGATCTCCATAGCCCTACGTAAAGAATCCCCTTTTTAAGTTATCTATCGGCTTCCGGCGGGAAGAATCCGAAGCTGCCGTAGATGGCCGGCAGATCCATGAGCCTGGCGCCTACTGTGGCCTTCATGAAGGCCCTGAGGTTCTGCCAAGAGGGCGTCGAGATCCTGACTCTGAAAAGCCTCTCGGTGCCCGACCCGAAGACTTGGAAGAAGTACCGCCCTCTGCCGCCCTCCGTCACGCCGGTGCCCTCGGCGAGGTTCGTCGTCGTGACGTAGTAGCCGCTCATCCTCACTATCTCGTTGAGCATCTCCCGCTCCTTGGGGGGTATCTTGTGCGTGGCGTTGTGGCCGACCAAGGGACCGTCCATGGGCATCGACTTGAGCAACTGCCTTATGATCTTGGCGCTCTCCCTCACTTCGTCTATCCTGACGAGAGTTCTGGCCAACGAGTCGCCCTCGTCGCGGACCTTCACCTCCCACTCGACCTGTTTATACATGCCGTAGGGCAGATCGCGCCTCGCGTCCCAGTCCACCCCGGATCCCCTCGCCCCGGGCCCCGTCGCGAGGTACGCCGCGGCGTCGCTTTTGCTGAGGTAGCCCACGTCCTTAAGCCTGTAATAGCCCACGGGGTTCTTGACGACCAGCCTGTAGAACTCGTCCATCTTCCTTTCCAGGAAGTCCAGAAAGCCGGCCAGCCTCTCGTAGAAGACCTTGGGCGGCGCCCTCCTAACGCCTCCCGGCAAGACCCAAGTCGGCGTCGTCCTGGCGCCCGTGGCTATGGCCCAGAGGTTGGTGAGGAGGTCGCGGAGGCCGAAGCCGTACATGAAGCCCGTGGACGACCCTATCATTATGGCGTGGAGGGCCAGGTCGTAGAGGTGGACCGATATCCTGCTCATCTCGCCGAAGAGGGTCCTGAGGTACTCGGCCCTCTCGCTGACGTCGTAGCCCAGCATCCTCTCCACCGCCATGGAGTACGCCCAGGTCACGTTTATGGCGTCGGGCAGAGACAGCCTCTCGAACAGAGGTATGTTCATCATGAAGTGGCGGGTCTCGCCCAGCTTCTCCATGGTCCTGTGGACGAAGCCGGGATCCGGCCTTATATCCACTATTATATCGCCGTCGAGCTCCACGAAAAAGCGGATATGGCCCGACGTCGGGTGTTGAGGCCCGAAGAGCAGCTCCAAGGTCCGCCTGCCGCCGGGGCCCGCCTCGACCTCTTTGAGGACCATGCCGTACTGCTCCATCCTAAGGCCCATGGAGATATACAAACCCTATAAAAATATCGACTTAGCCAGACGCTGAGGGCGGGAGGGCGGCCGGGAATTTGTCCATCGACGCGCCGGGGGCTCCGCACGCCGTCGGGCATAAGCTTATAAAGATAATATCGAGCCCATTACGTGGAAAACGTAGACGCCGATAGTCTGTTAGGCCTCCTAAAGCTCGTCCTCGACTTCGGGGGGAGGGTCCACATAAGCGAGCTGGCGAAGAGCCTGCACTTGACGCTGGACGAGCTGTACCACGTACTGAACACGGCGGAGGGCCTAGGCGCGGTGAAGGTCCAGGACAACCAAGTGGCGCTGACCCGTAGAGGCTTGGAGATACTGAAGATGAGGTTCGGCGACGTCCACCACATGGTGAAGCTCAGGGCAGAGGAGTTGATCTAATAGCTACCTCTCCTTTTCCAGATCAAGCGCAGTTCCAATAAACATACATTATTATTTATTTTTATTTTCCTTAGATAATTTCTCAAATATTAGTAAAAAACCGTTTTTGTCGGGAAAGAAATATATTTATTTTGGAAACTTTAAGGGCCAGTGATCCCCGAGGAGCTCGCCGAGTTCGCGGAGGACTTAGCCAGGCAGATAGCCAGATCTGCAAAGGCAAGGGGGGCCACCCTGGAGGAGGCGCTGTACTACGTCTATCTGTGCACCATAGGCGTCCTCAACGACGAGATGGAGCGCGTGGAGGTCGTCAAAGGCCGCCGAGGCGTGTCGAAGCGTCTGCCCCCTCCCGAGCCGATAGCAGAGGAGATCCTTATGTGCGTGAAGGAGTCTCTCGAGACCGGGAAGCCCAAGATAGAGAAGTACGACTACTACGCTTTTTAACTGGTGCCCCACCAGTTACTGGTATGGCACCAGCTACCTGCGGCCTATTCGACATACGTCCGAAAGCCGACAGGAGATACGTCTTCGGGAGGGATCGCGAGATAGACGAGCTGGAGCGCCTCCTGAACGCCGGCTTTTGGCCGGTCTTGTTGGGGCCTAGGAGGGTCGGCAAGACGACTCTGATGAAGGTGGCCGTGAATGAGTTGAACGGGATATATATAGACGCCTCGACAGCGCCGAGCCTCAAGGCGCTGGGCTTGAGGCTCATCGACGAGGTGAGGCGCGTGGGCATGAGGATCAAGCTCAACCTATCGGTCCTCCAGATAGAGATAGAGAGAAGGCCCTCGGCGACTTTGGAGAGGATCCTCAAGGAGCTCGGAGACGTGGTGATAGCCGTCGACGAGGTCCAGAACGTGGTCAGCCCCCGGCTGCCCGCCCTCCTGTCGGTACTCTACAACGAGGCGCAGGTGAGGTTTCTATTCAGCGGATCTCTGGTAGGCACCATGAAGCTCATAATGAAGAGCCCCGAATCTCTGGGGAGGCCGCTCGTCAAGGTCGAGCTGAGGCCCTTCAGCCCGGAGGAATCCGCGGAGTTCTTGAGAAGAGGCTTCGGGGAATGCGGGGTGGAGGTCGGCGATGCCGAAATAGAGGAGGCGGTCGAGGAGCTGGACGGCATTGTCGGCTGGCTCACCTACTACGGAAGCTTGAGGGCAAGCGGGAAGAGGCATAGGGAAGCGCTGGCCGCCCTCTCCGAGACGGCGAGAGAGCTCGTGAGGAGCGAGCTGGGGAAGCTCGGCAGACACGAGCTAGCCATATACAAAGCCCTGGCCGCGTTGGGGAAGGCCAGGTGGGCCGAGATAAAGAAATTCGTCGAGGCCCAGATAGGACACGCGCTCGACGACAAGACCTTCAGCGTCGGACTAAAGGCACTAGCCAATATGTACCTAGTGAGGGAAGTAGATAGAGGCCTCTACGAGGTTGTAGACAAGTTTATGGCAGGAATAGCAAGGACACTATAAATATAAAATAGATTATATAATATATATTAAGAATAAATATTTAGTACTTCTATAAATGAGCAGTTGCCTAGATACAAGATAATTAGGGAAATACGTATGTTTGGTCCGAATAAGTTAACGAGTTGAGGTGTCTCGTCTGGGGTCCCGCCCAGCGGCGTTTCTTCGGCGTATTTTGCGCCGGGCCTCTCGGCGGCATGTACAGGAGCATCTGCAGATCCGGCCGCCGTCTTATCCCGCCGTGTTAGCTGGCACCAGCTAACACTGGGCGTAGATGAACGGCGTTCTGCTACGCCGCGTCAATTCTCCCGGCATGGCGCCGTTTACCTGAAACTCCGGCGTGTGTTAATGCCGGCGGAGTTGAAATATTGTCTGGACCTCGGCGGCTGTTAACGGCGTCTTTTCAGGAGGGTTCTGCCCTCGCCGTCCCTTATCTCGACCACTCTGTGGTAGGGTATGTAGGCGCCGGACTTGGTGGTGAAGCCGCCGCGGCCTATCTCCTCTAGGTCTTCGGTGGAGATCTCGGCGACGTCTCCAGGGGAGCCGCGGTTGATGTAGACTATCGAGCCCCTCTGCCCCGTCCACTTGAGCTTGTTCAATATATTCCTGATCGGGTTCACCACAGCTCCGGCGCCCGGCCTTAAAAGCCTACCTGGCCCCGAAAACCCGCCGGAAGGCCTCGACGTACGTCCTATAGGCCTCCTCGCCGTATAGGCAGACTATAATCCTCTTGACATTTTTCAGCCTGGGCGCGGCGCGCCTCACGGCCTCGGCAGTCAGTCTGGCCGCCTCGCCGTAGGGACAGCCGAATATGCCGGTGCTTATGGCGGGCAGAGCCACGCTTCTGAGGCCGAGCTCCTCGGCCTTCATTATGGCGTTCTCCACGGCCTCCCCTATCTTCTCCACCGGCTCGACGCCGCATCTAGGCCCCACCGCGTGTATGACGTACTTGGCCTTAAGCCTCCCGGCGCCCGTGACGGCGACGCCGCCGACAGGCACGGGGCCGTGTCTCCTCACCCACTCTCTGCTCTCCTCTTGGATCTCGTAGCCGCCCTTCCTCACTATGGCCCCCGCCACGCCCCCTCCGTGCTCCAGATAGGAATTGGCGGCGTTCACGATGGCGTCGGCCTCCAGCTCGGTTATATCGCCCACGACCAGCTCCACGGAGACCCCCGGCGCCGCCTCGAACCTCTCCACACACGCCGACGCCTGCCGAGTTAAATAGATTGCGCCGGCGACCCGCCGAAAGCCCGCCGCACGCAATCCGCAACGCGGTCTGGGGATAGTTAAACTAATGTCGGGCAATGAAGCAGTAAGGAAGATGTCGAGGATAGCTCCAACAGGCGGCAGAGGCGGATCGTCCTAAAACTAGCAGAAGGACTCAGCATAAGGTAACCCCCTCCTTTACCCTATGTAGTTTTGCGATTTTGTAAATGAAGATAGAAATCCTATAGCGGGGCCGGGATTTGAACCCGGGACCTCGGGGTCTCACAGGGGGATGTCCCCCCTATGAGCCCCGCGGCCTACCTGGCTGGCCTACCCCGCTCGCGGCCCTCGCCGCCTCCGGGGTCCAGAGGCGGCTCATCCGCCTCTATTTTTTCCTCTGTTTAAAAGCTTTACCGGTTTTCAGCTACGCCCGCAAGGACCGCGCCCATGCGCGGATCAATACGGTTCGCCGAACCGAGTCTAGGGGCTGGCATGCGGCGTTGTCTCGAGCCTCGCCGGCCTCTCGCCGATGCTCAAAGCCGCCGGGTCGCGCAGGTCTTTTCAAGACAGCCGCGCCGACGGGGCCGGCTCGGATCTGCCTGCAGACCGGCCGTGCATGCCACCTCCTCCGCCTTCCGTCGGGCGTTGATGGCCGGTCTTAAAGGAGGGGCGGCATCCCCCTGTTTGTGTCCGGCCCGATCATATCCGTCTCTCTGCTCTACTCTCCTCGTTGAGAGATCCCGAATTATCGCTTGCATATCTGTAACTTGAGGTAGTCGCCTAGCAAGTCCTCTCTCCCCGCGGCCTCGCGCTCCTTGTAGACAGTCTCAGCGATGCCCTCCAGCCCGGCCACGCCGCTCCGCGTGTAGTCCCTTCCTCTTCAGCAACTTAATTACGTACCTGAGAAAAGGGATGGAATGAGATGCGCCCACGCCCAGCCCCCACAGTTATTATTAATAAAATAATTAACACTATGCTAAAAATTGCGGCGTGAAGCCCTCATCGAGGGTCTTTAAGGCCTAGGTAGCAGACAGCGTATGCTGAGTGGTGATATGTGTTTTCAACCGCCTAGAAGCGAATTGCCAAAACATGTTTTTATATTCCCATATCGTATGTGTCTGTGTCTGTTGCCGAGGAGGTGAGGCGCATTTTGCTGGAGCATCCTGAGATACTAGTGGAGGTTCTGACCGCCAGGCCTCACATTGTGTACGAAGCCCTCGCCAAGCTACTCCCTTGGGAAAGGCTATTGAGAGAAGTAGAGGAGATCAAGAACAACATGGCAACCAAAAGAGAGCTAGAGGAGATTAGAAACACGATGGCGACGAAGGAGGATCTAGAACGATTAGCCACAAAAGAGGAGCTACAGAAGTTAGAAAAAAGGCTAGAAGAGGTAGAGAGCAGAATGGCCACGAAGGATGATTTAAAGACATTAACCACCAGAGAGGAGCTGGAGGACATAAGGAGCAGAATGGCGACGAAGGAAGATCTAAAGGCCTTCGCAACTAAGGAAGATTTGAAGATATTTGCCACTAAGGAGGATCTAAAAGTCTTCGCCACTAAGGAGGACTTGAAGGCTTTTGCTACCAAGGAGGAGTTGCGGGCTGAGATTAGGAAGTTGTCTATACAGATTACGGCCTTGGGGGCGCGGTGGGGTGTGTGGAGTGAGGAGGCTTTTAGGGAGGGGGTTAGGGAGTTGCTTAGGGAGGCTGGCTACGCGGTGGAGCGGTGGACGTACTTCGACGAGAGAGGCCAGGTCTACGGATACCCAAGCGAGGTGGAGCTGGACGTGGTGGTGAGGAACGGGGTCGTGTTAGTGGTGGAGATCGCCTCCGCGGTTAGGCGCGGCGATTTGCCATATGTAAAGAGGAAGGCGGAACTGTATGAAAAGGTGTCTGGGAGGAGGGTTGAGAGAGTGATTCTAGTGTCGCCGTTTATACACGACAAAAACCCGGACTTCGTGCGCGCCCTGGCCAAGTCCTTGGGTATAGATATCTTGAGCCCTGCGGAGCAGGTGGAGCCAGGGGCCTCGGGCTAGAGGTAGGTGGCGTAGTAGACCTGGCCCAGGGCTATCCCCCCGTCGCCCGGCGGGACTCTCCTGTGCTGGACAAGGCGCAGTCCACAGCGGGAAGCCTCCTCCGCTATGCCTCTTAAAATGATGTCGTTTACAGCGGCTCCTCCGGAGACGGCCGCCACGCCGACGCCCCTCTTGGCCGCGGCGTCGCAGGCCCAGGCCCCCAGTATCTGGCCGAGCCTCAGCTGTACGCCGTATGCCACATCTCTCACCGAGGCGCCTCTCCTCGCCGCCTCCACAGCCTCTGCGAAGAGCTCCACTTGATCCTCCGCGTGGAACTGGAGGCCGCCGCCTCCACGCGCGGCGGCTTCGAGCTTTATGGCGGGCTCCCCCTCGTAGGTCCTCTCCCAAGCTACTCCGAGCGCCGCGGCGACTGCGTCCAGAAATCTACCCGCGCTGGATGTCCACGCCCTGGGGCTCTTCAACTCCTTCTCCACGAGGGCCAGCTCGGCCTCGCCGCCTGGTAGGTAGAGCGCCAGGCCCCTTGGGACCTCGCCGAGGGCCGTGTGGAAGTACGCAGCGGCCATCCTCGCCGGGCGGAGGGCCGCCAAGTCGCCGCCGGGCATGGGGACGTAGGGGAGGTGCCTCTCCCTCACGTAGCGCGTCCCCTCGACGTAGAGCACCTCCCCGCCCCACGCCGCGCCGTCCTCGCCGTACCCCACCCCGTCTATGGCAACAGCCACAAAGGGCTCGTCGACGCCTCCGTCGGCGGCGGCGGCGAGCGCGTGGGCGTGGTGGTGCTGAACTTGGCGCGCCTCAGCGCCGAGTTCCTCTCCCCACTCTCTACACAGCCTCACGCTGTTGTATGCCGGGTTTTTATCGCAAACTAGGAGGAAGTCCCTTAGCCTATAGGCGTCGGCGAACCACCTAAGCTCTCTGTCGAGGTCCTCCAGCGCCTGGAAGCTGTCGAGGTCGCCGATGTACTGCGTCAAGACGGCCTTGTCGTTAAAGGCCACGGCGCCCGCCGTCTGCAGATCGGCGCCGAAGGCCACCACCGGCTTTTCGAGCCTCCTCGGCATTTTGATCCAGGCCGGGGCGTAGCCGCGGGATCGGCGGATGAACGTCGCCACGCCGTTTGTGAACCTCACCACGCTGTCATCCACCCTGTGCACGATCTCTAGGTCGTGGTCTAGGACGTAGTCCACCACGCCCCTCAGTCTCTCCAAGACGCATTTCAAAGTGGTGCACATAGGCTCCCCGTGTACGTTGCCGCTGGTGGCTATCGCGAACCTATCGTCTATGTTTGACAAGAGGATGTACTGGAGGGCTGTGTAGGGGAGGAAGATCCCCTCCCTATCGAGGCCGGGGGAGACGAGGGGGGACGCCGGGGAGTCCTTCCTCTTGGGCAAGAGGACTATGGGCCTTTGGGGAGAGGCCAGGAGCTCCGCCGAGCTCTCGTCGACCTCGACCAAGCGCCTCGCAGTCTCTAGGTCGAGCGCCATGACGGCGAAGGGCTGGCTGGGCCTCCTCTTCCTCCGCCTCAGCTCCGCCACGACGGAGTCGTCGCTCGCCTTGGCGAATATGTGATACCCGCCGACGCCCTTCACCGCCACTATGAACCCCCTCGACACGAGCTCGGCCGCCTCCAGCACCGGGTCCGCGGCGTCGACGGCCCTGCCGGAGGGCTCCAGAAGCCTCACTCGCGGCCCGTCGTGCTTGCACGATATGCCTTGGTAGAAATACCGGCGCAGGCCCCCCACAGACGGCGTGGAGTACTCCTCTCTGCAACGGGGGCACATGGGGAAGGCCGCCCAGCTCGTGTTCTCCCTGTCGTAGGGGAGCCTCCTTATCACGGAGAAGCGGGGGCCGCAGAAGCTACAGGAGTTGAAGTAGTAACCCCTCCTCCTCTCGTCGCCCCCCTTGAGGACCTCCCGAAGGCACTCGTCGCATATGGCCATGTCGGGCGGTATGTTGGAGGGGGCCCGCGCCTCCTCGCCGCTTTTCAATATCTCGAAGGCCGCGTAGCCCCGCGGCTCGGCCCTCTCCACCACCAGCTCCTCCAGCACTATGGCCCTCGGCCTCCTCTCTCTAAGGACGTCTACGAACTCCCGGGCTCTCTCCCCCTCGACGAATATCTCCACCTCGCCGCCTCCTAGGTTCTTCACGTAGCCCCTCACGCCTAGGCTATCGGCGAGCATCTTCACGTACGGCCTAAAGCCGACCCCCTGGACTATGCCGACGGCGTATATCCTAAATGCGTCCACAGACACCTGCCGGTGCAGTTATTAAGCCGTTGCCTCCGCGATCGCCGTGCTACCTTAATACGAATGAAGGAATACTTATAAGGCGTCCCGCTACTTCGGCTGTGGCATCTAGACGGCCTTTGGTGAGGCTCTTCGCCGAGAGTGCAACGGCGAGCTACAGCTTTCATGAAAAACGGCGAGATATACGCCATAGGCCCCGCCGAGGAGGTATTCGCCGAGGAGGTAATAGAGAAGGTGTATGAGGTGAGGCCCAAAATATTGAGGGAGCATAGAGCGATATTGTTCTAGCTACGACTGGACCGGCGGCTTGCGCAAGGGCCATCCGTGCCTTACGTAATCGGCGCGTGTAATCGCTTTCCGTAATACTGAAAACAAGATTTATTAATACGAGGCGAGACGGGCGGATTGATGGCGGTTCCCAAGAAGATCTGGCAAATCGCCTTGTTTTACGCCGCGATAGCGGCGATAACCGCGGCTCTGGTGTTGTGGCTAAACGGCCTCGCATCCCTCGTGGGGACTGTGAAGTACAAGGGGCATCCCATGACTATATTTGCGCTCGGCATCCTGGCATATATGTTCGGCCTCAGACACGCCCTCGACGCCGACCACCTCGCCGCCATAGACAACAGCACGAGGAAGCTGGTGCAGGAGGGGAAAGACGCCAGGTTCACCGGCCTGTTCTTCTCCCTGGGACACTCCACGGTGGTTATACTCCTCGCAGTCGCCTTGATGTTCAGCGTAAGGGCCGTGGCCTCCGCCATACCCGAGCTCGAGAACGTGGGCTCTGTGGTGGGCACCTTGGTGAGCGGAGGGTTCCTGTACATAATCGGCCTCCTCAACTTCTTGGTCTTCTTCGAGATATACGAGATATTCAAGCGCATGAGGAGCGGAGAGCTAGACGAGGCTAAGCTTAACGAGCTGTTGCTCAAGAGAGGCTTCATGGGCAGATATTTCGGCAAGCTGTTCAAGATAGTCGACAAGCAGTGGTACCTCTATCCTATAGGATTTCTCTTCGGGCTGGGCTTCGACACTGCGTCGGAGACGGCGCTTCTGGCCATATCGGCGATAGCGTCGGCCACTATAAGGATGCCCATATACATGTTGCTCGTCTTCCCGTTCCTCTTCACAGCGGGGATGGCGTTGGTGGACGCAACAGACGGCTTCTTCATGTCGTCCGCGTACGGCTGGGCTTTCAGCGATCCGTTGAGGAAGGTGTGGTACAACCTCACGACCACCATAATCTCCGTAATGGTCGCGTGGGTGGTCGGGACGCTCGAGCTCTTAGGCCTTATCCAGAGCGAGTTCAACCTAGCCGGGCCGTTCTGGGATTGGATAGCTGCCGTGAACGGGGATGTGTGGTGGGGCAATATAGGGATTATAATTGTATCTATATTTGCTGTAACATGGATCTCATCTATTATAATTTATAAATTTAAAGTAAAGCAAGTAGCTATAAATATACCTAAGGCCTAGGGGCCGCCTCAAGGCTTTTCACGAAAATGAAAACGGTTTTTTAGTACAGCATCGCCAATAGGGCCGTGTCGTGCGTCTCGCTTCCCGAGAACTTCCCCGTGCCGCCTACCTTGGACTGCTGGAAGTGCCCCGTGATGAGGCGGGAGATGGCCGCAATCGAGCTCGCCTTCAGGCGGAAGACCGCCGTCACCTCGACGCTTATCCGTAGCATAAGGAAATACTCGGAGGAGCTCAAGGCGAGGGATAGGGACTATGTCTACAAGGTTATGGACTTCTGCGGCACCCATGAGTGGACAATTGTCCACTTCGGCCTGAGGAGTCTCTTGGGCAAGGCCGGGGTGGACAACGTGGAGCTCGTCGCGGGGCCGGGTTGCCCCGTCTGCGTAACGCCTTCGTACTACATAGAGCAGTCCATAAAGCTGGCGTTGGAGGGAGTTGTCATATATACCTACGGCGACGTCTTTAAGGTCCCGGCGTTGAGGCCCGTTAAGGGGGCGCGCACGTTGGCCGAGGCGAGGGCGTTGGGGGGAGACGTCAGGATAGTCCACTCCTTCCTCCACGCCATCATGGACGCGAGGAGGCACAACAAGCCTTCGGCCTTCGTCGGGATAGGCTTCGAGACTGTGGCGCCCGGATATTCCGAGGCCATACTCAAGGGCCTTGTGCCGGGCCATCTCAAGCTCATGCCGCTCGTCAAGCTGACGCCCCCCGCCATGTTCTACACGTTAGAGGTCGTGAGGGAGAAGCCGACAGATTTCCCCATAAGCGGCGTGATAGCGCCCGGCCACGTCTCCACTATAGTGGGCGGCAAGGCCTGGCGCCCCGTGGCGGAGCATTTCGAGATACCCGTGGTGGTGGCGGGCTTCGAGCCCAACGACGTCCTCATGGCCGTAGCCGAGATATTGAGGCAGTTGGCCAGAGGGGAGCACAAGGTGGTAATTGAGTACACAAGGGCAGTCACCTGGGAGGGAGACTTAAAAGCGCAGTCCTCTATACGTACCGTGTTCGAGACCGTGGACTCCGCCTGGAGAGGGATAGGGTATATCCCCAAGAGCGGCCTTGCCTTGAGGGACGAGTTTAAGGAACACGACGCCCTCGAGTACTTCGGGATTCCCGACCTGACGCCGGAGACCTGGCGCTACGACCTCCCGGCCAACTGCAAATGCGCCGAGGTGAACTTGGGCAAGGCCAAGCCGACTGACTGCCCCCTCTTCATGAAGGCCTGCACCCCCGACAGACCGATAGGGCCGTGCATGGTGTCTGTAGAGGGCACGTGCGCCATATGGGCGAGGTTCGGCGGCGGGGGCCTCGCTGAGGAGATAGCCAGGGAGGTCGGGGCGTTGTAGCCATGTGCTGGGCGGTCCCCTCGGTGGTGACCAAGATAGAGGGAGGGGTGGCTTGGGTCGATCCAGGCGACGGCGTGGAGAGGCCGGCCATTGTGGGAATAGACGAGGGGGCGTTGCAGCCCGGCGACCTCGTGATGGTCCACGCCGGGGTCATAATAGCCAAGGTGGACCTATCCACTTTGAGGGAGAGCATGGAGATGTGGAAGCAGATGGCGAGAGAGCTGGCGGCCTCCACGGGTGAGGACCCCGAGGCCGCCGCCAAGATGATCGAGGAGGAGATGTGGAGGGTTCTCAAGATAGCGGAGGAGGCCAAAAGCGGGAGGAGGGAGTCGGTGCGGCAACTGGCTTGACGGCCGCCGTCCGGCCGCGGGGTCATCCTTTTAACCCTCCCGGTTCAGTTAGACGTGGAGGAGGTCCTCGACGCCTTCGAGGAGGCTAGGAGGATTAGGAGGGAGCGTGCGGATTGGGCCTTCATAGATTCTCTCCCGCCGAAGTTGAGAGCCGCCCTTAAGTACTACGTGGAGACGGGGGATATCTACGTGGCGTCGCGCATCGCCGGCCTCTCCGTCGATGAGTTTAACGAGCTGAGGATAAAAGCCCGTGTCCCCAGCGTCACGTGAGGCCGTAGCCGACACGTCGTTCTTGGTTGACTGGGCCAGATACTCCAACAGGGACTTGTTGTTCGAGCTATTCGACGTGGTGCACGTCCCCGAGTCTGTCCTTAGGGAGATTAAACTGCCTCCGGCGGTGGATTGGGTCGCCGAGAGCCTCGCCTCGGACAAGATGGCGCTGTTCACCGAGACGCCCGATCTAGAAGAGGAGGCCCGGAGGATCATGGCCATGAGCAGGTCGAGGCCGTTGAAGAGGGTGGATTTCCCGGAGGCCGTCTGCCTCGCCGCGGGGCTGAGGTTCGGGTATGTTGTGTTGACCGAGAATGGCGGCGCGTACTTCGCGCCGAGGGTCCTCGGCATAGCGGTGGAGGTCTGGAGGGCGTTTGAGGCCATCGTCGAGGCCTGGCGGGCGGGGCATATCTCCGACGTGGTGGAGGAGCTGAGGAGGTACGAGAGGGAGACGTTGCATTTATTTAGGCGGAGGGACTGGGAATATATATGTCGATTGACGAGGTGCTAGAGTGGGAGGAGGAGGCTAGGAGGATTAGGAGGGAGCGTGCGGATTGGGCCTTCATAGATTCTCTCCCGCCGAAGTTGAGAGCCGCCCTTAAGTACTACGTGGAGACGGGGGATTTGAGGTTGGCCCAGGCGCTGGCCGGCATGGACTACGAAGATTTCAGAGAGCTGATCAGAAGGGCTAAGATCCCCGTCGTCTTGTAGTAAGTTGCCAGATCAAGGCGAGCTGTCTTAAGTGATGGGCTTTACGAGAAGGTGGAGGTCGAGGTGTCGGCGTACGAGGACGCCTTGAGGGCCTTTAGGGCCGGCGCCGACGCCATACTGCTCGACAACATGAGGCCTGCCGAGATAATGCAAGTCGTGAACAAGTTGAAAGGCAAAGTTCTGCTAGTGGCTGGCGGGGAGATCAACCCGAGCAACGTGGTCGAGTACGCGAGGACGGGCGTCGACGTGATATCGAGCGGCTATATAACCCATAGCTCGCGGGCACTCGATCTGTCCATGGACGCCGAGAGGATATAACCCTTCCGCGTAATGCTTTTAAGCAATTCTCAGGAAAAGCAACGGAGATCTGGCTGGATAAGGCGAGCCGGTATAGGGATTACGCGTTGCGTAATTTGGAGATAGGGGCTTACGACCTCGTGTGTTTCTTGGCGCAACAATAGGCCGAGTTCTCGCTCAAGGCGTTCTTGGTTAAGGAGACCGGCGCCAGGCCGTTGACGCACAGCCTATACGAGATGGCGAAGAGGCTCGCCCAGATCAGAGGCATTGGGCTAGACGAGGGCGTTGCCAAATGCGCTAAGTTCCTCGAGCAACACTATCTGCAGGCCAGGTATCCCGACGCGAGGATAGGCGAATACGAGCGTTGGGAGGCGGAGGAATGTATTAAGTGTATGGAGTCGTTGTGGCGATGGATAGGTGGATAGAGCTAAACAAGGCAAGGGAACGCGAGCTTTCGGAGATCTTGAGAGAGTTCGTATCTCGCCGTTGCGGCGAGGCCGACGTCGTGCTCTTCGGATCGAGGGCGCGCGGCGATTTCCACGCCTTGAGCGATTGGGATATCGCCTTGATCTCGCTGGAAGGCGCCTACGTTGTGATCCAGGAGGAGTTCGGGCAATCGGTCCGAGTGCCCGTACAACAAATAGACGAGTTGCTTGAGGAAAGCGCGTTGATACTCGACGTAGCTCACGACGGAGTCCTGCTATGCGGCAGAGGCGACTACTGGCAACTCCTCGTCAAGAAGGCCAGAGAATACATCGCCAAGAGGAGGCTGGTTAGAACAAGCGCTGGGTGGTTCCCGCTCGCGGCCCAACGCCAGTTGCCAGACCGCGGGCGTCTCCTCTAGATATCTGCCCTCCTCCGGCTATCGGGGCGTCCCGAGGGCCTACTCGGCGATCGGCACTCGCGCAATCGGCAACGCCTACTGGCCTTTTCCCAAATCCGCCGGACAGCCCGGTCGGCCTTGAGGCCGCCTTACTGGCTAGGGCGGGCCAGGCCTCGGGCTCTCCGCTTCTGCCTCTCCTCAAGCCCTCGACGACCGGGAGGCGTTCGAGACCTCCTTCCGAGACGTCTCGCCCCCGATAGAGATCGTCCCAAAATAGGCGGCTATTAGAACTTTTCATCATATTGAAAAAGTGATATAAAAATCCAATGTATGTATTACCCATGCACATACCCGACGGGTATTTGGACCCGATCTCGGCCGGAGTGACGTGGGCGGCTATGCTGGGCTACGGCTATTACGCGTACAAACACAGCGATCTCTCCAAAAACATGGAGATGATCTTGGCGCTGGCCGCGGCCATATTCGTCGCCCAGATGCTGAACTGGCCCATCCCCGGGGGCACTTCGCTCCATCTAGTGGGCGGGGCGCTGTCGGCGATTTTGGTCGGGCCCTTCGACGCCTTCTTCGTTTTGTTGCTAGTGTTGGTGGTGCAAGCCTTGGTTTTCCACGACGGCGGCATAACGACGTTGGGGGCCAACGTCATCAACATGGGCGTCGTGGCGCCCTTAGTGGGCTACGTCGTCTATAAAGCGCTTAGGCGCTACGGCAAATTCTGGGCGGCTCTAGTGGCCGGCTGGGCGAGCATAACGGTGGCCGGCTTCGCCGCAGGTCTAGAAATCGGCCTCAGCCCCGCCTTCCCATACGGCGTAGCTATAAGCGTCCCCGTCATGACTATGTGGCACGCGTTGCTGGGGATCGTGGAGGGCCTCATAACGGCCCTCGTGGTCGTTTACCTATCCAAGAGGGCGCCTCAATACGTGAGGCTATGAGGAGGCTCGTACTGCTCTTGATAGTCCTCGCGCTGATATCGCCTATATTCGGCGTATGGCTCGCCAACTTGATAGGCTACCACGAGCCCCTAGACGTAGCCGCTGACATGATAAACGAGGCGGCAGGCCGCCCAGTCCTCCAGGATATAAGATATCAGATCAACTGGACGCCCTTTATAGACTACACAGTGCCGGGCCTGCCCGACTGGGCCGGATATATAGTCTCGGCGTTTATAGGGCTGGCCATATACTACGTCCTATACCAAGTGTTGGTGGCGAGGAGGAGACGTGTTAAAGGAGTTCGTTGAGGAGCTGACCAAGGCGGTCTTGGCCTTCGAGAGAGTTAGGAACCCCCACCCCTCTCTGCCTTACCTTTTCACAGCGGCCACCGTCGCCGCGGCCTTCTCCCCCGACCGCTATATGTCCTTGGCGTTCGCCGCGGCGGGGGTCATCGCGGCGTGGAGAGGGCGCGGCTTGAGGGAATGGGGCGTCGCGACGGCTATGTCGGCGGCCTTCGCGTCCTTGGTATCCCTCCCCACCTTGTTAGGCCTCATATCCAGCAAGGTGGATCCCGCTCTCTTCATATCTAGGGCGACGGGATCGGCCGCCGTATTGGTGGGCGGGCTCCTGTACTGTGGCTGGAACGGCTTCTTCGACGCGTTCAAGAAGCTACTGCCCCGCGATTTGGTCAAGCTGTTCGGGCTCCTGCCGCCGTATATATACACGTTGGGAAGAACGGCGATAGCCGTGGTGGCCGCAAGGGAGGCGCGCACGCCCGATTTCGATAAAAAGGCGTACGCCGCGGCCATAGGCGATATAATAATATACAGTATCGAGAGGGGGAGAGCCTTGAGGATGGCGTATGAGGCGAGAAGTCCTTAAGGCTTTGGGGGTAGAGTTCGGCTACTACAAGGAGCCCGTCATAAAGGGAGTGGATCTCTCGGTGGGAGAAGGCGAGGCGGCGGCCGTATACGGCCCCACGGGCTCGGGCAAGACCACCCTGTTGCTCCTCCTAGCCGGTTTGCTGAAGCCTTGGAGGGGCGAGATCTACATCATGGGGGAGAAGCTGGACGAGAACAACGCGCGGAAGCTCCGGGGGCTAATAGGCGTATCGTTCCAAAACCCCGACGATATGTTCTTCAACGACACGGTTCTGGACGAAATCGCGTACACGCCCTCGAGGCTCTACGGAGCCGGGGAGGGCCTCAAGGCGGCGAGTGAGGTAGCCGAGATTTTAGGCATAACGCACCTCCTGGACAAGCCCCCCTACAAGCTCAGCGGAGGCCAGAAAAGGCTTGTGTCCCTCGCCGCCGCTATAGCCCATAGGCCCAAGTTGCTCATACTGGACGAGCCCACGGTTTATCTAGATGAGGAAACGACGGAAAAGGTCGTAAGGCTTATAACTAAACTGAAGGAGGAGGGCGTAGCCATCGTCTTGGCGACACACGACTTGGAGCTCATATGCCGCGTAGCCGACAAGACGTACGTCCTCGAGGGCGGGAGGTTGGCTGAAGGCAACCCTCTGGTCAAGAGAGGTTTATGTATCTGCAGAGCTTAAATCCGCCCGGGCTTCTCCTCAGAGCTGCCGGCCTCTCGGGCTAGTGGTTCCCTCAGTTTTTCAATTCCTCTTATTAATCTCGCCACGTCTTCTCTAGCCGCCTCGTCGTCGCGGTATCTGCTAAACACGCCCTCCTTATCAGGTCCATTATATTGATATTCATGTAGGTTGAGCGCTATATCTGTATACATCAGTAGCTCGTCCCCGTATTTCCTCGCCAATATTTGGGCCACGGCCCTGACCCTAGTAGACGGCATAAAGGCAATTATCCAGTCAATCTCGCTGAGTCTCTTGCCGTTCCGGAGCTTCTTGGCGCCTCTAAACGCCTCTTTCAATATGTCCCTCTCCTTAAGGGCTAAAGCCGCCAATAGCGCTTTCCATGCCCGATAGGCTTTCCCGGCGGCGTTTCTACACAGACCCTCCTCTAAAAACCTCCTAGCCAGCTCCGCCTCGTACAAGGCTTCAGCCAGCCTCGCCTTCAAATAGCCCTCCTCGTCTCTCCACGGCTTCACCAGCTCCACCGCCTAAATGAGGCGCTTAGATATAATAAATCTTTAGCGACAGCCCTGCCTGCGGCCGACACAGAGGAACGGTTGGTAGAGGCGTGCGGCTAGCGAAAGAGGCGGGGCTAGCGGTGGACGGACGAGGACATCTGGCCGCCGACCCTTCGGGGATTAACCGGACGCGGCGGGGGATATCGCGCAGGAGGGGGATTTCTTCACCGGCAGATCGACGCTGGCATATTTCGCGACTCTCGCCGTAGCTGAGGGCAGAGTAGCCGCTATGCGTATAGCTGGTCTTAGCCCCTCTAGGGGGAATGTCTTGTATATGCGGAATATAATATATTAAGGCGTCTTGAAAAAGAGAAGGAGAATTCCGTTCAGCCGCTGGAGGAGCAGTTGAAATAAGCCAGGAGGGAGTTCACCAGATCGCCGATTCTCTTCATGTGGGAGACGACATATTGCCATCTTCCGCCTACTATTAGATAGGTCATGTACCGCCCTCCCCCTAGAGGAGTTATGGAGATGTAGATGCCCTCCCCGCCTTGAGGCTCGCCGCTTATGAGGACTATCCCCGTCTTGACGAACTCCTCCCCGGCAATTGTCACCTTCTCGCTTCTGCAGTCTTTGCCGGGAAAGCCGAAGGAGGCGTGGAGCTCGGCCCTCGGAGGCTCCGGCATCGAGAGCTCCATCAACGCCCTAGAGACGTCAGCGACGCCTCTGTTCAATATGTTGAGGCTGTCGCCGTAGACGCCCAGAGCCCCCCTCTGGACATCGGCGAGCAGGTAGACTATGCCCTCCTCGTAGACTCGCCTGGCGGCGTAGCCGCCGGGAAGGGGATCTAGGTGCAACACCCCCTCCCTATACGTCGCGTGCCCCACCTCGTAGCCTAGGCCCACCAGCTTCCCCAAAACTGCGGGGAGGTCGAAGCTAGTCCCGTATATGAACCAATAGGTGTAGGAAAGGCCGTATATCATTTGAAATGTCCCTTGATCTTTTTATAGAGCTCCTCTAGATCCCCGCCCTTGAGCTCCTTGGCGCTCCCCAGATCGGTCACCCAGTTGTAGAGGACGGCGCCCAGCGTCTTCTTGAGCTCGCCCCTCACGGGCCCCGCGACGGGCTCCACCAATACGGCTCTCAACTCCTCTATGGGCCTCAACACCGGCTCTATAGATCTCTTAAGCTCGCGGTACGCCCTTATCAGCTCGGCTAGATCACGCGCGGAGGACACGTCTAAAACACTCCTCCACGCCTTTTTTAACATCACCGTCGATTTTCAGCTCGTATCCGAACTCTGCGAGCTTGGCCCTCAGCTCCGACAACACTATGTGCGAGGCGTTGAGCACCTCCTCGGACGGCGGCGAGAGCGGCTCCACTCTCTTGGGCCCCACGGCGATTAGATAGGCCTTGGGATTCCTCCCCATGGCTCTGAGGTATCCCACTAGCAGGGACGGCGGAGTCCTATGCGCGTCGACCAGCCTCGTCTCGGCCACCGTAAGAGATCCCTCTATTCTCTCGACGGCGACGGCCCCCGGAGGCAGACGCGCGTCTACGTCGACGAAGATCAAGACGTCGTAGTCGGCCAGATTGCCCAGAACCCCTATGCCGTGGGCGTTCCCGTCGAGGACGAAGGGGTTTGTGGAGGATAAAAATTGGGCGAGACAAGATCCGAAGCCGTCGTCGCCGTATATGGGGTTGCCCAGCCCTACAACGAGCAAGCGTTCCATATAACCTTCTCTATGACGTTGTAGACGCGGCCGCCCTCGCCCTTGGCCTCGAAGTGGACGGCGCAGGCAAGGCAGGGGTCGAAGCTGCGGATTGCCCGGACGAAGTCCAGCCCGGTCCACTGGTCGGGCGGCACCTCCTCGGTGACCTTGCTGTTTATCACGGACATCTCGAACGGGCCTCTGCACTGATTCTTCCACGGATCGGTGCACCGGGAGTTCTGCGGGCTGACGTTAGGCGTGGTGGGGGCCTCGTACTGGTAGTTGGCGATCTTCCCGTTCTGCTGGACTAGCCAGTGCATGCAGTTACCCCTCGGCACTTGCCACCAGCCGAAGCTGTAGCTGAAGCTCGGCCACTTGCCGAAGGACCACGGCCTGGACGTCTGGGTCTTGCCGGCGCTGACGAGTTTCAAGCCGTAGAGCAGGTTGGCCCAGGCGAGGGACACGACGAGGGCTAGGTGGACAGCTCTCGCCAACAGCCTCTCCATGGTGGTGGAGTACTTAGGCAGATTCCACGTAATCGTCAACTCGCCGTACGTCCCCTCTGGTAGGTCGGGGTTCACGGTGCCGCCGGGGAGGTACACCTTTAGCTGGCTCCCGTTGGACTCCCAGGCCTTGTGGTTGTCGACTTGGACCGTGGCGGCGTGGAGCGTGTCGAGCCACAGCTGGGCTATGGGCCCTGTCTCTATCGGCGCGATCCTGCCGTCCTTGAGCAACAGTCTGGGCTCGGCGGCCCACGTGTACTTCTCGGCGAAGTTTATGGCGCCGGGCCTCGGGATCGTGGTCCTGTTCCACATATGGTATTTGAATAAGGGATCGTTGCCGTAGGCCAGCGGCCTCCCCAACGGGTCCTCCTTGAGCCAGCCGTAGGGCGGGGCCACGTTGGCCTTCACCCAGTCCTCGTAGAAGGAGGAGTCGGCGAACTCCAGATAGCCCAGCTGTATCTCTGTGGGGTTGGGGCTGTAAATCTCGTGGCCTATGGCGAAGCCCGGCTTCTCCCACCTGGCGTTATACGCCTTGTCAAGCAAGGAGTACAGCTTGACCCAGTCGCCGCCCGCCTCGTCGTATATACCACTATATACCTCCGGGTCGTCGGACCAGCCGCTGGCCAGCAACACAGGCGGGTCGTGCGTCTTGCCTTGCGTCAAGGCGTAGCTCTGCCCGTCGGGCGTCGAGACGTGGTCTCTGAAGAACTCGTAGAGGTCCTGCCATATGGCCCAGACAAATTTGACCCAGGCCGTGAGGAGCGACAAGCGGGTGTAGTACTCCTGGAGGAGGGAGCCGAGCAGAGTTATGTCTGTCGATATGCCTCCCGGTATCAGAGTGGAGGGGTGCGAGTGTCTGCCGTATATCAAGACGCCGGCCTCCCTAGCTATGCGCTGGTGCTTCACGGTCAATTGCCATATCCTTCCCTGTATGGGGTTCAGATCCCTCATTATGTCCGCTATGGTGCGGTAGCCGTGTATGCTGGAGTAGTTGGCTGGCGTGGACTTCGCGGTCTCCCACACAGAGGGCGTCAGCTTGCTCACTATGGCCTCGCTGTAGTCGGGGCCCTCCAGCATGTTGAGGATTATGGAGTGGTCGTAGGTGTAGTCCGTCATGGCGTACGCCATGTTCCTGAGGACGTTGCCCATGGGGAGGGGCGTCATGCCGGCCGCCGCGTCGCAAGCCCTCGTCGAGGCGTTGGCGTGGGCGGCCCCGCAGACGCCGCAGGTGCGGGAGGTTATATGTATGGCGTCCTCCGGCGGCCTCCCCCTCAGAAAGACCTCAAAGCCGCGGAACATCATGACCGTCGTGTGGGCCTTTGAGACGGCCCTGGAGGCGCTGTCTATTTCTGCGTAAAGCGCGAGGTGCCCCTCTATACGGGTTATGGGATCTATCCAGAGCTTTATCGTCGACATATGATCACCTCTCTCGGCGGTTAAAAAACCCCGTTTTCAGACCCGTGAAAAAATCGCTGGGGTTTAAGACGTTTGTATATTCCAGAGCGGGTGCTCCTCTTTGGCTATGCCGGACGGCATCTTCCCCTCGTGGAACATTCTGTTGTACGGGAATATGTGCGGCATGAAGTGGGTGTAGGTCAGATGCACCAGCAACAGGAACGAGACGGCCAACACGGCCTCTTTCGTGTGGAACAGGTAGGCCAAGCCGTCGAAGGCCGACGGCCCGTATATGGCCATCAAGGCGCCGGGTATGCCCAATATGACGATACCCCAGTAGACGCCCCAGTACTCGAACAGCTGCTCGGCGTCGTATTTGTGGACCCACGGAGGCACCTTCCAGCTGGGCTTGACGAGCCATATGGACCTGTGGATCAAGTGCTTGACGAAGCCCCACGTCCAGAGCCTCAGAAGCGGCCACCTCTCCATGACGGGCCTCCTCTTGACTATGTCAATTAGGACCCGGGTCCCGTAGTAGGCGAAGTGGGCTATGACCAAGACGCCCATGGCTATGCCGCTCCACACGTGGATTATGATCATCCACTGGACCGGCCCCGTCTGGGCCGGCCAGAGGAAGTAGGGCGGGGAGCCCGCTGCGTTGTAGACGCCGGGTATGTACCACTGTTGCCACTGGGGGTTGTTGACGAACATAGTCACGAAGCCTGTGAAGGCCGTCAACACGAGCGTGACGAACATGGCTATATGTTGCACTCTCTGCATCACGGACCACCTCTGCACCTTGGGCGTGTTCATGAGTTGCCTATAGCGGTCGTAGTTGGCGGCGTAGGCGGCGAAGTGGCCGAGGACCCAATAGGAGCCGTAGATCACTATGGCCGTTATGAGTATGTCGAAGGCGAGGCTCCAGAACAAGAACTCGAACTGGAGGTCGGAGATCCTAATGCCGTATGTGGCCACGTAGGACCAGAACTGGGGCCAGGTCTCCAGAAGCGAGGGGAGGACCAGGAAATATTCAATGACCCAGGTGAGGCCTACGGTTATCGCCGTCCCTATAAGGCTCCCTATCACTCTGCCGGTCCACCTCATTTCTTCTCCTCAGCCTTCTCGCCGGCCTTCTTCTCGGCCCTAGCCCTAGCGGCGGCCCAGACGCCACCTATGACGCCCGCGCCGGCTATCGCGGCGGCGGAGGCTATGGCGACCTTGGTCAAGGTATCCACGCCGATCGGGGCGTAGGGCAACTTCGCGTAGAACGGCTCGAAGGCGTCGCTGAAGCCCGGCTGGGTGCACCCGATACACACGCCGCCGGTCCTCGTGGGGCCGCCGACTCCTCCCACCCACCCTACCTTGTTCCACGGGCAGTGCGACACCGGGCCCTTACAGCCCACAGCGTAGAGGCACTTCCCGTCGCCCGCGCCGGGGTACGGCCTGAAATCGCCCGCGGCGTACCA
Source organism: Thermoproteus uzoniensis 768-20 (assembly GCF_000193375.1). Classification (GTDB taxonomy): domain Archaea; phylum Thermoproteota; class Thermoprotei; order Thermoproteales; family Thermoproteaceae; genus Thermoproteus; species Thermoproteus uzoniensis_A. The sequence continues at coordinate 1,910,001 of NC_015315.1, forward strand.
AGCGGCTCTCGGGCACTGCTCGTGCGTGGTTAGCTGGAATATGAAGTTGGGCCTAGCGTATTCGTCCAAGAAAGTCTCGCGGCGGAGCACGCTCACGTCCAGATACCCGGCGGCCACTAACACGAGGAGGGCCAGCGTCCTCATTATGCCGTTGCCGTTGGCCGGACAGCCGGGGACCGCCACCGCGGGCTTCACGGTCTTGAGGTCGGGCACGCCGCCCTCGTCGATATACTTCCTAAACGGCTCCACCTCGGGCTGGAAGTAGTCCTGGTGTATCACGCCCTTGATGCCGCGTATCGGGTCGTCGAAGAAGCCTATGGCACCTGTCGGCGATTGGGACCAAGTGGCGTACTGGAAGCCGGGCGGAGGCTCCAGCACCTTGTTGGCCGGTATGCCTCCGTACGTCGCGCAGTTCCCCACGGCGACTACCGCAAGGGCGTTGGGCAGGAGCTTCTTCAGCCACTCTGTACACGTGTGCTGGCCTATCTTGCAGTAGTACCCGCCCTCAGTCGTTATGTTGGAGCCCGAGATGCCGAACTCTTGCGGGAAGCTGCCCTCTAGGACCAGCACGTAGGGGCCGTACTTGCCGTTTGCCAGATCGGTGAGTATGGCGTCTGCGTTGCCGGGAGGCGGCTGCTGTGATACTATAGAGGCGAGGAACTTGTCGTTGTTGACGTCGGCGGCCGACGTAACGTGGTATGCCCCCCATTGGGGCATAACCGTCTCGTGGAAGAGGAGCCTCACAGTGCCGGGGCCCACCAACGGCGTGGTGCCCAGCAAGACGTCGACGAGGGAGGGGTCCGTGGCCTGTATCACCGACGTGGTGTTGCCGGCGCAGTCCTGGGCCTCCAGCCACACAACTCCTATATCGCCGTTCTTTATGGCCTCGCCGGCGGCCTTAGTCAAGGCGCTCCAGTTCAGCGCGGCGAGGGCGGAGGCCAGCGCTGAGGCCTTTAGGAAATCACGTCTTCTTATCCGCATTGTGGCTACTCTTGGTAGCTCTTAAAAATCGCGTTTTCAAGGATCTGAAAAACACCTTGGCGTGGGGACATTCTGGGTAGAGCTTTTTGCATCCATCGCCGCACAGCTTGCAACGCGCCGCGACTATGCCTCCGCCGCCTAGAATTAAGGCGGAGCCGTCGACCTCCACGACGCAATCCCTACAGAACTGGAAGAGCAGATCGACGGCCAGCCCCTCGACGGGGGTGCCCCGTAGCTCCCTCAAGGCGCCGACGCCTATTAAGCCGACGGTATCCGCCAGCGATCTGACGGGGAGATCCGCCTCGCCCAATCTCCTACAGACGAGCTCGAGGTATTCCCTCATCACATCTGCCGATACGCCGTATTTTCTGGCCAATATGCGGAGGGCGACGTCGTCGTGTAGGGCCAGCAAAATTAAGCCGGACTCGGTTATCCTCACGCGGCCGTTGTGGTACTCCAAGTAGCCGCGCTCGGCGAGGCGGCGGAGTATCCTCCAGACAGTCGCCAGGGGTATGGACGTGGACTTGTAGACGTGGTAGAATCTATTGGAGGCGAGCGCCGCTCTCAGAATCTCCACCTCTCTGTCCTCCAGCCGCCTACACATGGCCCAACAGCTCGATCACCTTCTCGGCCATACGCTCTGCGCATTTCTCCCCCTCCGGAGACAGCCCTATGCCCGGCTCGGGGACAGGCGGCTCGCACTCCACCACGTACACCTTCCTCGCCACGGGGCCCAAGACGCTCAGCCCGGTCAAGAGGTCTTGGAGCGATATGCGGCCCTCCAACGACGGCCGTAAGGCGTCGGCGGCCTCCAGATAGTCCTTGAACTTCTGCGGGACGAACTCGTAGACCTCTATGGTGCCCGGCGGGCGGCCCCTCTGCACTGTGCCGAGGAGTATCAGAACTTCGTGGGGCCGGCTCCTCAGCTCGTCCACCATGGCGAAGACGTCGCCAGAGAGCTCCAAGACCTCGTACCCCTTCTCCCTCAATATACGACCTGCCTCGTAGCCTATAGAGCAGTCTTGTCTCAAAAAATAGCCTACAGAGGCGATAAGGACTTTCCTGAAGAGCACAAATATAAAAGAAAAAAACAATATATTTAAGCCTTACTCTCTTTATTTTTATCATTATTTTAACAATTATTTTATTGATATAAAGAAGAAATAATATATTTTTATTTTTAATTTCCATAGTCATATAAATATTTTAAAATAAGGAATATTTAGGGAAAAATATATTATAATAACAAATTAATAATGTTAATATTTATAAAAATAGGTTTTTATGTACTATTGAGGATAATATTGACGGCCTCTTCTATACTTGTGAGCCTTATTCTATCCGTGTCTGCGTCGTAGACGAGAAGCTGGTCTACGCCGTATAGTATGTAGTACCTCACTTCGGGGTCGTGCAACACGCGGGGCATTAAAGAGCCGAACATGGACACGAGCTCGTTGGCGGCTACGGCGTAGCATATCTCCTTCTTCTTGGAGGAGGCGCACTCGAGATACCTCTTCCTAATACCTTTGAGGCCTTCCTTTAAGGTCTCTATCTTCAGATCCCTCGGAGTTATGCCGTCGTCCATTCTAAACATCGCCGGGAGATACTGCTTTTATTTAATGTGCTTTCTCAGATACATGAAAAGGATTAGTTTAGCCCTCGACGACAAGCTGTATAGGGAGATAGAAAACGCCATGTCGATGGTCGGCGAGACAAACAGGTCGCGTTTCATCGCCTCCATAGTGGCGGAGAAGATTTCCGAGATGATCCAGAGGCCTATGGCCTCCATAATAGTCTACATATACGACCACGAGGTCGGGGAGGTCGCCAAGAGCGTGACTGAGGTGCAGCACGAGTTCAGGGACGTGATAAGGGCGTCGACGCACATACACCTCGACGAGAGGAACTGCCTGGAGGTCGTGCACGCGTTGGGGGACAGCGATAGGATAAGGGAGCTCGTGACCAGGATATCTAGGATCGGCAGAGGGCTTAAGTTCCTGAGAGTTGTCAACGTGCCGCGCCTAGAGTAGCGGGGCTGAGGCTGTTTTTCCGCGGGCGTGGAAAAACCCTTTTTAACCGAGGCCCGGATCCCGCATATGCACGAGTGGTCTCTCGCGCTGTCCTTGGTCCAGACGCTCGACCGCTGGGCTCTGGAGAGGGGCGTGCAGATAAGGCGGGTGGTCCTCTCGGTGCCTTCGCCGGCCCAGCTCGACGTGTCTATACTGACCGAGGCCTTCGACTCGCTCAAGAGGGAGTCGAGGCTGGAGGGCGCCAGGCTGGAGGTCAAGGTTAGATCTCCGCGGTACCGTTGTAGGGCCTGCGGCTACGAGTTCGGGCAGGAGGAGGTGGATCCGCAAATAAGACGCCTCGTGGGGCAGTACGGCGAGGAGTACCCTCTGCACCTAATCCCCGAGCTCCTCCCCACGTTCGTGAGATGCCCCAGGTGCGGCTCCCACGACATAGAGGCCGAGCTCTCGATAAAGGTAGAGGAGGTGGAGACGGCATGAGGCCTCTCCTGGAGCTCGCTAGGGAGAAGCTGAGGCGGAGGAAGGTCATTGCGGTGATGAGCGGCAAGGGCGGCGTGGGCAAGAGCGTCGTGGCGGCCCTCCTAGCCCTCGCCAGGCCTGGCTCTGTCCTCGTGGACCTCGACCTAGAGGGCATGTCGGCGCCGAAGCTCTTCGGCGTTGCCGGCAGGCTACACGAGGTGGGCAAAGAGGGGATAGAGCCGTTGGAGGCGGGAGGCGTCAAGCTGTTCTCCCTCGGGGGGATCGTCGGCGATAGGTACGTCGTCTTGCCGGGCTACGGGCAGGCGGGGGCCGTCGAGGCGCTTCTGGCCTTCGCCAAGATAGACTCGGATATCGTCGTGGTCGACATGCCGCCCGGCATGGGCGAGGAGTTGCTGGCCTTGGGCAGAGCCGCCGACTATCTGCCGGTGGTCGTCACTACGCCGTCCAAGGCGTCTTACAAGGTCGTGAGGCAGCTCGTGGACTATCTGGCGGAGGCGGGGAAGAGGCCGGCGGCCCTCGTCCTCAATATGGCCTACCTCGACTGCGGAGGCTCCAGGGTGTACCCGTTCGGGCGGGGAGACGAGGCGAGGAGGCTCGGCGAGGCTGTGGGGGCGCCGGTCTACGAGGTGCCCGTAGATCCCTCCTTGGAGGACTACGTGGGGAGGATCCACGAATATAGAGGGCCCGTCGCGGACGCCGTCAGGAAAGTGGCGGAGCGGCTTTAATAGGGCCTTCCGGAGCCAGCATGGAGGAGCTGTTGAAGGAGCTCTACAGCGACGAGCGCGTGGTGCCGCCCCTCTTCAAGTACAAGGCGGTGGGCCCCTCCCAGTACGAGAGGATATATAGGGACAGCTTGAGGCCGGAGTTCTGGGCGAGGGAGGCGGTGGGCCTCGTCTGGGAGAGGCCTTGGTCGAAGATATTAGAGGGCGAGCCGCCGTCCGTGCGCTGGTTCGTCGGCGGGCTGTTGAGCCCCTACAAGAACGTGATAGGCAGACACGCCGGGACGTGGGTCTGGGAGAAGATAGCCCTGATCTGGAGGGGGGAGGAAGGCCTCGTGAAGGCCTATACGTACTCCGACCTAGACCGCCTGGCCGTGAAGTACTCGGGGGTCCTCAAGGCGCTCGGCGTGGGGAGGGGCGACTGGGTCATGTTCTACGCCCCGCCGACGCCCGAGGTGCTGGCGTTGATGTTGGCCTCGGTGAGGATAGGGGCCCCCTTCGAGCCCGTGTTCACCGGCTTCGGCCACGGCGACCTCGCCGCGCGTATAGAGGACAGAAGGCCCAAGGTGCTTGTGACGGTCGACGCGTTTCCCAGGAGGGGGAGGCCCGTCAAGGTGAAGGAGGCGGTGGACAAGGCCTTGAGGCTCACTAGGCATATCCCGAAGGTCTTGGTCGTCAGGAGGATGGAGGTCGACGTGGAGCTCGCGGGCGGGAGGGACATCCTCCTCGACGATGCCCCGTCCACAGACGCCGACGAGGCCGTCGTGGAGTCCTCCCACCCCCTCTTCGGCCTCCACGTGGGCTACGAAGGCGGGCTGGGCCGCGTGGTCCACGGCGCGGGGGGCTACCTGGCGCAGACGTACGCGACGACGCGGTGGATCGGGCTGAGGCCCCGCGACACCTACTTCTGCACGGTCCTCCCCGGCTGGATAACGGGGATCACCTACGTGGTCTTCGGGCCGCTCATGGTGGGGTCCACCGTGGTGGTCTACGAGGGCGGCCCCGACTACCCGCAATGGGATATATGGTGGAGCGTGCTGGAGGAATACGCCGTCACGGTCTTCTTGACCACCGCCGGCGCTCTGAGGCTCTTCTCGCGGCAGGACCCGAAACTGCTCGAGGCCCACAACCTGGACACCCTAAAGCTGATCCTCACCACGGCCGAGCCCATGGAGGTCAAGTACTGGAAATGGGCCTACCAATACGTCGGGACGGGCACAGCGCCCTCGATAGACTCGCTCCCCGAGAAGCTGAGCGGCAGGGCGCCCGTCATCCACATGTTCATACAGACGGAGCTGGGCACGTTCGTCACGGGCAGCCTCCCCAACTACGTCTTCGTCCCCATAGCGCCGGGGTCGGTGGGCCCGCCCATGCCGGGCTTCCACATAGACGTTGTGGACGAGGCGGGGAGGCCCGTCAGAGGGAGGCCGGGCCAGCTGGCGGTCAAGGCCCCGTGGCCCGCCATGCCTGTCGAGTACAGCGAGTGGTACGCCGAGAGGTGGGTAGGCGGCGTCTACTACGTGGGGGACTACGCCGTGATGGCGGACGACATGAACATATTCCCTCTAGGGAGGTCGGACGCCGTGATGAAGGTCAACGGGTACCGCATATCGCCGGCAGTGTTGGAGAAGGCGGCGCTGTCGGTCCCCGGCGTGGAGGACGCCGTGGCTTTCGCCGTGAGGGACCCGCAGAAGTTCGAGGCGCCTGTCTTGGTAATCAAGGGGAGCGCCCGGCCGGAGGACGTGAGGCGCGCCGTGAGGGAATACGCGGGGCCCATAGCGGATCCCGCAAAGGTCGTGGCCGTGGAGGAGATCCCCGCCGTCGACAAGGGCGCGTTGCGGAGGGCCCTAAAGGCCTATATGCGGAGTGGCGCCGTCGACGAGAAGATCGGCGGGTGGCTGGAGAAGATAGCCGAGAAGCTGAGGGAGGCGTGACGGCGCTAGTACACGTACACGAGAACCCCCTTCCCCCTCGCGTAGGCCTCCACCTCTCTGCCCACCAGCGCGCCTGTCAGGACAGGCACAACTGGCTTGTTGGTCTTGCCGGCGACGACCTCGGCCTTCGCTAGGAGGGCCCCCACGTCTTCAATTCTCGGCCTCACCTTTACCTCTACGACGAAAATCCTCTTGTCCGTCTCCACAAGGAGATCAACGTCGACGCCGTCAAAATCAGCATTCCTAACACGCCTAACAACCAGCTCACCAGCCGCCCTTATATCCGCCGAGAGATCCTCCCAGACGTAGCGCGAGAACAAAGCCTCCGTGACGGCCCCCAAGCCCTCCTCCAGCCTAGACAGCCGCCTCGTCGTGTCCTCCTTGAAGGCGAGGTAGTCGTCCAAGAACTTCTTCCACGTCTCGAACCACTCGCGCCAACGTCTCTCGTTTTCCTCCCACCTCTTCCAATTCTCTTCCCACCTTCTGTTGTTCTCCTCCCACCTACGCTCGTTTTCCTCCCACCTCTTCCAATTCTCCTCCCATCTCTTGTTGTTCTCCTCCCAGCGCCTCCAATTCTCTTCCCACCTCTTCTCGTTCTCTCTCCACCGTTCTTCTTCTGCCTTTACAAAAGTAGTGAAGTCTTCCCGGAGGCGTCTAAGCTCTTTCAAAATCTCGTCAAGGCCTAAAAGGCCGGCCACAGCTAGGCGAAACTCCTCATCCTCACGCAAAAGACGAAGAAACTCCTCCTTAAGGCCCACGTGGATATGTAGTTCCGGTTTAAAAACTGCTACGCGGCCGGGGCGCGGAGGCGTCTTTTCGCGATCGGGGAAACGTGGTATAAAAATGCCCGGATCCAGCAACACATGGAGCAAGTCGTCAGGCTGGCCCACGGCGCTGGTGGCGTGGAGACGTCGCAGATCCTCGAGGAGCTCCTATTCTCCAGGCTGGAGGAGCGGTTGAAGCGGGTGGAGGGCGGCGTCGGCGTCGACTTTCCCGACGACGCCGCGGCCATCCCCATAGGCGGCGGGCGGTACTTAGTGATCACCGTAGACTCCTACACAGTGAACCCTCCCTTCTTCCCCGGAGGCGATATAGGCGTCTTGGCGGCCTCGGGCTCCATCAACGACGTCTTGATGATGGGGGGCAAGCCCATCGCCCTCCTGGACGCCATAGTCGTCGAGGAGGGGTTCCCCATGGACGATCTGAGGAGGATAGTGGACTCCATGACGCGGGTTCTGCGGGATGAGGGGGTCGCGCTTATAGGCGGGGACTTCAAGGTCATGCCCAGGGGCCAGCTGGACAAGATAGTGATAGCGACGGTCGGCGTGGGCGTGGCCGAGAGGCTCATCCTCGACAAGCCGAGGCCCGGAGACAAGATAATTGTGTCGGGCTACCTCGGCGACCACGGCGCCGTCATACTGGCCAGACAGATGGGCATAGTCGAGGAGGGGCAGGGCGGCGGCCTCGCGAGCGACGTGAGGCCTTTGACGAGGCTTATGCTCCCCCTGGTGGAGAAGTACGGAGAGTATATCCACGCGGCGCGTGATCCCACGAGGGGAGGCCTCGCCATGGTCCTAAACGACTGGGCCAAGGCGTCCGGCACCGTGATAGTGGTCGACGAGGCCGCCGTGCCGATCAGGCCGCAAGTCGCGGCGTACGCGAACATGATGGGGATAGACCCCCTGGCCCTCGCCAGCGAGGGGGCCGCCGTCCTGGCAGTGGACCCCGCCGTAGCCGACGAGGTGCTTGAGTTCGTGAGGGGGCTCGGCTTCAAAGACGCGGCGGCGGTGGGGGAGGTTAGGTCCAGCGAGAGGTACAAGGGCTACGTCCTCCTGAGGACTGTGGTGGGCGGCTTGAGGATTCTGGAGCCCCCCAGAGGCGACCTAGTGCCGAGGATATGTTGAGGCTTTGGTTCAGAGGAGTCGAGCTGTGGAGGGCCGGAGGCCTCGCCGGGGTTGCCGTGAGGAGCGGCGGCAGGACTCTCTGCATCGACGCGCTTGAAGTCGGCGGCTGCGACTACCTGCTCTACACGCACGACCACCCCGCCCACTTCCCCGGAGCCGCCAAGGAGTTCTACTCCCCCTTCGGCGGCAACAAGGTGGCGCCTGGCGGCGCGGTCAGGCTGGGGCCGTTCGAGATAGCCGCCGTACACGCCTACAACGTGACCAAGACCCTAAACGGCGCGCCGGTACACCCCAAGGGCTACGGCGTGGGCTACGTCGTCGAGGCCGGAGGAGTCAGGCTGTACCACATGGGCGACACCGATCTGATAAGGGAGGCGGCCGAGGTCAAGGACGTCGACGTGCTCTTCGTCCCTATCGGCGGAGGTTCCGTCATGACCCCCGAGGAGGCGGCCGACGCCGTCATGGCGATAAGGCCGAAGATAGCCGTGCCCATACACTATTCGGAGAAGAAGCACTTCGTCAAGTTCAGAGACGTGGCCCACCCCTACACGAACATAATCGCGCTCTAGGAGCCTTTATATATGACAAGCGGTTGACGTGAGGCCTATCTGGATCGACGTGTTGAGGAGTATCCCGAGGTGGCCGGACGCTACAATGCGGTGGTCTCCCAGATATTCTACGTCAACTTAGGGCTGGCCCTGCCGTCCAAGGACATAGACCCGTCGAGGAGTTCAATCCTCTCGAGCTATCACGCCGACTTGCCGAGGCGCTGGGGCTCGCGGAGGAGAGGTTCGTGGCGTTAGGAAAGGCGCCGACGTAGTGTTCCACTTCTTCGTCCCTCTAGAGGCGGGCACGGCCGCGATAGAGGTCATGTCGAGGACGCACCTCGGCAAGATATCGGAAGGCCCTCTCCTGAGGGAGGTGCGCTTGGTTGAGCGTGACGGCGTGGGCTACCGGACGCTGTCGCTTACGCCGTGTTGCAGGCGGCGAGGCCCGACGGGCCTAGAGACGTCGACGTCGCCCGCTTCGCGCTGGTGGCCGACAGGGTGGACTGGACAGAGCGCGGCGGCTGGCCGAGGAGCTCGGCGTCAAGGATAAATTGATGCTGTTCAAGGAGCTTGTCGGTGTACGAGCCGATACTGCGCTGCGTTGAGACGGGGGACCCCTCCTACCTGGAGCGCGCGGCGGAGTCCGCGCTCAGGACAGGGGCGTACCTAGAGCACGTCTTGGATCTGGCGTTGCTGACGCCCCCGGAGTCCCTCCCGCCGTCGGCAAGGCGCCTTCTGGCCGGGGTCAAACACGTCGTCGAGACGGCCGACTGCGGATCGTTGCCGGAATATCTCAGGACGCCTTGCTGGATAGCGAAGCGGAGGGCGGAGTCGGTCGGGGTCGAGGCCGAGAGGGCGCCGGAGGTCGAGGCCCTGGGCGTCGAGAGGGTCGTCTACGCCTTCTGCAAGGCGTTGGGGGTCGTGGTCTGGCCGTAGAGGCGGGAGTTGCGGGGCAGTCTCGGCAGGAGCGCCATGGCGACCGCCGCGGCGTTTAGGTCAAGCCGGGTCACCCTGCCCCCCGACAGGAGGCCCACGAGCCCCTCCCTATAGCCCACGGCCGGCCTCCCGAAAAAGGACTCGGCGAGCGCCCCCAGCTCCACGCCCGAGAGGACGCCCCCCAGGAAGACGGACGGCACCTGGAAGCCCGGCCCCACGCCAAGCGTCACGAGGCCCGAGGCGTCGGCGATGGCGGCCACCGTCACGTCGAGGTATAGGCCGCCCGCCTCGACGGCCCCCGCCTCTATCCCCACGCCGTGTGCGGCCCCGCGCACGGCCGACAAGGCGCGCCGAGCCCTCTCGACAGCCCCCCGCACCACCTCGCCCAAGCCCACGGGCTGTTGCGGAAGGCCGGGAGGCCTGTCCACTGGCACGGCGGTGGCCCTTATGCCGAACATCCGATACGCCGCTACGACGGCCCTCAGCTTGTTGGGGTTCCTAGACGCCACCGCCACGATCACGGGAGGGGAAGCCCCGCCCTTAAAAAGGATGGCGGCGCCGAGCCCGCCTCCGTTAGTCCGCCTCGGCGCAACGCAATATTTATAAATAGAGGAGGATAGCGCACTTATGAAAGGCCTAACATCGATAGAACTGGCAATACTGCTGGCGATAATAATAGTGATAGCGGTTGCCGTAGGCTGGTACATGTACACCACATTCCTAGGCGCAACTCAGGCACAGGCAAAGTTGGCGGTAACTTCAGCTGTGTTTAAGTCGAATGCGAACCCCCCCACGTTGGTTGTTAATGTGACAAATCCCGGCCCCTCATCCGCTCCCGTACAATCTGTGACGCTCTCTGGTACCACTTGTAGCATCACTCAAGTGATCGACGTAACTGCCAGTATGTCGAGCTCTGGTGGTACGTCGGGCTCTGCTAGTACGTCGAGTACAATAACTGCCACAGGTGGTGTCTACGTAATACCTCCGGGCCACGTTGCGTCGATTCAGGCAAGCTGTTCTGTTTCCGCAACCCCTGGCACTACGCTACAGGGAGTGTTGATATTGGCATCTGGCGGCTCGTTCCCGTTTGTTGCAACAGTTACGTCGTAAAGTTAAAAGCGTAAGATAAATAAAATAACGCGTTTTTAAAGCTCCTATTTTTATAAGTACCCGAAATCTACTATGGATTTTCGAGGTGTCACTGCTGTCTACGGCGGGCCCGGCACGGGCAAGACTGTCTTCGCGGCCTATATAGCGCATAGGCGGCTGGCGCAGGGCGAGAGGGTCCTCTGGGCCACTTTTTACGAGGACAGGCAGACCCTCGTCGATGCAATGGCCAGGCTTGGGTACGACCTCAGCGGGGCCGAGGTCTGGGAAGCTGTGTTGACCGACCCGACGTCGACGTTCAACCAGCTGTCCCATCTCGTCTCGCACAGCCCGCCGAACCTCCTCGTGGTGGACTCAATAACCCAGTTGCAGGGGATAGACGTGAGGGCCAACGTGACCAACTTGATATACCGCGCCTTCAAGTTCGCCGGGATAGACGCCTTGATAGTCTCCGAGGAGCCCGTCGGGGCGTTGGGCCACATAGCCGACAACTTGGTGAGGATGTCGCTGGAGTTCACCCCGAGCGGCTTGGCCGTAAGGCGCATGTACGTGGAGAAGTCGAGGGGCGGCCCCGCCGGCTACTCCAGGGAGTTCGAGATCGTGGAGGGCCGCGGCCTGGTCTTCCTCGACGAGCTGTCGCCTGCGCCCAGACGGGGGCCCCGCCTCCCTCGCGCCGGGGATCCCCAAGCTAGACGAGTATCTCGCGGGGGCCGGATCGGCCCTAATAGTCGGGCCGGAGGCCTCTCTGCTGGCTGCGGGCTGGGCCGCGTCGCTGGCCAAGGCAAGGGTCAAGGTGCTCTTCAGGACGTACAGAGGCGCCGCGCCGAAGGAGGCGGCCGAGGCGGGGGCGGCCGTGGACCGCCTCGCGGCGGATCCCAAGACCTACGGGCGGCACGTCTACGACCTGGTCCAGCGGGTGGACGAGGCGGGCGCCGACGTGGTGTTCTACGACGGGATCGAGGTCGAGGCGTCGGCCTACGGCCCCAGACACGCGGCCGAGCTGAACTTGAGGAAGCTCGCCGCGCTGTCCAAGGCGGGGGTCGCGCTTGTCCTCTCGGGCTCGCGGAGCCTCGGCCTGAGCTCCGCCGTGGACGCGACGGCTAAGACCTCGGGAGGCTCCGTCGCCTTCTCCCGCCCCTACGCGCAGCCCGTAGTCTGTAAGCTGGTCGGCGGACTACCCCAGTGTTGAGGGCCGGCGCCTCTAGCCCCGAGGCCTGGCGGAACGCCGCCTCGACGGCAGTTGTCGGAAATATCTCAGTCTCGTGTTGTATATAGTTACTACGAGAAGATATATAGCGGGGAGCTCGGCAGGCGGCAGTCGCTAGGCGGAGCCTCACTCAAGCGTGGCTAGGACGATGTAGCCGCCTATATCCGAGGGGCTGGCTTAGTTCAGAGCCTCGGTGCGTGAGTCGAATCGCCGCCTCTCCGCACGTCTTCCCTGGAGTAGCTGTTCAGTTTCAAAGTTGCCCGTGCCGTGGCCATCTAGAAGCGGCGATGAGTAGCCCCTGATGTATTCGCGAAGGAAATTGAAGAGGAGATCGGAGACTCTTAGAAAGGGCGGGGCAACGGCGTGTTGGCCGACGCGGCCGCGAGGGGGGTTACAAGTCCGCGGTCCAATCGGCGGCTGAGACGTCTTTTAACGACGCTGAGGCTCCACTCCCCACTTCTAGGCGCCGGCGACAAGTCAATCGACAAACTAGAGGTTGCCCCAAAGCCGGTGATCCGCCGCCCGCAGGAGGCGGCTAGGGCGATGGGGGCCGTCGTAAACACAGCGTCCGCCGCCGGCATGCGGCCCCACGGGCCTCTCCATCTACGGCGCGACGGAGGCTACAGCTGTGAGCTTAGCCGCCGGCGCTGGGGCAGACGCCTCCCTCCACTCTCCAGCGGCCCTCCCGGGCACGCCGAAAGGCCAGCCCGGGCTCGTGTCCTCCGCCCGGAGAGCAGAAGGGGGTCATAAGACCCGGCGCCACTCGGTAGAGGCGGTGAGGACGGCGGTCGAGACGCCCGACACTGCCTCTACACGCGACCACAGTACCCTTAGGCGCGGCGCCCCACAACGCCGCCCGCGCAAAGATATAATTACAGTAAGTTAGAGACGTGGCCGTCACAATCTCTCCCCCGGTCGCCGAGGTGTTGAAAAAAGCCGCCGGAGGCAGGGAGCTGGAAGAATTCCTGCTCGAGCTGGTGGCGGCTAGGCTTGACCCGCCTCAGCGGGTTGAGGCCTACTTGGCGCTTCACGAGAAGTATCTTAGGGAGGCGGAGGAGCTTTACAGAAAGGGCGATCTGGCGCAGGCCGGCGAGAAGTACTGGGGCGCCGTCACGGCGCTACTAAACGCCATAGCCGAGAAGCGAGGCTGGGAACACTACAGCCACCGGGACCACGCCGTCGCCATAAACAGACTGTACAGAGAGTCGAAGGACAGAGAGCTTGTGGTGGGCTTCAGCTTGGCCGAGAGGCTCCACGCCAACTACTACCACAACTTTATGGAGCTGGAGGAATTCGAGCTACATAGAGAGGCCGTACTGAAGCTGGTGGAGAAGCTGAAGAAGTTCCTGTAAAGCGCCGCTTCCGCTGGTTTGGTTAATTTTTATGATATGCAAGACGTTTATGTAGACTTGACGATGGAGCTGGGCCCCGACACCCCCGCCTTCCCCGGCTACCTAAGCCTGCCTTCGTCCAATGATCCAAGATAGAACGGCTACTACTCCCGCGCGATGTACGCGCCGGAGCGCTCCGCCAGACACGTCGACTTCCCCGCCCGCTTCGTGCCGGGGCGAGGACTGTGGACCAGATACCGAGAAGCTCACCGGCGCATTCATCGCACTCGAATTCTCCGACCTGCCGCCCAGAGGCCAGACAACGCTGAGAGCCTTCGAGGCCAAGCCCCCGAGGCGCCGACCCCAGCGCCGTAGTCCTCTTCCGGACGGGATACGACGCCTATGCCAGCACAGACCGCCGGCCGGAGCGCCCCGACACATCGCCCGAGCTCGCCGAGCACCTCGCCAAGCTGGGCATAAACGCCGTGAGGACCGGCGCCCCTCTCCCGACCACGCCCCCTTCGAGATACACAAGATACTCCTGAGGGAGGTACTGATATATGAAAATCTCACAAACCTCGCCGCCGTCGTTGGCAAGAGAGGCCGCTTCTACGGCCTGCCCCTCAAGCTGGCCCAGGGAAGCGGCGCCCCCGTGAGGGCACTCGCTGAGATAACGCCGGCCTAGGCGATTTAATACAGGCGCTCGCCTCCGCGGCCCCGCGAGGATTCTAGCCGCGGTTATCGGCGCGGTGGCCCCCATCTAGGCGCTCGCGGCCGCCAAGAGGCTCCCGCACGAGACTTGGTCTTGCCTACCCCCTACGCTCCGCACACGCCGCCGCGGCGCTATTCGTCATTTAACCAACTCCCCGCCTGCCCTCCCCATTCACCACAAGCCTAGTAGTATCCCAAATCTCGTCCGCCGCAGGCGGGTACACGACCGCCTTCTCCAAAACCGCCAGGGAAGCGGCAACAACGCTGGCTGTCTAATGTCTCAGTTTTAAAAACCGGGTTAAGTAGGAGCGTGTACGCTGTCGTCGCGCACCACTACTGGGGCACGCCTGGCGGAGGCCAGCTGGTCTGCGCCGCCACAGCCTGGTCCCTAGACGCAACGGGCCGCACCCCAGTCCTCACCGGCACGTTCAAGTTCGATCCCGCCAAGTACCGCGAGTGGTACGGCATAGACCTCTCCAAGTACCCCGCGGTGACTTTCCCCATATCGGCGAGGGCCTTCGGACTATGGGCCAGGCTGTGGGTATGGCGCCCCGCCGCCAAAGCCGTAAGGAAGTACAAGCCGGAGATCGTCTTCATAGACGAAGTCACCTACAAGCCGCTTCTGAAGGAGAAGGACTACAAGCTGGTGGAGTACATACACTTCCCCTTCGAGGTGGTGGTAGACCCCCGCTTCAAGGGCACCGGCCTGGCCTACGGCGAGGATCCCTACATAATGGAGCGCTACGGCAAATTCCCCCTAAACCTCTACTGGAAAACCTTCGTCAAGGGGCTCAGGAGGTATATGCGGGAAAACCCCTTCCACGCCGCCGACGTCGTCTTGGTAAACTCCAAGTGGACAGCCGAGGTGGCGAAGATGGTCTACGGCGAGAGGCCCGCCGTCCTGAACCCCCCGTTGCCCCCAAACGTCGAGATAGTAGAGAAGCCAAAGCCCTTCGACGAGAGGAAGCCCTGGGTCGTCATGCTGGGTCGCTTCAGCCAGGAGAAGAGGTACCACTGGGTAGTGACTCAGGTAGCCCCCCGCCTTTTCAAGGAAGTTCCGGAGGCCCGGCTGATAATCTTCGGCGGGGCCGCCACGCCGACTCTCCAGGCGTACAAGGAGCGGGTGAGGCGGATGGCGCAAGAGGCCGGGCTGAAGGTCGCCGAGACGCTGGACGCAGACGCCCAAGTCTACCTAATCGCCAACGCGCCGCGCCGCCTAATAAACGAGGCGATGGACCGGGCAAGGGCCTTCCTCCACGCAACCATAAACGAGCACTGGGGCATAGCGGTGGCCGAGGCCATGGCCCGGGGATTGACACCGGTGGTGCACAAGTCGGGAGGGGCGTGGACCGACCTAGCCGAGGAAGGCCGATACGGGCTCGGCTACCAGACCGCCGAGGAGGCCGTGGAGGCCCTCGCCAAGGCGTTGACGCAACCCCTAGGCCTAGATCCGCGCGAGAGGGTCGCCTCGTTGACCTTGGACAACTACGCTAAGGCCCTCTCGAGATATGTCCGGTAATAAAGCTGTATTAATTACTTGGAGGGATAACTTCAGCGACTTCTCGGGCGGCGTAACGAGGACGGTGCATCTAGCCGGCCTAATCTCGAAATTCCTAGGTGTAAAGATAGATATATGGTTTAGACGCGACACGCCGCGCTCCTTATTGCTGGCCGGTCTAAAGATGATCACGGGGTCGGCCTATTTAAGGGAGGCGAGATTTAAGTATGTCGCCCTGCCTGATTTATCTAGGTACGATATAGTTATTGTTGATTATATAAGATCATTAATATCTGTATATAAACATATAAGAAATAACAAAAAACTAATATATATATCTCATGATTATTATAAGGAACTTCCATACAACGGAATAACCTCTCTCCAGAAGGAGGCCAAAAAGGCTCTTTCCAAGGTCTCGCTCGCCGTGGTCGTTTCTAGACGCGACTACTACCTCCATAAACAAGAAGCACCTGACGTGGAATACGTCGTGTTTCCCAACATATACCCAGAGGAGTTCAAGCCCGAGCCTAGACGCGGCAAGCTAACGTTCGTAACGGTAAAGACGACGCATGTCGACCAGGAGTTCGTCAAGGCGTTGGCCGCGGCGTTGGGCGCAGACACGATAGCCATAGGCAAGAAGATAGCCGGCGCCGAGTATGTCCCCAACGTGGCTACGAGGAGCGAATACCTCGCCACGCTGTCCCAGGGCCATATAGGCATCAACTATTCCAACACCGGCAACTACTACAGCACGGGCTCCAACGTCAAGAGGTACGACTACGCCCTAGCAGGCCTAGCCGTGGCGAACCACGCCCTATCGACAACAGGAGATCCGTTGTTGCCCTGCGAGTTCACGTTCGTCGACGTCTACGACCTGGTTGCGAAGACTGAGGCGTTGCTCGACCGCGTTGATCAGTGCGGGAAGCAAAATAGGGAATACGCCTTGAGGAAATACGAGGAGGCCTACAGAGAACTGGAGAGGAAAATACTAGAGCTTGCGGGGAGGTAAGGCGCCGACTCCTGGGGTTGCGGCCGCCGCTAGCCGCCTAGAAAGCTTAAAATGGCGCGTCAGAGGGCCGTCATGCTGTTGGCGACATATCTGCCGTTCTACAGGTTGCACGAGGTGGAGGCGTACTTCGTAAAGAACGTGGAGTTGCTGAAGCCTAAGGCGGCTGTGATCTACGTCGACAACGTATATAGGAAGGAGCAGAGGAAGATCCTCGAGAGGATCGCGCCGCCGGGCGTCGAGATAAAAGTTGGAAATTGGCGGAATAGAAACGACACGTGGCTCTACATGTTGAGGGACTTCGAGACGTACACGGGGGACTGGCTGGTCGTAGACAGCGACAACGTCGTGGAGCCCCACCTGGCGGAGGCCCACGGAGAGCTGAGGAGGTACCCTATCTACACCGTGCTGGACGAGGAGGCCTGGTCGAGATCGCCCCGCGGCTTTCTAGCGAGGAGCAGGCAGATTGGGTCCGCGGCCGGGAGGCCGGTGTACGCCTACAAGGTCTACGACGACTCGTGGCGCGCCGTCTTCAGAGGAGGGTCCCTCTACTTCATAGGGCCTAAACAGGTAGTGGCGTTCTCCAAGCTCCCCGACCGGGAGATAGTGGAGAGGGTGGGGAGGGCGCTGTCGCGTGTGGACACGTGGTTGCGGAACTTCATCAGCGACGAGACGACGCTCGGCATACTCGCCCATCTGTCGGGGATAGAGGAGGTCCCCTGGATCGTAGCGAGCCATCACCATCACCACGGCTCCACCCCGGCCAAGGCTACGAAGATATATGTAGCCGCGGCCCACTACCAGTTCGCGAGCGCATTGCGGAGAGAGTTCGGCGGCTTTCTGAGGTACAAGACCAAGTACATGCTCTCGGCGCTTAAGAACTTGAGGTATCTGTTAACGCCCTAGCATCCCCCTCACGGCGGCGTAGAGCGTCGCGGGTATCCTCGAGAGGGGCCTCGCCATAGCCGCCATGTAGGCTAGCCAGGAGACGCCGGCCCCCAGACTCCTCGGCCTAAAGAAGCTCATCGACCTGTCGTAATGTAGCCAGAAATCCCCCCGAAGGCCGGCCCCTCTGCGTCAAGGAATACGAGATTCGCGAAAAACTAGGCCTCCCACCGACCCACCATAATCACGACTTATGTCTCCACGCCGGTATACAAACACGGCGAGCTATTCGACGTTAAGGGCTCCCACCTGCTCTCCCACGTACTGATATATCTCTCAGCAACGCATAAAGACGCACTCATCACAGTCTTCAATATAGGGTGAGCATCTTGTTAATCATTGGCTGGGTCACGTCAAGTATCCTAGTTATCCTCAGCTGGGCGTAGACCTGGTTGCCAAGCCTCTTAGCGATCTTAACCATAATAATGGGGAATGGCTCATCTATTAGGAATTCTAGGCCTAGGGTTAGCACCCTTTTACGTGTATCCATTTTTAACTCTGCCTCATGTACTAGGCCACCTTCCTTATGGCCGATATTATGTTTTTGTATCATGTGCACTTGCATATATTCTTTACACCATCCTCAAGGCGAGTTCCTTCAGTACCTTGCCGCTAGCGATCTTCTATACTTCTTCGTCACCCATCTTTCTAGGATAGTTTGCGAAGTCACCCCTTATATAATGAATAGAGGGCTAGGGCCGTTAAGCTGGGTATAGTGGACCTGGTGGACCCCACGGCCTCCGCTGTGGCTAACATGGTTAGGGATGGCCTATTCAACGAGGCCTACTTAGGGATTTGGCAGGCTTAGTGGCCTCAAGGCCAAGGGAGTAGTACGGTATAAACTTCCTGTCCTGAGTTGGATGACTTGACGAGGAATCATAAGGAGTACGCCACCTTAGTCTATAAACTGGGTAGTAGGGATAAGTTAAGGCGTCCAGGTGGCAGAGGAGTAAGATAGCTAAGTTCCTCGTGACCAAACTAGCCATAGCCGCCGAGGCTGACGCATTCACGGGCAACTTCATAGCCCCCAGGCTTAGGGATGATTTAATGAAGAGGATCCAGGAGATCGAGACGCAGTCTATCACTCAGGAAATCTGGAACTAAGCCGACTAAACCACACGGCAAACCTAAGAGGAAGCTCTATAAGAAGTAATCAAATACAATTGATGATTATTACTATATATTATTATACTAATTGGTATTTAATTGATCTATAACTTATGTGAACTTACTAATAATGTTATCGATTCTATCCTTGAACTTTTCGTAAGAGAATTCGTCGGCCTTTTCCTTAGCTAAGTTGCTCATTTTCTCAAATTCCCTATCGCTTGTTAATACTCTACATAATGCATCAGCGGCCTCTTCAGCATTTATGAAGCCATAGCCATATTTACCCATCTCCACTATATCGAACCAAGGTCCACCTGACTTATGCACAATAGGTACTGCACCAGCGGCCATGGCTTCAGCGACCACTATTCCAAAGGGTTCATTAGGCCTTACGTGTATAAATACCATTGATTTATTGAGCATTCTATATATATCATCTATACTTGGATTTATCAATATTTTGACTTTATCATCAATACCTAGCTTTCTTGATAACCCTAGTATATAGTTTACATAGGTTGCTTGAACATTACTGTTAACTGAGCCCATTAAGTAAAGCTTAGTGTTGTGAACACCGCATTTATTAACAGCCTCACTAAACGCTATTAATGTCAAATCCCAGCCTTTGGATGCGCCAAACCTAGCCAGCATACTCACTATAGGTTCCTTATAATCTCTGTACTTAACAACTCTACCTATATCAACTGGCGGATATAAGATGTCTGGCTTATAGCCAAGGGCATTCTTTGAGAGCATTGCGGTAAATAGGCTATTTGCGTAAACCCTATCCTTAACCCTAAATATATTATAATCAGTTATGAATGTTGTTAAAGCATGCATTAATAATCTATGTGGTTTAAAGGTTAATATGGGTCTAGGCCTGCTACTCATTATGGCCCCATGTATATAGTATATATAATTCTGTCTCTGTATCAATACTTTACTGGCTGGAAAAAGAGATGGACTATCAATGAATATTATGTCGAAAATATCAACCATGTTGGCTAATGTTACATTGCCCTGGAGGCTATTAATCATGTCACAGTAAGATCCCCCACAGTTGATAATGCCATATTTAATAACGTGCGCACCTCCTAAATCAACGCCGTGATAATAGCCGATTTTCTCTCTATTAAACGATAATGGAGCCAATACTGCTACATCCGCACCTAAGTCTAGTAATGCCCTAGTCAGCAATGCGTTAAATCTCTGAATACCTCCAACCACACTTGAAGTCCAGTAGACTAATGCCCTCACAGACAAATTAATCTAATTCACTTTAAATAAGTTTGGGTACGATTAAAATGTGACATTTTATGATATTAAATATGACTTAATTAGTTTAGAATTAACTATATTAAAATTATATATTAAGGAATTTTATTAAAGGGTTTTAGAGACTAGTTTCGTAAAATCGCCTATGAAGTTTTCGAAGCTGATCCCCTAGCTCTCTAGGCTTTTACCCGGTAGAGGCTCCATGACTTACTGTTCGTGAGTAGTTTGGCTAACGCCTCCAATGCTTAATCAGGTTGCTGTACCCTAACCCAGCCTCGTCATTTATGGCCAGATCGCTCCGAGTAGCTCCAGACCTATGCGCCGCTAATGGGCACGCCCTAGCCCTGGCCTCAGCCACGGCTATGCCCCAGTGTTCATTAACTGTAGCGTCTAGGAATGCATGGCTGAATCCGTGGATCTGTTTATAATGGCCCTGGGCGCGTTTAGGTTAAGGACTACGTCGGCGTTAACTCCCAGTGGATCACCACCCTCAATGACGCTGATCCTAAGGCCTGTTCCCTTAGCTATTTCAGCAACCCTTCCCCACATAGCACCTCTGGATCCCCGTGGCGGCTCCACCAAATATTACAAGCTTAACCCTCTTAACTAGCCTGGCGTTAGTTCGCTAACGACCTAGTGGTACCGCTTCTCCTCACCGAATCTATTAGGCACAACGGGAGATCCTCTCCTCGAAGAGCCCTGGCGAAGAATATAGGCCGCGCGAATGTTTTTACGTCGAAGGGGATCAAATAGGCGGCGTCAGGAGGATCCACGGCCTCAGTCGGCCAGGTTTTTAATAATGTTGTCGGTTCTTATCACGCTGGCGCGACATCTCGCCGCGATTTCGACCAACCTGCTAGGCGTAGGACTTATATAACGGCGTCTATCTGCCTCTGTGTTTCCCCTATGTGAGGCGGTCGAGATCTCGCCGGTTCTTAGGGGTATTGCCCCCTACGCCGCGTGGGGATCTGCGGTTAAGTACGGGGACTGGATATATATGTACGTCTCGCGGTGCGAGGGCTCTCGGTCGTGTTCCGTCGTTGCGTACAGGTCTAGGGACTACGTAAGTTTTTCCGAGATCGGCGCGGTGTTGGAGGACGGCTTGACGGCGGCGCCGTTCTTCTGGGGGGACAGATATTATCTCGTCTACGTCGACAGGAAGAGGGGGAATAGGGTCAGGCTCGCGTCGTCTAGGGAGCCGGATTCCGGTTTTTCCGACTTGGCGATTCTGGCGACTCCGTCGTCCTTCAACGCCGCCGAGGTCGACCTTGGTAGCAACGTCTACGTGCGCGGCAACGTCGTGGATGTCTTGGTGAGCAATATACTGCCCTACCCGCGCGGCCTCTGGGCCCTCCGCTTCACGCCTGGCGGAGGCTTTATAGGTGCGTGGAGGCTGGCGGCGGGCGCAGGGACGCCGGGGCCTTGGCACAGCCTGCATAACGCGTCGGCGTATAGGGTCGGCGACTACTACCTCCTGCTCTCGGCCTCGAACGACTACTCGGAGAAGCCCTATAGGGGGTATATCGTCGGCTTCTTGATGGATAGGCTCTACGATGTCGAGGGCGCCGGGAAGTTCGTGCTCCTCGACGCCTCGGCGGAGTCTCATAGGTTCGTCGGAAGGCGCGCCGTTCTGGGCGCCGACACGCCATCCCTACTGATGGACGGGGGCAACGCCTACCTCTACCTCAGCGTCGTCGACAGGGAGGCCGGAGGGCCGTGGGATATATATTTAATCAAGTACAGGCAGTGCGCCTATGCCTACTAGGATCTTGGTGACGGGCATCGGCGGAATGGGCGGCTTTAACTTTGTCTCGGCCTTGAGGTATGCCGAGAGGGAGCTCGGCGGCCTCTTCATCGTGGGGACCGACCACAGCCCGTACCACATAATGTTCGCCGACGTGGACGTGAGGGTGAGGTCGCCGAGGCACAACGACCCCGAGTTCCTCAAGCTCCTCGTGGAGCTGGCGGGGAGGTACTCGATAGAGTTCCTCCACCCGCACCCAAGCGTGGAGGCCAAAGTAGTCTCCGAGAATAGGGACGTCTTCCTCAAGATGGGGGTGAGGCTATATCTGCCCGATCTCCAGGCCATATACCCCTCCAAGGACTTGATAGCCGAGCGGCTCCGCGCGGCGGGCGTGCCGGTGCCCGAGACGGTGGTGGTCCGCGACGAGGAGGACGTGTATAGGGCCTTCGACGCCTTGGGGAGCCCCCTCTGGATAAGGGCTAAGGAGGGCGCCGGGGGCAGGCTGAGCCTGAAGGTCAACAGCCCCGAGGAGGCTTTGTACTGGGTAAGGCTCAACGTCGTGCAGGGGAGGGCCAAGCCGGGCGATTTCCTGCTCCAGCGGTATCTGCCGGGGAGGGACGTGGCCTACGACTCCCTCTGGTACGAGGGGAGGCTTGTCATGGCCTACGCGAGGGAGCGCCTGGAGTACCCGTTCCGCCATATATCGCTTTCCGGAATCACCGGCACTCCATCGGTGGCCAGATCTATCCGCGAGCCCGAGGTGGACGACGTGGGGAGGCGCGCCGTCCTGGCCCTGGATCCGAGGCCTCACGGCTTCTACTCGGTCGACCTGAAGCAGGGGGCTGATGGGAGGTTTTACGTGACTGAGGTGGACGGCAAGTGGCACACCACGGCGCCGTTGTGGGGAGAGGCCTTCGCCAGAGCGTATGGGGACCAGTGCATGAACCTAGCCTTTGTCTACCTCGAGCTCGGCCTCGGGAGGCCGGCGAGGTGCGGGGAGGGGCGCGTCGACGCCTTCCCCGAGGGTCACTACCTCATTAGGCAGATGGATATGGGGGTCCTCCTCTATAGGGAGAGCGATGGCCGCGTCTGGAAGATCAGATAGAGTGGTCGTCCTCGACTTCGACGGAGTGATAGCGAAGCTGGACGTAGACTGGGCGTCTCTGAGGCGTGCCGTCAGGGACAGGCTCGGCCTCGACGTGCGTAGCATAAACGAGGCGTTTAGGGAGCTCTGCGGCACCCCGCTCTTCCTCGCCCTACACGAGTTCGTGGAGGCTTATGAGGTCGAGTCGGCGGCTAGGGCGAGCGTGTTCCCCGACGTGGCGCATTTCCTGGAGAGGTGGGGCGGAGCTGTGGCGATAGCCAGCATGCAGTCAGAGCGCGCGATACGCCTGGCGCTGTCCCTATCCGGCCTAGACAAGGCCTTCTCCGAAATAGCGGCCAGACCTCGCTTCTGCTCCAAGGAGGCCGAGCTGAGGCACTTCGCCGAGAAGTACGGCGCCGATAAGATAATCTTCGTCGACGACAGGAACGACAACGTGGAGGTTTGCAGAAAGGTCGGGATAGCCGGTTGCGTGCGGCTCGACAGAAGACGCGGCGATACCCTCAGCACATTGCTCCACAACCTCTAACGCGCGCCGAGTCGCCCCCTCCAACATCTGTCCGAGGTCGCGAGCCGCCGTGTGCTAGTGCCGCATTGTCGTAGCGGTCATAATATATAGATAGCCTCGCGGTAGGATGATGTTCTTAAAACTGCCGCCGTATTGTTGAGTCTGTTGATTTGAGGACCGGAGGAGGTCGTGGAGAGAGCCTTGGCGGAGGCCCGTAGCGAGGAGATGAAGGCCGTTGCTGAGGCCTTAAAGGCCCTCGCCGACTACATCAAGGCCGGATTCGCGGAGCTGGCCGCGCGGATAGAGAACCTAGAGAAACGCGCCTCCGATCTAGAGAGGAGAGTCTCCAACGTCGAGGATAGGCTCTGCGCGCTCGCCGAAGCCGCCCTCTCCCGCTACGTCTGGGAGGACCTCCGGGCGGAGGTCGAGGCTGGGGGGCGAGACATACCGTTGCTGGCATTCCGCTGGCGTGGGATTACTAGCTCCAACAACGTCTGACCGCTCGGCCAAAATGATGTAGGTCCCGTCTACGCTCCCACGTGCAAGGCCCAGAGGCTGTCGGAGACGCGGTCGTCGCATGGAGTCCGCACAGGCGCTTCTCGGGTCCTGGAAGGCTCTAGGGCCGCGGCCTCAACGGCTAGCCGGCCTCTCCCTTACCTCCTCTACCTCGCTCCTCAGCTCGACGACCTCCCGCTGGATCTCTGCAACCGCTCTCTGTAGCTCCATCAGCATGCTCTGTATATCCGCGACGGTGCTCTGGATATCTCCGATTATCTGGTACACGCCGTTCACCCTCTCGTTGACGGTGTCAACCCTGGCGTTCACATCCTCTATCCTCTTCCTGAGCGCGTCGGCGAGTTCGCCAATGCGTGCGTTGATCTCGTCGATCCTCCTGTTTGCCCAGTCTATCCCCTGCTAATATCTAGCACGGCGGAGTGAGAGGCTTCCATGTATATGCCAACCGGTATTTAAATAAACGGCACAGCAGATATCCGCGATGTCCGTATCGCGTGGAGCGGATCCCACGGCATAACACTCCACTGACTGACTTGTGGATCGCGGCTCCCGCGGCGTTTCTGACAAGGCCTCTCTCAGAAACCTAACAGCAAGCCAATCCTCCGCTAAAGCCTCTACTAGATGCGCGTTTGCATCCAGCAGAAGGCTTTGGAGGGGCTTCTCCAAAACTCCCACATCCACAACTAGTAGTTGAAAGGAATAGGGATTCCGAGAGGCCGCTAGATCGAGATAACGCCAGACGAGGGATCGACAAGCTGCTTCGCGTCAGGGACGTGCGGGCTTCACACGCCCTCCCCGCCGTCTGTGAGCCCCCGCCGCGATGGGAGTCGTTGATGTCGCCAGAAGGCTCGGCGGGCTGTTAATTAACACAACCGCCGATCCGGCGCGCGCGGTCGGCGGGCTCGGCGAGAGCCCTATGTGGCGGTCATCTGGGGGATGGTAAAGGATTGGCGGCGGTTGGTCGAGAGGCGGGGGCGCAGTACGTCCTCCCGCCTGCGCGCGGCCTCACCGCCTCCCGAGCCTCCGCCGCGCGGCGCGCCAGGCCTCGCCCACGTCCAGAAGCTCCACGTACCTCCGCGCCAAGTCCTCCCTAGCCCTCTCCCCGTTGTACACGGGCGTTCCCTCCAAGATAGATAGGAGAAGGCCGGGCGGCGCCGCGTCTACGTCCACCACGTCTACCTGCCCGTAGTCGAGGTCCAAGGCCTCCGCCACGTCGGCCGCGAAGCCCGCGGGATCCCACAGACCCACCGGCCTCGCGAACTTGACGGCTAGATCCAGATCGCGGCCGCACCCCCTCTTGGCGACGGAGCCGAAGACGACGGCGTATGCCACGCCGTGCCTCTCGAACACCTCCCTCAGCCTCCCCACGTCGTCGATACAGGGTTCGCCGGGCAACTTCGCCTCGACGATCTGCGGCATCGTGGAGGCGATCTCGCGGAAGGCCTCCAGCTCGCTCGCCTCGTCCAGCTGGTAGTATCTGTGCACGATTATGTTCCTAAAAGAGGCACCTCAAGAACTCCCCATAGCCTATCTTCCTCGCCAAAAACGCCGCCAGATCCCTATAGGTAGCCGGCTTCTCGCCCCCTCAGCCGCCGCCCACATCGCCGCCAGGTCGAGAAGGGACTGGGCCACGAGCTCCGCGAGGCGCTCGAGGGCGAACAAGTCCCCGCCCTCCTCCAGCCTCTCCCTCAGCAGGGCCAGATACCTCTTCACCCTATCGAGCTGTTCCGACAGCCGCATATGGACACCACCTTCTCGGTTTAAATAGACGCCTAGGCGAGGCGCCGGCTTGATGCCGCGCACGTAGAAGAGAAAGTTGCCGATCCCCGACTTGAGGGGCTGGTCAGTCCCCTTATAGAGGATCGGGAGAGCCGCAGATGCCAGCGAATGCCGAGCGCGTCTCAACAGGCGGCGGGCCGCTCCCCGCAGAGAAAACCGATACCTCAGCCCCAGCTCCGCCGCGCGCCAGCTCTTCTCAGCTATCTCCACCAAAAGCCTCTGGATGTCCAGAAGTAGCGCGTATAAATTGTCAATTCTCTTGTTCGTCTCGTCGATGCGTTTGTTTATTTCATCTATCCACTTGTTTGTCTGATCTATTCTTTGGCCTACCTCGGCAATCTCCCTTCCAATCTCGTCCACCTCCCTCCCTATTGTGGCCAGGTAGAGGAGAAATACGTCCTCAGTAGACAGCTTCTTGCCTCCCTCAGCTTGCCGAGGACAGACTCCACGGCCACTCTAAGCGCCTCCTGCGCCAAAGCCCCAAATCCCCACAATGCGGAAAACGCCCCTCGATAAATTCGCAAATGAGTCGAGGCGCCGTCCAGGCGCGTTCAACGCAGTCGAGGCCGCGCAGAGGCGCCCGGCCGCCGCCAGCCCGCGTCGGCTGTGGGGACACGCCGCCCTCCCCTCCCGGCGCGGCCAAGCCCGCGCCCCGGAGCGTAGAGGGGGACGTTGAGGAGTATCCAACCCCT